>CP064971.1:1300686-1951030 GCA_016699325.1 Methanolinea sp. | reverse complement strand
GTTTTCAACGGACATCTTTAATTGACTCTGACTTTTGTTCGCCTCCCGATGAGTGATATTCCGCTTTCCTGAAAAAGGTTACACAACAAAAGACTCCACGGACTTAACCTATCACTCCTCCAGGATTAAAACCGGATTCTAACCGAGAAGGGTAATACTCTTGCCCTTTCAAACCATTGTTATTCAATCCTCAATATGGGTAATATCCAAAATATTACCTGCCGGAGCATATTGGCAAACGTATACAGTTCCATACGTAGGATGTGGAGCACATCCACAACCACACTGGGTAGTTGTTTTCGGATAATTTGCGTATAGTGCCAACGTCATGCCAATTTCTAGTTTTGCTTGCCGCATTTCCAAAAAGGAGCATAAATAAGAATTTGATTCTTCCGATCCCCAATCCATCAATTGCCGATGTCCATGAAGGTACCCTGCAGGATTTTCCACTATGCCCGCACTGTGCTGAATAAATTATTGCCCCCAGGTAGTATGCCCACTTTTCCGCACTGGTAGCAAGAGTAGTAGACCATACTAAATTGGGTATATTTGCGCCAGTAACTTTATTGCGGTAGTAATGTGCTTATTCAAGATTTTCGGTAATTGGGACCTTAACTCCTGTTGGTATTTGAGACGTCAAGGTTGTGGTAACAATTTGACTATTAGCCTGGAGCGGTGTTCGATCAATCTTGGCTTGAGTTGATGAGTAACTCGATGGTGTCGTAATTATTGCCGATTCTAAGTTTTGGATTGAGTTTCTGGTGGATGTGGAGTCATCAACAATTATTGGTGATTTCAGTTTTCTGGTAAAGACCAATCCTTGTGACTATGTGTGTTGCGATCAACATTACCTCCACACCCATTTAATTGGGAATTGTGACTCAACATATTCATAGTTTACCGATTGGGGGTTTTAAAGGCTACGCATGCCATCCTTTCCGGAACGATCTAAATATACCTTAATACAGAGTATTGGCCAGCAAAATTATTACCGGTTTCCCATCCCTTCTAACCCATTGTCATCAGTTGCAACATTTCACAGCGTATTTTCCAGTTGTTTTGGGGTTGGGGTAGGGGGTTTTGGTATTTTCCGGAGAAAAAGATTGCGATTGTACGGTTAAAATAACACACTAAAGAAAATTAAAGCAATAAATAGATTTTATAAAATTCTTATTTTTATATGGCATTTTCTGATAGCTATATGTAATCCGGATTACGACTTGACTAATGGTATAAATTCCAAATCCCATCAAAACAAAAAAAAAGTCCAGCCTCGATCTGGAAATAGAATAGGATCTGTTCGATGACACCAAAAGAAATAAGTGAGATTAATGCCCAGAAAACAAAATTAAAAATCGAGTCTAAATGGTTTCTCTCGGGTGAAAGAACGGACAGTTTCTTGCACCTTCCATAGTAATTCCAAACCAGCAAGAACTAAAAATAAAAGATAGTTATTGACATCTTTAATAAAACGTCATCAGAATAACTGAAAGCGTATGGATACAAATCCAAAAGAAAGACCATTTAACATTTTGGAATTTTTGAGCCATGGTTGAGTAGTTGGTTACACCAAACTGAAGATTAACATATTGGTTTCACGATTAATCTTCTCCGCAATCTGCGTTTCCTACTTCGGCACTTTTGCTCATTTTTTCATGGCTATCAGTTTGAGACAGCATTTATCGATGGAGTCCATCAGGACACTCCGTGCATGCTTGGCGCGTTTTCGTCTCGGAAATGCATCTTCGGTCAGTGTCGATGAGGATCAGGTAGTGATTCGTTTTTGCCATCCTCGCCCGCTGGATTATCTCAGGGTATGCTACGGCTTCCTCTTACTTCCTTTCACCAGGGAGAAAGAAAAGTCAAGGAGCATGAGAATCCGAATCGGCATACCGTTTGCAACCGCCATTTCCTGAACCGGGCATATGCGGTTGGCTGCTGTGAGATGATTGAGAACCGCAGGCCATAATAGACTGGTTCCAGGTCCTTGCATGGTGCTGGATCATCTGTTTGATTACCGCTGCTGCGCCGGTTGCATCCCGCTCACCGATTTATACGAATACAATTCCCGGTTAAGACGACATTTCGTTGTGAAATCCTTTCCGATGCAATGGTGAGCAACTCCCCCGCATGACCTGATTTCCATCCATGGTTTTGCTTTTTCGAAACCGATAATCAAGAACTGGGGCTCTTTCGGGAACCACTCGATTCCAACCTCAGCATGAACCAGAATATTTTATTGACCTTGAAACCTGATGACGCGGGGAAACTTAGGCGGTTCGACATTTTCTCAACTGAGCGACAGCAAAGAATTTCCTCTCGCAGATCGATCTATGAGGTTTGACGTATCGGATTATTTTGCATGGGGGGTATGTCAGGTTATTCCCATCCATGCCGCTGACTTAAGTTGGTCGGAAGAACAGATGGAGGGATCCTCGACCATGTCATCAACCACATCAGGAAAAGCCGGGCAGAAGTCCACATCATCGACTCCTCACCATGTTCTACAAATACTCTTCGCAGGCCGCCATCCTCACCTTCCTCCCCAATTGCAAAACCCTGGTCGATAAAGGCAAAACAATCCTGATCACCCTGCATAACTATGCTTTTGAAGAGGACACCTGATCCGTATCCGGTCAATCTGCGATGCGCACCTGATGATGAAGAAATCCCTCATTGGGGATAAAGCCGTAATGGTCATGGAAGTGGTGAAAGTTCCGGGAGCCCGTAAGACCACCGGGAACCTGGTCGGCTCTTGAGGCATATCCAGGTCACGGGATGAAGATCATCCCAACCCTCAATGGCGCGTGTCTAGTGTGGAATCCTCACGTTGCCACCGGTCCTTCCTTTCGAGCTATCATCACGGTCCGATGAAGGAAATGACTGTCTGAACAATATCGAGGAATGCGCTCTCTGCAAGGATCCTTCCGGTCAATGCCAAGGTTAAGTGAGACAGGCTCCCCACCTCCTGGAGTATATGCACCTCTTTCCGGTTGATGTTAACGGGATCCCCTTTTTCTCGGAACTGAAGCGCGATCTAGCGATCAAGGAACCGAACCTGATCTATCCTGCCGATGAAACGACTTTTGTCCATATCTTTCACGATGTCAATGATGCGAGGAATTATTATATCCCGATTGAACCATCTTTCCTGCACAGTGTCCAGGAACTCCTTCCCGCAGTCGAGATTCTTCTCGTCGACCTGCTGGATTCGCTCAGTAACGATTCCGTCACCGATGAAGAGCGTGCCGGGGTTCTGAAGGGGCTCTTCGCAAGTGTGCATATGCACCAACTCCTGGCGAAAGGGTTCCCACGAGCCCTACCCTGGCCGCCCATGGAGGAAATCCGGGAGTCGGTTCCAGGATCAAGGACTTCTCAAGAAAGACTTGACTGCCAGGAAAATTTGAAATCGGATGCAACCTCGCAAAGTTTCATGTATGCCTGATGGGCGACGATCGTAAATGCCTCGGAATACAAAGCCCCGAATATCTCCTTTGTAAGGGACAAGATCGACATCGGCATGCTGGAAGCCGTTCATCAATGATCGCTATATCGAAGGCCTCACGGCTGATGGGGTAGGCCCATCTTCATTGAGCACAAGATCTTCAAGGGACTTGAAGTCGGTGGTAGGCTGGAAGAATACCGAGAGTCCCATAAATTCGTGATAAAACTGGCTGAACGGACCAAGCGGCCAATCACCTACCGGAATCCGATTGTCGATTCAACGCTTCCCGACAACCGCGTATTAATATCGTAGCCAATGGTACCGGACATCAGCAGGAAGGGGGAGCAATTTCACCATTCGAAGGTGATGGATGATCCAACAGTATCCGAAACTGGTTGAATTCAAGACCTGCGACTACATGATAGCCGGGTATCTCTGGATCTGCATCGAGAATGGCATGTCACTTTATGAGCGGGAGACCGCGAGTGGCAGGACTACGAGCCTTAATGCCATGACCCCTTTCATTCCTCCGAAAGTAAGATTGTCACTATCGAGGATACTCCCGAACTACAGATCCCCACCGGAACTGGACCCGGGAGGTCTCAAGGGAAAGGGGAGGGGGAAGGTGAAGGAGGAGAGGTAACAATGTTCGACCTGCTGCGGGCGGCGCCCAGGCGCGTCCTAACCAGATCCTTGTGGGAGGATCAGAGGCGTGGAAGGTTCGGTCGCTTTTGGTGCGATGCAGACAGGCCATCCGGTCTCTCAACGTTCCACGCGGCATCGGTCGAAAAACTCATCCAGCGGCTCTGTGGTGACCCGATCAATTCCCAAAGACCTACGTTGACAATCTGAACCTGGTCGTCATCCAGAGTGCCGTCCGCAGACCTAGCGGCGAGATGGTCCGGAGAATCATCTCCCGGTGAATGAACTTGTTGGCTTCAATCCGGAAACTCGGGATTCTCTTTCGTTGAGATGTTCCACTGGGACCCCGTAACCGATACCTTCGTGTTTACCGGTAAGGGCAGCAGCCTACCTCCTCGAGAACAAGGTGGCCACCATGCTGGGTATCCCTGACCATAAGAAAGCACAGATTTACCAGGAGATCGAAAAGAGAGCCCGTATACTTGAACGTCTTCACAAAGCAGGCTATACAGGGTTCTACGACCTTTTTCACATGATTACCAAGGTCAAGAAACAGGGACTGCTCTCCATAGATGTCACCGAGTCTTGAAGCCCTGTCTGCAGGGCTGCGCCAGAAAACAGGGGACATCTCCTTTTGCGGGACTCCTGGCATCGATCCGGGACTTTTTTTCATCATTTAATGAGAACAAGAGGATGAGCGCCGACCTCCTCTTCATGGTCACCTACATGGCGTCGATTACCACGGCCCGCGCAACCCGGCCGGAAATCTTTGCCTACACCGCAGCCCGTAAGGAGTTTGTACCCTCGAAATACTTTGAAAAGATCGAGACGTTCGTCAAGAAATGGAACAGGCTTATGTGGATGCACTGACAATCATGGCCGAGCGGGTGAAGAACCTCATGCTCCAGAGCATGCTGAACCGGTACGCCAACTCCATTGAATCCGGCGTTCCAGATGAAGACTTCCTCTCCCGGGAACTGATCACGATCCGGAGCATTTACCGCAATACCTACGAACAGGGTCTCGAGATGCTGAAGAAGTGGGGGGATGCCTACATTGCGATGCTCTTCTCAGAGCCCTCGTGGAATCATCATCATGATCTCTGTTGCCATTTTCTCGCCGGAAAACATCCAGGAAACACTGGTAAATCCTCTATATCATCGTCATCTGCGTCTCCGTGTTCGGTCTGGTTACCATGTATCGGGCCGTTCCGCCGATCAGAAAGTCCACGATCTCCCGCGGGGTCAAAAGAGCAGGGATGATCCACCGGATGAGCAGGAAGGTGCTTCCCCGGTTGCGGCCGCCATGGCTTTCATTTTCTCATGCTCAATCTCATGGGCGTTATCTCCAATGCCTATGGCCTCGTTATGCTCATCACCGGCCTCCTCCTCTTCCCGATCGGGATAATCGGGTATCTCGATGATTCAAACATCATCAACCGGGACAGTGACTTCACGGTCTTCATCCGAAGCCTCGGATCGGTGATGGGCGGCAAAGGGATGACCATCACCCATGCCCTGACAGAGATCGACAAAAAGTCCCTCACCACCCTTGAACCTCTCGTGAACGGATTATATTCAAAAGCTTGACCTCGGTCTTGATGACCGCCTTACCTGGGAGCGGTTTATCGGGGAAAGCGGCAGTAACCTGATCTACAAGTATCTGAACATCTTCCGCGACTCTGTCGAGCGGGAGGATCGCCGGACCAGATAGGGGAGATTGTTGATCTTCCATGCTCGAACAGGTGCTGCTCCGGAACAACCGACACCCATCTCCGATGGGGTTCGTAGTCCTGCTCATCCCCATGCATGCCATGATGATCGCCATCTTCTCTTCCTCTTCCATATCCTTCTGCACATGTCACAGGCCATCAGCAGTGTCGTCTCCTCCCTCGGCCCGATTAATAGCGGTGCTCATGGCCGGTGCCGGGGCGGTCAGCGAACCATGGGGTGCCGTGACCATGTTTGTCAATTTCCCGAGGCAGAGATGACGGTCTACGTCATGATCATTATCACCATCATCACCATCTCCAACATACTGGCAGGAGAATCGTCTTCGGAGGTGGACGATACATGTTCTACTTCTTCGGAAGCATTCTCTGCTCCGTAACCGGTATTATTTATATAGCGGCACCGTTTATAGTTGGTTTGTTCTTTAACATTCCATCATTCCAGGGGGTCTGACATGAATTCTGTGACCGTCCGTTTTGTTGCCGTCCTGGGAATCCTGGTTCTTGAGGGCAGCCTTGATCCTGCTCAACATTCCCGAATTGAGTCTCGCAGCCGGGATAAGCATTTTCGGAGCACTTCTGTTCGTCCTCAGGCGTCTGGGAGTGTCCCGGGAGAGTGTCCCCGGAAACACCGCGAGAAACCGGACGTCAATGATCCAGCAGAACCATCGGCAACAGGTGGGACCGGCGATGAAAACCGGGAAACAGGAATCAGGTCTTTCGATAACAACCCCTGTGTCCGGAGGCAGATTCATGGCGATGAGGAGGAGGATACGACGGGTCTTCCCATCCCGTTCCCTCCAGGCTCTGTGAAAAGCCTTTTATCAGCGAGGGCGAACCAGGTGCACCCGCCCCAGTGAAGCGGCATTTGCCGGCTCGCCGGTGTCACGGTTCGAGAGCTCCAGAGCCCCTCCGGCAGGGATTGGGTCTCCTCTTTGCATCACGCCGCCGCTCCGCGGGAGCCGGCACTGGACTCCAAAGACGTCCGCGAAAAACCGGACTTAAATGACAGAAATGCCAGATCTCAATGGACTCGGTAAATTCTGAAGTGGTCTCTCGGTCCGTCAGAAACAGGAACCAAGCCCGTTCTCTCCTCTTGCAAAGGACATAGCCCTTGACGAGAATCTCATCTTCTCGCGGATAGAGCAGGGCGATGAACCGATAGGTATCCTCGATACCGATTTGAATTCGATGGAAATCTTTGCCGATGAAAATGAGATCGCACGTATGGATATCTCCTGACGATGAACCGGCCATCACTATCGATTTAGAGGACGAGGGATGAAGTTGCCCGGATCACGATGCGCCCATGATGGAATCGCAGCTCCTGGTTGCGAATTCGGGAAATGCTCCCTGGAGGACTGGACGAGCCAAGGATTTGACCTGGACGATGTCGATCTGGAGGAAGAACCAGGTACGCTTCATTCCCGTCGGGCACGCCCTCTTCACCCGGCGTAGTGCTCCAGGCGGATTCCCCGAAACAGGCGGAACGCCTGCGATGAAGGGATCGAGCGAAGTCCAGTGTGGATGAGAGCATGCTCTCCTTCATCCACACCATCCGACGATGATGATCTGTTGTCCTCTCTCCGGAGTGACTTGACCGCGAAAAGGAACCGGATTGACTGAGGCCTGGTCAGGGATCTCAAGGATGTCGGGTGCATATCGGCTGAAATTGAAAAAGACATCACAGACCTTTTAGCCTGCATTTCGCGGGCCGACCTCTAAGATAATTTTTCCCGAACACTGGTCCCATAACATCAAGAATCTGAACCACCTCCTTGCCAGGACTCGCAATAAACGGCTGTATCTGTGAGTTCAGGGCAACTGGGGGCTTCGGATGACCCCATGAACAGGGTAAAGATCCATTTCATGGTCGGGTTCCGGACTGGTTTTTCAGCCTGGCTTTTCACCGTTTTCCCTGCCTTTAATTGGGACCGGATATACCACCTCGGCTACACACTGCATAGACGAATCAGTCAGAAGCAACCATTACCACGGATAACGCCTCAATCCTGGCCTCTTTCTTCAATGAAAACTTTGACAACCCGGAAACTCTTATCCTTCAGCAACCGAACCCTCAACCGATTGCTGCCCCTCATAATTATTCAGGATAATGTCCGGATCCAGGTCAAGATGCATTCACCCAAGTTTTATTCAAAGTAGCACCAGAAAACAAGAAAATCCGTGGATAAAGAGAATTTCCGAAAGATCCTGGCCGGGTACCAGGAGATCAATCCTTTCCGGCCTGCTCACCGTGCTGTTCGAGGACCGCCCGTGCCGCGGGACTACCGATCTCCTCGAGAGCCTGCTGGCCCGGAGCCGCACGCCGCTGTCCCGGTCTCCCAGGGCACCTATGAGCGGGGCGATTGCATCATCGCGACCGGTCCTGCCCGAAGCTCCGGCAGCGCCCGGAGCCGCACGCCGGTATCCTCATCGGTGAGCGTCGGCGAGAGGTTGAGGACTTCATCACCACCAATCCTGCCCAGCCCTTTTATCGCTTCGCGGCGCATGCAGCGGTTCTCGTCTCCTGCCGCCCTGATAATCCCCGGCATGACGGTCCGGTCGCCGATAATTCTGAGCTACCACAGCACCCATCCGGACATGCCAGTCCGGATCATCGAGGGCCCGGGCGAGGGAGTTTATGGCCATGGTGCCCATCATTGCCAGGCCCTCAGCCGCACCCTCGCGTGCGGACCGATCCTCGTCCCGGGAGAGCCTTTATCAGAGGGGGAATACACCGTTCTCGCCGATTGCGCCAAGCGCCTTTGCTGCCTCTCTACGCACATACCTGCTCTGGTCGCCAAGTGCTGCGGTGAGCGGTTCGACCGCTTCCGGGTCCCGGAGCTCCAAGTGCCCGGGCCGCTTCCTCCCGGTCATCCTCATCGCCAGTCCGGAGTGCCTATGCTTCTCAGAAACATCCAGGAGAACAGGCCTTCCCATTTTTCTGCCTGCCCCAGCCTGTCACCTTCGTCCTTCCCGGCTGCCCCGGCATTGCCCCATGATATCTTTCAGGATTCCCTCGATGAGGTCACGGTCCTTGGCATGCAGGGCAAGGGCGAAACAATCATCAGGTCAACGCCTGAATTGAGGAGCATGAAGAGCGGGTCCCGGATCATCCCTGTAATAGAAAACGAAGGTGAGAACGACGAGCGCCCGAAGAAGGTTTCATCGGAAAAAAAGGCAAAGAGAGTGACTGCCAGCGCAATTACTGAAAATATCCCGATAACGGTGAGTTTCAGTACCTGCCCCCCGAATCCGGCAGCCAGATAACCCCCTTGTCCAGTACGCTCCATGGCGATCATCACAGAGGTGCAGGCTTTTCCTATTAATGGTTATGGATTTTATCCGGCCCAAAACAACTCTGCCATTTGCAGGACAGCTGCCCGTAGCCATGGTATCTCGATTCGGTATTCAAGGGACGAAGCCGTTGAGAAACCATAGAAGATCCCAATCATCTCCGTTCATTACTCCCCGAATATCCAGGCAGATGCCTGGCGCTCGGTCTCTTTTCCCGGCCCTGTTCAGCGGCGAGGAGATGCGCTGGAGAATCGCAGAAATACCCCCCTGACAGCTGCATGATCTTAATAAAGCAGTCTGTGATTATCCTCCCGTACCGGTACACTTCTACCAATTGACAGCCCCAATGGTCAGCCCGGCGGTGGAGGATATTGCAGCACAGCATTTTTCATTTTTCTCTGCACAGCCCCTGCAGCAGAAACAGTATTTATTTATTTCTCCTTCATGCAGAAGTGAATGTATGGATATCCTGAATGCCAGATTATGGATTGTTTTTTACCTGATCTGCTTCGTTGCTGTTCTCTGGGCGACATTTCTTGATTCAGGGGTTCATGCTCGTGGTAAGCGTCGCCATGGTGGGTATCGTCCTCGTGTTCAACTGCATCCTCCTTGTTGGTGAGATCGGATCCAGGCCCGGAAGAAGAAAGAGATGGAGCGTTTTCTGAAAGGATATATTGCCGGATCGGATGAACAGAAATCGGAAACAGAGGGAGAAAATGCCCGATGATCTGGCTTCGCCTGCAGCCACCTACGAGAGGGAGTTCTGGAAGCAATTAACGCTCTTAAGACGAATGCTCGAACACCTGAAATCAGAAGATGCTTTAATGCACCGGCTGAAGGTTGAGACACTGATTCCGGAACAGGCCCGGGACATGGCGATAAAAGCCATTCTTGGAGAACTTAATGATAAACACAGGATATTTCTGGAGTTTTTCTATGAATTTATCGAGTTCTGTTCACATGGGCTACACCGGGCCGACATATCTGTTGAATTCAGGGTATTTCCCGCTGGTATGTCCGAGATTGACACCTGTTCCTGATCGTGGATAAACGACGGGATGACCTCCCGGTCGAAATTGGCCGCAGATTCATCGAGACCATTCCATACCAGGAGGGGTGGGAGGCAATTCTTTCATACACCGGAGGAAGGAGACGTGGTATGACCGTCTTTTCGGAGGAATCTGGACCGTTGTTCACTGAAGATAACCGAAGGCTTTTTCCGTTGTCCTGCTACCATATTACTATTCGGCTGCCAGCCCAGACCCTTCTTGAGCGTCACCAGGCCTGAAACCAATTCTCCCTTTTCGTTAGATCGAGGGTATATTTTTATGCTGGTGACGATACGGCCTGAAGAACTATTCTCCTTCTTTACCCAGATGCCCGGACAGTCCCATGATGTAATGGCCGCCGGTTAGGAGACCAACATGAAATTCACAGAGAAGATTGGATCTTGATGCCCATCGAAATAGATCATCACGTTCCCGCAGGAGGCGATATCCAGATACCGTGATACCGAATCACCCTTCATCAGGTCATGGTAGAGAAACTTGCTATTACTTCGGAGTTGAAATTTGACGTTATATTAATTGCCTCGAGTATGCGTTCGAGTTGGCAGGGATTCGATCCCGGGTTTCTTCACCGATGCTAAAATACTCTCGATCGGTATCGGCTGGCCGTCTTCACAAATGCATACCTTAAGCTCAATTGTGTGCACGATATCCAACCGGGGTGATCTCCTTTTTGTTTTTCCTACCAGTGAGATCATCCCAACAAGGGATTATCTCTGCCGATCCCTGGACCCGATTAAAACATTACGCGTTACTAAAATTCATGAATGCTTTTACCGTCGGAAATCGAGCCTCGTGTCCGGACTCTCTCACCCGCATATCGATGGGCGGCTAGTCCAGCATCCGTTGTTGTCAGGCCAAATCACGCGCGAACTGGAAACGAGGGGCTATATAACTCTCCGCTCTGACTCTGTCAAGCGTCTTTCTTTTCACATTGTTCATTATCATCGTTCCCCTTCCCACGGGTGGTATGCATGGCAGTCCATCATCATCGTTTTTTATACACGCCCGAATGAAGGTGGTATGCGTGAAAATCCTGAATTTCTGGAAGCGAAACGGAAACAAAGCTCAGCCTGGACAGGATCCATACTTTCATTGCAAACAACGAGTACAATGGGCGTATGGATGATCCGGAACAATTTCTCGCAAGAGATGCCTTCGCCCGGCAAGCGGGAATCACGCTCCTCGAGTCTTCTTCGGGAAGGGCACGGGTAAAAATGGAGGTTTGCGACATGCACCTGAACAGCCATGGAACTGTGCACGGCGGGGCCATCTTCACTCTTGCCGATACCGCCTTTGCTGTTGCGTCAAATTCCCATGGCATACCTGCTGCTGCCATAAATGCCCATATCTCCTATATGAGATCGGTTTCCTCCGGTACACTCTATGCCGATGCAGAGGAGTTCGACCTCAACCCGAAGCTTGCCACCTACACGGTAAGGATAAGCGATGAAAAAGGGGTTCCAATCGCCATATTCCAGGGAATGGTCTACCGGAAGACCCCACGGAAATAAACACCCGCAATAAAAAAGGTTCAGAGCCGGGCCTTGGGCCTGTTCATGCAGGTGTGACAGGGGGAATAAGTGAATCTATAGGATTTGGAAGAAAATTAACAAAAGGGCAACAGATGAGTAAGCTTGGAAAAGGGTAAAAACTTCAAGAAGAGTACAGCATAAGGTTTGGAGGCTCAGGGATTACAGAAAGAACGTATGGAAAATATTGTGTAAAAATATATTTCAAAAACACATTCCAGATGATGCAGCTGTTTTGGATATTGGCTCTGGATATGGCGAGTTTATTACAAATATCGATGCCAAAACAAAATATGGATCGATCTAAATCCAGATGGCAGGAAATACCTAGCAGATGACATAAATTTTTTAAATCAAGAATGTTCAGAAAAGTGGGTATCAGTTGAGGATAGCTCTATCGATGTTGTTTTCTCTAGTAATTTTTTGGAGCATTTATTCAAAAAAGAGCAAGTAGAAAAACTCTAAATGAAGCCTTTAGATGCTTAAAACCAGGTGGAATAATAATCTTAATGGGTCCAAACATTAGATATCTGGCTAAAAATGCTGGGATTTTTGGGATCACTACATTCCTATCTCCGATAACTCAATGGCTGAAGTCTTAAAGCTCTCTGGTTTTGAAATTTTGGATGTAGTGCCAAAATTTTTACCATATACAATGTCGAGGGGAGGGGGACAGCCTCCTTTAATACTTCTAAAAGTTTTTCTTAAATGCAGGCTCTTATGGAAAATCTTTGGAAAACAATTTTTAATAATTGCAAGAAAATCCTGAAAACAGATAATCAGTTTTTTTAAATTTTTAGTAGTTGAAGGGGTACCAGCCCTCCTGAATATACTAAGCAGAGTATTATTTGGGATTTTTACAGAATACACAATATCAATAATTTTGGCTTTTTTTGCAGGTGGGTTCCATGCACCTACATAGATGGAAGGCACATAATACTTACCAGAAGTGGCAGGAGTGAACGGGGATACCCTCTCATTCCCGGCAACGGGAATGCCCTGTAACTTCAAAGAATTTCATGGCTAATAGAAGATTTATGTAAATCGGGATAAAAAGACGGTTATCACACAACGTGAGATGATACCTGATGCAGAAAGAAATCATTCCCCTCGCGGTCCTTGCAACCCTTTTCATTGCAGCCGCCGTGCTCTCCGGGTGCTTGGGAGATGAGGACAAAGTGCCGCCAACTCCTGTGCCGACTCCCCCTGTTCAGGGTAAGGTGTACCTCTTTGGCATGACCAACGATGGTGAAACCTACGACGTCCCCCCTGATGCCAGGATACAGCTCCGGCTACCCGGAAACCCAACTACCGGGTTTACCTGGCAGCTGTCGGTGACGCCCGGCCTTGTCATTGAAAACGAAAGCTACCAGCCTGATGATCCGGGCAGCAGACTGGTCGGGGCAGGGGGAACCTACCTGTGGGTCCTGAGAGCAGTCCAACCTGGGATGCAGACAATTTCCGGTATTTATTCAAGGCAATGGGAATCCACAACCGGAAACCAGACCAGCTTCACCCTGAATCTACGGGTGGGCGGGAGCCCTCCACCAACCGGGATTCCGCTCAATTATACCATTTACACAGAAGGGGATAACGAAAAAACCGTTTCCCAGGGACTGGGAGGAGAATTCGGTATCCGGCTGGCCGAGAACCCGACCACCGGGTATTCCTGGATTCTAACGGTTCCAAACGGCCTTTCCCTTATCGGTGATGAGTATATCCCGTCCCAACCCCCTGGCATGATGGCAGGCTCCGGAGGGATCCATGCATTCTCATTAAAAGCAACAGGGAGAGGCGAACATGCCGTTCACGGTGAATACCGGCGTCCATGGGTCGCGGAAGGTACCATTGCCTTCATCGACCTTGAAGGTGGGTTCTTTGGAATTACCGGTGATGACGGAGAACACTACCTGCCGCTCAATCTTGTCCCGGAGTATGAGGTTGACAGACTCCGCATCGCGTTTGAATTCGAGCTGGTGAAAGACGCAGCCACCATCCAGATGTGGGGCACTCCCGTGAATCTCACTTTCATCGAGAAGACCGAACTGTACGATCTTACAGTCCGGGTGCTATAATCAGAACCTCTCCTTTTTTTGTCTCTCGGTCTTTCCGGGGGTCATCATCCCGGCACATGGTTCAAAGGATACATGCATTGTTGGTGAAGAACCCGGGATGCACGAGGCGATCGATGACCATGATCGAAAAAAGATGTCCCGCTCCAGGTACCGGTCAGAGTTACTCCAGGATCCGGACCATGAGGGAATTCCCACGTTTTCATTTAATGGAGGCTGATATCGAGGAAAAAGGAAGGCGAGGGGTTTGATCTTGAAGTGCATTATGAAGATTGCAGGCAGGGCCGGATAATCGCTTTATACCATTGCTGCACCGTCCTCATTCCAGAAACAGGCCTTCCTCATACGAGCGGATTGGCGGGCAAAGGTATTTATGTTCATGGATATACTTCAAACACGAATTTTTTCAGGACCAATAGTGGAGCAGCAGATTACTGCCATTTTTCTTCCAAATAAAAGGAGGGGTTTTCATGAATGCGAAACTGGAAGAGCCGGCAGATATGTCCGGCACAGATCGTTGGAGATCGATATCCGAATTACGGAAACTTGGCCCCCACGCAGTCGAGTACCTGGTTATCAATCTCTGGGATAGCGACAAGAAAGTCCGACTGGCCGCCATTGATGCCCTCGGGGGAATCGGAGACCCACGGGCATATGAACACCTGGTCAGGATGCTCGGTGATCAGGATCATGATGTGCGGTTTGCCTGTGTGGTGGCATTGGGACAAATGGGCGACAAACGCGCAATCGGACCACTTTCAGAGGCCTGTCACGATAAGAACGGCTATGTGAGGACCATCGCGCAGGAAATGGTTGAGAGACTGAAAGGCATTCAGTAAGCCTGGCCCGGATATGGGACATGGCACGCAGCATCCGGCGCTCCAGACTGAATCCGGCCAGTGAAATGCCATCTTTATTCAGATAGTACCTTTTTTTGCCTGGAAACTCCAGATATCCTTTGACCTGGAATGCATGAAGCACTGAAAGAGTCGATCAGGTCACGGTGCCGGGGACTGGAGATCCCCCTGGTCGGAGTTGCCGACGTACACCGCTGGGAAGATCCGCCGTTCCAGCCATGGATGCCGAAGGAATTCTATCCCCGGTCCATATTTCCCGAGGCGGAATCGGCGATTGTTATCGGGCTTCCTGTGTCCCTCCCGGCACTGGAAACCTCGCCTTCGATCCACTACCGGGAACTCTACATCACCGTGAACGCGCTCCTCGATCAGCATACTTACCGGCTGGCGGAGTATCTGACAGCCCGGGGGTATCCCTCTGTTTTTATCCCCCGGGACGGATACGGATCGATCGAGGTGCTCCTGGAAAATCCGGTTGCCTTCTTCTCTCACCGCCATGCTGCCTATCTTGCAGGACTTGGGAACTTTGGCGTGAACAACATGATCCTCACCCCTCAGTACGGCCCACGGGTCCGGTTCGGGACCGTCCTTTCTGCAGCACGCCTCCCACCCGATCCACTCCTTGAAGAGGACCTCTGCACCCGTTGTATGCGATGTGTCGAGATGTGCCCTTCTTCAGCCCTGGGACCAGGGGGGTATCCCTCTTCCCTTACCGATAAACATGCGTGTGCTTCGTGGACTGCGGAACTGCACCGCCACTTCGTATCACCCTGCGGAATCTGCATCAAGGTTTGCCCGGTAGGTGAAGATCGGGACCGGTACGGGCGACGGGATGTCTCCTTATACGGGAACCCGGAAAAAGATCCCGCCCTTCATCGGGCATGGGAACATGTGCGAAGGTACGGGAGGAAATGATTCCAGGCTCCTGGCCCGTGAACCGATAGTCTGGAATCCTGACATCCGGCGATTTGCCGTTTTAGTTACCCTTATGCCCCTTATTGTTCAATGAACAGGAATCAGGGAGCCAGCGGGGACATGTATCTTACTACCCTGATCGAGAATACACCGGGAAAACAGCCCGGGCTTGTACCACAGCACGGGCTCTCGCTCCTCATCGAAGCCCGGGGCAGGCTCCTCCTTTTTGATATGGGACAGGACGGGACGTTCATCCGGAATGCCGAGTCACTTGGCCAGGATCTTGCTCGCATAAAGACAGGAATTCTCTCCCACGGCCACTATGATCACGGCGGGGGTCTTGGCCCATTTCTGGAATATAATGCCAGGGCTCCAGTCTACCTGAAAGAAAGGTGCAATGAAGCCTACTACGCCCGGGATCCTGGCCGGTACCGGTATATCGGGCTTGATGCCGGAATTCTCTCAACGCATGCAGATCGGTTCATCCGGGTCGGAACCGATACCCTGATCGCTCCCGGCCTGATGCTCATCGCCAATATACAGAGAACGGAACCACTGCCTCCTGGGAACAGTTCACTGCTGGTACAGATACACGGACGTTTCGAGCCGGACCAGTTCCTCCACGAGCTTTTCTTGGTTGTTGAAGAACGAGACGGGATCACCATAATAACCGGGTGCGGCCATTCCGGAATTCTGAATATCGTGCATACCGCAAAAGAACGATATCCCGGCCGGCAGATCAAGGCCGTGGTCGGCGGATTTCATCTCATCGACCGGGCGACACCACCGGAACTGGTCCGCTCCACCGGCGAGGGGCTCATGGCAGCCGGGTGCGGCCGCGTCATCACCGGTCACTGCACGGGAAACGATGCCAAAACTGCCCTCAAAAAGGTGCTCGGCCACCGTTTTACGGCACTTTACACCGGGTATTCAACCGAGATCTGACCAGGAGACAATTCAGGGAAAAAAACCTGGTACCAGGAATGGTCATGGCGAGACGGGTATCGGAACCAAGCGCGGTTCGGGGTTCGACGGGTCCGGGGCTGCACCCACTTCATCCGGTACACCGGAGGTCGCTTCGGACCGGCTGAACGGCTCGCATTGCAGCCGTCTCATCCTTTGTTTCTGGCATCAGGTCGAAATCCGCGTGGCTGCGATTGTGCATAATTAATGAAAACCTGACAGGACTGATATGATCCGCAAGCGAACCGGTAAGTTTCTCCGGGCGCTGGGGATTGGAATCCCCCATGGGCCATCATCTCCATCCGGCATGCATTTCTTCATAAAGAACGTACATAATATACGGGATGTCCAAGGAAGAGATAGTGCCGGACCAGGAGGCGCCTCCCTGCTATTCGCTTTCTGAGCTGATGGTCCTTATGGCCGGAAAGATGGAAGAGACCGCGCGTACCCTCGATGTGGACCAGGCAGCGAGGTTCCTCGATGAGATGCTTGCCGCCCGGAGAGTGTATGTCGCAGGGGCGGGGCGTTCCGGTCTCGTCTCACGGGCGTTTGCCATGCGCCTGATGCATATCGGGTTTGAATCGTATGTCATCGGCGAAACGATAACTCCGGCATTTTCTGCAGGCGATACACTGGTCGCTTTCTCTGGCTCCGGTGAGACCAACTCGATCTTTGATATCTGCGAGACGGCAAAGGAACTGGGGGGAAAGCTCTGTTTAATCACAGCGTCCCCTGATTCACGAATCGCCAGGATCGCTGACTGTATGGTCATGCTCGGAAGGCAGGAGCCACGCGGCGAGGAGACAAGCAAGTACGAGGTTCGCCAGATTATGGGACAGTACAGATCGGTATCCCCCTCCTTTGCACCACTCGGAACACTTTTTGAAACCGCAGCTCTCATTTTTGCTGATTCGGTCATCTCCGCGCTCATCGAGACCCGTCACTGCAACCTCGATGAGGTCCGGGGACGGCTCTCCAATGTCCAGTAAGGGCATGGGATTGACATCCTTTCCCAGGGGTTTGCTCGTTACCCGAACCCTTCATAACCATTCATGTGAAAGCACCCCTCATGGATGATGCGGCTTTTCTCAGGTCTGATGATGAAGCGAGATCCCTCCTGAAACAGTACCTCCAGAGCATGGATGTCGAAATTGTTAAGGAGATGGAAAAGGAAGGGAACTGGGGATTCTGGATCCGGTTCGGCAAATACCCGATCCTTATCGATCATCGGAAGGGAACCCATTTCTGCATTGTTGCCTTTCAGATTACCCTCAAGGATGAGCGCGCAATCAATCACCTGAACGAGCTTTATGAAAAGAACGATGCCCATTTCATCTATGAACTGACCCGTGCATTCTCTTCGCTGCTTACCGGGTTTTCACGTATCGTTGAACACGGAAGAGTAATCGGGTTTACCGTTTCGAAATACATTTACCCCCACCACGCCGAGTTCAACATGCGAACCCTTGATCTCGCCCTCCAAAGCGTTGTCAGTACAGGTGCCGTCGGGGCAGCGTTCCTGAAATGGATGGCCCGGGTCATCGATGTCGAGTGCGAGCGTGGTTCTGTTCCATGGGATACCGATCCGACCCGACTTACCATCTAGAGACCCTGAGCCGGGAAACGGCACCATGGGAACTGCCTGGTAGACCGAATTGCCTGTCCGGGTTCCGGCAGGGATATCCGGTCCCGGCTCTATGATAACAGGTGAGCCTGCCCCTGCAATTCTCCTCTCTGCCGGTGCCTGGAAAAGCCTTTCCTGCCATGGGAAAATCTTATAATCCCTGGTAGAGCGTCCCTGTACATATATGGATGCTGACTCCTTTCCCATCGATATGGTCTCCTGGGACAGTGCAATATCGCTATCAAGGAGCCTGGCAGATATTATCAGGGCCTCCGGACTCGCTCCCGATCTCGTTATCGCCATCGGACGGGGGGTTACGTCCCTGCGCGGGTTGTCTGTGATCGCCTTCTCATATCAGACCTGACCAGCATAAAGATCGAGCACTGGGGGGTTGCAGCCCGGGAATTCGACCGGGCGGTGGTGCGGTTCCACCTTTCTGTAGATGTGGAGGGGAAAACGATCCTTGTCATCGATGATGTCACCGATACAGGAGAGACCCTGATTACGGCCACGGAGTACCTTGCACGGCACAGGCCGGGAGAACTTCGCACCGGTGTCCTCCAGCACAAGACCTGTTCGGCCTTCCAGCCTGATTACTATGCTGAACGAATTGCCGAATGGAAATGGATCATCTACCCCTGGGCACTCCACGAGGATATGATTGGATTTCTGGAAAAAGTACTGGGCGATCAGCCTGTTTCTCCGGAAGGCCTGGCCCGGTTCCTCGGGGAGCGTTTCAAGATGTACCCGGATATGGGTGAAGTGATCCTTGCCCTGGACGACATGGTCTCCCTGGGTATAGCCAGCCGGAGGGACGGTCAGTATTTCGCGGCCGGAAACAGGCAGTGGCGGGTATGACGTTTTTCTGCCCGAGCCTGGATCGAACGGGACACGTGGGTTATGAAAGTACCAGGACAAAGAATGGTTAATGCAGGACCGGGCTGTACTTTAAAATGAACACTTCCATGGAAATCGATGGTGATCGGATTCGGCTGCTGCGTGATTTTCTCTCAAGCCCACCAATACGACGAAGGAGGGTTGATGACAGGGCTCTTGGAAGGTATCATGAGGCGCTGGTTCATCGCTCGTTTATCCGGGAGTGCGGCAAACCAGGTTCCAGTGACAACGAGCGTCTGGAATTTCTCGGGGACAGGGTTCTAAACCTGGTCGTTGCGGAGTTCCTGTACTGGACCTACCCGGAACCTGAAGGTGAACTGACCGCACGGATGGAATGGACCGAGAACCGCAACCTTGCACGTGCTGTCAGCGCTCTTGCTATCGGATTTGAAGACCTTGTCCTGGTGGGAAGTAACCAGGAAAAGACCCCCCGCATCATTGCCGGTGCGTTCGAGGCCTTCGTAGCCGCACTCTACCTTGACCTTGGAATGGCCCGGACGAAAGCCATCATCGTGGAGCTGATGTCTGGTAGTATACGGGAATATCGGACCGACCGCAACTATAAAAAGATGCTCCAGGAACATTTCCAGAAGCAGAACCGCTCCCTGCCCACCTACCTCCTCGAGGATCGATCAGGAACCCCCCACCATCCCAGCTTCACGTATGTTGTCACCGTGGACGCGGAGATTATCGGAAAGGGAGTGGGGCGCTCTAAGGCCGAAGCAACCCAGAACGCTGCACGGCAGGCCCTCAACAGGCTGAACGGGACCCACGAGGATTAGGGATATCATTATGTGGTCCCCATGGTACCATCAGGTGATGTCCTGTGTTCCGGAAAATTCTCGTCGCTGTTGATGGGTCACCCATAACCAGAAACGTACTTACTGCGGCGGCCGACCTGGCAAGGCATTACCATGCGGAACTCCACTGTATTTACATCATCGAAACCGGGTGGTCCGAAGAGGAGATCGCCCGTGAACTGGTCATCCGCGAAGTTGAAGAAGAGTCAGGGATCATGCTCGCAGGTTTTGAGAGAGAACTTGCCAGGATGGGTGTACAGGCGGTCATGCACCTGAAACGCGGGCACCCTGGCGAATCCATCCTCGCGGCAGCAGATGATATCGGCGCCGACCTGATCGTGATCGGCTCGGTAGGCAAAGGCCACATCTCACGCATGCTCTCCGGGAGCGTCAGCACGCACGTGTTCAGCCATAGCCCGGTGGCAACCCTCGTTGTCCGGCCCTGATAGGTAGCGGGCCATCACGATTCTTCCCATTCGTGTCCATGGTATAACACCACTCTACATCATTTCCTGGTCATCTTCAGAATCGTCCTGTTGCCTGAGGGCCCTGGCAGGTTATTTGCTCGATAGCGAGCAAAGCCCGTTGATCAGCGCTCTGGTATACCAATTTGCCTTCTCCCGGGGGGAGATAAAAATCGCATCGAAGGGTTCAATCGTGACCCGGGGTCTTATCGCGGAATGTCCTTATATCCCTCTTCGCGATCACCGGGTGCTACCTGGGGGATGTCCTCCGGATCAGGTAGTACGAGGCCGACAGGGCGATGATTACCACCCCCAGGGCGATCATGACATTGGCATTGAGCTCTTCTAATCCCTCAATGAACGGATCGAGGAGGATGATCTTTCTGGCCACTGCAATGATAGCTACGAGGACAATTATCTCGACCTGGATCTCATTCTTGAGGAGATATGCCTTTATCGTCTCCAGGAGCTCGATCCCGATGAGGATGAGAAGGAAATACCCGAAGATCTGGAGAATCTCGTGGTTCCCGAGACGATACGAGAGATCGGAGAAAAGTGCAGAAAAAAGGATAATGAGGAGTTCAAGGACGCCAAAGAAGATGACCCCGGCAAGAAGGACCATCAGGACGTAATAGACACCCCGTTCAAATTTATTGATGTATTCGAGCACCTCTCATCACGCTCTGTTTTCCATGGAGACCGTGCGACACCGTTTCGCCTGTCTCTATCCCAGGTTGTGTAGGAGAAGTATAAATAAATGGGCGAATTCGTTCTTAACAGTTGAAGCCGGGAGGCATACCCTGCTCCTCAGGCTGCAGGGTTACAACGATTGTTCATCGTTAATTTCCATCGTACCAGCCAAGCCGCTCCATGTCACGGCAGATCTCTTTTAAATCCGCACCCAAACCGGATGTGGCTCTTCTCATTCTGGAAGCGATCTTCGTTGCTCTCCGGTGTTCAAAAAAGATTCCCTGAACCAGAGGGAATTTTTTTTGTTATGCTCCATTGAGGAAGATATCCATTCCACCTGATGCAAACACGGATGCAAAAAGCTCTTCAGGATCAGGGGATGGGGGAGGGGTGTAGGGTCTCTGGAGGAACACTTTTCGTATCCTCTCTTCAGTCTCCGCCGGGCGGGCATCGACCAGAAGGCGTTGTTCCCGTTCAGGCACATTATGGGTATGCATGGATGCATGGCACCCTGGACACAGGACGAGGATGTGTGAAGTTGCATCCCGATCCCGAAGATGATCAGCTATGCCGGGGATACAGTGCAGTTCGAGGACATGGGCTCCGACCATGCGGCCACAGCATTCGCACCGCTGACCGGTCGCTGCTTTGAGCATCCCGACCCGCTGTGCCGATCTCGATCGTTCGAACCGTATGCAGATATCCATCTCACAAACGGATGGGACACTGATATAAAAAACGTTTCCAAAGGGACATCCTCTCCCAAAATAACAGTTCTGTTCACCGAGTCATGGGAGATTACAATCTCATCCACCGGGAACGACGGACTGTATGATGCGGTCTTCTTCCGTGCCGAAATTACCGGTCACCAACGTGGTCTTTCGTAAACCCCATCGTGCGGCGGAGTGCACGCCCAGGTTTGTTACCGGGAGCGACGGTCAGCAGAACCCACTTTGCAGGGGTGCGGTTGAAGGCTTGAAACGAAGGCTGAGATGAAGGCTGTCCCGGCTGGCCGGCGCTGGCACTCCTCCGATACCTTCAAGCGGATGATCCATCCCTCTTCCGGTGCAGCCTGGGATTCCGCCCCTGCGGAATAACCTATAACGTGATCCCTGCATGCCGCGACATAGAACATCGGACCAGAGAAGACCGCCTCATGCCTGACAAAGACCGGTGCGCGACAGGCAGACCGCCTGCGGTGCATATAACCTGGCAATGATGTATCCGGGTATTGTTTCAGGAATGTTCGCCGGGAACCCACCGGGAGCCATCTGCGGTATATTCCTTCTTCCAGATTGGTACCGTTTCCTTGATCCGGTCGATACGCTCCACATGCCCGGAAGGCGTCTTTCCTATGAGGTGACCCAACGACAATCAGCACTATGTGATCCCCTACCGCGAGAGTACCTATCCGGTGGATGATGTCCACCGACCTGATATCATACCGTGACAGGGCTTCATCCCTGATAGCACCCAATTCCTGGAGGGCTGCTTCGCGGTATGCCTCAAGATCGATTGCCGTTATGCCGTCGTCCCGTACAATTCCGGTAAAGGTCACGATGCCACCGACCTGGCGGTCCCGGGCTTTATCGATCAAAACTCCGGAATTAAAATCCTCTTCGGTTATCGTAATCATGCTCCTCTCCCCTTTCAGCCCCCTGCAACAGGAGGGTAGATTGCCACTTCATCCTCTTCGGATAGAACGGTGAGTGCAAATGCGGTCCGGGCTAACCGTCTCCTGTTGAGCATGACGATGATGTTATCCCGAATCATTCCCTCCTCATCAAACAGGAGATCCCTGCTCTCGCCCGATCGTGCTGCGAGAGCTATAAGGAGATCCTGGATTCCCGATCCTTCCGGGATATCGAGTGTATTCACATCACCGATGACTTCGCGGAAGCGTGCGAATGCCCGTACCACGACTTTCACTGCGTCTCACCAGTCCTTCTCGCATAATAAGAATTATTCCCGCATACACTGCATTCCGGGTCCCGGTCAAGGTGCATGATAGTGACCGAGGAGTCCCTCCCATCCCAGATCAGCAGGCGGTTTTCGAGCACCGTGCCTATCCCGGTAATTAATTTTATCGCCTCATGCGCCTGCAGGAGCCCGATTATTCCGGCTGTCGTGCCGATGACCGGAATATCGGATCCGCCGGGCGGATCAGGGAAGATGCATTGCAGGCATGCTGTCCGGCCCGGTATTACGGTGGTGACGTGCCCGTCAAAGCCGCACACGGCCCCATGGACGCAGGGAATGCCGTTTTGAAGGGCTGCCTGGTTCAGGGCATAGCGTGCGGGAAAGTTATCGAGCGCATCGATGATGAGCGAGGCCTGCCCTGTCAGTTCTGGCGCATTCTGCATGGTGACAGTCTCGCAGAGATCCTCGATAGTCACCCCCCGATTCATCGCCTCAAGTTTCTCACGCACCGAGATCACTTTGTGCCGTCCGATATCCTTTTCCCAGTGGAGGATCTGCCGGTTCAGGTTCGTCAGCTCCACCTGGTCGGGATCAATAATGGTCAGGCGGCCGACACCTGCGGCGCAGAGGTATGCAGCGGCAGGGCAGCCAAGACCGCCTGCCCCGGCAAGGACAACGTGTGCCGATTTCAGCCTTTCCTGCCCTTCTTCGCCAATGGATGCTATCTGGCGGGAATACCGCTTTGCCTCCTTCTCGTTCAGCATGGTTCCCGGTTGAGACCTCCGCTGGATACTGCACACTATTATGAGACACTTAACCATAATGTATTTCCTGAAGCTCCACGAACTGCCGGGCGAAGCCCGGATGGTCAATGCGATGTCATCGATATCAGAAAAAGAGCGGGCGTTGCGGGACTACCTCTCAAAACAGAAACGGGTCATCGTCTTATACTCAGGCGGTGTTGACAGTGCGCTGCTTGCAGTGATAGCACGCGATGAACTTGGTGAGTGTGCCCGCGTCATCCTTCTGGATTCACCCCTCCTTTCCAGGCGGCAGTTCAGGGAAGCACGGGAGCGGGCATCAGCCCTCGGCATCCCCCTGCACATCATTCCCTTCCCTATCCTCGACGACCCGGGGTTCAGGCAGAACCTGAAAGACCGTTGTTACCGGTGCAAGAAACGATCCAGCTGGATTCTGCGAGAAGCGCTGGGTGCAGATACTGCTGCGGTGGTCGACGGTGTAAATACCAGCGATCTCCAGGAATTCCGTCCAGGCCTCCGGGCCTGTGAAGAAGAAGGGATACTCCACCCGTATGTTGAATGCGGTATTTCCAAGAACGATATCCGTGAAATCGCCCGGTCACTCGGGCTTTCCTTCTGGAACCACCCTTCATCGGCGTGCCTCGCATCAAGGGTAGTATATGGTGAAGAGCTGACCGACAGCACGCTGCTCGCCATCGAGACGGGAGAGGAACTCCTCCACTCCTTCGGGCTCTCCCAGGTCCGGCTCCGGTCCCATGGAGACCTGGCCCGGATAGAAGTCCTCCCCCCGGAATTTCCAATCGTGCTCAGGTTCCGGAAAGAAATCGCAGAAGGACTGAGGAGAGCCGGGTACCGGTACAGCACCCTTGACATCGAAGGCTTCCGGAGCGGCAGCATGGATGAAGGCAGTGTGGGAAAAGAATATGTGAAAAAGAGCCAACAAAACCCATACAGGTTGGGTTGATACCCGATGGAACTTGCAGTCTTCAGCGATGCAATTGAGATCCTCGCTTTGTTTTTTGCAATCGCAGGATCATTGCTCATCGCCTATGGAGGTCTGCATGCCGTTTATGATATCCTTTTACGGGAGCTGTGGAGACGCTCTTCGATAGATTACAACCAGATCAGGCGCAGGTTCACAAGCAAGATAGTTTTCGGACTTGAGTTTTTCATAGCTGCCGATCTTCTTACCACGCTTATTGCGCCTACACAGGAAGAACTCGTCCTGCTTGGGGTAGTGGTGATAATCAGGACGATCCTTGGCCATTTCCTGCAAAAGGAGACCAAGGAGTTCCCCCTCGAACCCTGAGAGCAGGGCAAGAACGAAAATGATTCCAGAGGTATACGGTCCTTTCCGGAATCCGAAGTATACCGGTCCTGGTGTGCCCCGTCTTTTCCTGTCCGCACCGCTGCTTTTTTATCGCCTTCCGTCGAATTGTGGATAGGATACCAGCATGGAACCAGATACAGAAAGTTCCACGACCAGGATCGGTCGTCCGCAGGGGGAGATATCCCGGGGAACCGGGCTTGCCTGTATCGGGAGGTTCCATGAAGCCCTTGTTGCCTTCGATGATGAACTGAAAAGTGGAATTCATCCCGATCTCCTGGTCTGGAAAGCTCTCACCCTGGACAGGATTGGTTTTTTCGGAACAGCGCTGGAGTGCTGTGAACGTGCTATCAGCCTGGAGCCGGCGAATAGTAATGCCTGGTTTGTCCGCGGCCTCACCCTCACGTACATGGCCAGGTACACCGATGCACTCCCATGCCTTGACCATGCAGTAGCCCTGGACCCCGCGCATGGCGAGGCCTGGTTTATCAGGGGGAATTGTGCTTACCAGCAGGGTGACCTTGAAAAAGCCCTTCGCTCCTACGATATGGCCCTTTCTCTATCTTCCGAGTATCCAAAAGCCTGGTACAACCGGGGAGTTTGTCTTGCCGATATGGAACGCTTCCAGGATGCACTGGTATCGTATGACACCTGCCTCAGGATTAGTCCTGGTTTCAGCGTGGTTTATGCAAACCGGGGAGTTGCCCTTGCCGCTTGCGGCAGGTATGAGGATGCGCTCTCTTCTTTTCGTTCGGCACTCGATCTCGATCCCGGGGATTTTACTGCGCTTAACAATATGGGCATTCTCCTTTCCCGGATGGGGCGGGATGAAGAGGCCATGGGCTATCTGGACCGGGCACGGGAGCAGGCACGGCTCCGTGATATTCCCAGGAAGATATGGTAGATGGAGAGGGTTGATCGCATTCCTGAAAAGATTCTCGGGAGGATATATCGAAGAATGGATAAAGGAAGGTCATGATCCCCGTTTCCATCGCTGTTGAAGCCGTTCTCCTGGGAATAGGGACCGGTTTTCTCGCCGCGCTGGCGGGTTTCGGCGGCGGGTTTCTCTATGTTCCGATCCTGATCCTTGTCTTTGGCGTCGACCCCCAGGATGCGGTCGGCACCAGCCTTGCCGTGATCATCTTTACCACGCTTGCTGCGTCGGTTTCCTACCTGCGTCAGAATAAAGTCTTTTTCAGGAGTGCGGCCTGTCTCCTGCCCCCGAGCATCCTCGGTGCTGTAGCGGGGGCCTATCTCACGGCCTTCATATCCGGAAGACTGATCGAAATCCTCTTTTCCCTGTTTGTGGGCCTTCTGGCAATCAAGCTGATCTTCCAGGATTTTCCCCTGGTGCAGGCCATTCGGAAGGGCCCTTCCTTCAAAGAGACCTCTTCTGACACGTATTCGTGCGTAGAGACCACCATCTATTATCTACACTATTGCGTCTGGGGAGGCCTCGCTGGCCTGGCCAGCGGGCTGACCGGGATCGGGGGGGGAATTTTTAATGTCCCGGCCCTGGTGACCGCGGGAATGCCGGTGCACTTTGCCGTCGCCACATCATCCCTGGCGGTTCTCGGTACATCCTGTGCAGGGGCCTTTACCCATGCCACGCTCGGGCATATTCAAGTCGTCTATGCGATCCCCCTTTCGATAGGTGCGATCATCGGTGCATACGCGGGAACGCGGGCTGCTCCAAAAATACCGGAGGGTCTGCTCAGAGTTGGTATCGGGATGCTTCTTGCCGTTGTTGCCCTCATGATGCTGGTCTCCATCCTCACCCATCTGTAGCTGGTCCGACGAATGCCAGGCAGCAATCACCATGACGGCTACGGTTCCACCTGTATTTGAGATGATATCAAGGGTAGAGTCGATAACATCGTTGTTATACCCGTGACGGGATCGAGGGTCGATGTATTGCTCCCCCTCCCCCCAGCTCATGCTGAACAGAAACGATCAGGATGAAGGTCCAGGCCAATGATCCGGGATTGACGGACACGATTCTCACGATAGCCGGATATAAGGGGGGATTGAGAAGAGGAGCCCGACTGCCTGGTCGGAGATGTAACGAACCGTCTTGTAAGAGAACGGCCATGAACTTCCTGTACCATTCGGGATTTGGTCTGATGCATCGGTTTTTCTCTGGAGAAGATGATGATACCTGCGAAAGGTTGGCAGCCAATGTCGGCGGTTCCGGTCATCCCCAGAAGCACCTGCAGGCTCTTTGGTGCGATCAAAGCGCTCGGGACTATGAAGAACACCGCAATTCTCGTCCATGGTCCACGGGGATGTGTCTACCATGTTGTCTATATTCTCAGTATGAGGGGTGAACATGCCCCGCGCATCTACTCGACATGCCTCGATGAAGAGGATGTCATTTTCGGAGCAGAACACAAACTGACAAGAGCGATCGAGGAACTGGACCGGGCGCTCTCCCCTGAGGTGATTGCCGTCCTCTCCTGCTGCGCATCAGATATCATCGGTGAGGATGTGGCTTCGTCCGTCCGCGGCGCATCGGTATCGGCCCGTGTTCTTGCCCTCGATTCCGGGGGTTTTGAAGGCGACCATGCCGGAGGCTACGCCGATACCCTCGCCGCAATCGCCACCATGCTTGCCGGGTCCAGCGGGGCCGTTGAGTCCTCGCGGGTCAACCTCATTGGAGTCCTCCGTTCAGGACCGGACCTGGCAGAGATGAAGCGGCTCCTCGCTTCGGTCGGGGTGACCACGGGGACCGTCCTCACCGCCGGATCAGGAATTGACGACCTCGCGCGGGCAGGTGACGCCGCCCTGAATATCGTTTTGTGCGAGATATCCGGGCTCAAGGCTGCGGAAGTGCTCCGGCAGCGTTTCGGCACACCGTTCACGACCGTCGATCTCCCTATCGGGAGACCGGCAACCGACCGGTTTCTCGCCACCGTGCTCCATGGTCTTGGCATGATGCATGAAAGGCCTACTGCTGCGCTGTCCCCCCCTGCCATTCCCGGAAGCGTTCACATCGCACTGTTCTCGGGCCCTGCCCGGGCCGTTGCATTCTCGGCGTTCCTCTCCTGGCTGGAGTGCCCGCCCCGCCTGGTTATTCTCGACGTGGTACCACCATCTCCGGACCGTATCCGCCAGGCTGCGGGTCCGGATAGCGATATCCTCGTCATGCCTACCTGGGAGGAGATCGAGGAACACCTGGACCGTGCCGGGATCAACCTTATCCTTGGAGGTCTCCTCGAACGCCCCTTTGCATCAACGCGCAACATCCCCTCAATCGATGTGATGCACGGCAGCCAGGTTACATTCGGTCCTGGCGGCCAGGAAAACCTGGTCCGCCGTATCAGGGAAGCGGCGGCGCGATCCGTGAAGGGATAGAACGCTCCATTGTTGTGAGCGTTCGGCTCAAGCGGCCTTTAACAACATCCTCCAGAGCATAATGAAGGGATTGAGGAATTACCCCCAAAGGTCCGCACGGACGACATGCAATTGTTCTCGAAATCGTCACCGGGTGGGGGAGCCTGGATTAGCATGATTGATCAAAAAATTCATTGATCCTTTTCTGTGCGCGGTCCTGTATCTGGAGGCCTGATAGTTTCAGCCCGACCAGGCGGATGGGACGACCATCGGAGAGCTCGGAGAACAACTGCCATGCCGTTTCCCGGATTGTCGGGAGATCCGCCCGGGGCTTCTCGACAGTCCGGGATTTCGTCCGGGTATGAAAATCGTGATAGCGAATCTTGACCGTGATCGTTCTTGCTGACATCCCCCCGCGAGAGAGGGTTTCTGCAAGGTCCCCGGCCATGTGGGAGAGGGTGTTTTGGATTTCCCGGAGGTCCCGTGTGTCATTCTCGTAGGTCATCTCGCGGGAAATGGACCTGACGGTCTCATGGGCCCTGACCTCCCCCCGGTCGATTCCCCGTGCAAGGTCCCTTATGAAAACCGCGGATCGACCGAACCGGTCGATGAGTTGTTGGATGTCTGCTCTTGCAAGGTCGCCAATGGTGGAAATCCCCATGTCCTGGAGTATCCTTGCAGACTTGGTCCCGATCCCCGGGATCTTCCCGACCGGAAGGGGGGCAAGGAAGGAAGCAGCCTCCCCGGGTGCAACAACCAGCAGACCGTCAGGCTTGGAGCGATCGGAAGCTATCTTGGCCAGGGTCCTCCCGGATGCGATCCCGATCGAGCAGGCAAGCCCTTCCTTCTTCCGGATCTCATCCTTGATCTCCTGCGCCGTTCTCCGGGCAGCCGAAATATCCTGAAGATGGCTCATATCCAGGAAAGCTTCATCGATGCTGACCTGTTCGACTACCGTGGAATATGTTCCAAGGATGTCCATCACTGACCGGGATGCCTGGTCGTAGAGTTCGAAATGGGGGCGGATGAACACTGCATCCGGGCAGCGGGAGTAGGCCTGAGAGATTGGCATAGCCGAGCGGATCCCGTAATTTCGTGCCTCGTATGAACAGGTGCAAACAACACCCCTGCCAAAGCCGCCCCGGGGATCGGCTCCAACGATGACCGGCCGGCCGGCATATTCAGGATGCTCCCGGATCTCGACCGATGCATAAAAACTGTCCATGTCGACGTGGAATATAATCCGTCGGGCGGAGACCCCGGAAGTTCCCGGTTCTCCCTGAACCATTTCATCACCTTGAACCGGGTCCGGCATTCGTCACCTCCTGCGTCTCCCTCTCCCGAAGAATCGTTGCAGCCGGGGAAGGTTCTGTTCGAAATGGATCGAGAGAGACGGAAGCGTGTATGGGAGATAGCGCATGATCATCGCCATTCCGGTAAGGCCTTTCCCAGGGAGGCTCTTCTCGCTCCCGATAACAGTGTTCTGGTGTTTGATGATATTTTCCAGAAACTCATCAACCGAACCGGCCTGCGCACAGGTGACAACGGTTCCAATATCACGGAGGAGATGGGCATCGCTTCCTCCAACAATGCCGAGATTAAATCGGGCAGCGAGGTGAGCTGCCTGGATATTGCCTGAACGGCTCATTCCCCCGCAGATAGCTTCCACTGCGTCAAACTGTTTAATGATTTCCGGTGGAAGGTAATTGCGCTCAACACATCGGCCGACTCCTTTATTGAAGAGAAGGTACCCGAATGGATGTGCCGCAGTGCACAGGCAGTGATATCCTGATACACGGTCGAGGATTTCCGATGTCGTGAGCCGAATCGCCAGATACGGGCTTGCCTGTTTTTTTCTCTCTATGTGACTCCGGTAGAAATCGATGAGATCAGGGAGTGCGGAAAAATAAACCAGGATATGGGGGCCGTCAAGGGCACTGATCTCAATGCCGGGGATGACGATGGATCCTGGCGATGACGCAAGGGCTTGCCTGCACCCGCTCACCTCGTTGTGGTCGGTTATCGAGAGCCCGATACCAAGGGCTGAAGCGCGGGAGAGGGCGTCCCTCACCCGCACCGGTGCATCCGAATGGCAGGTATGGCAATGCATATCGATTGCACACAGCCCTTGCCGTGCGAGCTCTTCTATGACCGGTCTCGTGAACCGGACCCGTCCTGATATCGTCCGTTCCCGGGGCGCCATGTTGCTATCGGGAGGGTTTGTACGAACCTTCCTGTTCTCTTTCCTTGTTGGAAATATCATACGATATAGCATTGGATAGGGCAGCCCCTGGCGTAAATTGACCAACGGGGCCAGGGTTCCGGCACCGGGTCATTGCCGACACCCACCCACCCCACGATCAATACATGTTGTTCATGGTTGAAAAAAGGCAGGCGGGAATGGCGATCCTGCCGGGGTGAGGTCTTGGCTTCCCCCAATGGTACACCGGGTGGATGGCCCCGGCCAATCAGGGGATCGGTTGCTGCTGGCTGATGCAGTGAATTGTCCCAAGACCTCTCACCAGCGCCCGGCAGTCAACTCCAATCACAGCCCGGTCCGGGAAGACCGATGACAGGACTGCCCGGGCCCTGGTGTCGTTCGGGTGCCCGAACTCCGGCATGAGGACTGCCATGTTGCTGATGAGAAAATTGGCATAACTGGCCGGAAGGCGTTCGTCACCGCCGACATGGCCGGGCATGGGCAGGGGAACGACCCTGAGGGGTACTCCTTCCTGGTCTGTTGATTTCTGGAGGATGCGGTAGTTCGCGGCAAGGGCAGCATGGTTTTCGTCACTCCGATCGGGTTCAACGGCACAGACCACTGTCCTTGCATCCACAAACCGGGCGATGTCATCCACATGGCCATCGGTATCATCACCGGCAATCCCTTCCGAGAGCCAGATAACCCTGCTGCAACCCAGGAATTCCTTCAACACCAGTTCTATCTCTTCACGGCCGAGGCCGGGATTCCGGTTAGGATTCAGGAGACACTGCTCGGTGGTTATCACCGTCCCCTTTCCATTGACATCAAATGAACCGCCTTCCATGACGACACCAGGGGAGAAACACCGGATCCCGAGCTCGCGGTTCATCATGGCCGGGATAACGTTATCGTACAGCAGTTCCGGGTATTTATTCCCCCAGGCATTGAACCGCCAGTCGACCATCGCCAGCTGATTGCTCTCCCGATTCACCAGGAACGTGGGACCGTAGTCCCTGAACCAGACATCGGCATAATCGATAATATGAAAACGGAGTCCTTCTGGAACCCCTCCATTCATTCCAAAGAGCCCTCTCACCCGTTCTTCGGTCTCCTGGTCCCTGATGAGGAGGTTGACCCTGCCACCGCGGCAGAGAGGCCTGATGATGGCCTGGTAGGTTTTTTCGACGTCGGAAAGCTCAGGAAATGTCTGCTCGTCATGGGGCCAGGAGAGCCAGATCGAATCCTGTGGTTCCCATTCGGCGGGCATGTGAAAACCGGCCCCTCTCGGGGTCTGGATATGTTCCATGGATCACTCCCCGCTGGTCAGGATACCATAGGTATCAGGTCGACGGTTCCGGAGAAAACCCCAGCCTTCCCTGACTTCTGTGTTCATCCCTGGATCGATTTCTGCCATGAGCACCTCTTCAGCTTCACCGGCCCGGGCTGTAACCATACCGAATGCATCGGTGACAAATGAACTCCCCCAGAAAACGAGGTCGCCTTCTGATCCAACCCGGTTGACTGCCGCCACATGAACCCCGTTTGCAATCGCGTGTCCCCGCATGACCGTTTCCCATGCAGTGCGCCAGTCTCCTTCCGGTGAGTCCCGCTCCCCGTGTATCCATCCGATTGCGGTTGGATAAAAGATGATTTCAGCCCCGAGAAGGGTGAGGGCCCGTGCCGCCTCGGGGAACCACTGGTCGTAGCAGATAAGCACCCCGAAACGGATAATGGGCGTTGAATAAACGGCATACCCGGTTCCTGCAGAGAAGTAATCCTTTTCGAAGAAGAGCGGGTCATGGGGGATGTGGACCTTCCGGTACGGGGGTTTGAGAATTGATCCGTTGTGGAGAACGACCGCAGTGTTGAAGAAGCATCCACCTGTTCCTTGCTCGAAGATGGGGACAATAGCCGTGACCTGATACTTCCGGGTGAAGGAAAGAAACGCCTGTACCGATTCTCCATCGACAGGTTCGGCGAACGCTGAAGCATCCCTCCGTTCATACTGGGGGAAGTACGGGGTTCGGAAGAGTTCGGGGAGACAGATTATTTCAGCTCCATCGTGTGCTGCTTGTTCTGCAAGCGAAACGGCCCGTTTGAGATTGTGCCCGGTATTTTCAGAGACCGACTGCTGTATGAGCCCGATCCTTATCCTGCGGGGTTCCATGGTTCGATGCAGTGTTGTAGGTCATCCTACATCTAGGTGTCTTTCTTATTGCTGATACCGGGGTTCTGCTCATCCTGCATCACCCTCTCATTCCGGCAGACCACATCCCTTAAATACTCCCCTATCAATCACCATGCACGGGCATGTCGGCGGTCACCATCATTACCGGAGATCTCTTCAGGCTGCACGATTGCCGGGGGCATCCGGAGTCGCAGGAACGACTGGTACATGCCTGTTCAGGGATTCCTGCAGGATCTCCAGTAGTGGAACCGGAACCTGCAGGGCGCGACGACCTGCTGCGGGTCCATACTCCGGCATATATCGACCTGATCAGGGACCAGTCGGCTGCTCTTCCAGAATTTCGGTGCCAGTTCCTGGACCCTGATACTTACATAACCTGCCACTCGTTTGAGATTGCCCGGTACGCTGCAGGGGCAGGAATCCAGGCTGCACGAAGGGCCCGGGAAGGCACTCCGGCATTTGCCCTGGTCCGGCCTCCAGGGCACCATGCCGGGCCTTCAAGTCACCTCGGGTTCTGCATATTCAACAACGCCGCGGTAGCTGCTGCCTCGGTGCTTGGGCATGCTGATCGGGTCGCCATCGTTGATTGGGATGTTCACCACGGTAATGGAACCCAGGACATTTTTTATTATTCGGACCGCGTTCTCTATTGCTCGGTGCACCAGGAGCACCTGTTCCCAGGAACCGGACTGAGGGAAGAACGCGGAGCGGGTGAAGGAGTGGGCTTCACCCTGAATGCGCCACTTCCCGCAGGGTCGGCGCTTGCTGATTACCGGAAGGTATTTTCGGAAGACTTCCTGCCGGCGATACTGCGGTTCGACCCCGGGCTCGTTCTTGTATCCGCAGGCCAGGACTGCCTTTCAGATGATCCGCTCGGGGGTATGGCCCTCCGGCCGCAGGATCTCGGGGTACTTGCTTCAGACCTAGCCGGCACCGGAATCCCCATCGCCCTTCTTCTTGAAGGTGGCTACGGCCCTTCCCACCCTGCAGCAATCGGTGCGATCATCCATGCGCTGGAGGACTATTAAGAAGAGAACTACGAGCACCCATTATCCGCATGCCGGAAGAGCAGTTATCTGCGATACCAGGGATGCAACGACCATCGAACCGGGATTACGCAGAACCCCTGCCATGTTCACCGCGCAGGGTAACCGATCGCTGCAAGGCTTTCTGCGATCTCTCCGAGAACGGAAGGATCATCGATTGTTGCAGGAACCCGGTACTCGAGGCCATCGGCTATCTTTTTCATGGTTCCACGAAGGATTTTCCCTGAGCGGGTCTTGGGAAGACGCCTGACCACCACAGCAGTTTTAAACGATGCAATCGGCCCGATCTTCTCCCGGACCATCTGCACCAGTTCGCTGGTAATATCACCTGGTTTCCTGCTGACACCTGATTTGAGGACGATGAAGCCAACCGGGATCTCCCCCTTCACGGCATCATGAACCCCGGCCACTGCACATTCGGCGACATCTGGGTGAGATGCCAGTACCTCTTCCATGGCACCGGTTGAGAGGCGGTGCCCGGCTGTGTTGATGATATCGTCTGTCCGTCCCATGATCCACAGGTACCCGTCCTCATCGATGAAACCGGCATCGCCGGTCAGGTAGTAACCCGGATATTCCAGAAGGTAGGTGCGGATGAAGTCCTCATCGTTATTCCAGAGCGTGGTGAGACATCCTGGCGGGAGGGGGAGGCGGATAACGATGTTTCCCGTCCTGCCGGATGGCAGCTCGGATGCATGGTCATCCAGCACCCGGACATCGTAACCTGGTACCGGTTTTGTGCAGGAACCTGGCTTCACTGGGAGGAGTTCTATTCCCACAGGGTTCGCACCGATAGCCCAGCCTGTCTCGGTCTGCCACCAGTGGTCGATAACCGGAACACCGAGGTGATCTCGTGCCCATACGAGCGTATCGGGATCGCATCGTTCACCGGCAAGGAAGAGCGTTCTGAACCCCGAAAGGTCGTACCGTTTAATATAAGTACCGGTCGGGTCTTCCCGCTTGATTGCCCTGAATGCGGTAGGTGCGGTGAAGAGTACCGAGACCCGGTGATCGGAGATTACCCGCCAGAAAGCTCCAGGGTCGGGTGTTCCTACCGATTTCCCTTCATACAGGATCGAAGTGCATCCATACGCCAGGGGTCCATACACGATGTACGAATGCCCGACCACCCAGCCTACGTCCGATGCAGCCCAGAATACTTCGCCGGGAGAAAGCCCGTAAATATTCTTCATGCTCCACAGCAGGGCGGTCAGATGCCCGCCATTGTCCCGTACTACACCCTTGGGAATACCGGTTGTCCCGGAGGTGTAGAGTATGTAGAGAGGATCGGTAGCCGCGACAGGTGTGCAACCTGCCGGTGGAGAATCCATCAGTTCCTCCCAGGGCCGATCCCGCCCCTGTACGAACGCTGCCTCTTCCTGGGGACGTTGGAGAACGATACAGGCCTCCGGACTCAATCCCGACTGCCCGATCGCACTATCGAGGAGCGGCTTGTAAGGGATGATGCGGTTCACTTCGATCCCACAGGATGCTGAAATAATGACTTTAGGCCGGGCGTCCCGGATGCGGGCGGCGAGCTCCCGGGAAGCAAACCCGCCGAATACCACGGAATGGATAGCCCCTATACGGGCGCATGCGAGCATGGCGATGACTGTTTCAGGAACCATGGGCATGTAAATGACAACCCGGTCACCCTTGCCAACGCCGAGCTCCCGGAGACCTCCGGCACAACGGGCGACGAGGTCCCGGAGTTCACGGAAAGAGTACGATCTGACGGTCCGGGTCACCGGGCTGTCATAAATGAGTGCCGTGCGGGACCCGGTTCCATTCTCTACATGAATATCGAGGCAGTTCCTGCAGGTGTTCAGTATACCCCCGGAAAACCATGAATGAAACGGGGCATGGCTGCCATTTAACACAACGTCCCATTGTCGCTCCCATGTAACTGCCATCGCAGCCTGTCCCCAGAATCTCTCAGGCTCCTCTATCGACTGGCGGTACAGCGAATCGTAACCATTTCCTACAATGACCCCTCACCCTGTCATATTATAGCATGCCAATATTTCTCCAGAATGGTCAAATATTTTTTCACCACCCCGGTGGGCAGAGACTCGGACGGTTTATCTGCACCTTCCGAAGGCAGATATAACCCGGGAGAGGTGAAACGAGTGATGCGGTTTTCCCTCGTCCTGCGACCGGTTGTCGGACTGGCCAATGGTCTGTTTGCCATGCCCTTGAGGAGGGGGACTCAGATCGCCTCGCACATCGCCGGGACGGTATTGATCACCGTCACCTGGTTGTGGAGGATTTCAGGGACCGATGGCCTTTGTAAGGTGGATGGACGTGATATGGGCAAGACCAATCCTCACCTCATTTGATCACCGGATAGTCTCTATTAATTCTCTCCATGAACGGTGTCAAGATGATTATCGAATGTTAATTATGGATAGTGTACTCAAGGCCTTTTTTCTCCACCCTGGGTGTTTTCCGGGTAGAACGCAGGCATCCAGGTAAGAGGTATCATTCTTTCCGGTCTGGAACACGAAAGGAATTCTCCTGCTCTGCGGCACCCGTGAGGTGAAGTGGGGAGGGAGTGCCCGGGGCCCGCCCCTGCAGGAGTATGATACCTGTTCACAGGAGTGATCCAATCACGATGGAGCCTGCATAGATGAGCATTGCAAGGTGAAAGAGCGGCAGGACCTTCATTCCCCCTTCGGGGGTTGGCTGCCTGGCCAGGTGAACTGCCGCAAACGCGAGGAGCGCAAGTCCTAAGGCCACGCCAATGGTTGCGATTGGATCGAGCCTCGTGATGAACAGGAATGCAGCGGCCATGTGGACAAGGAGGAACCCGACAATCCACCACACGGTTCCGCTCATACCATACAGGATCGGGATGGTCTGCATGCCCCGTGCACGGTCGTTCTCGACATCGGCAAGGTCATTGACCCCGAGGTGTGCCATGGCGAACGGGTAGAAGAAGAGGAAGTAGCACAATGCGGTCGTATCCGGGAACCCCGTGCAGAGATACCCTGCCACTGGAAAGAGGGCAAAATCGGTCCTCCCCACCAGTTGTGCGATGGGAACCGACTGGGTCCTCTTCCTGACCTGGTAGAATGCCTCTGTGCCATAGCCACAGAGCATGATGAGCGCGACGTAAAGAGAGTGCGGGAAGGGGAGGGTGGCGATGACAATCAGGGTGCTGACGGCCAGGATCAGGAAGAGGAGGAGGGCACTCCGCGGGGAGACGAGCCCGGCCGGAATCGGGCGTGTCCCGAAGATCCTCCAGTACCTGGTGAGCCTCCCGAACTCGGTGTCTTTCTTGTCATACTCGCGATCAATGTAGTCGTTCAGGACAATACCTCCCTCGAACCCGAGGAACCCGATGATTGCGGCCCTGATTAGGTCGGCAAGAGAGAAGGTACCATACGTGGCGGCTGCAAGGAGGTAGCCCGAGCAGAAGAGGAGCGGCCAGGCAAAGAAGAAATGGAGCCTGAGCAGGTCTGCATATCCCCGGAGCGTCGCCATGCAGTATCATAATATTTCAGTCCTGGTACATACACCCTCTACTTGGGAGAGCATGGTGCGGGAAGGACCAGGGAGACTCTGCCCGTTTGTCCTTTTTCGGATCTTCGTAAGGCTGTTTTTCAGGACCGATCGTTTGTTTATCTCATTTCAAGATGGACAAGATTTTTTACTCTCCTGTCGATATACCCGATAGAAGGCAGGGAGAGCCTATGAAGGATATATACCAGAGCATCTATGATAAACTCGAGAAAATTGGAGTTTTCTCCGTGAACCAGTACACGGTTATCGAGAGACCCCCCGATCTGCCACTCTGCATCGACCGGCTCTCACCTGATGTTTATGCACTCTCTCAAAATCCGGTGATCGATGGAGTGGTTTTTGCAGACCCCGATATGGAAATCCGTGTTTCTCACCGCACCAGGACGGCCGAGCCTCTCTCATTTCAGGACCGTTCAGGAAAGCGGGTCGTGTATCCTGAATCAGGAAAGGTGAACCTGACAGCGAAGAACGAGCTCGCCGAGTATCTGGATCGCTGGCTCTCCGATCTCCTTTCGAAAGGATTTATTCGCTCCCAATAGACGGTCTTTCCAGATGGGATGAAAATATTCATTCCTTCCCGGGCTCAACGTGTGCTGACGAAGCAGTGTTCATGACTGACCCCCCATTTTACCACCCGGCATTTGAGGACGCTTTCCGCTTTATCATTGACGACTACGGCATTACTCCACGGCAGATTGCAATATTCATCCCATGTGCGGTCCGGAAGCCCTACAGCAGCAGCCCGAGCCACCGTTTGTTTGCACGGATTATCGCCTCTGTGTTCAGCGAAAGGGAGTACCAGATGGTTATCTTTGGCACCTGCGGCGTGGTTCCGGTCGACCTTGAGCTGATGTATCCGTTCGCCCACTACCAGTATATGCTCGGGAAGTGCCAGGACGAACGTATCAAGCAGGACTTTCTCGAGATTGAAACCGAACGGATTTCCCTGTTTCTCGAGAAAACCCGTCATTGTTATCGTGCAAGGATTGCATACTGTATAGGGATCTTCAGGGAGGCCATGGAGCGGGCCTGCGCCCGGTCGGGCATCTATCCGGATCTGCTTCTTCCGACCCGGCCGATCATCGAGCGCCAGTACGATAACCGCTACCCGTTTCCGGAAGGGAGCCTTTCCATGCCGGAATATATCGAAGAATTCAGGCGTGGCCTGATAGCTGTGAAGGAGGCAATTGCCCCACACTCTGTCATCCCCTGGAATGACGGCGTTCCCGGGACAAATTGCAAGGGATCTCCTGCACCTGAAGCATGATGTCGGGCAGTTCAGGGCTTTCAAGGAAGTGGAAAGGATGTGGTCAGCAGGTTTTCCGTTTTGCCGCAGGATGCACAAATTTACCTTCGATTTCCTTCGGAAAAATCCAAAAGATTTAATAACCATTCGTATCCATTCTATAGCAGGTGTATTAGTGTCCAACTAAGTCACCTAATGAGCGTTCAATCCAATGGTCGATGTCCTGCCCTGAACGGGCAGGGCTGAGACCTCCTTAAGATGCCACCTTTCCTTTTCTGGCTGGCCGTTCCCATACAAGTCTCACGTTTCCAGAAATCCCCCCACCCCAACCTCCTGGTATACGGGATGAAATCCAGGCCGGGTGAAGACCGCTCCCGGTCAGGGCCGGGGGAGAACCGAAGTGTGCGTTTGCTGCGGGGAGCCTTCCCTTGCAGCGGATACCACGATCAAGGCCATGGATACCGCTCCGGGAAGAAGGATCAGCCTCTGGACGGGCACTTTCCATGCCGATGGCATTGAGGCTTACGATGACCGCATTAGCCCTGGTGATTGCGCATAGATCATCAGGACGACCTGGCGCTGGATTCCGAAGAGCCACACGTGATCTCTCCACCAGAACGTCCAGGGGGAGAGTGCTACGATATTGACGAGGAAAATCTCCCTGTGACAAGAGCGATGACATCCGGCAGTCCGAACACAGCCTGTGCCGTTTGGAAATACTCCAGCTAGAAACCACCGTAATATTATTCGGATTTGAACGATAAACGGGTTTTCACCTGTTTTAATTATCAACAAATGAAGAAACCGTTTCGAGGACTGGCACCGGTCCCCGCTTCAGATAACGATTTTTTTACAACCCTATGAACTGGATTTTCTCGTTTTGACGGGCTTGAAAATCCAATTCTCTTCTCCAGTCGTCAAATAGCAATCTTTATTTTTCACCATCCCCCAACTTTGTCATGCTATAACATAGCATACAAAGGCAGGAGAACCATGAAGCAGGAATTTATACTACTAGCCCTCCTTTGCATCGGTATTGCATTGTTTGCCGGATGTACCGATCAAAAGGCGGCAACCGAAGAGTTGAAGATCGGCGTAGTGGCCTCAATGACAGGGCCGGCAAGCACGACCGGAAAAGACATGTGGCAGTCAGCAGTTCTGGCAGCCGATGAGATCAATGCCGATGGCGGCGTGTATGTGGCCAATCTCGGAAAAAAGATCCCCATCCGGCTCATCCAGGGGGACGATGAATCAACCCGGGAAGGCGGTCAGAAAGCGGTTTCCAGACTGATCACACAGGACAATGTTGACATCCTGGTCGGGGGGTTCTCCAGCGCCGTGGTATCCGCCCACCAGTCGATCGTTGCCGATCACAAGGTGCCCTATATCATCGGCGGAGCCTCAAGTTCAGCAGCATCGCGGAGGACTGATCTGGATACCAGTACCATGTTCTTCCACCGGCCGAATACTGAGGATTCCGCTGAGGTCATCATGCTCTTTATCGACCAGGTTATGCGCCCGGCAATCAATGAGAGATATGGGTTCTCTGCAGATCGTCCCCTGCGCCTTGCCATCGTCTACCAGGACACGTCATTTGGCACCGGGCAGCGAAGCTCCGTGCACGACCACATCAAGAGCCACGGCCTGAATGTCGACGTAGTTTTTGAAGAGAGTTTCAAGATGGGAGAATCCGATTTCAGGACCGCTCTTACGTCCGTCAAGGCAGCCAACCCCGATGCGGTATACACGGTGACCTTCCTCAACGAACTGGTCCCGCTTGTCCAGCAGGGACGCAGGGATGTCGGCCTGGACACCATCTTCTATGCTATCGAATGTAATGATGATCCGGACTTTTACAAGGGTGTGGGGACCTATGGTGAATATATGATGATCCAGAGCAGGTTCTCACCCTATACAGCCCCCATGGAGACCAGGAATGCCCATGCCGCTTTTGTCAAGAATTTCGAAAAGCGCTGGGGCGGATTTCCGGGCATGATGGGGGTTGTAACCTACGAAGGGGTGTACACCGCTGCAAAGGCAGTTGAAAATGCGGGATCGATTGAAAAGCCTGCAATACGGGATGCCCTCGATGAACTGGAAATCCCCGAGATGATCGAGGTCATGAAGGACGGCAAAATCGCCTTCTCAAAAGAGTTCAGGGAGAGCAAGTTCGAACTCTATATGGCCCAGCTGATATGGGACCAGGGTGCCGGTGAAACCCGCCCGGTCATCGTCTGGCCAGATTCCATGAAAGAGGCCGGGTTCATCATCCCTGACTGGTACAAACCAGGGCAGGGTTGAATAATCATCCTTTTTAAAACAGCAGGTTGATGCTGATCCATGGCTGGAGGAGTTGACATTGTACTCCAGGTTCTGATCTGGGGACTGTATGCAGGCTGTATCTACATTCTGCTTGCAACCGGGCTGAACCTCATCTTCGGAGTGATGAAGGTGGTGAACTTCGCCCACGGAGAACTGCTCATGCTCGGGGCATACATCACCTTTACGTTTTATGCGCTTTCCGGGTGGAACCCATACGTCCTTCTGGCGGCATCTGTTCCCCTGCTCATCCTTGTCGGGATTATTATTGAGCGCCTCTGTTTCCGGCCGATCCTTGGAACCGGGAAGCTGAATGAGATCTTCATCTCGATCGGCCTGATCTACATCGTTCAGAATGCGGCAGCGCTCGTATGGACCGATGAATGGAGAATCATCCACAGCCCCTATGAGAAGATTACCATATCGGTCTTGGGGGTAAACATGCCGCTTGATTATCTCATCATCATCATAACTACCACCCTTATCCTGGTTTTCCTGCATCTCTTCCTTCGGAGAACCAGAACCGGCAAAGCGATGAGGGCCACCAGCCAGAACCGGAACGGGGCCATGCTGACCGGCATCAATGTCGAGCGCATGGATATGCTCTCGTTCGGGATTGGCGCAGGGCTGGCCGGTGCGGCAGGGACGCTCTGGGTGGTCAGCGGGCAGGTATTTAACCCCTATATGGGCTCGATTCCTGCAATCAAGGCATTTGCAATCGTGATCCTGGGAGGACTAGGCAGCATCCCTGGTGCCATCATTGGGGGTTTAATCTACGGCATCGCTGAAAACTTCGCCATTTTCACCCTGGGCGGGGCGTGGAAGGATGCAATATCCTTCATTATCCTGATTCTCGTGCTCATCGTGAGACCAACCGGCATCTTCGGGGAGTCGGCAGAATGATAGAAATGAATAAAACCCTGGGTATCGGGTCAAAAAGGGCCAGGCTCCTCGGAACCATTGTACTCCTGGTCCTGGCAGTCGTGCTGCCACTCATTTTCGGAATGAACCTCTACCTGCTGACCATCCTCGTCCTGATGATTATCTTCATTATCTATGCCTCTTCGTGGAACTTCCTGACCTATACCGGGCAGGGATCCCTTGGTCATGCAGCGTTCTTCGGCCTTGGGGGATATGCCTCAGCCCTTATCGCCAACGCGAGCGGTCTCTCTCCATACATCACCATTTTCATGGGTGGTGGTGCAGCCGCCCTGGTAGGTCTCTTCATCGGGGTTATCTGCGTCCGGCTGAAGGAGTGGTTCCTCGCCATGGTGACGTTTGGATTTGCTATCATCATCCAGACCCTGATCGTGAGCCAGTTTGCCGCGGTGAGCGGGGGATGGGACGGGATAGCAGCACCACGCCTCGTGCCGTCAACCATACCGAACTATCAACTTATTGGATACTACTCGATTGTCCTCATAGCCGTACTGGTGATCCTGCTGTTCTGGATCATCCTTAAGTCCAAGATCGGACTGGCTTTTGCTGCTATCCGGGAAAACGAGATGGAAGCCCGTGCTGCAGGAATCGACCCGGTCAGGTACCGTCTCTTTGCGTTCCTTGTCAGCGCATATTTCTCCGGGGTGGCGGGAGCACTCGAGATCCATAACCTGGGATACATCACCCCCGAGATCTTTGGTGTCGATATCTCGTTCTGGCCGATTGTCTACTCGATATCCGGCGGCCTGGGGACCCTTGCCGGCCCTATTGTCGGCACCATCGTCATAACCGTTCTGTGGGACGGGCTCCTGATGCTGGGTATCACCTATGCCCGCTTCGTCATTATCGGGGTTCTTCTTGTACTGATCATCATATTCCTTCCCAAAGGCCTGATTTCCCTACCGGAAAATGTGAAGGAGTTTATTGGAAAGATAAGGAGATCCTCCTGATGTGCCCGGGGATACCCTGGTGCCATCCTTTTTATCCGGAATCATTTATCAGGTGAATTGAATATGAGAAGTATTTTTCTCCGAATGAAATTGCTTTCTTTAAATTCATTTTCTCCAAGGATGGTTATGATATTCGGAATCTGAGTATGACCTTGACAATCGCTGAATGGGGGAGGATATGGTTCCGTGTCTTGGGCAGGGCGTCATCGATTACTGCTGATATCCCGAGTTCATCGATCATGCCGGCCACCAGACCGAGATGGACAATCTGCTTAGAACTGAAATTCTTCGCCGTGAATTGAGATGCAGGCTCCACAGAATATGTATTGCTGCGCTAAGATATAACCCTAAGTATTTTATTTTTAGAGATCGTAGGGCCACGTGCGAAAGGTGGGAATAAAGGTTTTCTACCGAACCGGGCTATTCAATTATGAGGTGTTGATTTGACATTAATCTCTATTATAATACCTGCATATAATGCTCAAAAATTTGTTAATCGATGCCTTGATTCAATTCTCTCTCAGACCTTTAAACCTGACTTCGCCAGAAGAAGGATGAGAAGGTAGTGTTTATATAATTTCATGCAAAAAAACACAGCCTTCTCATTAGGTAATATAGCATTAATCGATAAAATTGATTCGGAGACCAACTTTTTCGCATCAGTTCTTGGCGGAGTTGGTGGTCGAAGCAAGTCATTCATACCATCCGTAAAACTCTCATCAGCAACAAACTCAATCAATCGGTATCGATCAATAAGATTCTGGACTTTACCCCCCGACGAACTTCTCAAGACACTGGGGTTTGAAGATACAATTTCAGACCGGAGTTTGTATCGGACTCTGGAACGACTGGGAGAAAGAAAGTCGATTGTTCTTGACCAGTTTCAACGCTGGATCTCCCAGCAGAGCCTCGTGGATCCAACCCAGTTCGTGGACTTCAGTTCGAGTTACTTTGAGGGGACAAAATGTCCGCTGGGGAGTTAGGGTATTCCCGGGACAATCAGCCAGGAAACTCCAGATCGCATTTGGGATCAGTGTCGGCCTCAATAACATACCGACGATGCTGACCATCCAGAAAGGAAATGTTCAGGATAAAAAGCATATGCAGATGCTGATCCGGTTATGCTCGAGCGTTCTTCCTGAAGGCAGTCTTCTGGTGTTTGACTGTGGAGGGAATACCCAGGATAACAAACGAAGGATCCGCGATCTGAAGTTCCATTATTTGACCCTGAAAGCAAAGAAGAAAGGACCATACCGGAACGAGATAACGATCTACCATGCCAGGAAAGAAAGCCAGGTTTCATTCGTTTCTGGCAACCGGGTCTATTCATGTGTCAAATATCGGGATGGCGAAGAAGTCCGGTACATATTTTTCTGTGACGACCTGGCCTGTGACCAGTTGACGAAGAAAGCAAGGAAACTTGAGAAAGACCTGGAGAAGGGGAAGGTTCTCACAAAGAAGGTTGAACGCGGAAAAGATCTCGGCCAGTATATCGCTCCTGGAGGTTGGATCATCGCCCGTGGTCATCTCCAGAAGATCATTGGCGATATCCCCAACCCCTATGTAACCGGTCTTGAAGGTTTCTTCGTGCTTGAATCAACCATCGATGATGATCCCGAAAACATCCTGAATGCCTACAAGAATCGTGACCGTGCAGAGAAGTTCATCCGGGACCTCAAAGAAGGAGCCGAGCTCCGGCCGATCCGGCACTGGTCCAAACACGCGGTGATCGGGTGCGTGTTGATCGTTTTCCTCACCAAAGTCCTGGTGAGTTTGACACAACTTTTCTGTAAAGATCCCGTCGTGAAAAATCTGAAAGTCCTCAAAAATTATCTCACGAATTTGACACTTACGATCATATACCCTTCTTTTGGGTATCCTGTCAAGATCATTTCCAACTTCTCCCCAGAAATACGCCCAATTCTTGGAGATTTTATCAAGAGATATGGTAGCCTGGAGGCGCCAAATCACTGGTAAATTGCTTCTGGCGAATTGGGTTAAGTCGTTTAAATTTGATGGAAGTACTGAAAAGTGGCGAAGTTAGGCTTATAATAATTCAGGATAGTGTCCGGATCCAGGTCAAGATCATTTGTTGCCAGGATGAACCGTCCGAGACGTGCTTTCTCCTGCTCAACCACTTCCGGAACGATCTCAAGCGGCGAATCGACCAAGTAAACTGTCTCAACAGCCTTATCCTTGCCCGGGCGCCCCTTTCTTACGTTCTTCTTTTTTGTCTTTGAGAATACCTGGACACTATCAGCGAACAGGTAAGGGTACGCATCAAACCACAACCGTGCAGCCATGCGTGCATCGGGCTCACAGGCAAGTTCCTTGGCACGGAGCTTCTTCCATGATTTACGCGCTTTTTCCAGCCGCTTGGCCAGGTTCCTCACATAGTTCTTCTCACCTGCCATCCGCCTCTTCTCGGAATGTACCACGATCCATTTCTGATCAATTCCGGCGTAGGTAACGAGACGCTCATGAAACGAGTATCCTTCCTCCTTCCCGGAGATCATGGGAATATCGGCAAACAGCAGCGACTTGGCTTCATCGATGGTAGCAGGGGGATGGCTGATCCAGAAGGTATGCTGACCGGGTGTCTGCAGTTTGGGAGCGGTATAGAACGCACTGTCGGCGATATAGTAGGCCTTGTCTTCGAGATTCAGGTTCTGCTGTACCTTACGAATGGTCTCAAGGAGGATCTTCCTGTCTGAGAAGCAATTACAGGCCCTGGCTGGATGGTGATCCTGGTAGGGGGTTAAAAGGAAATATTCATCAATCATCCTGCATTAAAAGCCTGTGAGTTCAATGAGAGGATCACGGAAGAGCACACATGCCCTTGCAACACTCACCTCCATCCCCACCGGCAGGGTATTTCCTGCCCGATGTACCACTGCAACCACGCAGCAGCCACAAGTACCTGTCTTGCACTCCGGGACCCATTCCACCGAGGAGAACATCCGGAAGGCTGCGGGGGATGATTATACCACTGGCATCCGGGAGTCCGGGAACTGGTATAACGAGGCCGGGCAGGGCATGGGAGGGACTCTCCAGCTTGAACCAGAGAAACAGACCCTGAAGGACGAGGGGACCTGCCCTGCCAACAAGGAGAACCCCGGACTGGCCCCGGCCACCGAACAGGGGGACAGTCTCCTGGACGCCTGCAGTGTCATCACTGTATGCACACCCACTCAGCCCTCTGAAAAGACTGCCGTGGCCGGCAACCTTGTGAATTTTCTCACCTGCCCTGGGATCCAGGCTGCCACTGGTGAACCCAGGGAGGATAAACCTGGCAGGAACCTCTTCACCCCGACAGCCGGGGAATGGAACCGGTTCAGGTTTGACTGCACGAACCCTGCGGCCACAAGAGACCTGCAACAGCTTGATCACTCCAGTATTTTCCCATGGCCGGACGGGATTTGGGGGTCCAATGGAAGGGAAATCCCCGGTCATCTACTGGCTTTGAGGGTGGAAATCTGAAAACCGACTGGATCGTGAAGACATGGAAAGTAACCTGACTTGTGAGAAAGAGACGGGAGAGCGCATCGTACTGCCCCAAAGAATTGTGTTTTGCATCATCTGCATGCTTTCGCTCTCCATGGGGGCCTGCGCCGCCACTACATCCCTGAACATCGTCAAATATGGAGGTGATGGAATCACAATCCTGGATGAGACTGCTGTCACATATGAGTGGATGGAACAAAACCTCCCCGTGCACGGCGATGGATCCACGCACTACTACCACCAGGGCCCGGTCTTCCTCGACGACCCTGATCCCGCGACCCAGGAGATGCTGCGGTGGAACCCTCCCGAAGACAAGAACGTCCAGGAAAAGGACATGGGAGCATTGAAGGGGACCGATCTCCGTGACCTCTGCGAACTGGTTGGCGGGATGTCCCCTGGAGACACCGTGAAGATCAGGTCTGTGGACGGATTCGTCAAGGAGTTTTCCTACCGGAACGTGTATTTCCCCCCTCCACGGCAGGGGCCCCTTGTCGTGACCTGGTGGAAGGCAGACGCCGGATATGTTCCTGACTACCGGGAAGGGATGCGGCTTGTCTTCTTTGCCGATACAGGCACGAACCCCTGGGGAATCCACGCGTTTGGCAACTGGGATTGGCACGAGTCGGCTGATCAGAAGTACTGGTATTATTACTCCCAGGGGGACCAGAAATACCCGACCACGACAGGGCTCTCGGTCCAGTATATATCAGACATTTTGATATATCCCGGCAGTCCGGCACAGACTGAACCGCCACGCACAACAACACACGCCACAAGGGCTCCTACACAGGCAGGGTTCTCACTGCATGTGATCATGGGTGCTCTCACTGTCGGAGTCGTCCTTGTGTTCACCACTAAAAAGAGGTAAAAACGATGAATTCAAGTTCTTTTTCACTACGTCCATTTGACCCGCAAACTCATCGCAGGACGGGATTGGTCCCGTGCATCATTGCCGTAATCCTGCTCTTCGGGCTGATACATGTCACGTGCGCAGCTCCCACCACGGAAGTGCGTGTTGCGAAATATGCTGCAGACGGCATCACCGTTCTGAACGAGACGAAGGTGTCGTACCAGTGGATGGAAGCAAATCTCCAGGTACATGGTGACGGCCTGACGCACTACTATCACCAGGGCCCGGTCTTTGTGAGCGACAAGGAAGGGCAGTGGGATGCGAACGAAACTACGAACTTCAAGGACATGGGAGCCGTCAGGGGCACTTCGGTAAGAGACCTCTGCGAGCTCCGTTGGAGGAATGAATCCGGGTGACGAAGTGATGGTGAAAGCCTCCGATGGCTATCACGTGGAGTTCCCCTACGAAAACATTTACCACCCACTGCCCCGCCAGGGGCCGATCGTCGTCTGCTGGTTCAATGGCGAGGAGACCGCGGTGGGTGAGCGCCAGGGGACAGGATACCCGCCATCTTACTATGTCGGTATGCGGCTGGTTTTCTTTGCTGACAACTCGACAAACCAGGAGGGGAAGAATGTCTTTGGGAACACTGACATGAGGGAAACGATGCCTAAAGAGTCGATCCATCTCTTTGACAACCTCTATCCGTCGACAAGCGGCTATACTGTCAAGTGGGTTGACGAGGTGCGGATTTATTCTGATGGATATCACGGGTCCTCCGAATTGCTCCCGAAATCCTACGAGTCGAAGATGGATGAGACATACCCTCCTCCACCCACCAGGAGCCCGTTCTCCTCGTGTATTCCCCTCCTGGCGTGCCTTGCCTGTGCCCTCATGCTTGTGAAAAGAAACGATGGTGAACCATGAGAGTCACTGCCCCAATCCTCCTCGTCTCCTTTCTTGCCATCGGATTCCTGGTGACTGCAGGATGTTTCGACACGGAAAGAGCGTCGGCTGAGGCCACTCCTGACTATTCCGGCTGGAGGCTCACCCTGAAAGGAACCGACGAGCGTGTTCTCACACTGGATGACCTACGCGGTCTGCCTTCGGTGAATGGCCATGGTTACTGCGTCTCGACCACGGGGTTCAGGTTCGGACCCTACCGCTGCAAGGGAGTCGACCTTCGCGTCCTTGCATCCAAGGCAGGGGGCATGAAGCCCGGTGACACCATCTGGATATCCGCACCTGACGGATACCTGTGGGTTTTTGACCTGGACCAGATGGAAGGCAGAGGCTTCATCACCTTCAACGAGAGCCTTGCAGAAATCCCCTCACCGCCTCTTCGCATCATCCTGATGTACGAACAGGACGGAAAGCCGCTCCCCTACAATGACGGCGGTCCCGCACGCATTGCTATCATCTCCGAAGAACCGGGAGTGATCACCGAAGGGAGTGCATGGGTAAAATGGGTGGACAGGATCGAGATTAAGGAGAAGATGGCATGAACAGGGCGATCTTTCCGGTGATTCTCATGCTCTTTTCCTGCATCCTGTTTGGAGGGTGCAGCATGCACCAGGGCTCCGGAAAGATCCCCCTCAGGGTTGTTGCTGCGGGAAGCCTGCTCGTTCCTTTCTCAGAGCTGGAATCCCGTTACGAGGCACTGAACCCGGACATTGACGTCCAGGTCGAGGGGCACGGAAGCATACAGGCAATCCGCCAGGTCACGGATCTCTACCGGAAATTCGACGTGGTCGCAGTTGCCGACGAATCACTCATCCCTGACCTGATGTATCGCCCTTCCCGGGAGACCGGGAAGAACTTCACCGACTGGTATGTCCCATTCGCCCGGAACGAGATGGTGATCGCCTATACCGAAAAAAGCCTGTATCGAACAGAGATAAATGAGACAAACTGGCCGGATATCCTCGCAAGGCCGGAGGTCAGGGTTGGTTTCTCAAATCCCATGCTCGATGCCGCGGGATACCGGGCGATCATGGTCACCATGCTCGCCGGAGATTATTACGGTGACCAGACCATATTCCCAAGGGTGATAGGGGATCATTTTGATCCACCCCTTGTAATGGAAGAGTCCGCGCAGGGGCACACGGTCCGTCTCCCGGAGGTCCCCCGTCCGGCAGACCAGCACATCGTGATCCGTGACGGGAGTATCTTTCTCCTGTCCCTGCTTGCTGCCGGGGGGATCGACTATGCATTCGAATACAAGAGTGTCACAGAAGAACAGGACTTCTTTTACATCAGTCTCCCGGAAGAGATCAACCTTGCCTCCCCGGATTACGAAGAATGGTATGCAAGATCGCATGTAATACTCGGCTTTCCCCGCTTCTCCTCGATCGGCCAGGAGCGTGACGGAAGACAGATAGTCTATGCCATGACGGTCCCATCAGATGCACCATACCCGGATGAAGGACAGAAATTCCTGCAATTTGTACTGGGTCATGAAAAGATTGGAGAGAGAGGCTGGCCGGCCTCTCTCTAGGCAAATCTCTCTATGATACCGATTTGGAAAATCTCCGGAAATTCTCCGGTCCAGGACAGGAAAGGAGAGAAGGTTCCAGCAAGCATGGCAGGGCATAAGGGTCCGGGGGGCACCATCTGCGGTGCAGGTTTCAGGAAGAACTCTTGCGGCAGGAGATTTCTCAGCCGCTTTATCCCCGGAGCCTCTGCCTTTCCCCGGAGAGGAACCCGGATGATTCCACCCGCGGGAAACGGTCGCGATATTCCAGGGAGACGACAGGCAGAGGGGACCTTCAGTAGAACGATTTACCGGAAGAGTGCCGCCATCCATGCGCCCCGGAACGATCTCCGGCTACTTCTCCACGTCCTATTAGTCATCTGCCTGGCGGCAAGTGTCCCGGGCATTGCATCCGCCGGGACTACCGAGATCCGGGTGGTAAAATACGCGGTGGACGGGTTCACCATCCTTGCCGAAAAGACCGTTGATTACCGGTGGATGGAGCAGAACCTGCGCGTGTACGGTGATGGATCCACCCATTACTACCACCAGGGACCGGTCTTTATAGATGATCCTGACCCTGCAAAACAGGCGGCACTCCGGTGGAACCCCGAGGAGGACACGAACGTCCAGGAAAAGGACATGGGTGCGGTCAAGGGCACGAACCTGGCGGACCTCTGCAACCTGGTAGGGGGCATGGGGCCTGAAGACGTGCTGAAAATACGCTCGTCTGACGGATGGTACAAGACGCTTCCCTACAAGAACGTGTTCGAATATTCCAGCCGCGAAGGGCCGATCATCATCTGCTGGAACAAGGACGGCAGGTACCCGGACACCGGGTACACTGATGGCATGCGGATGGTCTGGTTCGCTGATACCTCTACCAATCCCTGGGGCATCCATGCGTTCGGTGTATGGGACTGGCATGAAGCAGCGGATGAAGAGTACTGGTACTATTACCAGCAGGGAAACGAGAAGTACCCCACCACGACGGGACTTTCCGGGATGTATATCTCTGAGATACTCATATACAGCCAGGAAGAGCCGACAGGAAGCATCAAGGTCACTTCAACTCCTGCGGGTGCCAGGATAATTCTTGACGGAGATGAGACAGGTGAGGTGACCCCTTTTACCCTGGAGGAGATCCCTGCAGGCAGTCACACTGTCAGCGTCTGGAAAGAGGGTTACCTTTCACCGGATGAAGAATGGGTCGATGTGGCCCACGGGGTGGTGAGCCCTGTTCATTTCGGTCTTGAACGTGAATTCTCCTCCGCCATTCCAGGGACGGGTGACACAGCTATGCCTGGTGAAACCCGGTATGACGGGGAGCAGGGGTCTCTGGGAGTGGTGACCGGTGGGATGAGCGGAAATGTCACGATGCTCGTCGCGAGCGGGGCAAGCCAGGTCTGCAGGAGCGGCGAGACCCTCTCCTACCAAATCGCGACGGATACCCTGTCCTCTTCCCCGTCTCAATGGGCAAGGCTCTATGTCTTTTCACACAAGGGGTATACAGGCGACCATGCGCTGGAAGTCAGGGTCAATTCGGTGAAAGCCGGTACTCCCGACCGCTCGACATATCACCATGCCGATGGGAGGGTCTCTGAAACTCTTGTCTTCAATGTGACCCCGATGGTCCAGGCAACCGGTGCGATCGAGGTCTCTGTCAGGAATCCCCCGGGAGGAAACGAGTGGACGATCTATCCTCCGGTCCTCCTCATGTTGCACCATGACGATAGTGAACCGATGCGGAAGAACTGGGTCGCTGAAGGTTCAGGGTTCATCCGGGCCGTGGAGGACTACTCTCCGCAGGACCTGGCAAATATCACCATCACTGACTTTTCCGGTATCCAGCCTGGATATTCCGGTGCGGAACTCGTGGTGATCGGCACCGCTCCGGAGATATCCGATACTTCGTTTCCCATGGTCATCCAGAATTCAGTCCATATACCCGGGAAATACACGCACGAGGAGGACGGGGTATGGATCTGCCGCTTCAATGTCACCCCGCACCTGACCGGGTATGTCCATACTGAATTCATCTGGAAAGCGGCCGGCCCCGGGGATCGAAGCGAGGTTGCACCGAGGGTGGCGATTCTCTCCATTTCATACCCGGAAAGACCAGTCACACCGACACAGGATAGCGGGTTTTCGCCTGCTGTGAATACGACGGGTCCCGGACCCATGGATGACGGTAAAAACATTTCACCTCCCACAGTTCCTGTCCCCACATCGCCTTCTCATGGAGCATCCGAGGTACCTGCCGGGGTCGTTTTGCAGGATGAGCCCTTCCTCTCCCGTATATGGAGGATGATCTTCTGGATCTTTGGAATTCCATTCCCCGGGTACGAGACGCATGGCTTTGTAAGCGGGGAGGAGTATTCCCGGGACTCCGATGACCTGGGAGGCGATATCCATCCTCCTGATCACCAGGCTCCTCCTACCTATCCGTTCACCATCACCACGACTCCACCCGGTGCCATGCTCACCATCCCGGGTCTTGCCGAGACGAGTGTTTCCCCGGTGACATTGTTCCTGCCTGAGGGAGATTATCTCCTTACCGCTGAGATGGACGGGTACCTGGTCAACCAGACCGTGGTGCACCTTACAGGCCCACAGGAGATCACCCTTGTCCTGGCACCTGGTGACACTGCCCAGGAGACTGAACCCCCGAAAACGCCTGCAAGGTCGCGGCATGGCGGCCTTTTTATCACCACCTATCCCGGTGACCTCGAACTATCGGTTGATAACAAGGTTATGGAGGGCAAGAGCCCCCTTGTCCTGTTCGGATTAAAAGAGGGATACCACACCGTGAAAGCAACCCGGACGGGTGCAGCGGCAGGGAAGGGTGAAAGTATCATTGCGAGGGTGTGGGTCCACCACGATGCCATCTCCGTGTATGAACTGGACTTTGTGGGGATCAGGATTGACCGGTTGATACGAATCACCGATGACCCGGGAACTCCCACGGCCTTCACGCTGAACGGGTTTTACCCATTGCTGCGTACCCCGGTCACCCTCGATGTTCCCTGGACCGGGTCATACATCACCCTCATTGGAGAGGGCACCTACACGAGCTTTTCCATCCCTGACAGTATGCTTTCCGGCAGCGAATTCGTTCTCCCTCCATATCCCGGGAATTTTCACACCATCGCCATTGAGTCTTCACCGCCGGGAGCCGGGATATTCATCGACGGGGCAAGGACCGGAAATACCACTCCCTCGCTCGTTGGAGGGTTATCGGAGGGTCCGCACCGCGTGATGGTGTCCCTGCCGGGGCATATCCCGGCACAGAGGCTCGTCACCGTGCCAAGGACCAACGAGGAGTTCATAAAAGGGACCATCTCGTTCGTCCTCGACACGTATCCGTGCGGCCCGCTCCGGGTAGAGAGTATACCTGATGGTGCCGCGATATACCTTGACGGGATCGCAACCGGAGAAAAGACGCCGTTTTCCTTCTCCGGCATTCCCCTGGGGGTGCATCAACTCACGCTCAAGACCGGCGAGATCTCGAGATCGCGGGACATCACCATCCGTCCTGGCAATGCGAACAGGTACATGGTGGTGATGGAGCAGTAGGTTGAGATTACCCGTTTCGGTACTCAATTAAAAAGATCACTGAATAGACCCCTCGTCGTTCACTGCCCCGTGTCCTGCATGAGTCGCCAGATGCTCTCCCAGGGGGCTGATCGGCAGTGAGGTTCTCCCTTTTTCGCTCCCGTAATCGTCCTTAAATGGATGTAATTAAGCAAAATACCTGGAAACCTAACTTCGCCACTTTTCAGTACTTCCATCAAATTTAAACGACTTAACCCAATTCGCCAGAAGCAATTTACCAGTGATTTGGCGCCTCCAGGCTACCATATCTCTTGATAAAATCTCCAAGAATTGGGCGTATTTCTGGGGAGAAGTTGGAAATGATCTTGACAGGATACCCAAAAGAAGGGTATATGATCGTAAGTGTCAAATTCGTGAGATAATTTTGAGGACTTTCAGATTTTTCACGACGGGATCTTTACAGAAAAGTTGTGTCAAACTCACCAGGACTTTGGTGAGGAAAACGATCAACACGTCCCGATCACCGCGTGTTTGGACCAGTGCCGGATCGGCCGGGCTCGGCTCCTTCTTTGAGGTCCCGGATGAACTTCTCTGCACGGTCACGATTCTTGTAGGCATTCAGGATGTTTTCGGGATCATCATCGATGGTTGATTCAAGCACGAAGAAACCTTCAAGACCGGTTACATAGGGGTTGGGGATATCGCCAATGATCTTCTGGAGATGACCACGGGCGATGATCCAACCCTCAGGAGCGATATACTGGCCGAGATCTTTTCCGCGTTCAACCTTCTTTGTGAGAACCTTCCCCTTCTCCAGGTCTTTCTCAAGTTTCCTTGCTTTCTTCGTCAACTGGTCACAGGCCAGGTCGTCACAGAAAAATATGTACCGGACTTCTTCGCCATCCCGATATTTGACACATGAATAGACCCGGTTGCCAGAAACGAATGAAACCTGGCTTTCTTTCCTGGCATGGTAGATCGTTATCTCGTTCCGGTATGGTCCTTTCTTCTTTGCTTTCAGGGTCAAATAATGGAACTTCAGATCGCGGATCCTTCGTTTGTTATCCTGGGTATTCCCTCCACAGTCAAACACCAGAAGACTGCCTTCAGGAAGAACGCTCGAGCATAACCGGATCAGCATCTGCATATGCTTTTTATCCTGAACATTTCCTTTCTGGATGGTCAGCATCGTCGGTATGTTATTGAGGCCGACACTGATCCCAAATGCGATCTGGAGTTTCCCTGGCTGATTGTCCCGGGAATACCCTAACTCCCCAGCGGACATTTTGTCCCCTCAAAGTAACTCGAACTGAAGTCCACGAACTGGGTTGGATCCACGAGGCTCTGCTGGGAGATCCAGCGTTGAAACTGGTCAAGAACAATCGACTTTCTTTCTCCCAGTCGTTCCAGAGTCCGATACAAACTCCGGTCTGAAATTGTATCTTCAAACCCCAGTGTCTTGAGAAGTTCGTCGGGGGTAAAGTCCAGAATCTTATTGATCGATACCGATTGATTGAGTTTGTTGCTGATGAGAAGCTTTACGGATGGTATGAATGACTTGCTTCGACCACCAACTCCGCCAAGAACTGATGCGAAAAAGTTGGTCTCCGAATCAATTTTATCGATTAATGCTATATTACCTAATGAGAAGGCTGTGTTTTTTTGCATGAAATTATATAAACACTACCTTCTCATCCTTCTTCTGGCGAAGTCAGGTGGAAACATATCGCCATTAATAATCGTTGCCGTCGATAGCACCGGGATCGGGGTCATAAGCCCGGGGAGGGTGGATGTACGAGGAGCGGAGGAAATACGGGAGATCAAACCAGGGGTCAAAACACGGGGAATGCTGCCACGAGATCGAGCGGATCATCCTGTGGCGCTGAATGTGTCCGCGAGCGGGTGAAAAGCGTTGGCTACCGAGAATGTAAAAGATATCACAAAATACAAGATGGGATGGAGGATCAAGGGAGTGTATTCTGCCGTGAAACGAACATTCGGCGAATCGGTATCTCCCTTTTCCCGTGAAGGAATGATTGCGTGAAGTGATGATGAAGTTTCGGTTGCTGCAACATGCTGGTCCCGATGGATGTATAGGGGCCAGTTCAGGTTTATACCGGGTAAAATGAGCCGATTTGGAATTGGTGCACCACAGCAATTATAAGGTAGGCCTTATTAAAACATGGGTCAAGGAACAAAAAACGGACCGCTCTGGCAGAAGGATCGGAAAAGAGGTGGATTTTCAATCATGTGGGAGAATACCCGGAAACGAATTTTTCTTATCATGATAGTGCTATTTGTAGCATGCATGAACGTACCGGTAGTGGCTGAAACTATGGATGAAGATACACCTTCAATTCTCTGGGGGCCGTATATCACCGGATTACTACAACAACGAGTACAATTGTGAACGTGAAGACGGATACCGCTTCCAGCCTCACCATCGAATATGCAACGGACGCGTATTTTTCTGCAAATTCAGGATATGACCGGTCTGCCACCGATAACCTCACCACCGTGCTCCACCATGTCCCGCTTGCCGGGTTGAAACCCGGGACCCTGTATCATTACCGGGTATTGTATAACGGTCAATGTACCGGTGATCTGCATTTTTCCACCTTCCCTGAGAGCGGCCCGGTCATTTTCGTCGTCTACAGCGACACGCAGGACCATCTCCCCACCTTCAGCCAGCTCGAACGGCACAAGCTGGTTGCGGACCGGATCGCCGCAGAGCCTGGCGTCGCATTCGTGCTGCACTCGGGTGACCTGGTGAACAATGCTTCAAACCTCTCTGACTGGGACCGCTATTTTGCAGCTGGCAGGGCGATGATGGCAAACACCACGGTCTTCCCTGCTCTCGGAAACCATGATGCCAACCATTCCAATTACTACCAGGCGTACGGAATGCCCCCATATTACTCGTTTGACTGTGCGGATGTCCACGTGGCCGTCCTTGACAGCAATGACTGGGCCTGGCCAAACTTTTCCACCCAGAGCGCATGGCTCGCAACCGATCTCCAGACGGAGAAGCCTTTCCGGTTCATTTCGTTCCACCTTCCTCCTTACACTTCGGAACGGAACCATTCCGGAGGTTACGAGAACATCCGGCTTGAATGGGAGGATATATTCATCGAACACAACGTGACGGCGGTGTTCAACGGGCATGTCCATGCTTACGAGCGGTTCCTTGCACATAATATCCACTATTTCGTGTCCGGGACAGGAGGGGGGCCTGCATACAATCTTTCGGTTCCAAGGGCCGAGTATTCCCAGAACAGCCTTGAATATGCACTCGCCTATATCCGGGTCACCATCGATCCGGAGCCTGGAACAGCAACAGCAGAGATGATCCGGGTCGCGGACGTATCCTCTGACCTCAAGAGCATCACGACACTCTACCCGCCGGGCACGGTCTTCGAAACCGTGGTCATGAACCCTGGGGGAGCGCCGGTTGCGGAGTTCACATCAGATATCCGGACCGGTCCCTGCCCGCTGACCGTACAGTTCACCGACCAGTCCACCGGTTCGCCCAACTCGTGGGCCTGGGACTTTGACAACGACGGTATCGTTGACAGCCCTCTCCGGAACCCGGTGACATCCTACGTGATTCCCGGCAAATACACGGTATCATTGACCGTGGAGAATGCCTGCAGCTCGGATACCGAGACAAAATCCGATTATATCAGGGTCACACGATATGTCAAGCCTTTCCCGGGCCAGTCGAATGACCCCACGGATCCTGACGGTGACTTCCTCTATGAAGACATCAACGGGAACGGAAGGCTCGACTACGACGATATTGTCCTGTATTACGGGAACATGCAGTGGATCCGGGACCAGGACGATGTGGGGATCGAGGCCTATGATTACAACCAGAACAGTCGGATCGATTACGATGATGTCGTTGTCCTGTACCAGGAGCTGCTTTCGAGAAACTGAAATTAACTTCTACACTCTATCAACCTCGTCAACTTGATATGCTTTATCGAGATGAAAAAGAAAGATTATTATTCCGCCGATAAGAAGACATACCTCGAACAAATTTAGTTGACAAAATTTTCTATATGAAAGGAGTGCTGCTTGCTATGTCACCGGAATGTAGAAGATCGCTTTTGGTTACCGCAATTCTCCTTCTTGCGGTATGCATGGTCGCGCCCGCGATGGCGGCGACCACTTCTGTAGAGATTAGGAAATACGCGAACGATGGAACGACCATTCTTAACAGTACTACGGTTAACTACACGTGGATGATGGACAACCTCCCGGTAATGGGCGACGGGATCACCCATTACTACCACCAGGGACCGGTCTTTATATATGATCCTGATGCCGCGACCCAGGAGATGCTGCGGTGGAATCCTGAAGAAGACACCAATGTCCTCGAGAAGGATATGGGGGCGGTCAAGGGGACCAACCTGAAAGATCTCTGCGATCTTGTGGGCGGAATGTCTCCCGGGGAAGAAGTCAAGATTCTCTCTTCCGATGGGTGGAACAGAATGTGGGCCTACAAAAATGTCTACGAATACTCGGATCGTGAAGGTCCAATAGGTATCTGCTGGTTTAAGGATGGCAAGTATCCTGATTCGGGATATTCCGAAGGAATGAGGATGGTATGGTTTGCAGATGATTCGGTCAATACCCTTGGACCTAATGGAACTGGTGTCCATGCATTCGGGAACTGGGACTGGCATGAAGCAGCGGATGAAAAGTACTGGTATTACTACCAGCAGGGAAACGAGAAGTATCCCACCACGACCGGACTGTCCGGCCAGTACGTGAACCGGATCTACATTTACAGCAACGAAGCGCCCCCGGCACAACTTGATGTGATCTTCGAAGGCACGGTCACCCTCGCTGACGGCACGTTCACCTGGACCGATGACAGCGGGGACGATTACGAGGTAAGCACCCTCACCCCGCACGGGGCGCTCGAGGCGGCCTTCCTCGCCGATGGTTTTACCTACGGCGGGAGCTGGCATGGCAACAGGAACACCGCGCTCATCAACTGGATTGACTCCGGGACAGCCAATTACACCTACGATGGGACAGTCACCCCAAAACTGGCCTGGAACTACCAGAAGAACGGGGTCTACCAGAACTACTTCTCGAACACCACCGGTGTGAGCAACAACGATGTTGCTGACGGTGACTTCCTCGAGTTCTACTTCGGGCCTGACCAGCAGACCACCGACAATGCGACCGCTGTTCTCAGGATCACGGTTAATATCCAAGGAGGCGCTGTACCACCCGTTGCGGCGTTCACATCTGATATTCAGTCCGGCACAGCACCACTGACCGTCCACTTCACCGACCAGTCCACCGGTTCGCCCACCTCATGGGCCTGGGACTTCACGAATGACGGGGTCGTTGACTCGATCGCACAGAACCCCTCCCATACCTATTCTGCACCCGGCACCTACACGGTCAGGCTGAACGTTACGAACGCGGAAGGGTCCGATGAAGAGGTGAAGACCGGGTACATAACTGTCACCGAAGCCCCGCCGGCATCAGAGTTCCTCGCCGGCTGGTCATACCGGAAGCTGGTCACCATCGGCGGATCGCCTGACGGGGATCTCACCGATTACCAGGTAAGGTTCACTGTCCACAGGGCGGACGGGACCGATTCAGGGGAGAACGTATACCTCGGAACCAGGGTCAAAGCCGATTACTCCGACCTCCGGTTCACCACCACTGGCAATGTCCTGCTCCCCTACTGGATTGAGCCATCAGAAACCGGTTCAGCTGTTGCCTGGGTGAAGGTGCCGTCGATCCCGGTGACGGGGACACAGGTGTATCTCTATTACGGGAATCCGGTTGCGGTGGCGGTGAGCAATGGCGATGACACGTTCCCGTTCTTCGACGACTTCCCAGGGACTTCGCTGAATGCCGGGAAATGGGATAGTATGGGATCACCAACCGTATCAGGTGGGATATGCACACTGTCATCTACAGGAAACGCGGTATTAATAGAGGGGAAGGAGAGTTTCGGACAAAATTACGCAGTCCGATCAAGGCTGAAATCAGCCCATTTTGCCTCAACAGACTTTTATGAGTATTTCAATTTCCTTAATCCAGCAACCTTTGCGGGGGGCTATGTGTATTACTCCCACTCTTTCGGCCCTGGTATGCTATATAACTATAATACAGGATTCAGCAATCCGGAACTAATCACAGGCTGGACAGCAAATACATATGCCATTCAGGATATTATCAGGAGCGGCTCGACCAATGTTATGTACTTGGTCAATGATGCAAACCAGAAAGCGATATCTGAACAGATGGATAGCTCCAGTTGGATTCCTCAGATTTACGTATCAGGCGAAAATTCCAGAATAGACGTTGACTGGGTCCTGGTTCGCAAGTGCACCGTTACTCCACCAGCGATAGCAGCGTGGGGAGCCGAGGAGGAGGAGGAAGAAACCCCGCCACCGGCCATCCCTGAGCTCTTCAACGGGACAGTGAACCTGGCGCCGGGTTCGACCTTCAACAAGGTCGCATACAACTCCCAGACAAGTTACACGGTCAGCTGGACAACGCCCCTCGGGGCGCTCCAGGCAACCGGCCTGACCTACAATGTCACTGACAAGCGTTGGTCCTCCGACCAGGTGCTCCTCCTCGATGACGTGGAAGAGTACATCCGGAACTCGCCCGGAAACTGGTTTGCCTATGTGAATGGCGTTTACAAGGATGGATATGGGAACCATGCCAACGGACTGAACGTCATCGAACTCTCTGACGGCGACCGGGTCGACTTCTATTATGCTGCAGGGGTCGGGGACAAGAACAACCTCACCGAGACCCTCTCCAAGGCCACCGCCGCAGTCAGGACCGTTGCCGACACTTCGGGATCCGCTCCCCCTGGAGACTGGACGCTCTCTCTATCCGGTGCAATTTCAAAGACGATAACGAGGAGCGAATTTGAAGCGGGAGTGGCCTGCCAGCCCAGCCATTCCGCCACGTACACTGACGGCGATGGCAATGTATGGGGCGGGATTCCTCTCTGGTTCCTCGTCGGCTGGGTTGACGATGAGAACATGCATGGCCCCTTCAACGACGCACTTGCCGCTGAGGGATACTCGGTCAAGGTGACCGCTGGAGATGGCTACTCGATTAACTTCGAAAGCGGAGACATCGCGAGGGACAACGGCTACATCGTGGCAAACACCCTGAACGGGGAACCGCTGCCCCTCACCAAGCCAAACAGCACCAAGTTATGCTTCCCGCTCCAGATGATCGGCCCCAAGGTCTCCTCTGGAAAGCTGGTTGGAAACATCGTCTCAATCGAACTTGTCGGACTCCCCGAACCGCCGGCAGGGTGGACCCTCAGGATGGAAGGGGATGTGGTCGATATAATATCACAGCAGTACTTCGAGCAGGGCATCGCATGCACCCACGGCGTGACCTATACAGATGGAACCGGGAACACCTGGGGGGGGGTCCCGCTCTGGGACCTTGTCGGAGCTGTTGATGATATAGAGACAACCAGTCACTGGACATTCAACGATACCCGGGCGAATGTGACAGGGTACACGGTCCGGGTTATTGCCGGTGATGGATTCAATGCGACCTTCAGCAGCCTCGATATCAGCCACAATAATGGGTTCATCGTAGCCAATACCCTCAACGGCACACCGCTGACCGGATCCGATGCAAACCTGAAGCTTGTAGGACCCGCAACAACGGGCGGAAAGCAGCGGATAGGCAACATCACAACAATCCGGCTTGAAGGTCTGCCAGGGTATCCTGCGGGGGACTGGAGCCTTGAGCTCATCGGCGCCATCAGCGACACCATCCCCCTGCCTGAGTTCGAGGACTGGGCGGCATGCCATCATGCAACATACGACGATGGGGAAGGTAAAGTATACGAGGGCATCCCCCTGTGGCGGATTATGGGGTGGGTCGATGACAGGATTCCCCATGGGCCGAACGGCTTCAACAACGCCCTCGCCACTGCGGGCTACACAGTGATCGTGACAGCAGGGGATGGGTACAGCAAGGAACTTACAAGCCAGGAGATCGGGACCGACAACAGATTTATCATTGCGAACAAGGTGAACGGGGAACCGCTCTCCGGGACAAAGGCCCCCCTCCAGCTTGTCGGATCCGGCCTGCCCTCTGCGAGTTACAGCGTTGGGAACATCGCCAGTATCAAGCTGACTGCGTTCCAGGAGCCGACCGAGATCCCGACCATCACCATCATTAAATACGCAAACGATGGGACCACCATCCTCAGCCAGACCACGGTCGATCACATCTGGATGGAGGCAAACCTGCCGGTCATAGGCGACGGCACTACGCACTACATGTACCAGGGCCTCACCATGGACCCGGATGATATCTGGGACCCCACCGAGACCAAGGGGATGTCCCCGCCCAAGATAGACAACGCCATTAAGGCAACGAAGGTGAGGGATCTCTGCGAGCTTGTCGGAGGAATGGAACCCGGAACCGAGATCAAGTTTGTTGCAACTGACAACTTCGAGACCATACTCCCCTACGATGCCATCTATCCCAACCCCCACGTCTATTCCCACCTCGGTGAATCAGTAATCGCCTGGTATGCCGATGGGAACTACGTCCCCAAGTTCGGCGACGGTCCGAGGCTCTTCTTCACGCCGGAAGATCATGTCGTCGGGCAATGGAACATGCACGAAGCCCTTCCCGAGCAATACTGGCATTATAACTGGAACGGGGGGGTCCAGTACCCGTCTGTCGCAGGTCTCTCAGCCAAGTATATCTCCACGATCAAGATCTATTCGGCCCCTGCTGCTGACTGGTCACTTCTGCTTGACGGCGAGGATATCGGCGGGATGAGCGAGACGATCTCACGCAACTACTTCGAGTCTGCCCTCGCCTGCCAGTTCGGCGCAAATCACAAGGCTTCGTATACCGACTCTGCAGGAAGAACATGGGAGGGAATGCCGCTCTGGTTCCTTGCCGGTTACGTGGATGATGATGACCAGCACTCTAACGATGGGTTCAACAACACCCTGGCCGCAGCCGGTTATGATGTGAAAGTGACCGCAGGAGATGGTTACTCCACTACCATCCCAAGCGAGCAGATCATCCGGAACAGCAACTACCTGATTGCCAATTCCCTGAACGGGACACCGATTCCCGGAGACGACCAGAACTGGCCGCTCCGTCTCACCGGGCAGAATGTGACCGGCGGCATGGCGGTTAAGGGAGTCGCCTCCATCCACCTCCTGTCCCGCCCATCCAGTGGCGAACCCGAGGTAAAGATCGTACCTGCGCAATCTGCCCTGTCGCTAGACACCACCGCACCGTACCAGATCCTCCTCACGACCGCACCAGCCGGCCTTGCAGGATATGATCTCCAGGTCACGCTTGGTAATCCAGCTGTTGGGGAGATTGTTACAGTGGAGTACCCGGCCTGGGCGGAACTGAGCAACACGACACCCCAGCCACCGGCTGATACCCTGAGATTAAGCGGGGTTGACATTGGCAGGAATATCCAGGCAGGAAGTGTGAATGTCCTCCTTGCAACCATCACGGTCAGGGCTGACAGTATGGGAACCACCCCGGTTACCATATCCGGTGTGCACATGGACGCAGATGGAGGGGCTGCAATCTCACCGAAGGTCACCTCCGGGGAGATCGCGGTCCATGCCTCATTGTCCGCTGACTTCGAGGCAAATGTCACGTCCGGAAAGGCTTCCGCATCAAGGCCCCTGTTCGTCGCCTTCACTGATCTCTCGACCGGCACTCCTCCCGCTTCATCGTGGTCGTGGGACTTTGATAACGATGGTGTCGTGGACAGCACTCTCCAGAACCCGGTGGCGTCCTACGTGAACCCCGGTAACTACACGGTATCGCTGACCGTGGAGAATGCCTACAGCTCAGATACCGAGACAAAATCCGATTATATCAGGGTTACACGATATGTCAAGCCTTTCCCGGGCCAGTCGAATGACCCCACGGATCCTGACGGTGACTTCCTCTATGAAGACATCAACGGGAACGGAAGGCTCGACTACGATGATGTCGTCCTGTATTACGAGAACATGCAGTGGATCCGGGACCAGGACGATGTGGGGATCGAGCCCTATGATTACAACCAGAACGGCCGGATCGATTACGATGACGTAGTGCTGCTGTATCAGGAGCTTCTGGCGAGTCACCCGTGAACCACCTGGAATCCAGGAGATCTACCGTGCATTACCAGAATACACGACAAAAAATGAGTGTCAGGGGAAGAAGGAGGGCAATGCACAATTCCATCCCGGAATTGCCCCGACTTCGATCCCATGAACCACAACCCATTTTTACAGTGCCGTCCTAAAAGAGGAATACCACATGAAAACCTCCACAGTTCACCAGATTATTTTTTTTATCGCATGCAGTATCCTGTTGCTTTCACCGGTCTGTGCATCGAGTATCCAAATCGATCCTTCCTCTATTACAGTGCAGCAAGGCAAGACTGCCACGGTTAACCTGACCCTGAACGATGTTTCTTCAGGTCTCGCGGGCTACGACCTTGTAGTCCGGTTCTCTAACCCTCTCGTTGCAGACGTATCAGAAGTCGTGTATCCTTCATGGGCGGTCCTGAACAACACCACGCGAAAAACTGACGGATCTGTCAGGATAAGCGGGGTGGATATCTTCAGGCAGGTCGAACCAGGAACAAAGGATATACCGCTCGCAACTCTGAGCATTAAAGGAATTTCAGGAGGGTGGTCATCATTCATAATCGAGTCAGTCTACATGGATGCAGATGGCGGATCCGCGATTACCCCGACCATCCCCACCGGAACGATAACCGTGCCAGGACCTTCAGGGCCTTCCACCGGCGGCGGTGGCGGTGGCGGCGGCGGTTCGGGTTCCTACATTTCCCAGTCCCGCACACCCGCGACTCCTTCACCATCCCCAACTGCAACCACCCCGCCAGAATCAACACCGGTACAAACCCCGCCTATTGACGAAGGGACTTCAGTCCCATTGACCACCCGGGTAACTGAACAACCCCCAACGGAAGCACCCGCCACCACAGAGATGCCGGACTGGACTGATATCATACCATTCTCATGGATAGTCGGCGGGATCGCTGTATTAGTGGTTCTCATTATCGCTGCACTTATCGCACTGAAGAGGGAAAGGGAACACGGGTGAAGTCTCCGGTCTGCACCGGTTCCACAACCCATTTTTTTATTAACTGTCCAGGGTCAACCGCAAAGATCCTTGTAAAATGTCGTCATAGTAACAATCAGTGGCCGAAAAATCGGCAGAATAACGATACCATACCAGTGAAATAACCGCTGTATCCAGTATCCAGTCCCTCGTAATCACCAGAGTTGCGAGCAGAAAAAAAACCAAGCTGAAAGCCCGCATCTCAGAGCCCGGGAGCACGGCTGGACCAGCACAACCGGAACAGCAACCGACCACCCTCGATTGATGGGCTACGATGTCTCCCAGGGTCAGCGGAAGAAAGGAGAAAGGCTGCCTGGCAGGCAGAATGGGCATGAAGGCCATACCCTGGAAGGGGTAGAGACCCCCCCACCAGGTCCGGGGTTCATACCGTCTTTTCAGCATGCGAGGAACGCAGGGGCTCACTGTAACCAGGTGAGACCCTCCAGGGTGGAAACGCTCCGCATTGTTCTCCTTGACAATGCAGGGAGGGTTGCCTGGGACCGATCATGCTCCAGCGGGGCCGACCGTTCGGTGGTCTCGATCATACAGGCAGCGGATGGCAGTTTTACCGTCATGGGAAATGTGTGCAGGTTTTAAAAAGACCTCCCCTGGCGATTGCAATGCAAAACCCCGGTGACCCTTTATACCACCAGGGGGAGAGGCAGGGGACGTTATATTATGTCCGGCACTTTCCCTATCGGTAAAGTTGATGAGCGGGAGTAACAAGACTATCCTGTCGGCTCAGGCCGGAGGCTTCCTCATTCCCTGAAAAGGAAAGAAAGGAGTACAGATAATGGAAAAAAAGAAGAAACTGACCACCGCTGCGGGTGCACCTGTTGCTGACAACCAGAACGCAATCACCGCCGGTCCCCGCGGGCCAATGCTGATGCAGGATGTCTGGTTCCAGGAGAAACTTGCGCACTTCGACCGCGAGGTGATCCCGGAGCGGCGCATGCATGCCAAGGGGTCCGGCGCATTCGGGGTCTTCACGGTCACCCATGATATCACCCGGTACACAAAGGCAAAGATCTTCTCAGAGGTCGGAAAAAAGACTGAGGTGTTCGTACGCTTCTCGACTGTTGCCGGTGAGCGGGGGGCTGCCGATGCGGAACGTGATATCCGCGGATTTGCCGTCAAGTTCTATACCGAAGAGGGGAACTGGGACCTTGTCGGGAACAACACCCCGGTATTCTTCCTGCGGGACCCCCACAAGTTCCCTGACCTCAACCGGGCGGTCAAGCGCGACCCCCACACCAACATGCGTTCTGCAAAGAACAACTGGGACTTCTGGTCGTCGCTTCCCGAAGCGCTGCACCAGGTGACCATCACCATGAGCGACCGTGGAATCCCCCTCTCCTACCGCCACATGCACGGCTTTGGCAGCCACACTTTCAGCATGATCAATGCCAGGAACGAACGGGTATGGGTCAAGTTCCACCTCATCACGAAGCAGGGGATTAAGAACCTGAGCGATGAGGAGGCCGAGGCGGTCATCGCCAAGGACCGGGAGAGCCACCAGCGCGACCTGTTCACGAGCATCGCGAAGGGTGACTTCCCCCGCTGGACGATGTACATCCAGGTGATGACCGATGAGCAGGCAAAAAAGATGCCCTACAACCCCTTCGACCTCACCAAGGTCTGGTACAAGAAGGAGTACCCGCTGATCGAGGTGGGTGTGCTTGAGCTGAACCGGAACCCCGACAACTATTTCCAGGACGTGGAACAGGCGGCATTCAACCCTGCCGCGGTCGTACCGGGCATTGGGTTTTCTCCCGACAAGATGCTGCAGGGCCGCCTCTTCTCCTACGGCGATGCCCAGCGTTACCGCCTCGGGGTAAACCACCACCAGATCCCTGTCAACCGCCCGAAATATGCACCGGCGCACCCATCCCACCGGGACGGCCAGATGCGGGTTGATGGAAACCATGGCGCCACCATCGGCTACGAACCGAACAGTTACGGCGAGTGGCAGGAGCAGCCCGGGTACCGCGAACCGCCGCTTGAGCTCTCCGGTGCGGCGGCGGCCTGGAACTTCCGCGAGGACGATTCCGATTATTACACCCAGCCGGGCAAGCTCTTCCGACTGATGAGCCCTGCCCAGCAGAAAGTCCTCTTCGAAAACACCGCACGGGCCATGGGAGATGCACCGGAGTTCATCAAGATACGGCACATCAGGAACTGCATGAAGGCCGACCCGGCATACGGCAAGGGGGTTGCGGACGCCTGTGGCATCTCGATGGATGCCGTCAAGGAATCCACCTGAAGCGATCTCCTCCCTTTTTTTCCAAGGGCAGCTGTCATGCCATGCTCCATTCTCACTGCAGGTCGTCCGGGACCGGTTCCTGTCCGTTCGCAAAGACCGGTAACCTTTTCCCGTTCTTTTCCAAGAACCTGGTATGAAGGGGTATATCGAGTACCAGCGCCGTGAGTACTGCAGGGACGTGCAATGCCCGATCCAGGTGCTCCTGGACAGGGAAGTGGAAAACTCTCCGCGATATGAGGAAATCCGGGCGATCTGTGCCTCCCCCTGCCTGCATACCACCCATGCATTTCACCGCTGGCTGACCGGGAAGGGCTACCTCATCGTCAGGCCGGATAACCGGTAATCCCAACGCTTTTTACCGTTGCATATCCTTACTTCTCGTGGAGTGTCCCCATGGTGAATGCGTATCTTGATGCAGGAATCCAGAGCCGGATGAACCGGATAATCAGCCCGATCGACAACCGGGTGGTCATGCTGGCCATCGACCACCCCTATTTCCAGGGGCCGACAACCGGGCTCCGGGACATGAGCACGACCGTCAAAACCCTCCTCCCCTACTGCGACTGCCTGATGACCACCCGCGGGGCGGTGCGCAGCAACATCGCCCCCGAGGATCTCGGGTCTAAGCCCATCATGCTCCGGGTCTCCGGGGGAAACAGCGTCCTCTTCGATGATCTGAGCGATGAACAGGTCACGGTGAGCATCAAGGAAGCCATCCGGATGGATGCGGCCGGTGTGGCGGTCAGCGTGTTCATCGGTTCGGCCAACCAGCAGCGGACGATCCTCAACCTCACCGACATGATCAATTCCGCCGAGGAGTATGGCATCCCGGTCCTGGCCGTCACCGCCGTGGGAAAGGACATGGCCCGGGACCTTCGCTACCTGGCCCTTGCTTCCCGTATCTGCCAGGATGCCGGGGCCCGGATCATCAAGACCTATTACTGCGATGAATTCCCGAAGCTGGTGGAGTGGGTCGCTCCCACGGCAGTGGTCGTTGCCGGCGGGAAATATTCGAGTCCTCCCGATGCGCTCGAGATGGCCTACAACTCGGTCCAGGCCGGTGCGGCAGGGGTTGACTTCGGGCGGAACATCTTCCAGGACGACAACCCGGTGGGCATGATCAGGGCGATTGGGGCAATCGTCCACGAAGACCATACGGTAAGGGAAGCCCTTGAGGTGTACAGCTCCTGCCTGCCCGGTGCCCGGAAGCTTGACTGAACCTGCGATGCAGCGCTTCCCGGTGATGCGATGAAAGCCGCGGTCTACTACTCAAACAGCGACATCCGCATCGAGGAAGTCGACGATCTCACCGTGGGGCCCCGGGAGGTCAGGGTCAGGGTCATGGCCTGCGGGGTGTGCGGGTCGGATGTGATGGAATGGTACCGGGTGAAGCGTGCCGGGCGACCAGGGGGGATCGGGGCGTTTGGCCACGAGTGCACGGGGACCATCGCCGAGGTCGGCTCCGCGGTTGACCCGGAATGGAGGGTGGGAGACCGGGTCGTTGTGACTCACCATGTCCCCTGCAACACCTGCAACGCCTGCATCCGCGGGCATGCGACCGCCTGCAAGACCCTGCATACCACAAAGTTCAAGAACGGGTACGGGGCGTTTGCAGAATACGTTGTGCTGCCCGAAATCAACGTGGACAGGGGGATGCTGCGGCTTCCCGGCCCGGTCTCCTTCGATGCCGGGACCTTCGTCGAACCCCTGGGTTGCGTGGTGCGGGGACAGCGGTTCGCCCCGACCTCGGATGGCCGATCGGTCCTGGTCATCGGTGCCGGTATCACCGGGCTTCTCCATATCCAGGCCGCCCGGCTGAATGGTGCGGGGTTTATTGCGGTCTCCAACCCGAGTCCCGAGCGGCTGGAGATCGCCCGGGGATTCGGTGCCGATGCAACCATTCCCGCTTCCGAAGACGTCCCGGCACGGTTCAGGGAACTGAACGGCGGGGCTGGTGCAGATACGGTCATCGTGACCGCACCGGTCCCGGTCTGCGTGGAACAGTCACTTGAAGCCATCGGACCAGGGGGGACGATCCTCTTTTTTGCCCCCACCAACCCTGAAGTCCAGTCCAGGATCAATGTATGGGACCTGTGGCAGAAGGAGGTCACGATCACCCATTCCTATGCCGCCGATTTCCATGACCTGGCCATCGCCCTGAAATGGATCCAGCATGGCAGGGTCAATGTGACCGGTATGATCACCCATGTTTTCCCGTTACGGGAAACGGTGAAGGGGTTCCTCCTGACAGCCCGGCACCGGGACGGGAGCCTGAAGGCGATCGTCCATCCGCAGGAGTGATACCGGTTCCAGCAGGAGACCGGGGCGGGAGCGTGAAGGCGATCATCCATCCGCAGGAGTGATACCGGTTCCAGCAGGAGACCGGGACAGGAGCATGAAGGCGATCGCCCATCCGCAGGAGTGATACCGGTTCCAGCAGGAGACCGGGGCGGGAGCGTGAAGGCGATCATCCATCCGCAGGAGTGATACCGGTTCCAACCCGGCACCGGGACGGAAGTCCGAAGGCGATCATCCATCCGCAGGAGTGATACCGGTTCCAGCCCGGCACCGGGACGGAAGCCTGAAGGCGATCGTCCATCCGCAGGAGTAACACCGGTTCCAGCCCGGCACCGGGACGGAAGTCCGAAGGCGATCATCCATCCGCAGGAGTGATACTGGTTCCAGCCCGGCAGCGGGACGGGAGCGTGAAGGCGATCGTCCATCCGCAGGAGTAACACCGGTTCCAGCAGGAGACCGGGGCGGGAGCGTGAAGGCAATCGTCCATCCGCAGGAATGATACCGGTTCCAGCAAGGCACCGGGACCGGAGCCTGAAGGCGATCGTCCATCCGCAGGAGTGATACCGGTTCCAGCCCGGCACCGGGACGGGAGCATGAAAGCGATCGTCCATCCGCAGAAATGAATACCGGTTCCAGCCCGGCACCGGGACGGGAGCATGAAAGCGATCGTCCATCCGCAGAAGTGATACCGGTTCCAGCAGGAGACCGGGATCTTGGGTCCGGGTCAGCACCGGCCTCTCCTCCGGTGAGAGGTATTTGTGAATAACAGGGCTCTTTGTCCTGGATTTGAAGGACAGGAAAAAAAAGGGGGTTACTTCTTGGTCACTTTATCTTCCTTAAGCACCTTCTTGGCGACGATAAAGACGACAAATGCGACGATGATAAAGTAGATCAGGTCGGCAAGGAATTTTCCCCATGAAATGACAATCGACCCGAGCACAAGCGTTGCATTCTGCCACTCACCGCCGGGGATAAAGAAGGTGATTACCGGCATCACGATGTTGTCAACCAGGGACTTGACCAGCGCCGTTGCGGCAACACCGATGATGAAGGCGATTGCAAGCCCTATGACCTTGTACTCGTAGAGGAAGTCCATGAACTCTTTTAACATACCCATGTGTCACACCTCAGATACTGAGATAATGATTGATTAGCGGGTTTCGTTAAAAAGTAATCGCTGCAGGAACGCCCCCGATTCCCGGAAAACCCGTACCGCTTTTGCCGGAAAAGGTCCCTGGCCATTCACCCGTTGTAATGGTGCCGTTCGAAGGTCTGGCGGAGGAACTCCTCCTTCCGGTGCCTGCCGGAATCCACCGGCGGTTTCAGGTACCCGATCTCCGGGGTCTGGAGGGCCGGGCAGAAGGGGCAGAGGGCCGAATCGACATCGTTTGCCTTCTCCCTGACCGGGCAGTAGTAGACCCCGTCGATGACCTTGACTTTCTCTCCTCCGGGAAACGGCATGCCGACCGGGTGGCCGGGGAGTAGCTGCACGAACATGCAGAACCCCGAGAGCAGAAATTTCAGGAACCTTAGCCTGACCTTTTCCGCGTCCCCGGCAGAACACCGGGCTTCGACCATCTTCCAGTATGCACCCGCACCCTGTGCAGGGGGTTCATCCATGCAGGAAAACGTCCCCTGCTGGTTCATGAGCCGGAGTGCCTGGTAGGTCCCCTGCAGGTGCCCGGTGATGGTCTCCTCGAGTTTTTTCCGCAGTTCCGGCGGCATGTCCTGGATCTTCCCCGAAAAATTCCACCGCATCCGCTGGAGGTCCCTGGGGGAGTACGAGAGCACTATCCCTGCAATCGCGCCGCCCAGCTCACCACGGGTCTTTTGTGATGCGAGCCTTTGGCATGTTCCTGCAATTTCTTCGGTGTTCATGGTGAGGGATCTCCCTTTTCCATCTAACGATCTTTTACACCGGTATGTATTAAATGCCCATATTCTTTCCACTCTCCAGTAGGCTGGATACACTGTCACCGGCACCTGCCCGGAACCAGGGAATCGATCTCTTTCTCCATGGCTTTGGGAATTTTCGCAGTTTACACCAGCTTGATGATATCCCCCTCCCTACCTACGCGTATGTCACGCAATCGTTTCATCCTCGGTTGCTTCCTCATCCTCATCGCAGTTCTTGCGGCGGGATGCATGAGCGTCCCGGCAACCACACCTCCCGCATCATCAGGACTGAAGAAGTTCAATTCAACCGCCGAGATCGAGCAGTACCTCAGGGAGTCGGTGCAGGCAGTTCCCCACCGGACCCTGGTGCCAACATTCAGCACCAATGCGTGGGCCAGCGAACAGGCCTCCGGTATCCCTGCCCCCTCTGTACGGGGGGATGGTGGCGGCCCAGGCGGGGTCCCGTACTCGCAGACCAATGTCCAGGTTGCCGGTGTCGATGAGCCGGATATCATCAAGAACGACAACCGGTATATCTACACCATCTCCGGCTCAAACCTGTTGATCATCGACGCCTACCCTGCAGCGGGCGCCTCGGTGGTGTCCACCACCGGGATTGCCGACACACCCCGGGACATCTTTGTCCGGGGTGACCGCCTGGTCCTCTTCAGCACCGGGACGCCGGATGTCACCATATCCCTGGCAGAACCGGGGATAGTGCCGCCATACTACCGTCCGCACTCACCGGTCACGCACGCGACCATCTATGATATCAGCGACCGGGCCAGACCCCGGGTGGTGAAAGACTACTCGATCGACGGCGATTATTTCGATGCCCGGATGGTCGGCTCGCTCGTCTACCTGGTCACCCAGGAGCAGGTTAACCCGTATTACCGTGATGGCCCGATCGTCGTCCCTGTTCTCCGCGAGGGGTCACGGACCGTAATCCAGCCGGATGTCTGGTATTTCGACCATCCCGAGTCATGGTACACGTTCACCACCATCACCGTCCTTGATGCCACGAGCGGGAAGGAGAAGGATGCCCAGACCTACCTGCTCGGCACCGGGAATACGCTCTACGTCTCCGGGGATGCGATGTACGTGGGCTATCCGCGCCACTTCCCGGTGATCTACCGCGAGCCGCCTGTCCCTATGATCAACGATGCCGGCAGTTCTGCTGCAAGCCTGCCCGGTATCCCGGCCGATTTCAACACTCTCAGCGAGAGCGAACGGCAGTCCATCATCGAGGGGCTCCGGACCGCCGAAGAGGACGTGGTCCGCCGGCATGAGGCAGACCAGACCACCACCGTCATCCACAAGATCGGTATCCGGAACGGCGCCATCACCTACCTGGCCAGGGGGGAGGTGCCCGGCACCCTGCACAACCAGTTCTCGATGGATGAATACAAGGGAAACCTCCGGGTGGCGACAACCTCAACCGTTTACACTCCGCGGTACGGGCAGTACACCTACAACAATGTCTATGTCCTGTCCCCGGAGATGGCGATCGTTGGCGGACTGACCCATATTGCCGAACAGGAATCCATCTATGCCACCCGGTTCATCGGCGACCGGCTCTACATGGTGACCTTCAGGCGGATCGATCCCTTCTTCGTGATCGATCTATCCTCGCCCCATGACCCGAAGATCCTCGGCAAGCTGAAGATCCCCGGCTACTCTGATTACCTCCACCCCTACGATGCAACGCACATCATCGGCATCGGCAAGGAGACGGCGACCAGTGAATGGGGCGGGGTCTCCACGAGCGGGGTCAAGCTCGCCCTCTTCGATGTCTCGGATGTCGCAAACCCGGCCCTCGTTTCCAAGGTGCAGATCGGGGATGCCGGTTCCGACTCGGCGGCGCTGGCAGACCACCACGCCTTCCTCTTTGACCGGCCAAAGAACCTCCTGGTGATCCCGGTACGGGCTGTTACCGCCGAGCCGGTCGTCAGGGAGGACTATTACTCCTCCCGTCCGCAGGTCTGGTACGGGGCATACGTGTTCGGGCTGTCCCCGCAGACCGGGTTTAGCCTCCGTGGCACCGTCCAGCATGGGGCCGGGGATTCCGGGTATTACTACTACGGCAGCTCGGCCTCCGAGGTCAAGCGATCGCTGTACATCGGTGATGTCCTGTACACGATGTCGGCAAAGCAGATCAAGGCGAACTCGCTTGGGGATATCAACACGACGATTGCAACGATCCCGCTTCCTCCCGGGGAGGTGTTGTATCCGGTGGTGAGGGGGTAGGGGCTCTCCCTGTTTTTTAACGGGGTGTTCCTTTTTTTAAAAACAACACACTGTTGACTGTTATAATTATCAAAATATGAAACGCTGATTAAATCCCCATAGCAGCACTTTTCACTCGTGGTTAGAATCCTTTAATCAATTGATCACCAGGTTATGACAGATTTTTAATACAACATTATGTATATTTGTTCTTATATACACGCAACAAGTTCTTGAATCTTTTCCCAACTTATTTCATCATATAAATTTATATAGATGTTTAAATTATCTACTCACGTGAATCGCTATGAAAATGTGGCCCGTTATTATATGCTTAGTTGTTATCCTGATTATTGTCTGGTCACCCGTCGCCGGAATTAGTAAAGCTGATCTGATTTCAGCCTACAAGAGCCAATCCATTCCGACCACTGCGCCTTCTCAACTACCGTCAGGGTTGCCAATTATGCCCGCCCAACCGCCTTTACCAACTCCTGGACCGTCTCAGGGACAGGATATGGCACCGAGCATATGGGATAAATCAACACTACTGCAGAAAATCTGGGAAGAACGTGGCCCATGGTACAAGACGGATCCCGCCTCTCCATTCCTTTATGATATTTGTTTTGCTGATACAACATCAAAATCGGGGTAAATTTCTTCACCCACAATAATAACCTTTTATTTTGGTTTTTGGCTCCTGCCCCCTTTGCGCCACAGGTTCCCAGGGTCGGCAAGATGAGACCAGTATCACCGCTTCATCGCCGTTCTGGCCGTCTCTTAACCCTCCCGGATGAAACATACTATTTTCGGACTACCTAATTTGTCCTGAAATGAGGCTCATCAATACAACTTTGGTGCCTCACTCATCCTGATAATCGCACAGTAAAATACTCATAAAAAGCAATTAATTTCTTTGATTAATATTAATTTAATCACTAAGTGATACTATCTAATTTAAGGGGTTATTTTTACAATTCGTGACCTCAGAAGTTTTTTCTGCTCTGCTGAGAATTGCAGATTTGTTGCGAGGGGTTCTAACCTCGTTGGAATGATGTTGAACCCCTTTGCAGCCCGTAGGCGTGATAAACATTGGCTTAAAACATTAAAAGCTTTTTTGTCATGCCTTCTGGAATCCAAGCGAATTGGAGGAAAGAAACATGAAAATAGGAAAGAAGTTCGGAATAATGGTAGTAGCACTCGTGATGCTGGCACTTGCCTTTGCCGTGCCTGCAAGCGCAGTCGTACTATCAGAGAAAGAGCTGGGAGTTTACTGGGATGAACTGGTAAAAACAGATCCGGACGACAGAGCAGAATATATCCGAATTCTGGCCAGGGGAAGTCTGAAAGAGACCCTGAAGAATCTCAACCTCACTCCTGAATCCCTTACTAGAATGATTGAAGAGCGACTTGAAGATTTTCATCGAGATGAAATGCTGAACCTCAAGTATGAGGAATACAAGCACCTTATTGCAGGTTTTGATATCGGCCAGGACGATGATGGCGATTTTGAGATAAGGAATGTTGAAGTTCCCGATGAAATAAGACCTTATTTCAGAAAAATTGTCAGAGTGGTGCGCCTGCACGAGGTTATTACCCTTAGAGGATTTACCAGAATAAATCCATGTGGAGATGAAAACGATAGAAACATTGTTCCTCTATCATTGAACGCAACTCGATGGTTACCTGCAATTGAAGTCCGTGGAGAGGGTATTTTTATGGAGTTTAACCCGACCACTCTCCGATGCTGGGAGCAGCAGGAAAGGATAAGACTGCGTGCAGAGGCAATCCAGGAGCGCTGGCAGCGTGAATGGAACAAACGCTTTGAGGGCAGATCCACACCTCTTCTTACGCCACGTTACTTCCTTGTTCACACGTGGGCTCATGCACTTATGCGACAGCTTACTCTCGAATGCGGATACTCAAGCGCATCGCTCAGAGAGAGGATATATGTCAGTGATGATTCCGGTGATATGGCAGGAGTTCTCATATATACAGCCACCTCTGATTCTGATGGTACGCTTGGGGGTCTTCAACGTCAGGGTGAAGCTGCCAGAATCTCACCAACGGTAAGAGCTGCTATACGGGACATGGAGTGGTGCTCTTCGGATCCGCTCTGTATCGAACAGGTGATTGCCCCACCAGAACACTATTCCGGGTCTGCATGCCATGCCTGCTGTCTGGCGCCTGAAACGTCATGCGAACAGTATAACCGGTTTCTTGATCGGGCAATGCTGGTAGGGCTTCCTGACGATAGAGGGATGGGATATTTTTCAGATTTGCTGAGAGAGGTTGATGATGGCGGTAATGTGGCCCCGCGAGATTCCCGCTGAAATTGTCTCAAATATCCTCAGGTCAGCCGAATGTCGGGTTTATAATCGTCTTCGAGATGTGCTTGAGGATTCATTTGTCGTTTTCTATTCACGTCCGTGGCTGGGTCTCACACCTTTTGGTGAAGAAAAAGATGGTGAATGCGATTTCCTGATTGCCCACCCCAATCTGGGTATTCTTGCGATTGAAGTAAAGGGTGGAGAAGTCAGTTATGATCCGAAATTGGATAAATGGAAAAGCCGGGATCGATGGGGCGTGCGTCACGAGATTAAGAATCCTGTTGGTCAGGCGAGGACAAGCAAACACCATCTCCTGAAAAAACTGAAAGACTCGGGTAAGTGGAAATCACGACGAATAAGAGCAAGACACGGAGTTATTCTTCCAGATTCTGAATGTCCCGGAGAAGATCTGGGTCCTGACAGTCCTCGCTCTATCTTCTGTTGTCTGGATGAGTTCGAAACCGATTTACGACAATGGGTGATGAACCGATATGGCGAAATCGATGGTTTGTCCCAGAAGGAAAAACCTCTTGGGGAGGATGGGATCAGAGCCCTCGAGGCTGTACTGGCACATCCATTCCAGCTGCATGTTCCATTGGGGAACATACTGGCATCGGATGATGCTCAAATTGAGACCCTGACATATCAGCAGTTCCATACACTCACATTTATCCAGGATATACATCGTGCAGCAATCTCTGGAGGAGCGGGGACTGGAAAAACAGTACTTGCCATGGAAGAGGCTGTTCGTCGTGCAGGTTCTGGTGAAAAGATTTTATTTCTCTGTTTTAATCACCCTCTTGCCGAATATATACATCATCGTCTCGAATCCTGGAAAAATATCAGAGTGGTCACATTCCACGAACTGTGTTATCAGATGGCTAACAAAGCTGGGATTCAATTACCGGGGGGTATCTCTGAGAAAAAGTTATCTGCGCGGAAATATTCTGACATTCTGGGGAAAGCTCTTCAGATACTTCACAACCACCGATTCAATGTAATAATTGTCGATGAGGGGCAGGATTTTTCCCCGGAATGGTTATCAACTCTCGACAAAGCTCTGCATCCCGATGGATTCCTTCGTATCTTTTTTGACAGCAACCAGAGTGTTTATGGTACTGTTCCAGTTCTGCCCCTTGAAATCAATCAGCCTCCTTTCAGATTATCACTCAATATGCGTAATACCCGTCGCATTCACAATGTAGTTCAAAAATATTACAATGGATCTGCTATTGAGCCCATTGGACCCGAAGGGGTTGAGGTAGAGTGGATCCATGCTTCTTCGGCATCAGAAATTCAATCAATCATTAATCAGAGAGTACATCACCTGTTAACAGAAGAACGCATCAGGCCATCAGATATTGCGGTCCTTGTAACATCTGCACAGAAAATAGCTGAATTCGCACCAGATGCACGATTGGATGGGGTTGAATGCCGAAATGCCGAAGCAATAGACCTTGACTTTCTCATTCTCGATACGATTAGAAGATTTAAAGGTCTTGAGCGACGTGTTGTAATTATTGCTGCAACGCCTGATATGACAGGCGATCGGGAACTCATTTACGTTGCCACATCAAGGGCACGGGCATATCTGGTGATTGTGGGAAATGTTCCTGCACTTCAGAATCTTTATTAAAGAAAATCACGACAATGGCACAATTAAAAGTTCTTGATCTGTTCTGTGGCGCCGGGGGATTCTCACTCGGATTCAGAAATGAAGGGTTTTCAGTCACCGGTGTAGATATCAATCCCAGGTCGGGTGAAATTTTCTCATTGAATAAAATTGGAAATTTTTTCAAGAAAAATCTTGCAGAGGATGAGATAACAGGCGATTTTGATATCATCATTGGCGGGCCTCCCTGCCGGCCCTGGTCGTCAATCAATATCAAAAAGAGAGGAATTAACCATCCGGATTATAATTTGTTGGTCCGTTTTTTCCATCATATCTACGAAATCAGACCACGGGCTTTTCTTCTGGAAAACGTTCCCCCGCTTTCAGGAGATCCCAATTATCAGGGACTCATCGAGAGAACTGCAAAAGAGGGATACAGTGTATCCTTCCATAGAATTAATTATAGCCATTTTGGAATTGCCAGTCAGAGAAAACGCTTATTCACTGCAGGCTTTAGAGAATTCGGTAACGATGCAGATGATTTTTTTGAGAAATTAAAAGTTCTAAGGTCACAATCCCTCAGCATAGAGCAGGCAATTAAGAAATACGAAAAAATGGCCATGCATGATTTCCCCGATCATGAGTGGCCCCATTTGAAAACAATTGAGAAATATCACGAAAACTATAAGACCGGTAAATATGGCTGGCACAGATTGAAATACGATGAATGTGCGCCTTCTTTTGGCAATGTGATGAAAACGTACATCCTTCATCCAAATGCTGGGGAAAATAATTTTCCCATAAGAGTGCTCTCTGTTCGAGAAGTGCTTGAAATTATGGGATTTCCGGATACCTACCTGTTCCCCCCCACCATGGCAATGGGAATGAAATATCAGATGGCAGCTGATTCAGTCAGTCCTGTAGTGGCAATGAGGATGGCCACCACGCTAAAATATATCATTGAAAACCGTTGTTATTAAAATAATCAGGGAACGGCTTAAATATGAAACGAGAGAGCCTCGCTAAAATACACTCACTATTGCTACAGTGGGGGAAGGATAATTTTCGATACTATCCCTGGCGAGAAACGAAGGATCCCTATAAAATTCTGATTGCAGAAATTTTACTTCACAGAACCAGAGCAGATCAGGTTGTTCCCCTCTATCAAAAATTTACCTTACGTTTTCCAACGATTCGAGCTATTGTTGAGGCAGATATCGACGAAATTAAAGAATTACTTGCATCTGCTGGTCTATTCTGGAGAATCGATTTAATCTATCGAATGGCTCAGGATATCGAATCGGATTTCAATGGGAGGATTCCTGAAGATAAACAAGATCTTCTCTCCCTGCCAGGAGTTGGGAATTACATTGCATCTGCCATTCGATGTTTCGCATGGAATCATCCGGAGATTCTGGTTGATACCAATACAGTCAGAATTACCGGACGAATTTTTGGAACTAAGGTGAACGATGGTTCAAGAAGACAGAAACAATTCCTCCTGAAAATGGAAGAGCTGCTTGACAGAGAAAACCCGGCAGATTTTAACTTTGCATTACTCGACCTCGGATCAAAAATTTGTCTTTCGCGTGAACCGTTGTGTGAAAAGTGCCCAATCTCATCATTCTGTAAATCGGCATTCCAGAAAAAAATATAAATCCAATTTGAGAGGAATTTAACCCTTCCCACCTCCCTTCACCAACCCATACTCAATCTCATGGTACCCGGTCGGTATTGAGCCTGAACTCCGCATGATTTAGGAATTATAACCTTCACAGAACTCTCGGTTTCTCCGGTAGTGTGCATATAAAGCTGTAAAATTGAAGATTCCCTGTATCCACTCTAAATTGACAATGGAGGAATACAGGGCAATGAATAGTAAAGATCTCGTAGTAAATTACCTTACCGATAACGAAGAAGGAATGAGGAATGTTATCACCTGGTTTCTGAACGAGGTGATGCAGAGAGAAGCAGATGAGCTGACCGGGGCCGGGAGGTACGAGAGAACAGGATCAAGGCGAACCTATCGCAATGGGAATAAAAAAAAGACAGAGAGAGACCCCTGAAACCCTGCACACCCTAGTCTTTCAATTCATAGAGAATTCTCATACCCTTGACAAAGGGTGGCATCCCCGCTGTCAGGAGGACCATTCTCAGAACGTCCACGATCTCTTCTTTTGTGACATTTAACTCCTTCATCGCGCTCATCATCTGTTTTTTGGTCGCCTTCTCATCAGAGACAGCTGCGTTGATTCCCACGGCAATCAGTTTCTGGGTCTTGTAGTCAAGGACTTTCCCGGTATACGTAGCCTCGTTCAAATGCACGATCGCATCGTAAATGTCCGGGTAATCTTTTCTTACCTTTGGCATGCTTTCGCCGAAGAAGACTTCTTCCTTCATCCTTGTTTCACCAGTTATCACTTCCTCATTCCACGTATTTAGTTATAGCTCCCTTACCAGCTCACCATGAAAGAGACCCTCCGGAAATCGGCCTTTCTACCAGATCCCCGGGAAACCACGAGCCCGGGTAAAAATTATGTTCAGGCTGGCTTTCTGACAGGCCTCTTTGTTGCGGGGGGAAAGATTCCTGGAAAAGAAGGGACAGGTTCCTTGAAACTTCCCCCGGGTCCGTCAAAATGTCCCCTGGAGGGGAAGGAATTTCAAGATATGTTATGGAACCTCTCTATTTTGGGCCTTCCCACATCAGTCCGCCTTGTTCGTAGCAATTGCAGTCATTTGCACGGAAATAATTGGGTGGACAGGGTTCGTAACATTTCCCGTTGCAGCACTCTCCTCTGCAATACTCTTCCCCGCACAATACAGTCCCTTTTGGATAAATCATGCACGTTTGATAATCGATTTGATAATCAGGGCCAGGTTCTTCATAGCAGTGTCCATTACAGCAAATGCTCCCGGCTCCGCAATACCCTTCCCCGCATTTTATCCCGGTGGGAACATATTTAATTGCTTCAGGAGAGATAGCCGAGGAAGATGTCGATCCGGCCATCCCAAAGACAAATGCTGCAAGGACGGCACTTATGATGATCAGGCCGATTACGGCAACAATGACCAGAATGATAATAAACCATATACTCATCGACCTGTTGCCCGTATCCCCGGAAAAAGCCTTTTTACTGGTCTCTTTTTCAGTGAGCACAAGTGTGCCTGCAATATAGTCATGAAGGCCCTTGCTTTTTGCAGTATAGTTGATTGCTATCCCGTTCAGGAGGGTCAGTAAACTGAAGGGTGTAATGGTATCGACAATCTTCAAGAGACTCCGCCCAAGAGATCGGGCAAAGGTAATTCTCCTCCCCTGGTCATCGGTAACAAATATCCTGAGTGCCCGTTTGCCCAGGGTGGCCTGGTTCTCTCCAGCTTCGAGAACTGCAAAATACAGCCAGTATGTAACCATGGCAACAGGGAGGATAATTATGAAAGAGTCCTGGTTATGAGGATAGATGGCCTGGAGGAGGAGGACCAAAAAAAAGAAAACGACAACCACCAGGATCGTGTCAATAATATACGCAAACCACCTGTCCCATGGAGAGGCGAAATAGACGTCTGATTTAAAAGATATTGCGTCGTTTTCCCGATGTGCCGGGATTCCGGATGTTCCCGTTATTTCCTGCCTTTTAATCTCGTTTATTTTCTCCCGTACTCTCCTTGCCTCGTCTGTTCGTCCCAGCTTTGAATAGACATATCCCAGGTTGTTCCAGGCCGAAGCATTCCTGGGGTCAAGGTAGGTTGCATACTGGTAACATTGAATTGCTTCTTCGTATTTTCCGGCCTTTACGTAGCTGTCGCCACGACGTTTCCATTCGGCTGGGTCCCCCTCGTCAAATGCCATTTCTTCACGAGAATAAAATGGGGTATGGAATATAAATAGCTAATTCTCTCGAAGAGATCCCGCACCCGAACCGAGGCCCCCGGGGTGTCTCCCGATATGGTTAGCGGGTCTCGCAAAGCCCGGGTATTGTATTCTTCTTCGGGTATTGTCCAAAACGAGGGTTTTTTCCCCCTCTGTACCGAATCCCGGAAGGAAAAACTCCTCCGGGCGTGAGTCACTGGTTAAAAAGGATCGATGTACCGGACAGGCCCTTGATCGGGCTCTCACCAGGACCTTTCCCCGGAAAACCAGGCCCGTTTGTCGCAGGAAATCATCCGATCGACATCGAACGAACCGCCCGGAACGCTCCACCATTCCGGTGACATCACGGTTATCATATCAAACCGGGTTTGCCCTTTTTTTTTCATTCGTTACCCCTGCACCCCTGGAATGGCTGCCCGAAACCTGGTCAAAAAATTGTCACGCCTCTATCACCCCGGTATAAAGGGCAAATACCGGGGTGACCAGGCCTTCAAGGTGGCGAGAATTGCAGTAACTCGCCCGGAGAGTTTGTCCTGCACGGATTTCCGTCTTCGTAAGCGTCCCCTGCAGGGACTCCCACGGTGCACAAGACGGGGCGAATGCCCATTGCAGAACAGACTTGAATAGGAGGGTTACTTCATAGAGGTTTCGATCTGTTCACCTTTCATTTCGGGAAGGTAGGGGGGTTTATCTTCCGCTATCAGGGGCACCTGGTACCGCCCCCTTGACGAGCACACCGGAAAGACGGCACAACAGAGGTGATAGTGGCACTCCCACATCCCGGTGTCACCCAGCGGCGAAGTGAACACTGAACCACAGCCCGGGCACCTGACTGGGGGAGGGTCCTCACTCATACCCGTCACTCTGGTCTCCAGCCTCAACAGGATCAGCCACACGGAGAGCGAAAGTGAAGGATCGGCATTGGCCCGGGAAGTACCGGTCAGTGGGGGGGCACCAGGTCCGGGAAGCACCGGTCACTTGGGGGGCACCAGGCCCGGGTCCTTGAAGCGTCCTCTTTCCCCTGGCCGTCCCTGTAAGCCTTTCCTGGACCGGTTCGGTTCGGGCACCTCCCGGCTCCGGCCTGTTTCTCTCCCTGCCTCCTCTGTCCTGCACCGGGTCCTTTCCCGCTGCACAGCCCTGGACGGGGCGGGTGACTGCGACCGGCCCGGTGAACGCCGGGGACAGGGAGTGTTCCCAGGCACCCGCTGCTGCGATGGATCCGATGTTCTTATGTGGTGGGGTGTGCCACGTATGCGGAAAGAAATGGGAGATGACATGGAAAAGGTACTGGTCCTGGGCCACCGGCAGCCGGACACCGACAGCATAGGAAGCGTCATCGGTTACGGGGCGCTGTTGAACCATGCAAGTCCCGGAAGGTATGTCCCGGCACGCTGCGGGGAACTCTCCCAGGAGACCACCTGGGCGCTGGAAACCTTTGGCGTGGAGCCGCCCCTCCTTGTCGAGGACGTCGTGCCCCGGGTCGCCGACCTTTCCATCAGCCGGATCAGCGTGGCTGTCGACGTACCGGTCGCGGATATCGCGGCGCTCATGGATACCCATGATATCCGGAATGTCCCGGTCACCGATGGACGCGGGAGGCTTGTCGGCATGGTCAGCGAGCACGGGCTCACCCGGTACTATGTCTGCCGGACGCAGACCGGGGACCGGACCATCACGGACCGCACTCCCGGGGCCCTTGCAAACGCCCTCTCTGCACGGCTCCTCGTGGAAGGGGGCGATGCCATCGGGGGCCGGGTCTTTGTCGCCATAGATGCCCCGGATATCTCCGGGAAGAGGCCCGGGCACCATGACATTGCCATCGTCGGTGACAATGAGGCGGTGCAGCTGGCCCTCCTGTCAGGCGGGGTGAAGGGGCTCATCGTTGCCGGCGGTGCCCGGGCCGGTGAACGGGTGATGGAGAAAGCCAGGGAACAGGGGGTCTCCCTCCTCGAGACCGATCTTGAGGTCTTCGCCATCGGGAACAGGCTCGATCTCCTGCTTCCTGCGGGCATGGTCATGGAGACGGATATCCCCAGGCTCTCCCTTGCAGACACCCTCGAGCATGCGAAGAGGACGGTCTTTGGTTCCAGGTTCAGGGCCGCCTGCGTGGTGGAGCCGGACGGCACCCTGAGGGGCATCGTCACCAGGACCACCCTTGTCCCCGACATCCGGAGGAAAGTCATCCTCCTGGACCACAACGAGTTGTCCCAGGCAGTCGACGGAGTCGAGCAGGCCGAGATCCTCGAGATCATCGACCACCATCGCCTTGCCGTCATCTCCACTCTCAAGCCGGTGAAGTTCCTGAATGACCCGGTCGGGTCCACTTCGACCATCATTGCCGAAAAGTTCATCCAGGCCGGGCTGGAACCGGAGCCGCCTGTTGCGGGGATGCTCCTGTCCGGGATCCTCTCCGACACCCTCAACCTGAAGGCGTCCACGACTACCGGCCATGACCGGGATGCGGTGACCTTTCTCGCATCCATCGCCGGTATCGACCCCTTCCGGTATGGCATCCAGCTCCTCGAGCAGGGGATGAACCTTCCAGGAGTCGCCATGGGGGAGCTTCTCACTAGGGATACCAAGCAGTATGAGATCTTTGGAAAGAAGGTCATCATCGCCCAGGTCATGGTCCCGTCACCGGACTTTGTCCGGGAGCATGAAGGGGAGATCCATGGGGATCTCAACCGGCTGAGGGTGCAGCGTGGAGTCGATCTCTACCTCGGGATGTTCACGAATGCCATGGACGATGCGAGTTATCTCTTTGCCGCCGGGGACACCGCCCTTTTAAGCCGCCTTGAGCTCGGCGTTCAGCCGGTGCATCTCCCGGGGATGTTGTCCCGGAAGAAGGATCTTGTCCCCTGGTTCGGGGAGCGGCTGAGGGGCGGCTGAGGCCTGTCCGGGAAGGAGGCGCCATACCCCTGCAGGCCCGGGACCGGTGTCGGTGCAGCGAGAGGGGCGGGGGCGAGGGGCAGGAATCCTTGTGGAGAGAGAGTGGAAAAGTCATGTCTTTTTTAAGCCTGCAAAGTTCTTACACGTTCACGTGGATACCCGGATCGATGAATAGGGGGATATTGGCTCCGGTTGGGATCCTCTCCATTCCTCGTGGTTGCCGGCCTGTTCGTCCGGGAAACACCCCAGATAAAACGATGCTCCTCGAAAATCATGAAGAGCCACCCGATGAAGAAATACCGGGACTTGCCCGGTCTCAGGTTCAACTATAGGGAGAAGGCGTCTTGTTGAAAAGAGACCCGCGAAAAGCAGGGTTTGACACCGTCAAACAAGCGTTCATACGGTGAGAACAGCCCACTCCCTGGCATAGGGGATGATTGATTAACAGCTCTGCACCACCCCCCACTTCCCGCGCCCTGGACAACCGTGTTAATCCCAGCGGTGAACATTCCTGTCACCGATGCATAAAAACATCCTGGAAAAAACCCCGATCCGGGATCCAACCCCATCCGTCGTTTCCTTAAAAGGTTCCCCCAGGTAGTTCGTAATTGCTCGGACAAACAGGGCCCCGGATTGGCAGAACTCCGCCAATCAAAAAATTTAAAGGGCCGGATCATTCTTCTTTCCTTTGTATGTGACCCAAAATACCACTCTTCCCTCTTCATGGTCACATACAGGAAGTATGCATGAACAAAAAAGTTCTAAAAATCCTACGGGACCAGGAGAAAACCCCGTCCCGGCATCGAGCAAGAGACCGGGAGGCACTGTTGGCAGACAACCACCCGGGCCATGACCAGCACCAGGCCGTCACCGGCGGGGAGGAAGCAGGATGCGCAGAATAACGGGCCCCCCCGGGTTGTTCACGCCTACCACAGCTCGAACAGGGAGGGGACCCCTAAGCTCCTCTTTGTGGAAGTTAAAAAACCTTCGCACTCCCGGACCCGTGGAGGTGGCCTGATGGCCCGGAAAAAGGCAAAGCAGTGCCCGCATTTTGCCCACCGGAAGAACGGGAGGTGGACCGAGTTTTTCTGCACCCTTCCTGCCGGTGGCCTCTGCCCGGACCCGCAATGCCCAGCCAACCCGGAACGTGAGGAAGTGGTGCCGGATGCTACGGCGTAAGTGCACCCTTACCGCGCCTGCTTCCTACCCCCAGCGGGGCCGCACCGCCGAATCGCAGGCCTGCTTGTTCCTCAGCAGGAAGGGATACAGCGTGTTCCGCACCATGCGCTACTCCACCTCGATCCACCTGGTCGCCTGGTGCGAGCGGACATGCCACCTGCTCCTCGTGCACGTGAGACGGACCCGGCATGAAGTCATCGGGATCGACGACGTGATGCGCTACTGGCGTGACGATGTCCGGGCCCTCCAGGACATCCCCCGGTGGGACGGGATAGAAGTCGAGCTGTGGGTCTATACCGGGTCGGGATGCTGGCATATCTTCACCGTGTACCCGGGCGGGATCGCAGAGGAGGGGCAGTATGTGGACTGAACATGAGAACGGCCGCATGTCAGAGCGGAAGATCTGCCCCTTCATGTCAGATGCCCATGGCATCGTCCTTTGCCAGGGCAGGAACTGTGCCGCTGCCACAAGCCGCCGTTTCGGGAAGGAGACCGTCTGGTCCTGCGAGCTGATCACTGGCCGGTCCCAGGCGTCGGGCCAGGGGGATGACCCCTCCCCCCTCCCCGGGGCACGGTTGGGCCGTAAGATGGAGGACCATCACCAGGACGACGGGCCACCACCAGATACGATGGCACCTCCCGGACCAGTCCTCGGAGCATGGTTGGGCCGTAAAATGCAGGGCCATCACCAGGACGACGGGCCACCACCAGATACGATGGCACCTCCCGGACCAATCCTCGGAGCACGGTTGGGCCGTAAGATGCAGGACCACCACCATGACGACGGACAGCCACCGGATACAATGGCACCTTCCGGACCCCTCTCCGGAGCATGGTTGGGCCGTAAAACGCAGGATCTTCACAAGGACGACGGCTCAATGTCAGATATGATGGCACCTCCCGGACCCCTTTCCGGAGCACGGTTGGGCCGTAAAATGCAGGGCCATCACCAGGACGATAGCTCAATACCGGATACGATGGTACCTCCCGGACCAATCCTAGGAGCACGGTTGGGCCGTAAGATGCAGGACCATCACCAGGACGATAGCTCAATACTGACCACGATGGCACCTCCCGGACCAGTCCCAGGAGCACGGTTGGGCCGTAAAATGCAGTACCACCACCAGGACGATAGCTCAATACCGACCACGGTGGCACCTTCCGGACCACGGTTAGGCCGTAAGATGCAGGACCACCACCAGGACGATAGCTCAATACCGACCACGGTGGCACCTTCCGGAGCACGGTTGGGCCGTAAGATGCAGGATCACCACCAGGACGACGGTCCAATACCAGCCACGATACCACCTCCCGGACCTCTCCCAGGAGAAACACCGGGGCGGAAGAAACCCGGAGGTGCCCGGCCATGAGCCATGAGACCTGCAAAGCTGCAGCGCTCCTCTGCCCTCCCGGACAGGTAGCAGAGGTCCGGGTCATCACCGAAGACGGAACCGGCAGCGGGTACTTCGATGACCCCGGCACCCTCGCCACCGCGGTCGACACCCTGGACGGCCTGCCCGGCATCCAGGGTATCTACATCACCCTGAACGAGGTGAACCCGGCCCTCCTCTCCCGCCGGGCGAACCGGGTCAAGACCCGCCTCGGCAAGAAAGATGCCACCACCGCCGACACCGACATCCTGCGGAGACGCTGGCTTCCCATCGACATCGACCCCGTCCGGCCCTCCGGCGTCTCGTCCACCGGACCGGAACACCAGGCAGCCATCGGCACCGCCACCCGGGTGGCCGCCCTGCTGACCGCGAAAGGATGGCCGGCCCCGGTCATCGCCGACTCGGGGAACGGCGCCCACCTCCTCTACCGGATCGATTGCAAAAACGACGACCGGTCCCGGCACCTCGTCAGGCAGTGCCTCGAAGTGCTCGCCGCCATGTTCGATGACGCCACCACCACCATCGATACCGCGAACCACAACGCCGCCCGGATCTGGAAACTCTACGGCACTCTCTCCCGGAAAGGAGACCACACCCCCGACCTCCCCACCGGCGGTCGCGGCTCCTCTCGGTCCCCGGGACCCTGGAGGTCGTACCCGTAAAACTCCTCGAACAACTGGCCGCCACCCTCCCGGACGCACCACCCGGCACCCGGACCGGCAACCGCCTGGACCTCGGCTCCTGGCTAAAAGACCACGGGATCGGGATCACCCGCGAGAAACCCTACCAGGGCGGCACCATCTACGCCCTGGAACACTGCCCGTTCTCCAGCGCCCACCGGGACGGAGCCTTTGCCATCCAGTTCCCAAACGGCGCCATCCACGCCGGCTGCCAGCACACCTCCTGCGGCGCCGGGGCACAACGGTGGCCCGAGCTCCGGGAGGCCTTCGAAGGAGAGAAGAAGAAACAGGCACGACCGCCACCGGCAGAGCACCAGCAGGAACAACCCGGGACACCGGCGTCCTCACCCCCCACCCCTGGCGGGATCCCGTGCCAGAACGAAGCCCTCGGACTCCTCCGGCACGGCGACCCCAAGCAGTTCTTGCTCCGGACCTTTGCCCTCGACCATGTCGGCGACGAAGTCCCGGCCGAATGCATGATCCTGTCCCTTGCCTCGCGATCGGTCACCAACACCAACGGACTGCACGTCTCCGTGACCGGTGAGAGCGGGAAAGGAAAGAGCCATGCCTTCACCACCCTCCTCCGGCAGGTCCCTGCACGGTTCCGCCTGGCCGGGCGGATGAGCAACAAAGCCCTCTTCTACATCGAAGACCTCCAGCCCGGCTCAGCGATCGTGTTCGACGACACCACGCTCTCGGAGGACATGGCCGAGATCCTGAAAGGCGTCACCACCTCCTTCCGGGAACCATTCCTTTACCGGACGGTCAGCAAGGACCGGAAAGGGCAGGTCTGCACCATCCCGGAACGGTGCATCTGGTGGGTGGCAAAGGTGGAAGGAGCAGGGGACGACCAGGTCTTCAACCGGATGCTCACCTGCTGGATCGACGAATCCGCCGAACAGGACGACCGCGTGCTCGCCCGGGTCCTCCAGCGGGACCAGGCCCCCCCGGACGACCAGGGACAGGAACGGCCGGAAGTCCTGACCTGCCAGGCGATCTGGGAGAACATCGGGAGGCAGATGTTCCACGTCATCATCCCCTTTGCGACCAGCATCCGGTTCGTGGCCCATGCGAACCGGAGAAACCCTGAGATGCTGCTCGACCTCATCAAGGCCAACACCGTGCTGCGGTACATGCAGCGGGAACAGACCACCTGCGGCCGGACCCGCTGCCTCACCGCTACCCGCGAAGACTTCCGGGAAGCAGCCCGGCTCTACCAGCTCCTGAACGGTATTGCCGGGGGACAGGAGACCAAGCTCACCTGGAGGGAATCGGCGCTGATCGGGATCATCTCCCAAAACGACCAGGAGGAGTTCACCATCCCCCAGCTCCAGAAGCAGACCGGCTGGAGCAACAGCTGCGTGCACCGGCTTATCCACGGGTACGACAGCAGGGGGACCATGTATTCCGGACTGCTCGAGAAGTGCCCGGCCATCTCCTTCTGCGACCGGACGGTGGTGACCGATGGCGAAGACGGGGCGTCCTCGATGCGGAGGCGGACCAATGCCTATACCTTCGACCGCGAGCTCTTCAGGTCATGGTCCCTGGGGGGATCGGTATGGCTGGATGACGACCCGGACCATCCTTCAGCATCACAGCAATCCTTCAGCAATCCCCAGCAAACTGCTGCACGATTCGAAAACGAATTTACGGGCTCTGATCCGGAAAATAATACCTGTAATAATGATATTATTCTTAGTTCAGATCAATCCCCCAGCAAATCCCAGGATACAGAGAACACCGTGTCGGCAGGAGGTCATGGAACGCAGGGCCCGTGCGAACGGGAAATTGCTGAAATGCTGGGGGACAGGATCGAAAAAACCAGGGAGGGGCCTCCGTTTCAGGATCCGCGCCAGGACAGGGGCCGGACCTATCCCCTGGAAAACCGTGATCCTGCTGAAGGACTGCTGCAATGCTGCAGGAAACCCGGGCCGCCTGCTCCAGCAAAGATCCATATCCGGCCCCAGGACTACAAGCCCCTGGAGGTCCCTGACCACACCTTCTGCCGGGTGTGCGGCCACCCCTGGACCCACTATGTCGAGAAGCTGACCGTGGAGCGGAAGAACCGGCCGAAGGACTGCTGGCAGCCCTACCAGGTCTGCAGGAACTGCTATGACCGGGCAAAGGTGAGAGCCCAGCAGTCAGCCACCATCCTTCCCGGGACCGTCGACCCTGCCCGGATGGAACGGCTCACCACCAGCCTCTGCCGGTGCACTGTCTGTAACCTTGACCTGGCCACCTATATCGACCGGGGTACCGGGACAAAACTCTGCGAGACCTGTTACCAGCGGATCGCCGCAATCCAGGATCACGGGGAGGTGGCCGGTTGACCTGGACGGTCACCGAACATGTCGAACCGGCGTTTGAAAAGGTCGGACGGGTTTACATCCGGGGAGAGGACATGGTGGTCCGGTCCGACCTTGACAGCCGGGGGTTCCGCGTCCCGCTCCCGGACCTTGCCAGGGCCATCAACGGCGAACCCCAACCGGTCCGGCTCCTGTCCACCGGCATGGTGGCGGGAACGGTCCGGCGTTCTTTCTCGGGGAAAGCGCTGAACTTCACCATCGAACCGTTCTATTACACCACCCCGCTTCAGTCGGTCACGAGGCTGCTTGCCGGGAAGCAGCGGAAGGCCCCGCTCTTTGTCGGGAGAACGCAGGTGGAACCGGGGTGAGACCGGGGCGACTGCTGATCGACAAGGAACAGGCTGTCCCGCGATGAGGAACAGCCCGGTGTGACCGGGGATCCCGGTTACGCTTCCCGGCGTCCAGGGGCCTTCGGGCACGGGGAGGACGCTCCCCCCAGGCCAGGTCGTAAGTACCGCATGGTCCGTTCCCCACGATCCGTCATTTTACCGGTACCGTTCCCCGGGGTCTCTTCCACCAGGCCCGGATTCTGTCGACGGGTGTGATTCCTGGTGCTCACCGAATCGCTTCTTTTCCGGAACAGGCCGCGATACGGCCCCCGATCGACACCCCGGGTCAAAATATATATCCTTTCATGTTTTACCTGGTTGTTGCCCTGAAAAGGGCAGGAGAAAAGCCATGGGAGACTTTGTCCAACAGAGTATCACCAAAACCGCAGTCCGCGAGCTTGCCTCGCCGATTGCAGACATCGCAGCGTTCAACAACCTCGTCTCCGGGGTCATCTCCGGCAATCCATGGGGTTGCACCGCATACGATGTCGCCGGTGTCCCGCAGGCACCGGTAGCAAAGAGCCGTGAAGGGTACACCGCCCGGATCGAGTACGAGAACGCCGAAGCCAAGGTCGTCGGGTCGGTCACTGCCCGTGCACCCACCGTGGCAGCCTTCAATGCCGCGGTAACGGCAATTGCCGCGGATACCGCGCTTGCCACGGCCATCGGCGGCGACGCCATCCACGTCTCCGATGAAGATTCCTTCTCGGCGACGCTCAAGTGCCATGACGCCAACGGTGAGATCTACTACGTGGCCTTCGGCCGTGAGCAGGTCCGCGTCACGTCGTACAGCGATGACGCCATCCTTGCGACCATCGAGACCTGGGCTGACACGAAGCCCGAGCTCGCCTGAACCAGGATCGGATGGACGGGGGAGGGGTCATGGATGAAGGATTCATGTTCGTCCTCGGCATCTGCCTCGGGAGCCTGACCATGCTCTTCGTCATGATCAGGATCATCGTCGGGATGCACGACCGGACGGACCAGGGCAGGTGGAAGCGGTGAAAAACCGCTCCACCACCATCCTCCATGCGACCTCCTCTGTCACGGGGTGCTTTGGCCATGGAAGAAGATTTGATCCAGCTCATCGAGATGGTGGTTGCTGTCGCAGTGGCTGCCATCGCTTTCTGGCAGCGGCGCCAGAAGGTCAATGCAGAGAAGGAGACCCGCCGGGTGATCGCTTTCTATGACCCGGAGGACGATTCGGTCACAACGCCGCCGGCACCGGTCCCGGCCCGCTCCTGGAAGATGCAGGACGATACCAGGAAGTGGGTCCTTTCCGGCCACGATGCGGCAAACCAGGCGGCACTCCTCCGGCAGATTGAGGAGGCCGAGGGGCAGCAGCTCCTCCACTACTTCCTGGCGTTCAGCGACCAGGGAGGCGGGTACTACGAGATCGAATACGGCTTGATGAAAGGGTCGGGAGCCGGGGGGCCCGGGTAAGGAGCCGGGAGATTTCCCCCCCTCCGCTCATTTTTTCTCTCTCTTCGGCCCCGGCAGGCTTGTTTTTTTGCGTGGGGAACTCGGAGAACATGATGATCAATTCGACGCATTTGATGGTTCATCCCCACGGGCGTGGGGAACTCACCGCGCTCGATGCTTAAGGTCGTTGCAAGGACGGTTCATCCCCACGGGCGTGGGGAACTCGTATCGTTATCTTATAAGGGTGCATCTGCTGTGTGGTTCATCCCCACGGGCGTGGGGAACTCCATATCATTCTCTGCACAGTAATCCACAATCCTGGTTCATCCCCACGGGCGTGGGGAACTCGAAGTGAAACAACGTCCAGAAAGAATCGTAGAAGGTTCATCCCCACGGGCGTGGGGAACTCTTCAGCATCCTCCAGTCATCAACATATCCAGGAGGTTCATCCCCACGGGCGTGGGGAACTCTGTTGCACCCAAACCCATCTTTTTCACCCGCTCGGTTCATCCCCACGGGCGTGGGGAACTCATGCTCTCAATGGTTGCGGTTCCGGGCAAGAATGGTTCATCCCCACGGGCGTGGGGAACTCCTTCTTTGCACTCATACGAACTCCGGCGGAATTGGTTCATCCCCACGGGCGTGGGGAACTCTCGGTATATGCTTCGTATGCCCCGGTAGCTCCCGGTTCATCCCCACGGGCGTGGGGAACTCTTCAAGTGCTTTGTCCAGGACTTCCGCCCCGGTGGTTCATCCCCACGGGCGTGGGGAACTCGGAAGCCCGAGTAGATCGTTCATCTGTTCCATTGGTTCATCCCCACGGGCGTGGGGAACTCGGGAGGAAAGAGAAGCTGGTGAACCTTGACTACGGTTCATCCCCACGGGCGTGGGGAACTCGTGGTTTTGATGGGTGCAACTTATCCTAGAATGGGTTCATCCCCACGGGCGTGGGGAACTCTTACCAGCTCCATCCACTGTGTTCTGCTATGGCGGTTCATCCCCACGGGCGTGGGGAACTCCAACCTGTCGCAGCACTTCCCACGACCCAGAACGGTTCATCCCCACGGGCGTGGGGAACTCCATCATACGATCCGGTCACGTTCTCCTGGTGCTGGTTCATCCCCACGGGCGTGGGGAACTCGCTGACCATGAACCAGAAACAAACTTTGTCAGTGGTTCATCCCCACGGGCGTGGGGAACTCTCTTCAACTTAAGTACTACAAAGAAAAGGTCTATTTTACTTTTTTGATTTTGATTTTTCTTCAGGTAAGAATGAGATCAATTTAATTCCATCCATCTCGCATGGAATCCGCCTGTTTATACCGGTAGTGACAAAATCAAACCCCGCATCGTTTGGGACGTGCCATGCCATCACGGCATTACCCTTTCCCAATCCCAGAAGTACATGCTTCCATATCATTTCCCGTACTTTAATCGAGTAATTACCTATATATACCCCTGCACGGATCTCAAGGAGCCAGATTGTAAGTTTTCCTCGCAGGGAGGGGGGTGCATTTTCGGTCACAATCACCATGAATCCCATACCAGTCATTCCTTTTCAAATGCAGGGAGAACCGAATCAGCATATGGTTTGGGCCACTCAAGGCCTCCGGCATCAAGGACTTCTTGGATGGTGGGGATAATACGGTTCAGGATACGTTCCTGCCGGAAAAGATCCCTGCATTTTTGCCTGACCATTCGTTCAGGGTGCACGGGGCGGTGTCCGGCCACTTCAAACGCTGCAGGCACAACAGTCTCAAATTTAAAGAGATCTGCAATATCAAAGACAAATGAAAGCGGATCCCCGGTATGAAGAATCCCTATTGCCGGTGAATACCCTGCTGCAAGAATCCCCGCCTCCACCACACCATAGAGACATGATGTGCCTGCGCTCAGGCATTTATTAGGAAGATCAGATGCACTCCACAAAGCAGGGTCGTACCTTCTCCCCTCCCATCTGACCCGGAACCGATCGGCAAACTCCTCGTATTTCTTCCTTACACGTACCCCTTCAAGACCACGCAACTGGCTTATCGATAACCCGGGATCAACTTGTTCATGAAATCGAATCTCAAACATCTTTCGCACAACCCGCTGGCGGGCATCCGCGTTCAATGCAATGGAGGCCTGGTAGAGGAGCCTGTCGGAACGGGCACCTCCCGGATGCCCGGAAGAATAAAGCCGCACACCCCCTTCACCGACCCACGTGAGGAGACATCCAACCTGGGCAGCAAGTTTCACAGCAGCATGAGACACCCTGGTCCCTGGTTCAAGCATAATGCAGGCAACACCACCGATGGGGATTTGAATCCTCACCCCCCGGACGTCAATCAAGACAAAGGCACCATCCAGGACATCGAGTTCTCCATATTCAAGAAAAATGAGTGAAGATCGTTCTTTCAGGGGAATGGGTTTTATTTTCGGGAGAATTGGGGTCATTGCCGCATCATGCCGGCTTCACCATCATCATACCGCACCCAAATCCCTTTGCAGGCCCGATACCATGCATGAGCGCAGTTCTGAACCGGTCAGGATCAGTCACATTGAGCAGTCCGTTGAAATCTATTGTGCTCAGTGAGACAAGGCGGTTTTTTGATCCCTGGTGAAACGAGTGCTGCCGGTAAGCCCCCGCAAGAACCTGGTGGCTCTCCACGCTGTATCCATTCTTTGCCCCCCTCTCCTGGAGCCAGCGGAACCCCTCGTTCTGGACCAGTTCCGCCATGCTGGCTCCAACGGCCCCGTTATCCAGGCGCATCGCCCTCTTTACATCCATTACTACATCGTGGCGCTTCTGGGTGCGCCTGCCCTCCCCGTCAGGGGCTGTCCATCGCGTCCTGACCGGGTTTGCCCGCAGAGCAAACGAAAGTCGCTGCCCGGCAAAGAGGACAGGGTGATACTCCTTTGTCTCCACCGACCATAGGTTCCCCATGTATACCGGCCTCCGTTGCGAGACCGAGTATACGACCGGTCTCCCGTTGACGATATCGACCCGGTATAGAAAGTCCCTGTCCTGGTGTTCAGGATCGGCAAACAAGTCCCACACCATCGAGTGGATCTGGTACGGCCCCGTGGCAACCTTCCAGAACTCCGGAGAATACGTGGCATCCGGTCTGATACGGATCCTGCTGAAGAACATCGCTCACCCCCCCGCACCAGGTATCGTCGCTATACCATAATGCTCGGACCGGTTCGAGAACGTCCACCTTTTCCTGCTGAGAACCTCGTCTCTCCGCTGGTACACGTGCAGTGTCTCGATGCCCGGCACACCATCCGGGTCCCAGTACATGGGGGCTTCTGACAGGGACGATAACCTTTTGGCAAACCACACATTCTTCTTCGCAGCCTCCCTGAAAGCATCAAGGACGGAAGCAGCTTCTACTACGAGCGCAGAAACTGGAAGAGCAGGAGGACAGGATTTCCGCCCAAGGTAAAGGAAAAACGCCGGTGCATTCAACGAATTGGCTATCTCCTCAAGCCGGAAAGGACCATCCGCATCACGCATCCAGAGACATATCCCAAGAAAGGTATCACACCGGTATTCTCTCCTGGAAATGATGGTTTCGAGTGCGTCTGCGCCAATCGAGAGTTCGTCCTTCCGGGTATGGAAATGAGCGCCCTTTTTCAGTTCAGCCTGGGGAGGAGTCTGTATCGTATGGAAATCCTCAACAGGGTTTCCTGCCGAAAGGACCAGGCTGGCCATCCCTATTGTTCGTGCAAGGCGGGAATGAATATCCTCCTGGTCACGATTGATCCCCAGCCCGGCACCAATCATGCCAACCAGTGCAGACTTGGAAGGGTGGTCTGATGAACGCCGATCTTCTCCGACTGCGATCTCCCCCCATGAGGCCATGGGACCATACAACGTGAATACGCAATAACGGGTCATAGTCACGACGACACAAAGCGAACGATTTCAGCCAGTGACCCCTCGCCCGTCGTGGTGTTGAACGAGCGTGCATCCTTGCAACAGGGCCCGTAGACCTTGTCAATGTTCTTCCGGGTCTCTTCAATCCCGCGGATCGCTGCAGTGAGAATATCGCCACCCTTCACCGGTTTGATATATGCAACAGCCAGCGAGCGGGGTTGTTGGGAGCCCCTCTCGGCAAGCATGTACGACGCATAGGCCCGGGACGCAAAACTGGCCTGTTTGCCTGCCGGCGCAACTTTGGCACATGCCTCTGTGATCGCGCCAATCGCCCGCGATGCAAGGCTCGCATCTCCCATCAGGTTCTCGATCAGCAGGTCACGGTTGATGCAGATATAGAAGTAATAGAGCCCTGCGGCAAACTCGAACTGCCCGATGTGGGCAGATCCAGCATCGGTCTCAAGGACATTCAGGTCGTCTACCGCGGTGAAATAATCATCCTCGACAACCACATCATGGACCGTGATAGCGTGGGACACCTGCACGGCGGCCTCGGTGTTATAGACAGGAGACTTCGCAAACATCCTCCCAAACATCGCGATGTCAGCTGCAGTGTGGTCCTTTCGCAATAACAAGAGATCCTCCTTTTCAGGAGCCTTCCCGCTGGCAATACACTTATTAAGAAGCGCGTCAATCGCTGCAATCTCCTGTGGGCTGAAATGGGCGATCTGTTCGATCTTAACCGGGTCATTATCTTTTTCTTCCGTCTGGTCAGCCTTATCCGACTTTTTACCTTTCCTTTCTGTCAGTTTTCCAAATTGCCCGGCAATGGCCTTTGTCCATTCCACAGCCTCCTTCTCCGGGACCGGTGTCCTGCTGGGAGCCCTTTCCAGGTTTGAGAGTATGTCCGTCAACGTCTTGCCGGTTGTCAGCGCTTCAACAATCTTATTCCCCATCTCTCTTGTCCTTGTCCCGATATGCCCGGAGAGCGCCTCCTGGAAGAAATCGGACTGCCTCCAGGCCCGCTTAAGGCTCTGGGAGGAGATACGCAGGCGCTGGGTTCCGCCCATGATGGCAGTCTTCGGCCGCCCGAGGTCATCACGGTTCAGGTTCGATGGAGGATACGAAGCAAGAACATGCAGTTGAATGAATTCAGTCATAGTCACATCACACGGTTTTTTCATAATAGAAACGGGCCCATTCCTGCCTCGTCCTGGAATTCTTCCACCAGTAAAGTCCCTGGGCAAGGTCTGGGATATTCACAACACCATCCAGTAGGCGGACCGCCCTGATCCCTTCCCGGAAGAGGGCGTTTGGCTCCCGTATCGAGAGGAACTTACGGAAACGGAGTTCGCTCATGACAGGAGAATCTCCTCCTGGTGGCTTTTTTGCAAGCTGCTCAGCAAACCGTTCAGAGCTGTCGGAGCGTTTGGCATGGGAGACAACCCCGGCCACAGTGCCAAGCGAAGTATCGTTGAATCCGTCGTACTGGATCATAGGGAGCCGGAGCCGGTAGTAAGAGGGGAGGAACAGCACCTCTTCCGGGAGCTTACACCTCCGGAGTTCTGCCCGGTCTCCGCGTCTCTTGTCAAGATCTTCCCACCATTGCAGGAGAAAACCTGATACGTGAGGATCGTTGAAGTTCAGCCAGACTTTCTCTTTAATCATCATTATCCTGCCTCCTTGGAGAGGGAGAGAATTTGCATCAGCTTGGGTGATCCTGGTGATATCGTCATTGAAAGCTTTTTGCGTGCGCCGATAATTGCTTTCGGCCGGTGTTCGTCGACATATTGCGCTTGTGAATAAAAGTCAAAGAGGTTCAGTCCAACCCCTCTTACTCCCATCACCCACCTGCGCTTGATCGGATCAACGGGTTCGTTGTTCTCCAAGGCTTTTTTCACTTCCGAGAGGGTAGAATAAAACAGGGTCTCTGTCTCGGACCAGAACCTGGTCATGACAATGGAAAGAACCTTTGGACTTTTCTCGCGTTTTACTTTCTTGCCTGATGATGCCCCCTTGTTTTCAGATTTGTAAAGGGCATCATTGATTGCACCATTGACCATTCTGTTTACATATTTTGCAGCACGAACGATCTGGGCGATGTACACTTCGTAATCAGCCCGGATGGAATTTTCAACCCGGATCAGGGGCATATAGCTCTCGTACCAGCACCGGGCTTCAACCTTTTTAAAATCATATCCAAATGCCCACAGTTGAGGAATGTCAGGGAGGATACCGGAAAGGTTCGCCTGGATGTTTCTAAACCGTCGCACAACATGGGCGACTTCTACGCCTTGTTCTACATCATTCTGGACCAGTCCCAGCCAATGATGGTAAGCAATCCCATCACCATGGAGGTGAACAGGAAGGTATGTGTCCTCGGACCGGTAATACGGCGTGAGAACATGCCGCCAGCTATCATCGTATCGAATACCGTAATTTTTCGTCCTCAAAGAGGTTATGCCCGCCGGAGTTGCCTCGCCGCATATGTCGCAGGTTCCATGAGTTGTATGTTCCGTGCCAAGGAGGATTCGCCGCCCCGTTCCCCAAAACATCTGGAGTTGACTTGCGTCTGAAATTCCAGTAAACAGCCCTTCATCTCCACCTTCACTTGTTCGTAAAGGACCCATCCAAGGGAAAATATCATTGATTGCACTCTTACGCTCGCCGGAAAGACCAATGAAGAATTCATCTTCGGGAAGGACGTTCAGCCATATAAGCTCGGGGAGAGACTTGCCCAGTATTACACTGGTCAGTGGTCCACCCCCACGAAGACCTGCCCTATGACCCTGTCCACCTTGCGGACCGTTTAACTGAAGCGATATAAGCCCCATTGCGGCGCAGGAAGGGCAAAGTTGTTTGATGGTGTTTCTTTTGCAAAAAAAGTCCCTGTTTTTTTCATAAGTGTTCTCACCAGGCATTCCAATGATTAAAGACTCGATTGGCCTTTCCCCCACATCAGCACAACTGGTGTCCTGCATGAACCGGGGACCGTCCCCCCCAAGATTAAATGCATGAGAAACAGCATCGAACCGTTGTTTTACCTCCCTTGCACCAGGAAGGGACTGAAGACCATCGACCCATTCATCCTCGCCAGGTGGAGCCATCGTGGTCTGTACAAGCCCTATCAGAAACTGAATGACTGCTCCCTGGAAATCGGGCCTTGGTGTTGCAAGCGAGAGTACTTCATTCTCACCCCCGTTCCCAAAGATTTGCCATGGTGTGAGCGTCTCCCGCTTTCCCCCATCCTTAACACAGGGAATCCATGGATCTTCAATCAAATTGAGCAGATGGTCTGGTATGACACTTCACCTCCTCGTCGGTGTATCAAAATAGCTCATAATTAATATTAACTCTTCGACAAATCCCGGTTAACCTATCTCAATCTCCAAACCCCTCTCTTTTGAATACCTCACGAACAGGTTGCCGCCTGCTTTCTGGGCGAAATGGTTCTCCCAGCAGGTCGATGTAACTTGCCGCAGAAGGACGAGTAACGCATTGCTTCCTCTGTCTGCCATCGAGTCACATGCAGATTTGGCGAGATGGAGGAGATCGCTCTGATAGTCAGGTATCCCGCTGCCCAGTCTTGACCTCTGCACAGTGACCTGGCTCATGTCCCATGAATGCTGCCCGGCATAATAAATTGGCCTGGCCACATTACTGGCAGTATCAATAACCCCAACCCGCAGCGTCACCGAAGGTTCTCCCAGCCTTGTCGGGACATCTTCGTCATCAGGCCATCTGTGCCCCGAGTCCTTGTAACCTTGACCGAATTTGATGACGTTCAGCATAGCAATGCCTTCAGCCCGACGCCGTTCCTGGTCTGCAAGAAGGTCCCGTTTCAGAAGCTCGGGAGGAACAGCCGTTTTTGCACCATTCCCGTATACCCCCTCGATGAGCACCCTCGCATCATCCGGAGTCCTGATCACCCCTCTCTCTTGGAGGATCTTTTGCGTCAGCCATAACTCTCCATGGCTTGGATACACGAACGAACCCCTGGGGAACTTCTTCGAGTACCAGTCTTTCTTTGCCTCTGGCTCATGTGCGGGCGCATGTATACCAAGAACCGGGACTCCCCTGTCCCCCCTGGGGTGCCTGTGAAGTCGCCCGGCCCTCTGGATTATGAGATCAATGGGAGCAAGGTCTGTGACCATGAAATCGAAGTCCAGGTCCAGCGACTGCTCCACGACCTGGGTGGCAATAAGCAGTCTACCTGCCCGGTCCTCCCGCGTGCTCGTTTTCCCGAAGTGCCTGATAACATCGTTCTCCCGTTCGAGCCGGTCACCAAGGACAAAGCGGGCGTGGAACAGCATGGGATGGATAGGAGGTGAGAGACAGCCGAATAAGCGGGATGCAGCGACGGCGTCATAGACGGTGTTTCTTATCCAGCACGCACACCCACCCCGCTGAAGCGTTTCCCGGAGAGCTTCGACCACATCCATCTCATTCTCGAAAAATCTCAATTGCACCTCTCTTGACGTCCCCGGCCTTGGAGTTAGAGCCCGCTCTTCCCTGGCAGAAGGAGAGACATGTAAAACCACCGGGTAAGGACTCGGGCTACCCTCAGTTGGCGAGATTCCTGCCCCTTCGCAGAATGCCCCGATCAGCTGATCCCTGGTGGACTGAGGGAGGGTAGCAGAGAGGAGGATTATACTGCCTCCAATCCGTGCGTGATCGCAGATGAGGGACTTGAGGAGTCGGTTTACATATGGATCGTAAGCATGCACCTCGTCAACAATCAGGACGTTCCGCCATAACCCGAAAAGCCTGAGCGACTGGTGCCTGCGGGGGAGCACGGAGACCAGGGCCTGGTCGATGGTCCCGACACCCAATGCGGCGAGAAGTGCTTTTTTCCGGTTGTCGGTAAGCCAAAGCGAAAGGTCTTCGGCAGATGAATCCCTCGACCGGTCAGGATAATTCACAGGCGGCCTTTCAAGGTAAAACCCCGCGAGGTGGCGGGCGCTGTGAGCCAGAACGATGGGAGGGTTCGATCCGGGCGCATAGAAGTTATCTTTGATCTTTTGGACACGGTCATAGAGTGCGTTGGAGGTTGCCATGGTGGGCAACGCAAAATAAATCCCATGACCGTGTCCCTCAGCCATCAATCGGTGGGCAAGAGTAAGAGCTGCTTCTGTCTTGCCGCTCCCGGTAGACTCCTCGATGATGTAAAGGTGCGGCCCTGGACCAGCCTGGCACGAAGACGCATAGCACTGGAGATCGCTTGGGGTGAACAATCCTGACCGGAAATCTGGAAAGAGGTGATCGATCCCTTGCTTCGAAGATATGGGGAAAGGAAGCACACGCACATGGGAGAGTGCCGATCGAGCCCTTGGAGAGGCAACCTTTTCCCAGTATTCCCGGAGAGGCATCTCGCTGGCACAGTAGGGAAACATGAGAGCGTTCGACCCTATCCAATCGGCAAATACCGCAAGGCCGGCAAGGAGCCAGGAGAACGCTCGTAAAGAACCTGTTCTCTCTTTTTTCGAGAGTGAGAGGATGTGGTCCTTATTTGACAAAAAAATGTGACTGCATTCCGTCACAAAAGCCTTTGCTGCTTCTGCATCCTGCGAGGTATAGACATCAGATGCAACCAAGAGCTCTCTATAAGGGGGGACACCATGATGCCCGAAAACTGCATTCAGCAAGGTGTTGAGGGCCAGGCTTACAGAGACCGGGTTGGCGGTCCCGGATGACGGTAATATCTCATTTTTATAAAAATGGTCTCCAACACCGGAATCCCAAAGAAACCTGCCAAGGAGATCATGGCGAACAGGGACCGATAGTCCTGTTTCCTTTCCACGGAGAAGTGAAAAGACCACCGGTACCCTGGTCTGAAATGACTCGGCGAACTTGCCTAAATCATGCAGTGCGAGAAAGAATGCAATGAGTCCGGGAATATCAGATGGGGGGATATCAAGTTCCCGTGCAATCCTGGATCTCGCAATACCATCGTTCCGGAGGTATTCTGAACCAACAGCCGCCACGTCAAGGGAATGATACGGGAGCAGATGGTATTGAGGAGGATCAACCCTGGCCTTGGCCCAGTATTGGAAAAATAAGGATCCCATCACTGCTACGGGACTATCTCGTGAAATGGGATAAAGATTCTTAAAAAAAAGGAATCCACACTGCCCCACACCCTCCTTCACTTGTCATTCAATTCCCCTTTTTCCCTTCAAATGACTCATGCAGGTTCTTTTAGAGGCAGTGCTATTTCTGCAAAAATGGTACTGAAAACCTCCCTGGAAAGGATGGAGGCTCCCCCAGAAAGACCGATCACGAAAGGAAGGATTAAGACCGGCCAGGAAGGCCCGCCAGGAGTAAACGCCCTGGGCCGGAATGGAATACCTATATCCCGTGCCAGGATTCATCGCTACCTGATGAACTGCGGACCTGCACGGACCAAAGCCGCAAAACATAGAAACAGGGGAGACGGGTCTCGAACGGGCAGGCCGGCAGGATCTGCCGGAGAGCGGGATCGCACCTGCGATCCTCCCGGTGCGGATGACGTCCGCTTGTGCCTCCATCCTCCTCCTCCTGGCCGGGGAGCAAGGCGGTGCGGACCGAACCGGTCCCCAGCAGGTTCAATCCTCCTCTTTCTGGCCGTGGAGCAAGGAGCTGGTTGAATGGAACTCCTTGTGTTCTTCATCATACTCGAGGCAATCGGCATCCTTTCGTTTCCACTGGCAGCAGTCCTCGCCCAGGAACTCCGGGATGCAGGCCAGTCGATCGCCCGCCCGCTCGGGATGGTCTGTATAACCCTCGTGGCATGGGCGCTCTCCTCCCTCCACCTGGTCCCGCTGGGGGCAGGCATGTACGCCGGCCTGCTCGCACTCGGTATAACGGCGGTATGCATCATCCGCAAATATCGACGTGACTGGAGGCCCACCCGGGACATGTTCGTGCAGGAGGCGATATTTGTCCTGGCATTTATCCTCGCCGCCCTTTTCCTCATGCACAAACCCGAGATCTATTACGGATACTCTGAAGATTTCATGAACTCCGCGTTTCTCCAGTCGATATGCCGGACCGGTTTCCTCCCCCTTCCTGACCCCTGGTGGGCCGGATCAGGCCTCCCCTACTACTACCTGGGACACCTGGCCGCGGCCATTCCTGTACTGCTCTCAGGGGTGGACGCAGGAACCGGGTATAACCTCGCCGTAGCCGCGCTCTTTGCCATCGCGGTGCAGGCCGCCTACGGCATTGGGGTCAACCTGGCCGGACGGCGGCTGTATGGCTTTCTTGCAGTCTTCCTCACCATGATTTCCGGTTTCAGCGCCGGGTTCGTGCAACTCCTCTCGTACCTGGGCAGAACAGATCTCCTGCAGTTCCAAGCCTTCGCAGGGACGTTCTCTGAGTGGCTCGTCTCGTTTGATTTTACAGCGGCAACGTGCGTGATTCCCCATGCAATTACCCTGTACCCGTTCTACACCTTCCTCCAGGGAGACCTGCACGCCCATTTCATATCGATCCCCTTCATCCTGGCCCTTGCCGGGCTGTGCCTTGCAATGTACAGGAAATTTTCGCAACCATTGTTCTGCACGGCCATCCTTGTCACCTGCTTTCTTGCCGGCGTAAACCTCTGGACCCTTCCGGCCTGCCTGTTCCTGGTGGCCTGGACAGGATATTGCGCAACAAAAAAGAAGGCATTCCTTCTCCTGGCCGGCCTGGAAGGTTGTGCCTTCCTGGCACTCCTTTTCCTGGGCAGGATATGCGTTTTTGATCCCGGGGAGAGGACAGGGATCCTGGGCTTTCTCCTCACCTTCGGTGGTTTTGCCGCTGTATCTGGCATCTATCTTGTCGGATCGCACACCTTTTCCCGGGAAGACATACTCGTGGCCGGTGCGGTCATCGTTGCTGGTGTCATCTCGTTCTCACTCCATTTCCCGCTGGCAATGCTTTCGCTCTTTGCCATCCCCTTCTTTGTCCGTGCATGGTCCCACCAGGAATATCCTGCGATTTTTGCATGCATCGCCCTTTTTCTCATCGTGTTTTGCGAGATCTTCTACATCAACGATCCATATGGCCCGCCGTATGAGCGCTTGAACACCATGATGAAGTTCTATCTGCAGGCCTGGGTGTTCTGGGCAGTTGCATCGGTGTATTTCCTCTACCGGATACAAAACCGGGTCCTGGTTGCCGTGGCAGTGGCGGTGATTGCCATGACTGCGGTCCACCCGCTCTGTTCGGTGGTCGCCATCCCGAACGCGGACTTCATGGGTAAAACTGGAACGCTCACGCTCGATGGGGCAGCGTGGCTGCAAGAGCAGAAGCCTGATGACTACGAAGGTCTCTGCTGGCTCAGGGAGACTGCACAGAACGGAGATGTGGTGCTTGAAGCTCCCGGCGATTCGTATACCTACTCGTCGCGGATAGGAGCGTTCACCGGGCTTCCTACCGTTATAGGGTGGCGCACCCATGAGATAATGTGGGGACGGGAGTGGCGGGATGTTGAAGAGCGATGCTCGGACGTGGACCGTATATATGCCGGGGAGGTGGATACCGGTTTTCTTTTTGCAAAATACAACGTGAAGTATGTCTTTGTCGGCGAGACCGAGCGGATGAGATACGGGTCAAAGTTAGGGGACCTGGCACGAAGTGACCGCCTTACCCCGGTGTTCCGGTCAGGCCATACCGAAATATACCGGGTCTTATAACCCGTGGACAGATGATCGCCAGCCGGGGTGCTGGTGCGCCAGGATCGTGGGGCCGGTCCTGGTGCTGTGCTTAAAAAACAGCGGGCGTTTTTTTGTAATGCCAGGGTGCCCGTTGACCGTTCTCTTCCGGGAGTGAGATCTGCGGATGGCTGTGAAACCCAAAATTTAAGGACTTGGATTTTAATCTAATTCGTGTGAAATCAAAACATCCAACAATAAATCTCTTTTTTCAGAAATGAAAAAACAGATGGGAGATTGGGATCGAAATGGTGTGCCAACTTCGAAGAAAAGAGGTAAAAACCTGTATAGTCATCGTTCTTCTTTGCATGGTACCTCTACTTTTCATTTCAGGATGTCTGGAACATGGCCATAAGGACGTGACTTTCGACATCTGGCTCCTCAAGGCCGATGCGAGAGGGAACATGCAATGGACAGCGACAATAGACAGCGATCCCAACGGAAGAGGACAATCGGTGATCCAAATCGATAATGGTGGTTATGCAATCGCCGGTACTGGAACGGGGCCAGTCCCCCGGATTTTAACACTTGACAGCGAAGGTAAGGTTGTGTCGGATATGACTCTCGGCACATCGCCGGATTACGGCAGCTCGCTTGTGGAGGGGATGAACAGCGGGTTTATTGTCGCCAGTTATTCAGGAATCCTCTACCAGGTCAATGATAATGGCAGCGTTCTCTGGAGCATCTCACTTGGTGGTGGCAGCGACTGGTGGAAGGTCGTCAGTGCACCGGGTGGAGGGTATACTGCAGCAGGGGATGCCAGTATCATCTGGCTTGGTGAGAACGGGGAAATCAGCAGGAAAGCAGATTTGGGACCGGGTCAGCATGTCAATGAGATCGTGCCAGTATCTCCCGATGGTTTCCTTGTTGGAGGTACCAGTGACGCCGGGATATGGACCGCAATGCTTGGCCCCGGAGGAAGCATGTTATGGAACAGGACATTTGCAACCGGTTCACCTGCAGAACTGTATACCCTCCGACTCTCGCCTTCCGGGACAATCGACGGTATTTATAGCGTCACCTGGTATTCTGGAAATGAGACCAATGAAAAGTGGTGCACGGAGACTACCGAAATCTCGTTGGCCTCAGACGGCAGGCTGGTCGGGGAGAGGCCAGTAAATGTCTCTCGGGTTATGGCCGGGACAGATGACGGCGGATATGCGTACGCAGGGTTTTCCGTCCCCGGGTTTACCGAACTCCAGCGGACAGGTTATCCGGGTTCCCCACTACACATCGTCAGGTTAGATGAGACACTCTCAGTCGCCTGGGATGTCTCGTTCGATATCGGAGACCATACGTCGATCGATTCGATCACACAGACTTCGGATGGCGGATTCGTAATCCTCGGGCATGTACTTGATCTCTAAATCTATTCATGCTGGGACCAATGGCAACGTGGATCACTCCTTTTATCCCATCTTTTAGTGATGCAATGAAAAGATCCTTCGAAGGATCGTATTAAACCCATTCCTGATGGGTTCCCTGCCGCTGCAGATAATCGCTCCTCTCGCGGCGGGATTCCTTGGGGGTTTTTCTCTTCCCGGGGCATACGGAACGGTGCGGTATCGGGACTGATCACCGCGATACTTGGCATCGGCATCCTGGCAGTTCCAATGCTCTGGCTCTCATCGCAGGCAACGGGATTCGTTTCCGGCCTTGCCGGGATCGTCCTCATCATCGTTGCTGTCATCGCAATTCCGACAGCCATCATTGGAGGAATTATCGGGGGCGTGGTGAAAAGAAGGATCTCCTGATTGGACCAGGGATGATGGATTGTAGTTGGAGAGCACCTGGAGGATCGAGCCGGGCGGCATGCGGTGCCGTCCATGAGACGCTGCCTAACTCCATGTTAAATCGTGTTAATCACCGAGATGAATATTCATCGAACTAACCGATTAAAACCCCTCATTTTAAAATTCGCGGCACCAGAAAGTTTTTCGTCATTCAGGCAAACTGAGAAGTGTTGCTGGGGGTTCGCCTCACATCCAATGCAGATGAACCCCTTCGCAGCCCGTAGGCATGATGGAATTAGCTTTCCACAGTAAAAGCCTTTTTTGTCATGCCTTCTGGAATCCAAGAGAATTGGAGGAAAGAAACATGAAACAGAATTCAACCCTGAAATCAATTGGCTTAATCCTAATATTATTAGGCGTATTTATCTTCCCTGCATACGGGGATGATGCTATTATTAGGCCGAATGAAACTAATACCCGTGAAAGTACTCATGCACATTCATCTTTAATTTTTGAGATCCCGAAGGATCTCGAACCTGCAGAACCACTCCCTGAATCAGAAATTATAACAATCATATTTTCAGAAAGATGGTTAAATGAGAATAATCGAGAAAGTGATCCGGATATTATCAATATAACAATCCTTAAAATAGCGTTTGATTCACAATTTTCAGTTGATCAAATGGGCCGTTTCATTGAGATAAGATTAAGGGATGATGAGCCGGTTGTAGTATTCCGCATGCCTAAAGAGATGTTTTTTTCCTTTAATCCAAATCCTGACGTCATACGCTTGATGTTTCCCAAAGATCAGTTTAAGTATTATAAAAATTTTAATTCAATAAACGGGAAAGATGTGTTTGGATTTATTAGTCCAAGAGAGAATTCATATCTCAATACAGAATCGTTTTCCAATGAGATGGTCTATAATGATGTAATCTATCCCCAAAATTGTTCATGGAGAGCGCAATTCCACCCGTTTGATAATAGGACGAATATCACATACACAACGGGTAAAATAAGGCCGGAAGTGTATTCATTTGATGGGGATCGATTCATTGCCTATCAGGAGGTTGAAAATTATTACAATAATGATGTGGTAATCGAAATCGTTGCAAGTTATTCAAGCGATTCATATGATGGCGCGCCGATTAAAATATTCCCAGTAATATACAATGAAGATGGAGATAAAGCCATTTTCCCATGGCCGACACCATCTAATCCAGAGCATCTCGAGGGAGCAGGATGTTATTTAGAGGCCCCCTATGTTCTTCTTCCAAGAAATTACGAATGGTATATAAAAATAAACCTTGGTCAAAGCCTTGGATTATATCAAATGTGGCTTCATGATCCTTACAATGATCAATGGTTCTATTATTATTATCAGGATAACCACAATCCATGCACTGCATTGTTAACCAGCGAGTGTTCCTCTGAACTTGGATTAGATGACGATGGAACCGCATACATGGATGCTCGCACCTCTCCAGTAAGGGAAGAATGGTGTGTTCAGAATAATGACGGATATTTCCTCCATCCGGATGAGTGTTTCTATCAAAATGCTACATTCGAATTTACATCACCAAATCCACCAAATTGGCCACCCTATGTGTGGATTGGTTATAATTGGGATAATCATGGATGGAATGGATTTCCAAGTTGTCTAATTACATAATTTTTTTCCGATGAGTGGATTTACAGATTTCAAGAAATGGAAGATGTCCGACAGACGGGGAGAACAAATGAAAACAATATTACTCGTTACTGGTTCTATCACCTGCATGATATGCCTTTCACTCCTGAGTGGATGTATCAGCAGTCCTGTTCAAGAGTCCTCTACAAAAATGGTGGCGGCGAGATTTTTGGAAAATTCAGATAATTTGTCCGAATATCGAATAAACGCGACAATAAAAGTGTTTCAGAATAACGAATATCAAAAATATCGCTTGAGGATGTTCTGTATAAGACCTTACCAGTATTATATAGAATGGAGCGATTTGAAGGGAAACATTACCGATGTGTTTATAACAAACGGAACTATGAACTGGCATATTCTTCCTGTAAAAAATGAGGCATATTATTCTTATACGGATTTTCTTAGCAAACCAATGAATGGTTACGATGTTGTGGCAGTTATATCAGAGTTATTGAATAAGAACATCGATACTCTGGTTAGGAACTCAACAGTTGAAGAGAATGGTAAAACATATGGAATCGAATTCCATTCCGAATATTACGCGGGGATGCAAAATTGCTCAATTATTCTTGCGATCGACAGAAATACATATCTCCCCGTTCGGATGCTTGTATATGGATCAACAGGAAGCCTTCAGCAAGACATCACATTCGACAATATTGACAAAGATTCACTGCTTCTCCAGGATAATTGGTTCAATTATATACCCCCTGTTACATTTAATGTCACATCGGATTCTCTAAAACAGACATCCCCGCTATATCCCCTCTATACGCATCTCTGAATTAGTTGGCGTTTGAATACTATGGGAGGGATACCCTGGAGTCAGGGTTGCTCCGACCGGCCTATACATTCGAGTACGAATTTGTTCTTGCGGGGGAGCATCTCCCTGCAAGCTTTTCTGTCCCTGCCGTTCCGGAACTTGGCGTTTTTAAAGACTGGAATTACCAGGCTCCAGTATGATCGGGATAAAAAAGAAGCTACGATGGAATATCGGTCCTCTCCAAGGAGGAACAGACAAAGGTCCTGCAACAGATTGGTGAATTCCTCGTTCAGGCCGAGGATAGTACTCCTGCCATACTATGGTACGGTGCCAATGGACATTGGCAGATGTCAACCATCGCCGCCGATTGTCACAACTTCGTAACCGATGAACACACCACCACACTCGGTGATTATAGCCTACATTTCGCAGGTCGACCTCACAAAATAATATTTTCCGAACGCTGGCCCCATGACATCAAGAATTTGAATCACCTCCTCGTCCAGATTCACAATAAACCGCTGTATCTGCGAGTTCAGGGTGACTGTGACTTCCGCCGGTCTCATGAACAGGGTAAAGATCCATTTCATGGTAGGGTTCTGGATTGGTTTTTTCAGCTGGTTTTTCACCGTTTTCCCTGTCTTTTTGAGTTGAGACCGGATATGCCACTCGGCTACTGCATAGACGAATAGGCAGAGCACCATAACCATGGAAAGCGCCTCAATCCTGGTCTCTTTCTTCAGGAAAACTTCGGCAACCCGGAAACTCTTATCCTTCAGAAACCGGAACCCCCGCTCAACAGATTGCTGCCCCTTATAATATTTCAGGATAGTGTCCGGATCCAGGTCAAGATCATTTGTTGCCAGGATGAACCGTCCGAGACGTGCTTTCTCCTGCTCGATAACATCCGGAACGATCTCAAGCGGCGAATCGACGAAGTAAACTATCTCAACAGCCTCATCCTTGGCCGGGCGCCCTTTTCTTCCGTTCTTCTTTTTCGTCTTTGAGAATACTTGGACACTATCAGCGGACAGGTAAGGGTACGCATCAAACCACAACCGTGCAGCCATGCGTGCATCGGGCTCACAGGCAAATTCCTTGGCACAGAGCTTCTTCCATGATTTACGCGCTTTATCCAGCCGCTTGGCCAGGTTCCTCACATAGTTCTTCTCACCTGCCATCCGCCTCTTCTCGGAATGTACCACGATCCATTTCTGGTCAATTCCGGCGTAGGTAACGAGACGCTCATGAAACGAGTATCCTTCCTCCTTCCCGGGGACCATGGGAATATCGGCAAACAGCAGCGACTTGGCTTCATCGACGGTAGCAGGGGGATGACTGATCCAGAAGGTATGCTGGCCGAGTGTCTGCAGGTTGGGAGCGGTATAGAACGCACTGTCGGCGATATAGTAGGCCTTGTCTTCGAGATTCAGGTTCTGCTGTACCTTACGAATGGTCTCAAGGAGGATCTTCTTGTCTGACTCATTGCCGGAGTACGGCTGAGTGAACAGCGGGATGCCGTGCTGGTTGGTTACCATCGCAAGGACGAACTGCTTGAGGTCCCAGCGGTGATCTTTATTGTGACCGTAGGTGATCTTGATGGTCCTGAAGTCGTCATCGTCCTCGGTGTCATAGTCACCGTGAACACTGAAACTGGTCGTGTCAGCATGGAGGAGGTGGGTGCCAAACGAGAGTTTTTCCATGACTGCCACTACGATATCATTGAACAGGTCGGTGCTTCCATACTCGTAGATACGGTCGAGTGTCCGGAGGAGAACATCGTCGTTCAGGTGGTCCGGGGTAACACCAGGGCCGAATAATTGTTCTGTCGAGAGGTTGGTGAAAAATCGCGAGAAGAAATAGAGCCGGCGTTCATTGAAGCCGAGACCGTTCAGGAGCATGGCCTTGACAATCGCTGAATGGGGGAGGATATGGTTCCGTGTCTTGGGCAGGGCGTCATCGATTTCTGCTGATATCCCGAGTTCATCGATCATGCCGGCCACAAGACCTAGATGGGCAATCTGCTTAGAACTGAAATTCTTCGCCGTGAATTGAGATACAGGCTCCACAGAATATGTATTGCTGTGCTAAGATATAACTCTAAGTATTTTATTTCCAGAAATCGTGGGGCCACGTGCGAAAGGTGGGTTATAGTGGCTGGGCAGATAAAAACAGAAACCAGCCTCCTCTTCCTGGGCTTTTCCTGAACCGCCATTCGTGGGTGCTTGATGAGCCCGGTATCCCGGGATTCGACAACTACGGACCAGATTCCTGTGAGTATTTCGAGGTCCAGGGGCGGACAAAGATGAACCAGTACAATGTGGATGGGGCATACGTCGATATCGGCAAGAGTCTCCACTATATTGAAGACCTGGGCTGCCCGTTCCACACCTCGATGCTATTCGGCCAGGCTCACCATTCAGCCTATGAAGGGTGGGTATCAGCACATTGGAGCGAGCTGGAGTCGGCTCTCCGGGTCGACAGTTATTATCTCGTAGGGGATCCATCAGATGCATCGAAGTACATCGCTTGGTATTCCCACCAAAAGCTCACGAGGATTTGCGACATCATGAATACCAGGAACTGGGAAAGTTCGCCTGCACTTACACAGGAAATGGTTACTATTACCAGGGACCTGCTACGGGAAACGGCGATGATGAATATGGGGATGATCGACTACGTCACTAAGTACGATTCTCCAAATACAATCGGCCAGAACCGAGTCGCAATCTCGGATTACACCACGTCGTATGCATATCTTGACAACATCGCGTGCAGCGAGAACATGTACTTATGCACGTATATCACCCACACATATATTGGCGATCTTGAGGTCTGGCTTGGTTGGAAGGATGAATCGTCCCCAACCTATACCGAGGTAAAGATCTGGGATCACCAGGGTGGCGGCACTGATAATCTCGCCTTGTGCATCGGTGCGATCGGATTCCAGAACATTCACGATTGGAGACTCCGGGTTACCGATAGTTACGGCGGAGACCAGGGTTATATCGAGGAGTTCTGCGACCTCGTAGGATAAACACCCAATCTTTTTAAGGCAATGGGGAGATTACAAATTGTGAAATACCCGCTGGTGCTTACATCGGCAGTTTTTTTCTGGATGCCAGTTACCTATGCATTGTTGCTGGTATTCCCATATAGCGGTCCGTTTCTTTTTACCGCAATCTTGATCACGATGTGCACCCTTTCATTCGCTGGTACTCTGCTTATACTCTTAGGGAGATTCACAAAACCGCTACAAAGATATTTCATCTTCCCACTCATTTTGGATCTTCTCGCCATTCTCATGTTCGGGGTGTTCCTTTTCCTTATTGGAGGATCGATTCCGCGTGGTATTCCAGGGTTAGGTTGGATTGGTTGGGCAGCTGGGATTTTACTCCTCGCACCCTGTTCCATAGCGTTGTTCTATGCCACCCCGGCAGCCAGTCGGGCCCGGTCTGTATCTATCGCGCTCACTGCAATAATGTGCATTCCCGCCGCAACTGCCTTGGTTATTTTGATACAAGATTTCCTACACAACACAATCGACTCGTCTCTCGGGCTGATGGCGGTATATTGGATCGTATGCATGCCCATTATCGGGATATGTTACCTCGCCATGGCGTGGTATGCAAATGATAGTTGACAGGCTTCGGGAACACCGAGCAATTGTATCCCCTACTTCTTGATGTCAGAAAGCATTTCTCCTATCCCAATGACAACGGGAGATAGTGGATGGTGGATTTCGCGGCAGAGGTATACAGCACCAGTAAATTGGCAAATTGATTATGAAATAGGAAAAATGACGCTATCACGTTATACAAGAACAGGCTTTGGACATTTTATATATGAGGAACGTGAAATTGGTCTTAATCGCATTGGTGCCGACGAGTATTCAATTGATGCAATGGAAGTGGTAGCATTTTATAGACCTTGGGGGAGCGATGGATCGAATAGAATCGAAGTTTATCCTGTTTTTTATAACTATGATTTAAACGAAAATCCGATAATTCCCGTAAACAGGGTTATCGGCCCATGGACTCTACCCCATGATTTCGGGATGCATTTCATTGTAGGAAAAGGACCAGATACCGGTTGGTATTGGATATCTATTGAGGATTTCAATCCGGAATCGGGATTATCGAGATGGTATGATGGAAGTTACTATGACACCACACCAAGCCAATATATTAAAACCATGACAGTATCATCAGAAGTTGGACTGACAGGTCAAACCACGACGTTCAATGCACGCACCACACCAATTAAGGAAGAGTGGATCCGGAACCAGGATATCTGGTATAAACCGTTCGGTTACTACAGTGGCCCGGTGTCAGAACAACTCCCCCCACCAGGTAAACCGATGCGCTATGTTAGTACGGTTGGAGATTTAACCTCTCCTGACGGTAATATCTATACCCATGCTTACTGCTCAGGATGATCTGAATGATACGAAATTTAAATCAAACCAATTTTTTCTTAAAGGGATCTAAACCTGCAACCTGTGAAATGACAATCAGGACAAAGTTTATTGATAATCGTAATATTGTTCATTTTTTCATCGTTTTATTTCTCGGTATATCCATAAGCATGTGTATAGGAGGGGCGGATGCTCTGGAAAATCCTACAGATCCGTCAAAGAACCTGGAGGGCTCCCCAACGACTTCTCCTCCTATAGGTAAATCTTCAAACGAAGAAGCCCATTTATATACCATCAGCATCGACCCGATCGGTTTACAGAAGGCCGGGGATCCTATTATAATCACTGGAACAATTGACATGCCCGGCAATCCGGTGATTTGGGTGGAGGTGGTCTGTATTCATGCCCATACGGTCAAGGGAATGATTCTGCCCTGTAATATGACATCAGGGGAGGCGATCACGATGCAGAAACAAATTGATGGGGTCCAGAAGTGGTATTTTCTCATCAATACAACAGAGTTATCCCCCGATCATTATATCATAGAAGCGGGTAAGGCCGCACGTTATGCGGGGGACATAGCGGCTTATGATATCGGGAATTTTTATCTTCTTCCGGCGGAAACCGCAACTACCATCGAAGAGCTGCCGATAAGAATCGATCCCGTTCCCTACCATGCATCCAATGACACAATTCGATTGCAAGGTACAATATCGAACTATTCAGGAGAAACTCTGACATTAACTGTAAGTCCAGGGCAATTTCTCCCAGGAGGTACCTGGCAACCAAGATCGGGTACCGGAAGCGTCAACGGCCTTATTGCCATCTTACCGGAGAGCAAAGGGAAAACTCCGTGGGTCTTCACCCTCGATACGACAACCCTGGATCAAGGTGATTATTCCATCGAGATCAGATCAGCCGATGGAAATCTTAAGGGATATGGATTATTTTCACTCCAGAAGACATCTATTCAATATTCTGTTCCAATCACTCTATCTCAACAGGAATTGGCTCGCCAGACTTTCTGTTCAACAACAGACAATGAGACGTCAGAAGGTACTCCTATAGGCATATATCCGACATCCGAAAAACCTGTACCCCTCATGCCATTTGTCGTCCTAATCTCTCTCGGCATAATAGTGATACGCATAGCCATGAGAAAGGACGGGAAATGAAAGATAAACCTAAATAAATAGGTGATTAGGTAACTTCCACCGCCATGGTAATCCCGATAGGGGGCTAATTACAGCTTATTAGGGACGGTACCGAGCAGGTCTGGAAGGTTCCTATGAGAAAGTTCACAAAATCGTTTCTCGTGCATTTCTGAGGGTTCACGTGCCTTCAATCTTCATTCCGGGTTATTCATTCCAGAATGGGTTTTCTTAGCTCTTAGCTTTTTCGGTCGAGGCCAAGTGCGTAAGTCCTAGATTAATTGATTTAAGAATTTATTTATAGACCAAAATATATTCTTGGAAATATGGGTCTATTTGATAAATTAATCGGAAACAGGACCGAGCCCAAATTGACAAAAGAAATTAAAAGGAAAGAAATTATTTCCACCGCGGGTGGGGACTTATTATCAAGTCAAAAAAAGAATTGGCAATCCTCAAAAGCACATTTATTACTCCTTAGTAAATTCCTTCATCCACGAGTAAAAGATAATTGTGTAAAATCCGATGCGTGGACAGATGTCCTTAATGACCTGACTTCCGGGTAGTTTAAGCACATAGTCCGAGTGCATCCAGGATAGTTCTCTGTTTCTTTGAAATTTCAGTTATAATCGTCTCTCCCGTCACCAATCGAATCTTCTTGATCTTGGAAAGTTCGAGGAGAAGACCATCGAGGGTATAATCTTCCAGGAGTCCAGCGTCCTTCATCTGTTTCAGCAGTTTCATCCTCAAAATGAGGCTGATAAATGTGACAAAAAGAAACCCCTTCATTGTAGACTCCTTTTTCACATTCAGAGGGAGAACCTGGAGATCCTGTTTCAAAGTTCGGAATGTTTTCTCGATATAATCGCGTTCCCGATAGACGGTGAGACACTCCTTCCAATCGAGTGGTCCATGGGACAGAATGATCTGTTTGCCCATTCTGTTAACCCTCTGTGACACGGCATTATTCCGGATTTCGACCACAAACTGGTTACCCTGCACATGCCAGGAGAAATAATTCGAGAACTTTCCTGCGCACTCCTTAAAGATATCATCGGGCTTCCGCCACCGTGGTATTTTGAGACGCTCAAGTTTCTGTTTCAGGTCATGGAGGCGAACATAGAAGAGATTTCGTTCATCCTGCTCCCGCTTCATGTCATAATAGCAAAATGCTTTGATATCATTCCCGTGCACGTCGAATGAGATAGGCTTGACAAAGATCGGATTCTTCTGGTATTTCTGCAGGTATTGCGGGCTTTCAAGGTCACGTTGAAGCTCGGTGAGAACCTCTTTGACTTGTTTGAGCGTGAGGGACGCAGGTATTACGAATGAGAATCCTTCCTGGACCAGCTCTTCCAGGTTCCCCTGGCTGAAAAAACCACGGTCGAGCACCAATGTGTAATTGTTGACCCCTATGGCTCCGATTTTCTTGATGGTATTTTTTAAGGTTACGACATCGACAATGCTCCCCTGGTAGATGTCATACATAACGGGAATGGCCTGATGCGTGTCGAGAATAAGGGAGAAATTGACTTGTGGAAGGTCCAAGCCATCACGATTGTACCCCATATTCCAGGAGAGATATGAGCTGCGAATAACTTGAGAGACTGGTGATGTCATAGATGAGTGTTGCATCGGTGCCGAGGTTTCGAATGAGGAGATGCATGAATTCCTCGGGAACACCGCTGTTGCCAATGGTGGAAAGAAGTTCGCTGATAGATTGGCTGCTCAGATGGAGGTTCGGATTGGTGAGGAAGAGCGAGCTCTCTTCGTACCAGGTCGATACAAGGTGCATCGCGACGGGATGTAGGATCCGGTTGATGGCTATGGCGAGAATGGTCTCTTTCTCACTCTTGCTGGCAAGTGTGGAGAGATATTCATCAATGTGCAGGTCCTGGATGATTTGCTGAAGTGGGAGGAGATTTCCATGAGTGAATGCTTCCTTTGGGATTGCAGAGATGCTTGGGCCTGGAATACCTTCAGTTCTTACTTTTACTGGAACTCCATTGATATTTTCCCTAAATAATGTGAGGTGTGGCGGGTTTGTTTCTTCACCGGATCGTAGTAGGGAACATCCTCATACCAGTATTCTATCCCATTGATCTTCTTGATTCGGCGAATGGGTTTCATATGCTTATAATATAAGCACATTATATTATTTAGATCTTGCGGTTGAGGGTCGCATTATAGAATTGGACCGATATTTGATGGAATCATGTGCCTAAAACTCGGGAGGTCAGGTAATGAACCTTTAGAAAAGGCAATAGAGGCTTTTCTTAAGGAAGGATTGTTACGAGTAGCAAATCTTCAAGAAAAAATGGATGCAAAATTCAAACTCACTGACCTAAAACCTTTATTAAAAACGAGAAATTTGCCAGTAACGGGAAAGAAAAACTTGCTAATTGATAGATTAATACAGGCTGACAGGGAAGCAATTGAATCACTCGTTACGGATGTAAATGTTCTCATTTGTAGTGATAAAGGAAAATTAATCGCTGAAGATTACCTCAAAAAGAACGGGAAATTAGGCTTGCAACAGAAAAGACAGTCTTTTCTTTTATAAAGGAAGGTAAATTTTTCGATGCGAGTGGAACCGTGGCGCATTTTGAGGCTGAACAAGTATTTCAAAGGGGTATTAACTGTGATTGGAAAAACCATGATCCGGGCAACGATGTGACCATTCTTAACTTAATTTTTTCAAAGACTCCAAAAATTCTCGATGGTTATACTCAAGAACAAATTGAAATCCTCCGTCCTGCTGCAGCCATGATACATCTTTGGGGAACAAATGCTGCCGCAAAACAATATATAATACCGGACTTTTTCACTTCTTCGAAGTATGATGCGAATACATCAGTTAATATGATACTGTTATATGCTTTATTTTTGTATTCAATTAACCGATATAAAAAATCGGGTGTTAAATCGGTTGAAATTGTAACAGCTCCAGATTCTTGCGAAAATTGTAAAAAGCATGCAGGAAAAACTTTTAATATAGATATGGTCCCAGAATTGCCTTATGCGGCATGTACGCATAAATATGGTTGTAGATGTTGTATAGTGCCTAAAGTTCTCTAATTTTTTCAATGAGAGAGTTGTCTTCAGCAAAGACAGAATTACAAACCGCGAAAAACTTGTTCGATCCTGTAAAATCTAGTACAAATCATGAATTGTCATTAGCTGCAATCGAAGGTTCATCACAAATTGATAAGATGATTAATATGTTAAACCAGATTTCATAGTTTTTTTATAATCAATGTCTCCAAAACAGACATGCCCAAAAACACCGAAATTGACCTCTTGCCCCACCTTTCGCACGTGGCCCCAGGATTTCTGGAAATAAAATACTTAGGGTTATATCCCACCTTTCGCACGTGGCCCCACGATTTCTGGAAATAAAATACTTAGGGTTATATCTTAGCGCAGCAATACATATTCTGTGGAGCCTGTATCTCAATTCACGGCGAAGAATTTCAGTTCTAGCAGATTGCCCATCTCGGTCTGGTGGCCGGCATGATCGATGAACTCGGAATATCAGCAGTAATCGATGACGCCCTGCCCAAGACACGGAACCATATCCTCCCCCATTCAGCGATTGTCAAGGCCATGCTCCTGAACGGTCTAGGCTTCAATGAACGCCGGCTCTATTTCTTCTCGCGATTTTTCACCAACCTCTCGACAGAACAGTTATTCGGCCCTGGTGTTACCCCGGACCACCTGAACGACGATGTTCTCCTCCGGACACTCGACCGTATCTACGAGTATGGAAGCACCGACCTGTTCAATGATATCGTAGTGGCAGTCATGGAAAAACTCTCGTTTGGCACCCACCTCCTCCATGCTGACACAACCAGTTTCAGTGTTCACGGTGACTATGACACCGATGACGATGACGACTTCCGGACCATCAAGATCACCTACGGTCACAATAAAGATCACCGCTGGGACCTCAAGCAGTTCGTCCTTGCGATGGTAACCAACCATCACGGCATCCCGCTGTTCACTCAGCCGTACTCCGGCAATGAGTCAGACAAGAAGATCCTCCTTGAGACCATTCGTAAGGGAGGAACCTGGCCAAGCGGCTGGATAAAGCGCGTAAATCATGGAAGAAGCTCTGTGCCAAGGAATTTGCCTGTGAGCCCGATGCACGCATGGCTGCACGGTTGTGGTTTGATGCGTACTTCCTTACCTGTCCGCTGATAGGGTCCAAGTATTCTCAAAGACGAAAAAGAAGAACGGAAGAAAAGGGCGCCCGGGCAAGGATGAGGCTGTTGAGACAGTTTTCTTCGTCGATTCACCGCTTGAGATCGTTCCGGATGTGATCGAGCAGGAGAAAGCACGTCTCGGACGGTTCATCCTGGCAACAAATGATCTTGACCTGGATCCGGACACTATCCTGAAATATTATAAGGGGCAGCAATCGGTTGAGCGGGGGTTCCGGTTTCTGAAGGATAAGAGTTTCCGGGTTGCCGAAGTTTTCCTGAAGAAAGAGACCAGGATTGAAGCGCTTTCCATGGTTATGGTGCTCTGCCTATTCGTCTATGCAGTAGCCGAGTGGCATATCCGGTCCCAACTCAAAAAGACAGGGAAAACGGTGAAAAACCAGCTGAAAAAGCCAATCCAGAACCCGACCATGAAATGGATCTTTACTCTGTTCATGAGACCGGCGGAAGTCACAGTCACCCTAAATTCGCAGATACAGCGGTTTATCGTGAATCTGGACGAGGAAGTGATTCAAATTCTTGATGTCATGGGGCCAGCGTTCGGAAAATATTATTTTGTGAGGTCGACCTGCGAAATGTAGGTCTTGCTGTTGTGTTCACTTCGTGATGAAGGAATACCGGGACCAATGCCCGGAGGGGGTTCCCTCCTCCGGCGCCTCCCCCGCACAACCCCCGCAGTTGGGGCCGATACCCCAACTGCTCCCCGCAGCACTGAACTATAAGTCCATTGCTGCTTTATCCACTCATATGGATGACCTTGTGATCCGGACGGCGCGAAAGGAGGTGGTGCCGGTCTTTATCGAGTGGGCGAGGAGAGAAGGGTGGAACCCGGGGCTGCATGACGGGGAGTGCCACTACGCGGTGGACCCGGCCGGGTGGTTTGTCGCGGAGGCGGACGGCGAGATCGTCGGGACTGTTGCGGTCACCAATTACGACTCCCGGTTCTCTTTTGGGGGTTTCTTTGTCATCAGGGAGGATATGCGGTCGAAGGGTGTGGGCTGGCAGCTCTCGACCGCGGCAATCCGCCACGTGGGAGACCGGAACCTGGGCATCGACGGGGTCTACGAGATGCAGGAAAAGTATTCTTCACGGATGGGGTTCCGCTTCGCATACCGGAACATCCGGTGGCGGGGCATCGCGGACGGAAGGAGGCAGGCAGGGCTCTGCTCTGCGCAGGAAGTGCCCTTTTCCGCACTCGTTGCGTACGATGCCCTCCATTTCCCCGCGGAACGGAAGCGCTTCCTGGAGCGATGGATCCGCATGCCCGGATCGTGGTCCTCCGCTCTGGTGGAGGGAGGAACACTGCGGGGCTACGGGGTAATCCGGAGGTGCTTCGAGGGGTATAAGATCGGCCCGCTCTTTGCCGATACGCCGGAAATCGGCGAGCGTATCCTGGAGGATTTGACCGGGAGGGATGAGATGAGGGGGCAGCTGTTTTTCTTCGACACCCCGGAGCCGAACAGCGAGGCGGTGGCCATGGCGCAGGAGCGGGAGATGGAGGAGGTCTTTGGCACCGCCAGGATGTACACGAAGGAGATCCCTCCGCTTCCGGTCGGCCGGATCTTCGGGGTCACCACGTTCGAGATGGGGTGAGAGAGGGGTGCAGGTGGAGGTGCACCGCTCCTTCCAGACCCACGCGCTATTGCCGGTTCCCGCATCGCGACTGCACACCCGGCACAAATCGCGAGGATATGCGTGGCACCCCCGATACCTGCCCTCGTGGTGGCTGCAGGCGAGGGGATGGGGGAGTCTCCTCAAAAGTGGTCGCGATGGGTGTGACCGCAGTGGTCGTGGTGGTTGCCAGGACCGGGACCGGCCCCAGCAGGGCATAGGTCCCGCTGATGGTGACGGGAGCCGTCACGGAGGTGTTTCCAATCGTCGAGGAAAGAATGGTCCATGTTTCGCGGTCAAGGGAGGCGATGACGAGCCCATCCCTCGGAGCCCCGGACGGGATGCGGAACTCGATCCTTCCCGGGGGGAGGAAAGAGGTATCCTGGGGCACCAGGGCGTAAGGCCCGGAGATGGCCTGCATCTCCCAAGTCACGTCCACAGGAGGGACCTTCAGGAACCCGATGGGTCCCGAGTGTGAGACCGTGACGCTGACCGGGCCGTCAGCTGAGGTGAACGTGTTCCACTGCTCCGGTGGGGGTGCAGTAGTGGCTACAGGCATGCCGTCCCCTGCAGAGGACGATTCTGATACCCCGATCGGGATGCTCTTGTAGAGGGCCTGCGTCCCGTTGACGAGGGCTGCAATGGTGATGGTCCCGGCGGTAAGGCCCTCGACCACGAACGATATCTCGGAGTCCTCTGGCCCCTGCGTGGTCCCGGTCACCTGGAGTTGTACGGTGATGACCCTTGCCGTCGGAAGGGAGGTCCCCGAGAGCCGGAAGTAGTCGTAGGTCCCTGGAGTGATGTCGTAATGCTTGGTGGTGTCTGGCAGGGTGACTGGAAAGAGGTGACAATCGATGGCCAGAAGAAATGGCTGATAGCATTCATGGATGACTCATCCCGGCTGGTCACCTGCCACGGTGTCTTCGATTCTCCCACCACCCGGAATACTATTCTTGTCCTGGAAATGGGATTTACACGGTATGGGATCCCCAGGGAGATTCTCACGGACCACGGCACACAATTCGTTTCTGCACGTGAGCGTGAGGTGGCACAGCATACTTTCAAGGCGTTCCTCGATCAGCATGGAATCAAGCATATTGTCGCCCGGATCAAGCATCCTCAGACGAATGTAAGATTGAACGATTCGAAACATGATCATCTAGCTGTTCTAACCTCTCTTGTGAAGGCATTTGAGGGAGATCCCTTCATCCCTTCTGCCGCTCACTGAACAGGCTGAACAGTTACCAAAATTTTTACTAGGGGGACTGAATGTGACCCTGGAGATCCTTATTGAGGCAATTGGGAGAAAATGAGGAGGAGTGGGGATGAAAGAACACTGTAGGAACAGCGACGTAGGGTAGTGGTGCAGAGTGAATGAAAGGACCAAGACCATGAGGATAATCGCCGGTCGTGACAGTGGAACATATTACCGGACAAAAAATTTGTATGTTCTCACATAGTGTTCATCGCTACCATAATTGACAGGTATGAGAGGCTTTATTTCAATATAGGGATATCTGTATTCATATGCCTCTTGAAAAAGTGCGGAATAAAGAGGAAGAAGATCAGCCCCTCAGTCCTGATACGGTAAGAGATCTGAAACTTGCCCGCACACAGGTTGCCAAAGGACAGTGTATTTCACTGGACGAAGTTCTACGCCGGCGTGGCATTGAATAATGGCGTATTCTGTTGAATTCACTCCTGTTGCAGATAAGGATCTTGATAACCTTTCTCACATCACTATCAAGCGCATTCTGAAGAGGATACAGATAGTGTGTTGAGACCCTCGCGCATATGCCAAGCCATTAAAAGCAGTGTCCACTCCCACCTATTCGTTACGCGTCGGGGATTATCGTGTCCTGTTTGAACTCGACGACGAGACGATGAAGATGAATATCCTCATGGTGCGCCACCGTTCGACAGTCTACCGGGATATCTAAGATATCCCCTGGATGGATTGGATCAGATAAAGGAGAGTGCAATCCCGGGATTTTTCCGGGAAATATACAATTCCCCTCACCTCTTGCTGTCCACTGGCAGAATATGTTCCCGGTAGTGTAAAGATTTTACTGTAAAAACAAAACTCCGATCCTGCACAGTCACTGTACACTCCCCATAGGAAAACCAACCGAATTATATTCATCAGATTAAGCAATATTTCCAGTGGAACTTACAGATTATAACCTGACTTCGCCAGAAGAAGGATGAGAAGGTAGTGTTTATATAATTTCATGCAAAAAAACACAGCCTTCTCATTAGGTAATATAGCATTAATCGATAAAATTGATTCGGAGACCAACTTTTTCGCATCAGTTCTTGGCGGAGTTGGTGGTCGAAGCAAGTCATTCATACCATCCGTAAAAGCTCTCATCAGCAACAAACTCAATCAATCGGTATCGATCAATAAGATTCTGGACTTTACCCCCGACGAACTTCTCAAGACACTGGGGTTTGAAGATACAATTTCAGACCGGAGTTTGTATCGGACTCTGGAACGACTGGGAGAAAGAAAGTCGATTGTTCTTGACCAGTTTCAACGCTGGATCTCCCAGCAGAGCCTCGTGGATCCAACCCAGTTCGTGGACTTCAGTTCGAGTTACTTTGAGGGGACAAAATGTCCGCTGGGGGAGTTAGGGTATTCCCGGGACAATCAGCCAGGGAAACTCCAGATCGCATTTGGGATCAGTGTCGGCCTCAATAACATACCGACGATGCTGACCATCCAGAAAGGAAATGTTCAGGATAAAAAGCATATGCAGATGCTGATCCGGTTATGCTCGAGCGTTCTTCCTGAAGGCAGTCTTCTGGTGTTTGACTGTGGAGGGAATACCCAGGATAACAAACGAAGGATCCGCGATCTGAAGTTCCATTATTTGACCCTGAAAGCAAAGAAGAAAGGACCATACCGGAACGAGATAACGATCTACCATGCCAGGAAAGAAAGCCAGGTTTCATTCGTTTCTGGCAACCGGGTCTATTCATGTGTCAAATATCGGGATGGCGAAGAAGTCCGGTACATATTTTTCTGTGACGACCTGGCCTGTGACCAGTTGACGAAGAAAGCAAGGAAACTTGAGAAAGACCTGGAGAAGGGGAAGGTTCTCACAAAGAAGGTTGAACGCGGAAAAGATCTCGGCCAGTATATCGCTCCTGGAGGGTTGGATCATCGCCCGTGGTCATCTCCAGAAGATCATTGGCGATATCCCCAACCCCTATGTAACCGGTCTTGAAGGTTTCTTCGTGCTTGAATCAACCATCGATGATGATCCCGAAAACATCCTGAATGCCTACAAGAATCGTGACCGTGCAGAGAAGTTCATCCGGGACCTCAAAGAAGGAGCCGAGCTCCGGCCGATCCGGCACTGGTCCAAACACGCGGTGATCGGTGCGTGTTGATCGTTTTCCTCACCAAAGTCCTGGTGAGTTTGACACAACTTTTCTGTAAAGATCCCGTCGTGAAAAATCTGAAAGTCCTCAAAAATTATCTCACGAATTTGACACTTACGATCATATACCCTTCTTTTGGGTATCCTGTCAAGATCATTTCCAACTTCTCCCCAGAAATACGCCCAATTCTTGGAGATTTTATCAAGAGATATGGTAGCCTGGAGGCGCCAAATCACTGGTAAATTGCTTCTGGCGAATTGGGTTAAGTCGTTTAAATTTGATGGAAGTACTGAAAAGTGGCGAAGTTAGGTTATAATCTCTCGAAACGCTATCTCCGGCAGTCATTGCGTTCAGTCACTGAACCGCCGCGGGGGGCGCCCCGTCGGGCCGGCGGCATTTATCGCAAGGCACTCCGGATTACTTCACACACATCTTCACGGGACAGTTCAGCAATAAACACTGCCTTCTCATCCTTCTTCTGGCGAAGTCAGGATCCAGCAGCCGCACCCCGGAAAGGTGCCGTGGGAAAAAACATTTTTTTTTAAATCGTGAAAATGGCCCCCTCACCATGCCCATCCTGTATACAGGTGCCTTATAGCAGGGAACCCGCATGGGTTTCATCCTTCTTCCGGACCGTTGAACCCAGACCATCAAAAATAATAAATACCCTGAAGAGAACTCCATCACCGGCAATGATGTGGAAACCCGCCGGGAACCCTGCCGCGGTGGCACGAGGGGTGGTACAGCTGCAGGTTGTCCGGTATGCGGTCGTTGCCGCCATCGTCATGGCCAGGGTCATGGCGGGTCTCCTTGCCGGAATTGAACGTTCCCGGCAGTCTTTGCATTCACCACGATGGGACCGGGCAGTCCCATCCAGCCTCCTTACTTACCGATAACCCCTTCTTTTTTTGGTGACCGTTTCTTCACTAATCCTTCATGCTTCGAGGCGATATGGCGACCGGGTAAGCGGTCTTGACCCGCCGACCAGGCCAGGCAGAACGCCGGAACATACCAGGAGGCCTTCCCTCCCGGGACGGTATCCCGCTCCCGCGGTTCCTCGTGAGAGGATTGCATCGTTCATTCATCGATTCCCGGTTGAGCCCGGGTGCCCACGGGCCAGGTGATGGGCGAGATAGATATGGTTATCTCCCTTCATTTGATAAGAAAATAAGGTTACAATGGACGAACAGAAAATCCGGTCGGCATTCGAGAACGAAGGCATCGGGAACGAGATAAAGTGTCCCCAGGCCTTTGCCATGTCAGAAAAGTACGGCATTCCCAAGATGGAAATAGCCCGGTACTGCAACACGCACGGGGTGAAGATCCGAAGCTGCCAGCTGGGCTGCTTCAAGTGAAATAAGTCCATGACCGTGCCGATAGACATGAACAGACACCGCCAGTCCCATCGTCAAATAGGTCAGGGGGCATCTCCATCACAATACTTCCGGACCGCCCTCTCTTTCAACCGGTGATCCGATGGACAGACCACACCGGCTCGTGGTAGAATGGCGCCACCTGGACCTGGGAAACACCCCGTGCGGCCGCTGCACCGATACCGGGACAAACCTCTGGAATGTCATTACCAGACTGGGAGAAGAGAACCTGCTTGACGGCGTGGAACTGGAACTTCAGAACACCGTCCTCCCCATCGAGCGGGTTATGGAATCAAACACCGTGCTCATCAACGGGGTGCCGGTGGAGCAGATCCTGGGTTTACCCATCCCCCCAACCGACTGCAGGGGATGCCCGGACCCCGGCGGGAAGCCGGGCGTGTGCCCCCTGGTCGATGATGACCGGGACCTCTTCTCGCCAATACCGGAAGAGATGCTCCGTGCAGCGATCCTGAAGGCCCTGAACCGGTAGGGAACTCCAGAGCCCCTGCAGGGGACCCGGGCCTTTTTCATACATTGCCTTAACCGATGCGAATATTCAACCAGGAAGAATAAACCTGATAGCATGAGCCCTGGAAGATCACGGTATTCCGACCGGGAAATCATCAACCGGTGGGCATATACGGGGATCACTGCCCACCTCTCCGCCCTCCTTGCCGCCAGGGGAATGGACAGTGCGGAGGCGGACGGCTGTATTGGTTTTTTCTACGTGGATCACGAGGAGGGCGTCAGCCTCCGCGTCACTGCCCTGTGCCGGTCCGGAACAGGACAGCTCCCTTGCATCGTCGCGGATGTGCCCATGGAGGACGTCATCCTCCGCTCCGGCGAGGTCGGGCCGTTTACCCTCCTCTCCGAGCAGCAAGCAAACGAGCTCTGTCTGCTCGAGGAGCAGCGGTGGCGGGTCTACCACGAACCGGAACGCCTCCACGAGGTCCGGACCAGGACCGATCTCGACCAGTTCCGGGCTCCGGGGTACTTCGATGACGTATCGGTAGTCCTCCTCTCCCCGGAGCAGGACCATGCCGAAGTGGTCTGGGTCCGCCTGGAAGAGGTGGTGGGGGGTGGCAACAGGTTCAGGGGTTTTCTCCTGAACGAACCGGGTGCTGATTTTGGTGTCCATGCCGGGGATTATCTCGTGGTATCCCTCCGTGACGAGGGAGACGGCCGGTTGCTGGTGTCCGGACCGGAGCAGTGACACCCCTGCTCCCTGCCGGCTGTGGCCTGGGAGGAATGCCGGTGCGAGGAGCGGGAAGAGTGCAGCCTCCGGCAAGGAGTTCACGACGAAGCCGGGGGCGTCATCAGGACCAGGACCGACAAGAAAATAGCGAGACGATGCGAGTTGCAGCGGAGTGGAGGAGCACCGGACCGGAGGGAGGAGCGGACGGAGACGGAGCGAAAGGAGCTTGGTCGAGCGTCACCGGGATGCGATACACTTCCGAGGCGGCGCCCACGCGGCGGGGGGCGGAGCCCATCCTTCAAGCGTCAAAGAAACAATTGGAGAATATTGTGGGCCTGCCCCCTCCCGCCCGGAGCAGGCCGCTGATGGCTTACCAACCAATGAGGCGAAACAGACACCGTTTTTCTTATGGCTGCAACACAGGTGATAGAGATCGCGGACGAAGAAGAGGGTGGTGCAGGGGGGCTGTAGGACTGCTTGGAGATGATGACCGGGTTCATGGTGACGCCGCTCACCTCGTACGAGGTGCACTCGAACGGGTTGGTGCTGACAACGCTGTCAGCGATGGTCTTGATCGCGGCCGCGTTCGCAATCGGTGCGGTCAGCACACGGACTGCGGTCTTGGTCACGCTCTTCTGCACAAAGTCTGCCATTTGCTGATACTCCTGCCCTTGATTGAAGGGCTGCGATGAGGTGGGGGGAGGAGGGTGATAAAGTTTGAGGGGGATCAGTTATTGGAGGCAAATTCAAGGTCTAAAAGTAAAATGGAATAAATTGAATTGATAAGAGATTGCAAATATCGATAAAATTATTATTCTGTAAAAAATTTTCTATCTATGAAACTCTTCCCCTTAATCGTCCTCATTTTCATTTTCATGTCCCTCTTTGTCGGATGCACTTCAAAAGAAAAAACCAGCACTCCACAAACCACCATCACCACAAAGAGTACATCTGCAACTCCCACTCCAAAAACAACAACACCGACTACAATTATTACAACCTCGCCTCCTCCACGAACTACCTCTTCACTATCAGGGCCGGTGTGCGATTGCTCGCGAGACGTCTATAATTGTGGTGACTTCCCCTTACCAAATGGAGCAGGTGCGTATGAATGCTTCAATTACTGTAAAAGTATAGGAAAGGGTGATGTTCATCGTCTCGACAGGGATAGGGATGGAAGGATTTGCGAACAACGATAACCTATTCCTCCAAATGGCTGATTAATCCTTTAATTGTAGCAGTAACTGTCTCTCCATCAAAGCCACCCAGATAATATTCTGTTTTTTGTTTATTCGACCGATTCACTCTGATCCCCTCAAGCGGGAATGAATCAACCGCGATGATTTTGTTCAATGGAAATTCAATGGTCTTTCCTTTTCCTGTAAAAATTACTCGCTTGTTCGTGAGGAGAAACACACCGGTATCAATTTGTTTTCTCACCTCATGGCTCGTACTCTGTGCTCCAAACCCTCCCACGCCGAAAGAAACACCCTTCGCGACCCGTATCCTCGGCCCGCCATAGCCTCCTGTTGTGGTTCTCACCGCTCTGTCCTCCCACAGTTGTGCACCGTTCACACACGCGTAGCAAATTTCATTTTTCTTCATGATGACGGGCACGCGGTCCGAAGGAACCGGATCAATCACTGATAGATCGCCTTGGGAGAGGACATCCAATAATTTACGCCTTTGCTCAATCTCCTCCGGATCGCGAGGAGGCACGTATTTCCCTTGCTTCAATCTTTTTTCATCCTGGGAAGATTGAACTGCTTTTCTATATCCATCCATGAATCCCATGATACAAAACAGTCAGCAAGAGAAAATAAAATTAATCGACATTGAACAAGGAACTTTTCTACTGAACCACCCCCCATCCACACCGCCGCCTTCCTCGCTCTCCCCCTCCAGTACATCCATCCTTCTCGTTAAAATGAAACGCTATCGAATGATTCTTCACTCCTCACGCTATGAGATTTACATACCAAGGCGATCGCATGGAGGCATCACCAAAGGTCCCAGATCTTTTCCGCGTTCAACCTTCTTTGTGAGAACTTTCCCTTCTCCAGGTCTTTCTTAAGTTTCCTTGCTTTCTTCGTCAACTGGTCACAGGCCAGGTCGTCACAGAAAAATATGTACCGGACTTCTTCGCCATCCCGATATTTGACACATGAATAGACCCGGTTGCCAGAAACGAATGAAACCTGGCTTTCTTTCCTGGCATGGTAGATCGCTATCTCGTTCCGGTATGGTCCTTTCTTCTTTGCTTTCAGGGTCAAATAATGGAACTTCAGATCGCGGATCCTTTGTTTGTTATCCTAGGTATTCCCTCCACAGTCAAACACCAGAAGACTGCCTTCAGGAAGAACGCTCGAGCATAACCGGATCAGCATCTGCATATGCTTTTTATCCTGAACATTTCCTTTCTGGATGGTCAGCATCGTCGGTATGTTATTGAGGCCGACACTGATCCCAAATGCGATCTGGAGTTTCCCTGGCTGATTGTCCCGGGAATACCCTAACTCCCCCAGCGGACATTTTGTCCCCTCAAAGTAACTCGAACTGAAGTCCACGAACTGGGTTTTAATCCACGAGGCTCTGCTGGGAGATCCAGCGTTGAAACTGGTCAAGAACAATCGACTTTCTTTCTCCCAGTCGTTCCAGAGTCCGATACAAACTCCGGTCTGAAATTGTATCTTCAAACCCCAGTGTCTTGAGAAGTTCGTCGGGGTAAAGTCCAGAATCTTATTGATCGATACCGATTGATTGAGTTTGTTGCTGATGAGAAGCTTTACCGATGGTATGAATGACTTGCTTCGACCACCAACTCCGCCAAGAACTGATGCGAAAAAGTTGGTCTCCGAATCAATTTTATCGATTAATGCTATATTACCTAATGAGAAGGTTGTGTTTTTTTGCATGAAATTATATAAACACTACCTTCTCATCCTTCTTCTGGCGAAGTCAGGATTATATATCACAATTGAATAAAGACATACTTTTGTTGAACCATTCATGACATCCGCGTATTGCGGCCTGGGTGCCGCTTTTCTCTTCGGAGTGCTCATTTTTTCCGCCGTATTTGCCGGCGGCTGCCTTAAGGAGAGCTTGTTAGGAGTACAGGGAATGAACGTGGGTGCCCAGCAGGTAAACCCCTCCGTCGTCACTCTCAATGTCACGACAGAGATCGTGAACTTCCAGGGCTTCGGGAGCGGCACCCCGCGTCTTCAGCTCCGTGCGTTCAGTACAGAGACCGGGCTTCTCGAAACCGAACGGACAGATACGATTGGCGGTATCGGCTGGGGTGGAGGCTGTTACGGTCAATCAGAACATCGATCTCCCGCGAAAGGGGTCGTACCGGCTCGTAGCCACGGTCTACGAAGGGGAGAAGCGAAAGGCGCAGGGGGAAATTACGGTATACAATCTCGAGCGCATGATCCCGGACAGCCAGTCATCGGGCCTCGTAATCGGGGATATAGACTTCATCGTACTGGGTGTGAGAGGTGACTTCGTGGATATTCAAACCGACCTCTACTTTGGGAACGATGATCCGGGTCCGAGCGGCCCGTTCGATGTCGAAGTGAAGGCAAAAGAGATGGATGCCCACCTGGTTGCCGATAAACAAACTGTGCACGTCGAGAATGTCGATCCGGAGAAGATCGTCGTCACTTCCGTCCGCCTGGCCGTTCCAGACCAGTATAATTACATCGTAGAAGTGCTTGTCTGGAAGAACGGGACGATCATCAGGCGTGGCGAGGGCACGGTCCAGCTCAGGCCCGGGGCCGCCCTTCCTGGGGGGGAGCAGTTTGTTGTAAAGAAGATCGAGACCTCAAAGTTCGTTGCAAAAGAGGGTACACCATTGTCCTATGCCGCACCCTACCCCCCGGAGGGGATCCGTACACCCGGCTTCTCGGCACTCCTGGCAGTGGCAGCGCTGGCAGGAGGCGGGGCGGTCGCCTTCTCACGGAGGAGGTGCGGATGATGGATGAAAGGGCCGGCCCGGCGGGGACGACCGGGGATAAGGAAGGAGGATCAATGATCGGAAGTCCGGAGAGAGGGAAAAAGGAAACGGGCATTGATTTCATGACCGGGCTTCGCCTGATCGTCCTGCTGCTGGTGTTCATAGCAGCCGTCCAGATCTATTTCAGCATCCAGGGCGTGATCGGGATGTGGGTGGCCGACCAGTTTATTCCCCTGGTAAATGCTGTCTATTACCTGGCAGTCATCATCGGGGGGATCTGGCTTCTCAGGGATGTGCTGGCCGGGCGGTGAGGGCACCGGGGGTGGTCACCGGAGATCAGGGAGATCCGGCTCCTCAGTGAGGTGCTGGCTGGGCGGTGAGGGAAATATCGTAAGTCCCCGATCATCGTCCAGGGATGCGTTTTCCCCATCTCCGGCCGGGGACATTCCTTCTTTTTTTTTCTCCCGGGCAATCCCGGTCTCTCCCCACATCTCGCCCTCATCCCCTACAGCTTTTAATCGCCTGCACGACCGTCCCGGAGGACTCCTTCACGTCGCCATAGAGCATCCTGGTATTGTCCCGGTGGAACAGGTCGTTTCCGATACCGGCAAAGCCCATTCCCTTCCCCGCTTGAGGACGATGACGTTTCCTGCCTCCTCGACATCGGGGACGGGCATGCCGTAGAGCAGGCTGCCCTGCCGGTGCGCTGCCGGGTTGACGACATCGTTTGCACCGATGACGAGGACCACGTCGGTCTCAGGGAACTCCTGGTTGATCTCGTCCCGGTCGAACAGGTGATCGTACGGGGGATCCCCGCCTCGGCGAGGAGGACGTTCATGTGGCCCGGAGACTGCCCGTGTTCTCGAATGGAAATGGAGGTTGACGAAATTAAGTTACCCTGTTTGATAGACCCCCGTCAGGAAACCAGCTTCTGCGGACAGGAAATAAAGGGGTATTGTTTGCAAAGCACCTGGCCGGACAGGAATGGGACTATCAGCGATGAGACCCGGCCGTTCCGGCTGGAAAAAACCGGGGAATGGCTGACGCGATAAGGTTCCCCGGGGCGGGATGGTGGTGGTACCGGGGTGAGACACCGCATCCATCACGACACGTGAATGGTGACTCGTCCCCGGGGCGGGATGATGGTGGGTACCGGGTGAGACCGCCATGAAAAGGGATTGCCCGGGGACCTGCGGGCCGGCAGAGCCCGGGTCCCGCGTGGCCGGGGACGGCATATCAGCTCGTTGACCGGTAGTAGGAGACCTTGACCAGTTCTGCCGTGACGAAGAATGCGGCCACCAGGCCGAGGATGATGGCAAGCGAGCCGGGCGGAGGCGGGACGAAGCGGAACACCTCCTGTCCGAAGGCCGTGTAGGGCAAAAGGATGGTCACCGCGGCGGCAACCGCGGTCAGCACCATGACATAGGTGGACGGGCGGCTGGCCCTGAAGAACGGCAGATGGGTCCTGATCGAGAAGAGGAACACGAGCTCGGTCAGGATGCTTCCCATGAACCAGCAGGTCTGCAATACCGATTCCCCTCCTCTGACGAAGATGGTGAAAAATGCAAAGTCAAACACGGTGCTCACCACCCCGAGCAGGGTGGCGATCAGCACGATCTCCTTCAGGTCGTACCTGCGAGGCATATCCCATTCCGCCGCATCCACCGTATCGGTGGCAATGGAGATCATCGGGAAGTCGGAGAGCAGGTTGACCAGTAGGATCTGGATCGGCAGCATCGGTAAAAAGGTGATGAAGAGCGAGGCGAGAGCCACGGCGTAGAAGTTGCCGAAGTTCGAGGAAAGCGTTGCCTTCAAATACTTGACGGTGTTGGCAAACACCTCCCGCCCGCTCTGGATCCCCTTGATGATAACCTCGAGGTCCTTTTGCAGGAGGATGATGTCGGCAGCCTCGCGGGCGATATCGGCGGCACTGTCCACCACGAGTGATACCCCGGCGAGCTTGAGGGCCGGGGCATCGTTGATCCCCTCCCCCAGGAACCCGACCGTGCGTTCCATCTGCAGGATCTCGACAATCTCGTACTTCTGCTCAGGGGTGACGCGGGCAAAGACCGCGTGCCTGGCGACCGCCAGCTCGCGCTCATCAGGGGGCAACGCCATAAGGGCCGAGCCGGTTATCACCCGGCCCGGGTCCTCCAGGAGCCCTATCCGGACTCCCACCGCCCCGGCAACCTCGGGGCTGTCCCCGGTGATGATCTTGAGCTCCACGCCGAGTTCCCGTGCTTTCTCAACGGCACCGAAGGTCGACGGCTTGATGGGATCGGTGAAGGCAAGGGCACCAAGGAACTCCATGTCCTTTTCATCTTCCGGGGCAATCCTGGTGGTCCCCGGTGGCATGGCCCGCCGTGCGAAAGCGATCGTCCGCTCCCCGTCCCGGCCCCTCTCCGACAGCCAGGACAATACTTCGTCGTGACCAGGGGCAGGACAGGACAGCTGGAGGATATCTTCGGGAGCACCGCGGACCACCAGCACCAGCTCGTCCGGGCCCTGGCACAGCACCGCATTACGGCGGCGGCGGGGATCAAAGGAGATCTCTGCCAGGCGCTGCACCCCCTCCGGGACCGGCCCGGCCGCAGCCTCGATCGCGATATCGAACGGCTCGACCTTTTCGGCGCCTTCCGCCACGGTGAGCGCCGCATACCGCAGCAGGCCAGGGTGCGCCCCGGGGGATTGCCCGGTGACGGTCAGGGTATTCTCGGTCAGCGTCCCGGTCTTGTCCGAGCACAGCACCTCGATGCTGCCGATATCCTCGATAGCGGTGAGCCGTTTTACCACCACGTCGTGCTGTGCAAGCTGGAGCGCCCCGCGGGAGAGCGATACCGTGGTCACCACGGGGAGTGCTTCCGGGACCACGCTGACCACGAGCGCGATGGAAAAGACCGCCAGCTCGATGATGTCGACCGACCCGCCCTTGATCAGGATGTTTGCCACGAACAGGAAGACCAGGGTGACCAGGACCATACGCAGGATGAACCGGCTGAACCGCCCGATCCCCCGGGAGAACTCGCTCTCCTTGGTGGTCTCGATGGTCAGCCTGGCGATGCTGCCCATGGCGGTACGGACCCCGGTCTCCATGACCAGGGCCTCGGCTTCTCCGCTGACCACCGATGTTCCACTGAAACAGAGGTTATGGCACTCGTAAACCGACTGCGGTTCTTCCGGGAGATGTCCCGGGTGCTTGGGGACCGGGACGGACTCCCCGGACAGGACCGTTTCATTGACCACCAGGTTTTCCGTGGAAAGGACCCGCACATCGGCCGGCACCACGTCCCCGGTTACCAGTTGGATGATGTCTCCGGGCACCAGGTAACGGGACTCGATGGTTTGCCATCCGGCATCCCGTTTCACCCGGGCCCGTGGCCTGATGTACTGCTGGAGGGCACGGAGGGACTGCTCGGACCGGTACTCCTGGATGAACCCGATGGCGGCGTTGATTCCCACGAACCCGAGGATCACCGCTCCTTCCAGCAACTCGCCGATGACAAAGACTATGGCCGCAGCCACCAGGAGCAGGTAGATGAAGGCCGACCTGAACTGCAGGGCCAGGATCTCCCACCACCGGACCTGGCGGGCCACGATCTCGTTGTGGCCTACCTGTGCCAGTCGTTCCCCGGCCTGGCGGGACGACAGCCCGTCCGAGCGCGATGTCTCAAACCGCGCAAGGATCTCGGGTTCCGGAAGAGTTGCAACGGGATACATGACCAGGGTGAGTGTACCTTAACCTCTCCGGCAGGACAGCCTATAATGGTATGGAACGTTTGTTCCTCCACAAGGAAAACGCGGGGCCTCTCCCCGGCTACGGGCGATCCTCCAGGAACTTGCGCTTCTGGAGCTGCTCCTCCCTGCACCGCCGGGGATCGCAGGCCCGCTTCCGGACCGCCATCGGTCCACGCACCGTAGTCCCGTTCATCAGTACCGCCATATGAGAGCAGGGAACGGCCCTGATGGATACGGTCTGGGACGCTGCATGGGCCCGAACCCTGCCGGCCCGGTCCCGATTCCCGGAAACCCGGGGTCAGGGCAACACCATGACCCGGTATCCCCGGCATTGACAGAACCTCCCGGTTCAACAAAAATATAACTGTGGTGAGCTTTCCGGCACATGCATCGATGCGAGAGAGGCACTCTTCCGCGGGACTGCCAGCACCCAGGAATCGGTGATGAAGGCTCCCTGTGCCGGGACCATCATCACCCCTTTTTTTCCGCGGACGGCCTCATGGAAAGGACACGAGATCCGCCGGCCATCCTTGCACCCCGGGAGAGGGGATCCTGCCCGGGTCCCTTTCCCGCAATCCATGCCGTTTTGCCACGTATCGGGGTGCCGGTGGGGGAGGGAACTGCAGGTCCGCCCGTATTCATGGCAAAAGATCGGGGGGGAATGGGAGAAACGACCTGCAGGCGCCCGGGACCCCCTTTCCCGGGCAGGGGCCTTATGACCAGGTGAGAGCCAGGCCCACGCCCACTTCCTTTACCGGGCAGTACGCCGCAAGGGCGATCTTTGCTGCAAGCGAGGTGCAATGGCAGGCATAGAGGGCCTGCAGGGAAAGCGACCGGAGGTATTCCCCGGTCCCGGCGAGCCGGGAGGGTGACGGGGTGAGAAGGTGAAGGCCCCCGATGATGGCGGCGACCCGGGGCTCGGCGCAGACCTCGCGGGCGTACTCGGTGATGTTGCAGATGCCGGAATGCGAGCAGCCGGTGATGATGACCAGGCCTGCACCGGAGCGAAAGGCGAGGGCCGAATCATCGACAACCCGGTCAGGCTCGACCCGGCCATCGGGGAGCCGGATCTTCCTTTTTCCAGGATCGGCCTCCTCGAACGGGAACCTCCGCGGGATCTCCCCCAGGAAGACCAGGTCCTCGGTGAGCCAGACCGGTCTTCCCGAGAGGTTCACCGGGAACTGGCGACGGACCTCGCTTTCATTGAAAATCGAACCGATATCAAGCAGGGGGAGAGCTTCCCGCGGGCAGAAACAGAGCGGGTGGGCCACCAGTTCCGGGACCCTGTGGGGGATGCCTTCTATCCGTGCTTCCGTGAGGAACTGGACGAGCGGGACCAGCCCCCACGAGTGATCGAGGTCGCCATGGGATAGCACCACGGTGTCGAGGTCCCGGAGATCAAGCCCCATCTTTCCGGCATTGGCCAGGAAAAGGCCGGAATACCCGGCATCGAACAGGATCTTTTTACCGGATGTCTGGACCAGGAACGAGAGTGCAGGTTCTGCCATGAAGTAACGGTTGATCAGGGTGTTATTGTCAACGAGAACGTTCAGCTGCAGTCGGGATGCCATGCTGGAGGGTGTCTTCCGGAGGGGATAAGGGTTGGGTTTCCGGCCCGCGTGTATTCCCGGGCAGGAAAGCCGCGGTTGTGCCGGTGGGGGCTGGTACTCTCCACCCTGGTGCTTACACCATTCCTGTGCCGGGGGAACCTGGTGGATTCCGACGCATCACTCCGGACAGCGATATCCCCCGGTCCCGGGTACCGGCAAGGATCCTCCAGGTGTGAGGACCGGGTTTTTGTTCCCGGACCGGGATGGGCTCCGGGATCCCTAAAGCCACCGATGGTGACGGGTACCGGGGGGTAGCATGGGCCGGTCTCCACAATAACCATCCTGGCTTTCCCGTGATTGGCTCCGGTCTCCACAAAGCCACCGAAGGTGACGGGTACCGGGGGGTTAGCATGGGCAGTTCACACAATAACCATCCTGGCTTTCCCGTGATTGGCTCCGGGATCCCTAAAGCCGCCAAAGGTGACGGGTTCCGGGGAGGTAGCATGGCCAGTTCACACAATAACCATCCTGGCTTTCCCGGGATTGGCTCCGGGATCCCCAAAGTCGCCAAAGGTGACGGGTTCCGGGGGGTAGCATGGGCAGTTCACACAATAACCATCCTGGCTTTCCCGTGATTGGCTCCGGTCTCCACAAAGCCGCCGATGGTTGCGGGTACCGGGGGGTAGCATGGGCAGTTCACACAATAACCATCCTGGCTTTCCCGGGATTGGCTCCGGGATCCCTAAAGCCGCCAAAGGTGACGGGTACCGGGGTTAGCATGGGCAGTTCACACAATAACCATCCTGGCTTTCCCGGGAAGAACCTCCGTGACACGGTGGTACGGTCTTCCCCTCGTTTTTTTACGCTTCCGGGCCATAACTCTCGTACTATGGCCAGGACCGGGCTGGACGCCTGCCTTGATAACGTGCTCGCACTTCCCGGGGACAAGCGGTGGGCCATCGACAAAGCCCATGCCATCGAAGGAGTCACCGCCTACATGGTCCGGTCATTTGACGGCACCGCCCTCATCTTTGCCCTCCCTGTTCTCTTCCGCCGCCCGCTCCTCTCGGAGATCCCCCTCGGCGTGCAGGGCGCTGCCGGGGCTGTCGCCCTCATCATCGAGCAGGTCAAGCGAAAGGCAGGGTCGGATGCCGGGCTGGAACCGCTGGTCGGCAAGGGCACCCGGTTTCCGCACCAGTTTGCGGCGTTCACCGAACCCTATACCATCGTGGCATCACCGGCGGCGCTGGCATCCGGCCTCTGGCATGCCGGGCTACGCAACTTTGCTGACCCGGCAGGAATCCACCTCCTCCTCGGCGGGGCAGTCCCCTGCCCGCCGGACTTTACCCCCGGGGAGATATCCACGGTGGCAGAAACGCTCTCCTGCTTTTTTGAGGCGGTCAGCGCAGAGGTCTTCTCGGTACCCTCACCTGACCTGGAAGCGGCCTTTCTGGCAACCCTCGACCAGCAGCTGCTCAGGGAATCGCTCCCTTCCCGCGGCCTGGTCTCCTTTGTCGGGGACGGTTCACGGCTCGCCCGCCGCTGCACGAGGTTCCGTTGTTTCTTCCGGACGGCCGGGCCGGAGGAACAGGTCAATATCCCGTTCACCTGTCCCCCCGGGCTCGAGCCCTGCGAGATCGAACTCCCGGCCAGCAACCGCACGGTCACCGGCCTTGGGGTCCGGAAGCGCGAGGTGTTCGCGGTTGCCGGTTCGAACGCCCAGGGCAAGACCACCTTCCTCGAGGGGATCGTTGCCGGCATGGACGATCATGCCGCCGGTGACGGGAGGGAACTGGTGGTCACCGTTCACGGCCTGTGCTCGGCGGAAGCGCTGAACTGCCAGCTGACGGGGGCTGACGTCAGCATGTTCTTCTCCGCCCTCCCTCCCGGCATCGGCGGAACCATCCATGCCGCGTCCGGGATGGCCAGCGGTTCGATGTACATGGCCTACCAGGTGCAGAGAGCCATCGCACGGGGTGCCCCGCTCCTGCTCATCGACGAGGATCACGCGGCACCAAACCTCCTGGTACGAAGCTCCCTGCAGACCGGCGAGGTTACTCCCCTGTCCGAGATCCTGTGCCGTGACCGCGGGAAGATGGGGGAGACGGCCCTTGTTGTTGCCGCCTGTGCCCTTGAACGCTGGTTGCCCAGGCGGACCGGATCATGCTCGTTGACCGGCATGTCGCCTCGGCAGTCGACCGCAGCATGTTCCGCAGGAAAGTGGCGGCATCGCTGGAAACGATGGCACGCGACCTGTGGCGTGAGGGATGATGTGGCCGGACCGCTCCATGTACCGGGAGAGATGAAAGAAACGATCAAGGTCCCCTGCCGGGCACGGAACCGGAGAGGTTTCTTCCTGGGGAAGGTGTCATGAAACTATCCTCTCTCCGGGCTGCCGGGTCACCGGAGTTCCATTACGGTTGCTGGAGGAGTGATTCCGGCCAAAGAAAAGGGGTTTTATGTGGTTTTTTTGTGGTTGTAATTGCAGGAAGTTCAGGAACCAGGTCCTAGCGGGATAAGCTTGGAGTCATAAAATTCCTTAGATCCGGAGGGAATGAGCTTGTAATTATACAATTCCTTCGATCCGGAGGGAATGAAGCTTGTAATCATACAAGCTTGCAGACCCGGTGGGAATGAGCTTGGAGTCGAAAAATTCCTTCGATCCGGAGGGAATGAGCTTGTAATCATACAAGCTTGCTGACCCCGTGGGAATGAGCTTGGAGTCGAAAAATTCCTTAGATCCGGAGGGAATGAGTTTGTAGTCATACAAACCTGCAGACCCGGTGGGAATGAGCTTGAAATCGGTGAGGGCAGACCCGGTAGGGATGAGTTGGTAATCATCGGTTATTGCCGGATCGGCCAGAACTGCAACACTGCTCAAACCGACCAGAAGGACGGTAAGGATTGCCAGGATACCTGTGTATTTCATTTGAATCATCTCCGATCATTCTTCTTTTCAAAAACCCACCAGATACCTGGTTACAGGACTGGATGAGGGTAACTGATCAAGATTCATATCTCGTAACTATCTTAAATCCTTTTTTGTCATCCCATTACCTACCCGCCTCTCACCTCTTTCTTCTGCCACTGTTTTTTACCCCCGCCAGGTACCGGTGGAAACCCAGTTCCCGGCACCGGCCGGCCTGCCCCTGTCAAAGGCCCTGCGGTCCCCCTCGTGGAGACCGGATATTACCCCTTTTCCACTGCCGCCCGGCCAGGCCGGGGTTGTACCGGAGAGCCCGTGGTGCGGCGCTTCAGAGAAGGAGGGATATACCACTCCCCGCCGGGGAAAGCCATACCAGGGCGTTGCAGTGCTTCAAGGGGGACTAGCCCCGAACACCGGCTCGACTGCCAGGAGCTCTGCCGTTCATGGGACCCCAGAAACAGGGGATTTACCGGCATGGAACCCGTACGGTAAACCTCCGGGCAGGGGAGGACGACCGTGATATCCAGGGCGATGGTTTCCGTCGGAACGGGGCCTGGCAGGAGCGCCGGGAAGCTGCTATGTCGATCGTGCCCTTCCCCGGGCATAGGAGCACCAGATTCCGACAAGTCCGATCAGGAAGAAGAGCGAGAAGGCCAGGGTGATGGCCTGCTGCAGCTCCGGGTAGACCAGGGGTGATATGGTCTTTGAACCGAGGATGATCGAGAAGACCATCATGGCGATAGCCATGCTCACCATCTGTCCGATGGCCCGCATGGTGGACACCATGGCCGATGCAACACCAAGGTCGCGGACCTCCACGGAGCTCATGATGGCGTTGGTATTCGGCGGCGCGAAGAGACCGTAGCCCAGGCCGAGGACCACCAGCCCGGCCAGGATGAAGGACAGCGGGGTTGTCCCTGAGACGAGCGCCATCATGCCAAGCCCTGCCGTGGTGCAGGCCATCCCGGCCGTGGCCAGGACACGGGGCTCGATGCTGTCCGAGAAATGGCCGGAGAGAGGGGAGACCACCATCTGTACAACCGGCATGGACACCAGGACTATCCCGGCAGTCTGGGGATCAAAGCCCCGGTTGAACTGGAGGTAGAGGCTCATCAGGAAGCTGACGGCAAAGACCACTGCGTAGTTGATCAGGGAGGCGATGTTTGAAAAGAGGAATACCGTGTTGTTCCGGAAGAGCCCCAGGTCGAGCATCGGGGCCGGGTGCAGCCGTTCCCACCGGACGAACCAGTAAAGGAAGAGGAAACCTGCCGCCAGCCAGAGGAACGCTCCGGTGGCCGGCAGGAGCGTGAGCCCGTACAGGACGCCGATCAGCGCAAAGCCGTACAGCAACGCACCACGAGCGTCAAACCCGCGGCTCCCCTCATCCGCCCACTCGCCCGGGATGCGGGCCGCCGTGGCGAGCGTGACCAGGATGCCGATCGGCACATTCACCAGGAAGATGCTCGGCCAGCCGAGATGCTGGGTGAGGATGCCACCGAGAAACGGGCCGATGGAGAGACCGGCATAGATCGTGGCCGTGATAATCCCGATCGCCCGGCCCCGTTCACCGGGTGAAAACACCGCGGTCACGATGGCAATCGAGGTCGCAAAGACCAGGGAGCCCCCGAGCCCCTGGACAACCCGGGCAGCGATGAGGACAGGGCCGGACCATGCCAGGGCGGCGAAGAGGGAGCCGGCTGTAAACAGGATGTTTCCCAGGAGAAAGAGGCGCTTTCGGCCGTGTATATCGGCGAGTTTTCCGAAGGGGAGGATGCAGATCGCAGCGGTGAGCAGGTAGGCCGAGGTGACCCAGCCCATGCTTACCGCATCAAGACCGAGATCCTCCCCGATGGCCGGGAGGGCGACGGCGATCGAGGATACCGTGTAGGGGACAAGGAACGAGGCAACCGATGCCACCACGATCAGGTTCCTCTTTTCAGCCCGGGAGGTCACGAAATGAGAGGTGTACTGCGAAGAACGATGAGCCTATGTGTCCCGGGGACTGCCACCGGGGGAGAGCCCCGGTTCAGCGGTCCGTTTCATGGGACCGGCAGGAAGGACGGCCAGGTCCCGGGCCGGTCCGCCAGGGCGGGTTATGCGGGCGGGAAGGACAGGGCCTCCCCTATTATTCCTCGCCGATGTCCTCCTCCCACAGCGCGGGACTGGCAGAAATGAACTCCTCCATCATCCGGATGCATTCCTCTTCGTCCAGCACCACGAGCTCCACACCCCTTGAGCGGAGGTACTCCTCGGGTCCCCGGAAGGTCCGGTGCTCACCGATAACCACCTTCGGGATTTTATAGAGGAGGATTGCCCCGCTGCACATGTCGCAGGGCGAGAGCGTCGAGTACAGGACCGCCTGCCGGTACTCTTTTGCGGTGAGCCTCCCAGCGTTCTCCAGGCAGTCTATCTCGGCATGGAGGGTCGGGCTTTCCTCCTGCACCCGCCGGTTATGCCCACACCCCACGATTTTTCCTCCAATGACCAGCACTGCGCCGATGGGTATGCCCCCCTCGGCCAGGCCCTTCCTGGCTTCATCGATTGCAGCCTGCATGAACGCATCCATGGTACCAGAGAGATGGAGGGGATCTTTTTTCAAACATTCTGATCGATTCTCCTTGTAGACCTCCCGGGTTTGATCTGAAGGTTAAAATCCTTTGGGCGATACGGTGAACGTATGAAAGTCATTCTCTTCCTGTCCGGACTCTGCATCGCGGTGTGCATCCTTGCCGGGTGCGTGGACACCCTTGATCACGGGCTTGCCCTGCCCACCGTTACACCGGTCCCAACGGCCGTGCCGGAAGCGCCGCCACCTCCGGTGACCGTGACCATCGTGCCGACGGTCACCACGTACCGGACCCCGCCTCCCCTCAGCACCATCCCCCCGCTCTATGCGATCAGCATCCAGGTCCAGAAAAACCCGATAGCCACTGACCCCTGGATCTCCGTGCATTACGAAGGGAGCGGCGGGCGGGTCCTCCCGTCGCAGATAGAGGCGGTCGTCATCCGTTCCGATGAAACGATCGAGCAGAAATCGGCCGTTAACCCCGCCAGGGGGACCCGGATCCTCCTGAATGGCACCGTTGGCACCGACCGGGTCATGGTGACGGTCACCTACCTGGATGGTTCGGTCTTTACCGTGAAAGACGAGGTGCTTCCGTCGAAGCCCACCGTCCTCCTGTGACGGCCAGGGTTTCCTGGGGACGTCCCGGCACGGGAAGGGATGAATTGGACCTGTATACCCCGGGTTTAACAGGGTTCAGCGGCCGTAACACGGGAAAGTTGCTTGAAGGTCCCCTGAGGGGTGCCGGTATGAAGGGGAAGGTCTGAGAGAAAAAAAAACTTGCATGACAGGATCTCAGGTTGCATGCAGTGTGGGGTGTGAAGACCCGGGATGGATGAATACCGTTAAAACCGGTGACGATTTGATGGGCTCCCGGATCGTTACCGGTAAAAAAGATTGAGTCCTGCAAACCGGTCTTTTCACCATCTTGAGAACTCCTGGAGGAACAGAATGTTAATGCCGGATTTTAAAGGGAACTTTGGCCGACCCTGGGCGAAGCAGGCTTTCACCATAAAAAAGCCAGTCTTAATAAACCTTCCCCATGATAGTTTTGTTAACTTCGTCACCTTCGCCCGCGACCAGGTGCGGATCTCCTCCTACGCTGACGATGTCATCGTGGGGCTGGTGGAGGCATGGGCCGACACCGTCCCTGCGCTGGCCTGATTGCCACGCGATATGGACCGGTCTCATGGAGACAACCATGGAACAGTCCGTCATTCTCTTTGAATCCATCTCATTTCTCTCCCGGCATTAAATGTCTCTAATAAAGCGAGCTTCTCTGGAGATCACCGTTCAGCAAGCCTCCTGAAATAGACCTCTCTCCAAAGTCCAAAGAAATAAGGATCCAGCACAGGAAGAAGATGGAGTGGCAATGTTATCACAAGGGGAAGAAATCACTGAAGTAACAAATCGATCGGATGATTAACAAACCAGTTTAGGTGATAGAAATTCTCTTATCATCTTTTTAACACTAATCCCGATCATCGTGTGCAATAGAAGGTAGATTGCACCCTCCCTGAATGACAAACCACTCCTGGAGGTTTATGCCGGGCAGCCCCATTGAGAGATTGTTCCCTATTTTCTGGGATGCTGGATCGTAAGCCATGGCAAACCCCAGCAGGAATAGCCCATGTCCCGGGCCATGCTGGCGAAACCTTCGGTTTCGAGGAGATTGTTGTATGGTGCAACAGGGAAGAGTGCTCCGTGGCGATGCACTTCGGCTCGCACGAGGAGCATTGTTCCTCCCACACTGTCAAGCTCAACCAGATCTTCATCAGGAAAGTCACTCAGATAATTACGGCCCCATCCTATAGGTGGCTGCAGGATGCCATCGATAAGGTAAGGTGACCAATCCCAGGAGGCTGCACCAGGCTTTAACTTGAAGGTATTCAAATCAAAAGTGCGTCCATCGGGGAGTATGCAATGTGGAACAATGATGTCCTTTCCAGTTGCCAGCATATGTTCCAGCACGTCTGCCGGATAGGATTCCACATCAACATCGATCCAGAGCACCCAGTCCTGGTTATCAAGCGAACGCATCAATAATGAATTGCGGCTTTTAGCAATTGCAGCGCGCCGTCGCCTTTGCTCGCTTGGGACCCAACGGGCCCAACGGGGTAATGCGCTCTTATAATTCATATCCTCTTTGAAAAGATACGCAGCGTGAAAATCAACCGCCAGTTGCGGTAACGCTGCAGATAAAATCTCATAGGTGTCATCGGTGCTGTCTCCCTCCAGAAAGCCGATGGTAAGTTTGTCATGGGGGTATTGTAATGTGTGTAAATTATGGATATAGCGCGGAATATCGGCAGCGCTGTTTTTGACAGGAGTCAGAATAAGAATACTGGGATAGGAAGCGAGGGCGGGTGAACGTCTTGACCTTCTTCCTGATATTGGATGATCATAGCGGCACTCCGGTTGCCCTTCGATCCATTGGCTCAGGTCGATGTTTAAGTCATTCTGCAGCTGACGGATGGCAATATCATAGGCACCACTTTCATAGATAGCTGTGGCCTTCGCAAAAAATTGTTCAAAATGGGAGGTTTCATGGGTGTTTTGGCTATGGATAACGTAGGTATAGAGTTGCGGATAATCCAGCAGGACAGTGCGCTGATTAAGAGCGATTGCATCGGCAACATGAGTGTCCTCACCTTTGGCTATGTCAGGGTATGGTGGTATGGTGACTTTCCGGGCAAGAAACGAACCCTCCCATAAGCGCCGATGTGAAATGGCGAGGCGACGCTGTTCGGGTGCCCATAGCATCCATCGCTGCAGGAAACAGGCGTCAGCGTTGTGAAGAAGAACAAGTCCAGTCTCAATGGCGAGACGCATTGGGTGAGAGAAGTCGTCATCGTCCCATTGTGCCACGTACTCACCCCGGGCTTCTTGCATAGCGATGTTTCGCAACGCGCCCAGGCTACGCTGATCAGTTGGTAAATTCAAGAGGTGAATTCTCGTGTCAGCCAGACTCTGCACCCAAGTCCGCAATTGATCGTCTTCATCATCATTGACAATGACCAGTTCGCAATGAGGGTAGGTCTGTTTCTGGAAGTTGAGGACGGCTCTCTGTGTTAGTGCCGTGCGTCCTTTGGTAACCATCAATGCCGTGACGAGCGGGGGATGGTCAAGAGTGTTTAGGAAGCGCAACATCTGCTTCACATCGAGCAGGGCACTGGCCACGACTTCATTTTGATGGGTGACCTGGTACCAGACCCCGTTTACCACCTCAGGGAGTATACCGGGAATAATTGGCGAGGAAATTCTTGGTGGGGATCGAGAGGAAGGAGTGTTCCGGGGTAGGATACGCTGTATGAGACTTGATTTCAGGGTTCGAATCCCGATTATTTCACCAGCTCCATTCTTCTTGGTCTGGGCGATGTCAATAGTTTTCGGAGGCCTTGACGCATACCACCTCATCTTTATTTTACGCCACCAGGTTCCCTGCCAGTAGTGAATGCCATACGCCTCTCCGGGCGGAGGTGGTAGTGGTGTCCGCTTTGTCCAGGCTTCCCATACTTCGCTTTCGTCGAAGGGAAAGAGATCTTCAGGGGATATAATGTTGATCTCGGATTTATCGGGCGCCTCCAGATAAGCGCGCGTAAGAAGAAATGGACCCGTTGTATCAAGGGGATTCGGTTCCATGTGCGCACCGACAAAGAATTTGAAAAGATGCTCCCAGAAGCGGTGACCGGGAACCGATGCCATGACAGCGTTGGAGAGTATAAATTCAAATCCTCTGGTTTGAGCCTGCGAGCGCTGTACATGCGAGTGTGGTTCGCAACCGAGAACCAGACCCTTGCCTGCAAGAAGCGTTTCAAAAGGTTTGAGACATTCATAATCAAGGTCGGCATAAATACCGCCGAAATGGTGGAGGATAAAACAGCGAGCGGTATCGGTCCGCATAATCGGTTGAGGATATAGATCATAGATAGGAAGAAACCAGGAATAATGGTCCGCTATCAGTTTTCGGCAGTCCACATCGGTCCAGAGCCGGTATTCCCAGGTAGGATGGTATCTCTTCCAGCTGGCCTGGAATGAGTGTAACTCCTGGGGGATTTCCCTGTCCTTCCATGTTTGGTGGATGATAGAGGGAATCATTACTTATTCTTTTACCAATAATGCAATAAAAATTAGGACTTACGCGGTTGAGTAAACCAGGAAAAGTTGTAATCCCTGACATCAGGACTTAAGAGAAGAGAGTACCTTAAAAAGCAGGCTGGGCGACAAAGAGGATAGTTGCAGATCGCTGAATTGACCGTTTTGATTCATACCAGCTCGTACCCGTTTTCAATCGATTGGATTCCAATCGGAGAAATGCGAGTAAAGCAAGAAAAATATGACCACCTCGGATCTCTTCTTTTCGACCCTGGCACCGCTCAATACCGCAGCACTGTTTAATACCCCGATGATATTCTTCGATATTCCATCCACAGTCTTTGAATGTTCTTCTATCAGATTCTGATGCATCCAGAATATCAGTGGCCCAATATTCGACATCGGAAGCACCATGAACCACTTTGAAGATCTTGATGAATCCATATTGGCGCAAATGGACCAACCTTCCCTCAAGGGGAATCTCTACTTCGGATACCGGCCGGTTAGAGGTGTCATCCGGATTCACCAGTCGATTAGACTTAAGGCGGGTAAACCAGTGCCACTCCATTGAGCGGATCAATTTGAGGTTCTCAATACTCGCATACCAGGAATCGAAGATAACGCATTCGGGATGAAACTGGCGATCGTTGGCTGCCTTTATCATGTCCCGGAAGTGGTCGTTTTTATTTTTCCCATCTTTCTCTGGATGGTAGATCCTGGAGTCAACAGGGACGATCGCTGATCCGTCAGTCCATATTGTCGAAACAAGGTTGATTCCCTGAACAACCCGATGATGTTTTCCACTCCAATGGCGGGTTACCGGTTCGATTTGCCGTGAATATGGTTTGTCAGGGGTACTGTCATCGATGACTAAAACCCCTTCATTCTGCCGTATCAACTGTTTTGCTTCGTTATACAACGCTTCCGTGTGGTGAGGCTGTCTCTCTAACAGGCGCTTGACAGAGTCATGGGCAATGGGATCAGAAGCGGAGGGGAGACACCGGGATGCCTCAGTGCAGGAGCAGGTCTGGAAGGTTGCTATGAGAAAGTTCACAAAATCGTTTCTCGTGCATTTCTGAGGGTTCACGTGCCTTCAATCTCCATTCCGGGTTATCCATTCCAGGATGGGTTTTCTTAGCTTTTTCGGTCGAGGCCAGGTGCGTAAGTCCTAACATAAAAAAATAGAGTTAGAGAAGCCAGGCAGAAGAAGTTGATAGGGGTTTTCTTCTTCCACCAACCTGCCGGGAATATTTAATCGTAGGCCAGGCGGGTCTTCTCATCGGTGAGCGTCGGGGCGATGAAATCGTGCCATGCTGCTGCCTCCCAGGAACCCAGGCGGGAGTGGGTGGTATGGTAGTTCTGGGGGATAGGATGGGTCCCGACCACCACCTCCATGCCGTACTTTTCCCGGATGAACCGGGAGAAGTACCCTATCCGGGGGCAGGGGGGGTAGCCGACCACCATGCCGGTGGCAAGGTGCACGACCTCTGCCCCGTTCTTCTTCATCTCCTGGGGTACGTACTCGACGTTTCCGCCGGGACAGCCGTTGCAGGTGGCAAACCCGACCAGTTCCACGTCCTTTCCCCGGTAACGCTCGAAGGCCCCCTCGCGGTTGCGGAGTGCCCGCAGGCATTTCCCACCGGCGCAGGTCCGGTACCGGTCGCAGATGATGATTCCCAGTTTTATGCTCTCTTCCATGGAAACGTTCTCCCTCGTGGTATAACGATCTGGTATCTCAAGGCAGAAATGGTAACCGGAAATGGCAACCCCCTGCTCGTCCACTGGCGGCCGGCCCGGCTGCTTCCTGAGCGGGCGGGCCTGGACCGCCGTCATGTTCCATGGGTCCCGGGGACTTCTCTATCCACGAGTCCTGTTACCAGGGCGGGGCGAGCCAGGCCCGGGGAGACCGGGGGTCCGTGGGCTCTGTCCTTCCGGCCGCCGTCCCGGGGGCACTCCCGGGCACCCGGGGGTTCTTCCGCGGAACAGCAACCGGCCCCGGACCCTGGTCATTCATCCATTAACAGAGCCGGCGGCCGGGTGCCGGATGGTTACTACCGGGGCCATGACCCCGGTTGCCGGCTCTTCCCCTGGCGATGACTGGCCGGGCCCGGGCCATGACCCTGGTTGCCGGCTCATCCCCTGGAGATGGCTGGCCGGGCCGGGGCCATGACCCTGGTTGCCGGCTCTTCACTGGGGATGACCGGCTGGCCGGGCCTTCAGGGACACCGGCAAAAGTATCATAACCGGTCGCTTCCCACAGGGAATATGGGGTAATCACGGGCGAATGAGACTGAAGTTACTCCGGAAATACCCGTTCTCGTACTACCTGATTGCCGCAATTTTTGCGATCCTGCTGATCGCCGTGGCCGGCCTGATGGGGATAAGCTACCTTGCAACCGAAAAGGTACTCCGGGAGAACGCGGAGACGCTGGAGCTCCAGACCGAAGACAGCCTCGTCACCGTCTTCCAGTGCAAGGAAGAAGGCCTCCGGTTCTACGATGACAGCCTGAATGCCCGCATGGAGGGATCGTTCCCGCTATTCCTCGCAGAATATGAACGGGCCGGGAGAGAACCTGCGAACATGGACCTCGAAGCGGTCAGGCAGGTGCTTGGCGAGGACATGGATCTCTACGTCATCGATGCCAACGCCACCATCGTCGCCACCACATGCGACCCGGACCTGGGCCTGCGATTCCGCGATTATGCCCCTTACTTTGCCGATTACCTGGACCGGATCCGGACCTCGGAAGGCATGCACCCGGACCGGGTCGTCTCGGCCAAGACCACCGGGCAAATGAAGAAGTATGCCTACCACCCGGTCTCGGACCACCGCTACATCCTGGAACTCGGGCTCACGGTAGAGCCCAACCCTGTCACCAGTTTCAGTTACCTGGACGAGGAACTCATCAGCGAGGTGGTACGGGGCAACCATTACCTGGTGAAAGCCCGGGTCTTTGAGACAACCCTCCGCGAGCGGATCAACGATACATCGGTTGATACGGCCGATCCCGCCTCAAAGCCCTGCTTGCCGGCGTCCTTGCCAACAGGACATCCCGTACCATCGCAGACCAGTCCACGGGGATCACCACCCGCTACCTGTTCGTGGATATCGGCAATGACAACTACGGGTCAGACCTCTCCCGCATCATCGAGCTCACCTACACTGATCGGCCGGTACGTGAAGCCCTGGCCTCCAGCGTCTCCTCCTCTCTCACCCTCGGCCTTCTCGCCCTGGTGGGCTGTGCAGCCCTGGCCGTCATCACCGTACGCAGGCTCACCAGGCCAATCGGGAAGATGGTCGAAGATGTAAATGCCATTGCCGGTGGCAATCTCGATCACCCATTCACTCCGCCCATCGGGGAAGAGATGATCAACCTGGAAGAGAGCGTCTCTTCCATGGTCACCAGGCTGAAAGACACCATCACCAGGCTGCGGGCGAGCGAAGAGAACTACCGCACCCTGGTCCAGAGTGCCAACAGCATCATCCTTCGCACCGATGCCGGGGGCAGGGTCACCTTCATCAACGATTATGCCCAGAAGTTCTTCGGGTATACCGCCGCTGAGATCACCGGGAAGAACCTCATCGGGACGATCGTCCCTGCCCTCGACAGCACCGGGAAGGACCTGGCGGCCAAGATCCATGACCTCTCCATGAACCCCGGGAACTACGAAACGAGTGAGAACGAGAATACCCGGAAAGACGGGAGCCGGGCCTGGATCGCATGGACCAACCGGCCATTATATGACACCCAGGGAAACCTGAAAGAGATCCTCTCCGTAGGAAACGACATCTCGCGTCTCAAGCAGGTAGAACAGGAGATCCAGGCCCTCAACAGCGAACTCGAACAGCGGGTGGCCGAACGGACCAGGCAGCTGGTCGATGCCAACCGGAACCTGGAGTCCTTCACCTACTCTGTCTCCCACGACCTGAGAGCTCCGCTCCGGGCAATATCCGGGTACTCCACGATACTGCTGCAGGAACTCCCGGATATCCCTGAAAAGGACCGGCGCTACCTGGAGATGGTGCGCCGGAACGCCCACGGTATGGGGAAGCTTATCGATGACCTCCTCCAATTCTCCAGGCTCGGCCAGCAGTCCCTGCACAAGGTGATGCTTGACCCGGCCCCGGTTGCCTGGGAGGTTATCCGGGATCTCAGGAAGGAACCGGGCAACCAGGGGGTGGAATTCCGGGTGGGCAGTCTCCCGGCCTGCCAGGCAGACCCGATCCTGTTCAGGCAGGTAATAATAAACCTCCTCTCAAACGCGGTCAAGTTCTCCCAGATCCGTGACCATCCCGTGGTGGAGATCGGTTCGGTGACAGAGAACGGCCGGGATGTCTACTTCGTGCGGGACAACGGGATCGGGTTTCACATGCGCTACGCCGACAAGATCTTTGGCGTTTTCCAGCGGCTGCATGATGAAGAGAGGTACGAGGGGACCGGGGTCGGACTGGCCATCGTCCACCGCATCATCGAGCTGCACGGGGGGAGTATCCGGGTCGAGTCGGCCCCGGACAAGGGGACCACGTTCTTTTTCACCTTTGATTGAGGAACGGGAAATACACCTGGTCCCGCGGACCGCTGGTGGAGGGGCGGGCTGTTTGTATAACCTCCAGGTTCAAAATTAATTTATACCCCGTCAGGTACGTAATGACCATGAAAGGCTTGTTCGTGCTCTCCGCCCTGGGCATCACCGTCCTGCTGATTGCCGGGTGCACGATGCCGGAGTCTCCCCTGCCGTCCACCGGGCCCGGTAAGGCTCCGGCCACGGTTTCAGCCCTCCAGCCGCAGCCGACCAGCGTCGTGCCGGCACAATACGAGGTGAGCATACAGGTCCAGAAAAATGTCATTTCCACCGACCCGTGGATATCGGTCGTTTTCGAGGGAGGGGCGGGCCTTGGCTATGCCACCCTGATGGAGGCCAGGGTGGTCAGGTCTGACGGGGTCATCGAGGAGAAAACGGCCTATAAACCGGTAAAGGGAACCCGGCTCCTCTTCAACGGGACCACGAAGACCGACCGGGTCATCGTGACCGTATCCTACGTGGACGGGTCGAGGTACACGGTAACCGACGTGCAGGTCCCGTTCAGGGACATCAACCCCACCTGATACCTTTTTTTGATCGCCACCCGGTTCCACCCCTCACGTTGAAGCAGGCATCCCCGCGTTTGCCCGGGGCAAAAACCTCGCCGCCGTACCGGCAGTTTAATTATTACAACCCTGTAACCACGATCGTGATCCTTATGCGATTTCACATCCTTCTTGTTGCGCTCCTCGCCCTTGCCCTGGCAGTCCCCGTGCAGTGTGCGGTAAGCATCCAGGCCGAAGCGGTGGACTCCCCGGCAAACTTTGTGCCTGTGCCGGGAGGGGAGACCGGATACTTTTCCATACAGTCCAACCCTCCGGGCGCTGACACCTACTTCGACAATATCTTCTACGGCGAGACCCCGGTGACCGTCCCTGTATCCACCACCGGGAACCCGGACCACACCATCGAGATTTACCTGCCCGGCTACGAGACCTGGACATCGTCCTACCAGGGGAACCCCCGGAACGGGCAGACCATCAACATCTTTGCAATCCTGGCGCCGGGTGCGCAGACCGGGAACATCCAGGTTGTCTCGTCCCCGGCCGGGGCAACGGTGAGCCTGGACCGGTCCCGGTCGGCAACCACGCCGTATACCTTCATGAACATCCCGGCCGGCTCCCATGAAATCTCCGTGTACCTCTCCGGGTACCAGACCTTCTACACCAACGTGAACGTGAACCGGGGCCAGACCGCATACATCAATGCCATCCTGAACCCTGCGGTGACCACCGGGGTCCTCCAGGTTGATTCGAAACCCGGCGGCGCAGCGGTATACGTTGACCAGATCTACCGGGGGGTTACCTCGACGGTTATCGGCAACCTTGTCCCTGGGTCCCATGCCATCCGGCTGAGCAAGGCCGGGTACCAGGACTGGTCCGGGGCGGTCAGTATCGGTGCCGGGGTCACGACATTCCTCAACCCGGCCCTCGTCCCTGACCAGCAGCCGAAGTATGCGACGGTGAGCATCACCTCGAACCCACCGGGCGCCGATGTCTACGGTGACGGGGTGTATATCGGCCAGACCAGTGCATCGCACCCCCTTACCTTCACCCAGGTGGAGCCGGGCATCCATACCATCCTCATCTCAAAGTCAGGGTACCGGGACTACACGGCCACAACGACTGTTGTTGCCGGCCGGGACTACAATGTCGATGTCACCCTGTCCGCGGTGCCAAACCCGACCACCGGGTCGGTCTCCGTCACTTCGTCCCCGAGCGGGGCAGAAGTGTACCTGGACAACATCTTCCGGGGCCTGACCCCGGTCACCCTGGACAGCCTGGACCCGGGTTCCTATACCGTGCTGCTGAGGCTCCCCGGGTACTCCGACTGGAACGCGACAGCCATGGTCGTTGCCGGCCAGGTCAACCAGCTGAACGCCACCCTCACCCAGGCACCGGCCACCCCCACTCCGGCTCCCCTCATGCCGGTGACCGTGCTCATCGCCCTCGGGGTGCTCTTCCTGGCGGTGAGGCGGAAGGGGTAAGTTTCCCTTCTTTCACACGAAAGGCACAGGACGCCGCCGGGCCACATGCCCCGTGGTGGAAACCGCCGATGCGGTTTTTCATACCGGCCTCCTGTGACTGCCCTGCCGCCGGGGCACAGAAAAATTATGGCCGCGAAGTGGTCTTCATACCAAGATGGCTCTGCCAGTTTCATGCTTTTTTTGCCGGGCGGCGATGGTCACCGGCAGTTCGCGCGAAAATGGTCCTGCCATTTTCTTCCTGCATGCCGGTCTAAGGGCGTAATCGTGTGGATCGTTTCCTGGAAAATGCCTTGCATGCCGGTTTAAGGGCGGAATCGTATGGATGGTTTCCTGGAAAATACCCCGCATGCTGGTCTTAGGGCGTAATCGTGTGGATCGTTTCCTGGAAGATACCCTGCCTATCGGTCTAAAGGCGTAATCGTGTGGATCGTTTCCTGGAAAATGCCCTGCCTGTCGGTCTAAGGGCGTAATCGTGTGGATCGTTTCCTGGAAGATACCTTGCATGCCGGTTTTAGGGCGTAATCGTATGGATCGTTGCCTGGAAAATACCCCGCATGCTGGTCTCAGGGCGTAATCGTGTGGATCGTTTCCTGGAAGATACCTTGCATGCCAGTCTAAGGGCGTAATCGTGTGGATCGTTACCTGGAAAATGCCTTGCATGCCGGTCTAAGGGCGTAATCGTGTGGATCGTTTCCTGGAAAATGCCCTGCCTGTCGGTCTAAAGGCGTAATCGTGTGGATCGTTTCCTGGAAAATATCCCGCATGCCGTCGCTCTCCAGTTCGGCCTGTCCTTCACCGTCTTTCCGGTATGCTTCCTCCTGTCGCCTGCCAGGGATGGCCCGGGCCCCGGAGGTAAACGGCAGCACATCTCCCGGGCCTGTTCACGTAATCATGGTGAAGCAGCAAAGATGGTGATGTGCTTCACATCCGAGATTTCCGGAGATTCGTCCACGGAAATGCGAACATCGAACGTTTTTGTCTCGTTTGCAAGGTACTCGTAGGTCACGGTCTTTGCGCCGAACGGGACAACCAGTACCGGTGAGACCGGCCTGTCGCCATCATAAATGGCCAGGGTGGCATACCGTCCCATTACCGGCACATCGCGGAAGTCATGGTAGCCGGTTGCAGAGATGCGGATGGTGTAGATGCCAGGGGTGACCGTGACTTCCACCCAGGGGTTCTTCTCGAGGTTGAGCGACTGGAAGAACCCATATGCCGTGCTCGAGATGGTCAGGCTGATCGCATTGATGTGCACCGAATCGGGCGGTGGCGGGACAGGGGTGACGACCCTGAGATCCAGGTCTGTCACTGCGCCGGCAGTGAACGGATAACCAGGCTGCCACGACCCGTTGGCTGCGACATCGCGGACCTCTGCCGGGGTCCCTTCCACGAAGAATGCCAGGAAAGTCCCGTCCTCGACCCGTCCTTCTGCAACGAGCGGGTGGCCGGTCCCGCTGGCGGAACCGTAGGACCCGCCTGGTTGCGTTGCCACCGGGTTTCCGGAAATATCCGGGAGCACCCCTTCTCCTGCAACGGATACCATGGTGTTTCCAGGAGCCGGTTTCCCATCGATAGTCACCGTACCGGAAAAGGCATGGGGGGGTGGACAGGGAGGCTCAACGGTAATGGTGACGGTGGCAAGGCACTCCTGCTTCCCGTTAGTGGCCCTGAACGTGAACGAGTCACCACCATGAAAGCCTTCGTCCGGTGTATAGACAACCCTGTCGCCGATCACTGCCCCTGCTGTCCCGTTCAGGGGACCACTCTCAATGCCATACGTGATCACATCGCCGCCAGGATAGGTTGCATTGAGCGTGATTTCAACCGGGGTATTGGCAGCGGTGGTCACCGCGCTGTCGTATGCTACTGGTAAGCCCGTGGCGGGAACCGTTCTGCTTCCTCCTCCCTCTTCGGGATCCACACCATCGAAGTGGCTGTCGTCCATGAAGGAGCTCCAGATCTCGTAACAGAACCGGGCCTCGTCCTGTATCGAGCCGGGACCGGGACCGGCCCCGCCCCCGGCGGCAGGTGCTGCCGATGGCAGGACCAGCACCGCGAGTGCCAGGAGGACAATGGGGATATATCGCCAACGCGCCTTCATTTCGATTGCTGGAGCGTACACCCTCCTGGTATAAATATTATGAAGATGGCTGGATTCCTGGATTAAGGAGCCATGGTGCAGGGTCCGTGTGCCGGCAGCGCTTTTTCCCCCTCACGTTGGCCACGTGTCCGCCCGGTGAACCAGTGGTGGATGGACGGTGGAGGCGGCCTGGAGGGGGGCGGACGTGCAGGTGATGTAGCCGGTGAACACCAATAACAGGAGTATCTGTTCAGTGAACGAGAGCAAGAAGGTATTCCGATGAACAGATCACACCCGTCCTGGATGAAGATGGGCAGGGCTGCGATCCGAAAAACGGGTCTTAATGGAAGTACATTTGGGTACTCGGGAAAAGAAGTTGGGAAGGTTCTCCTTCCACATAAGTTCTGGATCGCCCCGAAGGATGAGTGCAAGCCTCGGATCGTGCCCGATCGTCTGGTTGCACCATCACTCTATCACTATTTAGTGATATAGTGTATCTGTGGTTGGTGACGTATTGCTATTTACAATTCAACGGCAATAAGTCTGGTTCACAACTATTTTCTATTGGCATTTCTCAACAGCTATGGCATTATCAAGGTAATATTCAGCCAGTTCCACAAGAATCGTTAAATATTATTTCAACCTCATTTTTTTGAGGTAACAAAGGTGGCAGACTTACCTATTGCAGCAGTTATAAGGATTGCAAAGAAGAGTGGAGCCGAGCGGGTCGGAAGTGACGCCGCAGTTGCGCTTGTCGCACAGACCGAAGACTACATTGCATATCTTGTGAAGGAAGCAAATAAGCATGCAATGCACTCAGGACGAAAGACCATCAAGGAAGAGGACATCGAACTTGCGGCAAAATCGATGTAATCCTCATTCTTTTTTTTCGGTGCAGTTTTTCCTTCTGATCCTTTGTGAAAAGAGTCCCTTCGTGTTGTGTTGTTCCCTGGCGCTGGAAGGAGGGGGTCCGCCCCCCGCCGCGTGGGTGCCGCCCCGGAAGTTGATCGTATCCTGGTGACGCTCGGCCAAGACCTCTCCGTATATTTAAGAACCCAGTGTCTTGAGAAGTTCGGATTGATCTGGTTCACCAAATGGAGGCAGGAGGAAAATTTATTTTCAGCAATCACTTAATGGCAATACTATAGCAAATGTTATAATTTCGGATGACGTGATCACTTGCCAAAACCCGCTGGCGAATTGCCGGAAGATTATGCATTGCGAATTAAACAACTACGTGGTAAGCTCGGTTTAAGTCAACAACGTTTTGGCGAGTTGATGGGGGTATCATTTGCATCGATCAATCGTTGGGAAAATTCTCAATCGAAACCCTCTCAACTTGCCTGGAAACAAATTCTTCGGGCAGAACGATTTGGTGAATCGGCTTTTACTGCAATTGAAGGGGGTGTTAATGAGCCTCTCCCTACATATTCCAATAAAAAAACCGACACCGAACCGCTTATTGATTTTTCTGTTTCTCATAAGACAGTAGCGGCAGTTGTTGAAGCTAAACGCCTTAGTTACGGGCATTTGTTTAACCCAACATTCGCAACTGAAACATCTTTCATCGATCCCCTTCCACACCAACGAATTGCTGTATATGAGCATATGCTTCCTCAATCGAGGCTACGGTATCTTCTTGCTGATGATGCTGGTGCCGGAAAGACCATTATGACCGGCATGTACATCCGTGAAATGCTTTCTAGAAGACGAATCAAACGGATTCTTATTGTACCTCCTGCAGGTCTTGTTGGTAACTGGAAACGGGAACTAAACCTTCTAACCCCCTTTTGAGATCCTGATGGATCCAGCACTAAATTAGCATTAATATTCAGAATCAGAGGATAAATGCGTTCCCCGACAAAAAGTACAGTTAATAATCGACTAAAATACAGAAATGAGCAAGATTAAACCGTAAAATTGATCATACTCAAGGGAGCATTCATATTTGAACACAAATGAACACTCCCATCATAGTAGATCCCGAAGACCCAAAATGGTTACTCCTCGAACAGATCATGAACATGACAAGGTCCCGTGTGGTCAAGCAGGCCATGGCACGGCATGGCGTTGTGCCAGTCGAGAAAGCAGGAACAATATTCCGTATCCTTTTCATTTCGATGTATTTCTCGGTAGATATCACCTATCTTCTGGAAGAACTCACAAAACGAAGCGCATTACGAAGTTTTGCGCATGTGACACAGGTTCCCTCTGCCGCTGTCATCTATCAATTTACCAGCAAAATGAAGGACGATCAATTCGTCTTGCTGATCTCTGATATCCTGAATTCCATGTGCACACGCCCATCCAGGAGGAACCACAGGAAAATGATTGTTGATGGATCTGCTATCACCCTGGATCTCAATGTTTTCAGGAGAAAGTTCAGAAAAAAGGACCTGTTAAAGAAAGATTACCGGTGGGGCTTTTCCAATACGCGGGGATATTATCTCGGTTACAAATTGACACTCGTGATCGAATACCCAACATTGTTACCGCTTTGTGTGCTCCTCCATCCAGGTTCACCACATGATTCTGCTCTCTTTGTAGAGATTATGAACGAATTGAGGAGAAGGAGAATCATTCGGAATGGTGACATGATTATTTTCGATAAAGGCTATTTTTCTTCAAAAAATTATCAACTTGGTGTGTTGAACTATAAGATTGTCCCGCTCATATTCCCACGAAATAATCTTCAAAATTGAGAAAGCGTTCAGTAAAATGTGTTATCCGCTTTCTGTGTATTCCCGACATGATGGGAATAAGATTAAGCGGGAATATGAGACTCTTCTTGCCAGGCTAAAATGTGAACTGAATCAGTGGACTGACTATCTCGGTATTCGCTCTTTGATCGAAGATTTCTTTAAATCGGTCAAAGATGCGCTCTCTCTTCAGAGATTGCACAGATATTCACGGAGCTCTATTGTCAAATTCGTTTGTATTGATGTACTTTTATCCGGGATGATTATTTTAAGCGGATTTCGCTCAAAGAAGCAATTACAGGCCTTGGCTGAATGGTGATCCTGATAGGGGGTTACACAGGTATTTGAACGATATTCAAGGGTGGAGCAGGCATTGGAGAATGCGATAATTGAGTCGTATCTTCAGGGAGTATCCACAAGGAAGATCCAGAATGTGATCTCTACTCTCGGTGTGGAAAAAATCTCAGCCTCATATGTATAGAGTATTGCGAAAGAACTTGATGAAAAGGTCATAGGATTTCTTTCACGTCCCGTTGAATCACATATCCCCTACCTTTTCGTGGATGCTTAGTATTTCAAGGTCAGAGACGGAATAAGGTATGTGAATAAGGCCTTGCTCGTGATTGCTGGCATCAGGAATGACGGGGTCCGGGAGATCCTGGGTGCCAGGATTGCAGACTGTGAGGATGAACTTACCTGGGAAGACCTGTTCTCTGACCTGAAAGATCGTGGACTGAGGAGAGTTGATCTTCTCATATCAGATGGCCATAAAGGTATCCAGAATGTCGCGCAACGCTCGTTCCATGGGTGCAGTTGGCAGATGTGCCAGGTGCATTTTATCAGGGCGGTATTGAAGAAAATTCCGAGAAAATATCACAAGTTCGTAGTCGCGATTCTGAAGGATGCGTTGAATGATCCTCGAAGACTCCAGGAATGTATCCTTGAACTCGAATCTCGAGGATTTTCCCGCGCTGCGGACACTATAGAACGATTCCAGTATGATGTGTTGAATTATCGTAGTTTTCCTATTGATCAATGGAAAAGAATCCGCACTACCAATCTTCTCGAACGTGTTAATAAAGAACTAAAACGTAGATATCGGTCCATTGGGGCATTTCCTAATGATTCTTCATTATTAAGAATTGCGGGATCTATCCTCATGGATATCAATGAAGAGTGGATCCCTGACTTCCGGGTAGTTTAAGCACATAGTCCGAGTGCATCCAGGATAGTTCTCTGTTTCTTTGAAATTTCAGTTATAATCGTCTCTCCCGTCACCAATCGAATCTTCTTGATCTTGGAAAGTTCGAGGAGAAGACCATCGAGGGTATAATCTTCCAGGAGTCCAGCGTCCTTCATCTGTTTCAGCAGTTTCATCCTCAAAATGAGGCTGATAAATGTGACAAAAAGAAACCCCTTCATTGTAGACTCCTTTTTCACATTCAGAGGGAGAACCTGGAGATCCTGTTTCAAAGTTCGGAATGTTTTCTCGATATAATCGCGTTCCCGATAGACGGTGAGACACTCCTTCCAATCGAGTGGTCCATGGGACAGAATGATCTGTTTGCCCATTCTGTTAACCCTCTGTGACACGGCATTATTCCGGATTTCGACCACAAACTGGTTACCCTGCACATGCCAGGAGAAATAATTCGAGAACTTTCCTGCGCACTCCTTAAAGATATCATCGGGCTTCCGCCACCGTGGTATTTTGAGACGCTCAAGTTTCTGTTTCAGGTCATGGAGGCGAACATAGAAGAGATTTCGTTCATCCTGCTCCCGCTTCATGTCATAATAGCAAAATGCTTTGATATCATTCCCGTGCACGTCGAATGAGATAGGCTTGACAAAGATCGGATTCTTCTGGTATTTCTGCAGGTATTGCGGGCTTTCAAGGTCACGTTGAGCCTCGGTGAGAACCTCTTTGACTTGTTTGAGCGTGAGGGACGCAGGTATTACGAATGAGAATCCTTCCTGGACCAGCTCTTCCAGGTTCCCCTGGCTGAAAAAACCACGGTCGAGCACCAATGTGTAATTGTTGACCCCTATGGCTCCGATTTTCTTGATGGTATTTTTTAAGGTTACGACATCGACAATGCTCCCCTGGTAGATGTCATACATAACGGGAATGGCCTGATGCGTGTCGAGAATAAGGGAGAAATTGACTTGTGGAAGGTCCAAGCCATCACGATTGTGCCCCATATTCCAGGAGAGATATGAGCCACGAATAACTTGAGAGACTGGTGATGTCATAGATGAGTGTTGCATCGGTGCCGAGGTTTCGAATGAGGAGATGCATGAATTCCTCGGGAACACCGCTGTTGCCAATGGTGGAAAGAAGTTCGCTGATAGATTGGCTGCTCAGATGGAGGTTCGGATTGGTGAGGAAGAGCGAGCTCTCTTCATGCACCAGGTCGATACAAGGTGCATCGCGACGGGATGTAGGATCCGGTTGATGGCTATGGCGAGAATGGTCTCTTTCTCACTCTTGCTGGCAAGTGTGGAGAGATATTCATCAATGTGCAGGTCCTGGATGATTTGCTGAAGTGGGAGGAGATTTCCATGAGTGAATGCTTCCTTTGGGATTGCAGAGATGCTTGGGCCTGGAATACCTTCAGTTCTTACTTTTACTGGAACTCCATTGATATTTTTCCCTAAATAATGTGAGGTGTGGCGGGTTTGTTTCTTCACCGGATCGTAGTAGGGAACATCCTCATACCAGTATTCTATCCCATTGATCTTCTTGATTCGGCGAATGGGTTTCATATGCTTATAATGTAAGCACATTATATTATTTAGATCTTGCGGTTGAGGGTCGCATTATAGAATTGGACCGATATTTGATGGAATCATGTGCCTAAAACTCGGGAGGTCAGGTGGATCACAAGTAGACGGTATTTATCCGATGCGGGTGAGATATCCTCTGCGGATACAGGATCTGAAATTACAGCTTATTAGGGACGGTACCTAATTGATGTATATTGTCACTCCTTGCAAGAGGCAGTATTTAAAGTAAATCTTTCTTGGATTCTCGTTTCACTGTTCTGCGTCGATTCTATTGGCAATCTGATAAACCCATTTTGCTCCTCTTCTTGAAGAAGTTTTTTTATTTTTTGAAGAGCTTTTCCCTGATTGAGTCCTTCCGTTAAATGATTGATAATAATTTCATTATTTCCATTCAAAGCAATTCTTAGAGATTTTAAATAAGATATCGGCCCAAGAAAAACAATTTCTTTCACATCATTCAATCCTGAAAATCTCGGAAATTGGTCTTGAATAACATTCGCAAGGATATTAATGTCATTTTTATTTTTTATTGTTTTATCATAATTTGGATTAATTATGGTTTCTGGCCGAAGAAGTCCATATTTTGCTGATAAAATGAACCACGGTAATTTTGTTGCCTCAGCAAATTTCCTTTTCATCAAAAATGATTTGCCGAGATAAGCTTCTTTAGATTCGCAAAATGGAACTTGTTTTTTTGTTTTCCCACAAGAAATAACTACTATCTGATTGATGGTTGTATGAGAATGGTTTCCTTTTCCATTTTTTACATATACTCTCCTTCCTTTTACCTGGATATTAGCACTCAAACTTATACTGATGTTGTGAATTGATCTCTCAACTGCAGGTTTTCCGCTCATACGTGAAAAAATATTTTTTTCGATAAAAGACTGCGTCTGGAGTATTCTGTCAAGGTGATGTAGATGGGGATCAGGAAATCGATGAGTGTATTGGAAAATCCATCCTTTATAATCAGCTGCATGTACGCCAAGATTCTCTAAAAATTCGTGTCTTTTCGGATTATACACTCCTAAAACAAAAAGACGATCAGGATTCCATTCTGATTTTATTTTCTTGACAATATCTTCAATCTCTTCTTTATTCGAATGGGCATAACGAGCTGTGTTAACTTTTTTTGTCAGTAGTCCACCGATAGCAATTTCGGTAAAACCAAGTTTCACAAGTTGTTCATAGCATTTCAGGTATTCGTCTGGACTTCTCCCTTGAGTGACTCCAAGCAATTGGAACGAATAACTTCTTTGTGAATAGATATCCAGCCCTTTCTTTGCACTAACAATTGTTGCGGTACAATCCCCTAATTCATCAAAAATTATCCCTCGTTCAACACCCATTGATTGGTAACGGGCAAATAGTTCATTATAATCAATAGATGAGCCATTTTTCGTAAATACGCCACTGTCTGCAATTGTTGTGACTAATTTCTTTACTATTTGTCCAGAATTACATCTTGAGATATCTCCATTATAAGGGCATTTTCCATGTATAACGCTACAATATTCCAATTCAAGACACGGAAATCGCGATACCATATTACGATAATTTTCAGAACCGCATGCTTGAAGCATGAGGCCGAAATGGACGGGATGGGTATGGATATCTAGACCTGAAAGTATCCGAAGACTCATCGGTCGATCTGCCACAAAGTGGGGGATTAATTTATTCCCGAGCATTTTATGTCCCTTTGGCTGGATTAGATGTATTTAATGAAGAATTTTTAATTCTGTCATTAGCATTTTCAGCCGTCACCGGGATAGGGACGCCTTTTAATCCCGTCGCATCATGACTTATTATCAACCAATTCCCGGGTCTGAAGGTAAATGTTGGAGTTAATTGTTCTTGACCAATCCCAAAAGCTTCAGCGACTTTATCTCGATCATATGATCTTGGCAATTTACTAACAAAATAGGTGTGTAAATTCCCCATTACTTCAGTATCTAACTGTGAAGCTCTTTGAGTGGAGATACCAATACCCAGCCCGAACTTTCTCCCTCTTCTTGCTAGCGTAATACAGAACTCTTTAATTTGTTCAGTCTCTGCGTCGCTTTTTTCAGTTGGGATAAATAAATCTGCTTCATCGTAAAGAAAAACACAAAACGGCTCCAATAGCCCTTCTTTCCTTCTTGATTCATATAATTCATTGCCAAATACCTGGACAAATGCTTTTAATTCAGAATCGCGACGGCCGGTGATGATTATGATTTGACTATTTCCCTTATTCAATAATTGGATTAATTCAGATGTAGGAATAATTGCTTGAGGTGGAGTTGAACGCATTTGTCCCTTTAATCGAAGCAAAGCCCTTAATGTTCGCTCAATTACACCCTGCGCTGTTCCAAATCTTGATGATCCAGGTCCACCTAATCGTCCGTTTTCAATTGGAGTCAAAAAGCCAATTGGAGTTCCTATAATATCCACTGAATGTTGGAGTGCATCGGCTGTGATAGGGATCCCATCTAAACCAGTGGTCCACTGACGTTCAACATCCTGTAATACATCTCTTACTGCTGCACCAGTCTTTGTTTCTGTTGTTTGGAAAATTGTATTTCTAATAAAGGTAGCTAAATCCTTCGCAGGGAGTGCAATTCTGGTATGTTGAATGGCGTTTGCCAATCCTGTTTTTATAAATCCTTTGAGTTTGTCATCATTTTTTAATTTAGAGGGCAATTTCATCTGTTTATATAGCAATTCGACTACACCGTCCGGCGGGGCGTCTTGACAACCTAATACATTTATTATTGGATCAGGAAGGGAATCCGTCCCGACGTGGATATAAATCATCGGAATTATACTATGCTTAAAATGATCAATCAGAAGACCCAAATATTCATCATTTGGATCTATAATTACAACATTTGAGGGCTTTCGTGTTTCTTTTGCGGATAATGAAGTAACTAATGAAGATACGAGGTTAGATTTTCCTACACCTGTAAAACCAAATACTCCAAAATGAGTGGTGAGAAGAGCTTCATCATCGATTTTAATGTTTATGTCTACAAATTTATTGTGATTAAATGGAGATTCAGAACATTCCTCCATCCCTTGATTAATTATTTTATCAACCATATCCCGACTGATTGGTCGAACTTCAGCTCCCACCATTGGTAGATTTTTTTCCATTTCTAGATCGGGTAAATCAGTATTTTTTCAAGAATTATATCGAAATTGCCAACCGGTAGAAACGGCAAAAGCATTGATTGTTGTGGTTGGATACAAAATTTTGTCGTCCTGCTTTTCCCAATCTTCCTTTATCGACCTCATCGATTCGAACACATGTCCGGGATAAGCATCAGGTCCTTGTGTCGCAAAATGACTAGGATAGACTTGAGTAAGAGATAATATCGAATACGTGATATCGCCCTCATTGGGAGGAGAGTAATTTTCTATGGCTACTAAATCTCCGACCTGGAAAGAATCAAGCCCCATCCTGGTATATTGACACGATAATCGGAATTGATATCGACCTTGATTATCAGGTTTAAATTCAACTAACGCTGTTTTTGCCCCACATAATCTTTCATCGTCAAAAGGATTTTTTACTACATCTGTCATTTATCCACCCCTGTTTTGTCTAAATTTTCGATGAATAGGATTCACTCTGTTAATTCGTTCAGAAGAACGAAGCATAGGTTCTACCATTCTCAACACCGACTTCGCTCCTCGATCTGCGTAGTGAAGAGGATCGGGATACCCAATTACTTCAGGGAAAACATTCCTAGTGAGAACAGAAAGCAGATAAACTGCTAATTCCTGCTCTCTATTAATTATAGAATTATTTTCAAAAAAGAATGGTTCCACTGTCCCCAATTCACGATCTCTCTCAATCACAGTTTTTCGAGATGGTTGATTAGGAGAAGGATGAACAAGCCTATCCATAAATATCACATGGCTCATCAATGGTTCCATAGGAGATTGATTATCGAGATAAAATTGAACGAGCGACCTCATGATCAAATTAGGACTAACAAGGATGTTGCCTCTCACACCCTGTAATGTGGCCATAGTATCTCCCCAGTCTCTCTTCATGCGTAATGTCATGAAAACAGAGTCGAATTCAGTTGATCCCCATGGCCCTTTTAATCCGTCATCGATAAGTGGAAGTCTTTCGAAAGTTAATCTGTCCGTTCCTGGGAGCAATTTTGGAGCGAAATGGAATATCCCTTTTGATTTCATCACTCCGAGATAATGATTTGTAAAATACGTTGATGCTGAATCTTTTGCTATACCAATTAGCATTACCCCATTTCTCCAACAGTATTCAAAGGTCAACCTTAACCCAATACCCAGAAGAAACGAAATTTCATCTAAAGATAAAAATCTGGTACGAGATAATCCATTATAATCGAGATATTCATACAAGAGGACAGACGGATCTTTATCGCGGAAAAAGCGATTGCAAAAATGCAAATACAATCGCTCAATTTTCGCCGGGGAGTGATAATAATCAGGATTTAAGGTTAAAAGATCGTCTTGCTTTTTGACTAACGCATCTTTAGGATTTCCGCTGGGATTTCGTTTACCGTATTTATCACATTCCCAAATAATCTTGATTTGATTAATTACATTTTCAACAGGCAAATTTGATTCTTCTGCAAATTTGGTGATCCTTAACTGCTTTTCTTCCGATTGGAATATCTTTGCAATAGCTCTACTCCATAATCCATGGGATTTTTTCGATGGTAAATCCAATTTAGTATTCCACGGTTTCGAGAATCCAACAAGAAGATCCGGATAATAAATAACTTCATCTGCAATTTTTGCCCCTGCAAAATTTAGATGTAATATATTTGGGGTAGCATTTGCAAGTACGGATGATAAAGAATTGTCCCATAGTAATAGATGAGGCCGATCTATTCCCGATGCTCCACGGTATAAAAGAAAGATCTCGGCCAAGAGCATAAGGGATATATCCAAGCCAGATTGAGATATCCTGTCTGAATCACTCACAATGAAACGATCTTCTGGATCTATTATTGTTAAATCCTCCGGGCTTAATGGTAGATAGGCTACGAGACTGCTGTCATCTTCAGGTTCGGATTCTCGATAGGATAATAAAGGAGGGGTATCCTGTAAACCCAATTCGCCTCTTACCACATAAGCTCCGCCATAAAAAATTGCCAAATCCGAAGTCTCTACTTTTAAACAGGCTCCATCTATCGCCCAAAATCGAAGAGAATTAACTCGATGGCGTTGTTGTAACTCTCTATGCATATCGCGACGAAATGCTTCATTTTTGAAATGGGGGTTGTAGTTAATTACGTGATTCTTTAAAAAATTTTCATAGAATATTTCCAAATTTTGATAAGTATCTCGGTAGTTATCATCGATTTTTTTCCTCGTTTGATTCAAAGCACTATCATATAACGCAAAAATATCTGAAATTGTTGGCCGTTCCGTCATTTAATCATCTTAATTTTTTTAAATATATTCTCAACATCACGATTAATGTTATTGGTCTCTTCAGGGTAGTTTCGATTGGGGTCATGGATCTGTTTGACTTTGTACCTGACTTCGCCAGAAGAAGGATGAGAAGGTAGTGTTTATATGATTTCATGCTAAAAAACACAGCCTTCTCATTAGGTAATATAGCATTAATAGTCCCCTATCAGGATTACCATTCAGCCAAGGCCTGTAATTGCTTCTTTGAGCGAAATCCGGTTAAAATAATCATCCCGGATAAAAGTACATCAATACAAACGAATTTGACAATAGAGCTCCGTGAATATCTGTGCAATCTCTGAAGAGAGAGCGCATCTTTGACCGATTTAAAGAAATCTTCGATCAAAGAGCGAATACCGAGATAGTCAGTCCACTGACTCAGTTCACATTTTAGCCTGGCAAGAAGACTCTCATACTCTCATATTCACGCTTAATCTTTTTCCCATCATGTCGGGAATACACAGAAAGCGGATAACACATTTTACTGAACGCTTTCTCAATTTTGAAGATTATTTCGTGGGAATATGAGCGGGACAATCTTATAGTTCAACACACCAAGTTGATAATTTTTTGAAGAAAAATAGCCTTTATCGAACGTGGAAAAGACCTCGGCCAGTATATCGCTTCTGAGGGTTGGATCATCGCCCGGGGTCATCTCCAGAAGATCATTGGTGATATCCCCAACCCCTATATAACTGGTCTTGGAGGTTTCTTCGTGCTTGAATCAACCATCGATGATGATCCCGAAAACATCCTGAATGCCTACAAGAATTGTGACCGTGCAGAGAAGTTCATCCAGGATCTCAAAGAAAGAGCCGAGCTCCGACCGATCCGGCACTGGTCCAAACACGCGGTGATCGGGTACGTGTTGATCGTTTTCCTCACTAAAGTCCTGGTCAGTTTGACACAACTTTTCTGTAAAGATCCCGTCTGGAGGTTCTCGATTACCTCTTTGACCAAGAATTGGAGAGCAAGGAGGATCGAACACTCGGATTTAGGATGAGGCTGGCAGGGTTCCCGATGGAGAAGCGACTGGAGGACTTTGACATGAGCTTTCAGCCTTCCCTCGACCCCACGGTGGTCCGTGATCTTGCCTCATTAAGGTTCATCCACAATGCAGAGAATGTGGTCTTCCTCGGACCTCCCGGTGTCGGGGAGACCCACCTTGTCCTCGCTTTAGGATACAAGGCGGTACGGCAGGGGTTCAGGGCAAAGGCGTTTACCGATTAATGGCAACAACTATTGTCAATCTCCAAGGAAAAACCTTATTAACTTACTAGAAAAGATTGTTGATTGAAATCCGATTTTCCCCTTTGATAGATGAGGAAAACACAATGCTTTCAAAAAATAAGAAAAAGATCGATATAATAATTAAATCTGAAAAAGATCCCAATGCCCCGATCCCTGCACTCATTGTTGCAGAAAAATTTGAGAGCATCCAGAACCTTCTCTTTGTCATCGGCGATTTTATTGAAGGTAATAAATATCGCACCGGTGGTGACTTCCCTAATTCTGTAAAAGAGCGCTATACCCTTGTTGTCCGAAATTTGAAGATGGGAAGTATAGATGCTAATCTTGGGATTGCCGATACTCAACAGGTATTGCCTGAATTCGACACACTTGGCGAACAGGCCATCACGCTTACTAACGAAGTTGTACATATTGCGCAAAATGATGTAGATATCGCAGGAAGTATTTCCGAAAAAATACCAGAAGAGCCACGGGCTTATCGAGTTATATGGGAACTCAACCATCTCTGGCCGGATGTCCAAACACCATATAGCGTTCAAATCGGTCTCGGTCAAATAAAACCGTTCCATCTTGACCCCTTACGAAAACCTGTTATCCAGCGGGCTCTTCATAAGATTCCGGAGCCGACTGAAAAGACAATCGTTGGTCGCCTTGTGCAGCTGCGGGTTGATAAAAAACGCGAATGCAAGATTGACACCCCCGAAGGCGAATTTACATGTAAATATCGACCCGAAATGGAAAAAACTGTAATCACTAATGTCGGTAACCTAGTGAGCGTCATTGGGCGGTTGAAGGATAATAGGAGTATTGAACTAACAAGTGACAGCGCAATCGAAAAGATACCTCACTTTCCGCTTATGCAAGTTACGATTAAGGGTAGGCAAATACCCTTAAGTCAACCGATTTTTCTTGAGATCCAATATGAGGATGATGAATATATCGTTTCAAATGACGTTTTTCATCTTTTAGTGACCTCGCAATCACTAAAAGACGCATTGAAATCCATTGATGAGGAATTTGCTGAACTATGGAATGAGTATGTTGAATTCGATCCAAAAACATTGACAAAGGATGCAGTTGAATTCAGAGCCAAAATAATATCCTTACTCGATAAGGAAGGCGATATTATTGGTTACGCGTAAGAATTACTCTATCGCCAAGTCCTTACAAAAAAAAGGCTTTAGACAAACTCAATCATCCCATGCACGTCTAACATTTTACGTTGATGGAAAGAAATCATCGGTTTTTACATTCATTAGCTATGGGAAAAAGGAAATCAGCGACGAATTAATGCACAAAATGGCCAAGCAGGTCAGATTATCCTACATACAATTCTGTGAGCTGGTAGATTGTTCAATGACAGGAGAAGAACTAAAACAATTTTATCTCGATGAACAAATTGTAAAACTATAAACTATAATAATTCCATCCAAGCGAGATTGTTCACTCTCTATCAGTGCTCGCCAAATCCCTCCATTCCGCAATCCCCTACTAAAATAAGCCCCGTCACCAACCCCGCTCAAACTATATTCTGTTTCGCGTTTTATCTGCTCACAGCCCTGTAAAGGGCAGGAGCAAGCAAGAAATGGGAGGTTTTGTCCAGCAGAGCATTACGAAAACTGCAGTCCGCGAACTGACTACGCCGATTGCAGACATCACGACCTTCAACACCCTGGTCTTCGGGATCATCTCCGGCAATCCATGGAGCTGCACCGCCTACGATGTCGGCGGCGTCCCCCAGAACCCCGTGAGTAAAAGCCGCGAGGGATACACCGCACGGATTGAGTTCGAGGACATTGAGGAAGCCATTGTATCCTATGACAAGGCTTTGGCACTCGATCCAAACTATACTTCGGCATGGAATAATCGCGGAATAAGATCTAACGAAGATGCTTAACTTAGCTCATTTCTGCATAACCACTAAAGCAGAATGAGATTTTCGTCTGCCATCGTAGCCCACCACGGGATTGTTGCAGGAATCTATGATGATCTTGGGATAGATTGGATAATAGACGAAGTAATCCCGAAAACAAGGCCTTCATAAATTAGCGCATTCCGTGGTGCTCAGAGCCACGATTATGAATGCACTCGGATTCAACGAGAAGAGGCTCTATATCTTCCCGAAATTCTTCAACAATCGAACAATAGAACGATTGCTCGGACCCGGAGTTTCACCCCAAGACCTGGATGATGATGTTCTTGGGAGGACTCTGGATAAGATTTACGAGGAAAGTTCAACCGAACTCTTCCTCAAATTTAAACTTAAATTCCAATCACCGGGTAATTGATCCTGTGCAGGACACCGGCATACCCGGAGTAAAACCCCCTGAGCCTTTTCACCAAAAAGGATCAGAGGTTGAGGTGCCCGTTACGCTGCAGCCATTCGACCTGGTGACGGGTGTACCGGTAGGAAATATCGCACTTGTCGTCCTGGAAGCTCCAGGGAATGATGATCAGGAGATCGCCTTCACGGATCCAGAGCCTTTTCTTGATCTTCCCCTTGATCCTGCCCAGGCGGGTGATGCCATCGGAGCACCGCACCGAGATGTGGTTTGCACCAAGCATCGATTCGGCGCGGGCGAACTGTTCCTGGTATTTCTTCTTCGGCAGCCGTACACGGACAATTTCCGGCTCGGGTCCTGGGTTCCGGGGATTATGTGGTGCAGACAGTACAACAACTCCTGGGGCGGACGATGTAAAACACCTCCGTCTGAAGACGATTTCGTCGTGATACATAATGGGGGCTCCCCACCCTTTAACGTGCCGGTCAGGCCAGGCCGGGTTTTCATGAGGAAATACCGACACCGGAGCTAACCCGGAGATGCTTCATCGACACCCAGGCCGGGGGGCAGGGAAAACCGGGTGCCACCGGGGAGTCGCAGGACGTGACGGGCCGGCGGTGTCATGCCGTTACGCTGGCCTATTCCGGCTCTTCGGGGACAATTATCCAGGCGGCGATGTAGACCGCGATGCCGATGCCGACCGAGATGATGGTGAGCGCTACCCAGAGGAGGCGGAGGATGTTTGGGTCGATATCGGCATAGCTCGAGAGGCCGCCGCAGACCCCGCCGAGGAACCGGTTGGTCCGTGAACGGTAGAGCCGCTTCATGCAGGAAAAGTTGCTCCGGGAAAATAAATAGTTCGTGGAGCAGGACCGGCCCTTCTGCCGGCCACATGCTCCAGGGACGCACCTGCCGGGGGGGGAAACGAATTAAGTCACAAGAGCCCCGACCTTTCTCTCGAAGTCACCATGGGCTCTTACTACCCCGGCGATGTGCTGCTTGTCCCGGTCCGGATGGGGAGAAGGGCGGCCGGGAAGGTCCGGCCTGTCGTGGTCATCGGGACCGGCGACCAGGGGTTCCTCCTGGTATGCCCGGTCTCGAGCAGGCCACCGGCCGGGGCACCAGCCCTCCCGCTCGGGCTGGATGACTTTGCCGAAGGAGGGCTCGATCTGTTTGGAGAAAGTTACCTCCTCCCGTCTCATGCCTGCCGGGTACCTGCCAGGGAGGTCGTCGGCAAGAAAGGACGGCTCTCCCCTGGCGCCGTGGAAAGGATACTGCAGGGGTCCGGGAGGCGTGAACGAAGGTAAGGATCTGCCGGGACGGCAAACGCCTGCGGACCCGCGGACACGGTAGCGAAGGGAGATCGCCATGACCCCCGGTGATCCTGCTTGCCCGGCCCCACCGTTGCCTCCGCGATACGGTCGCTCTCCGCCCGGCAGAACCGGGAGGAGGACTCCCGGCCCGGATGCCGGTTCCACGGTGGCCTGCCCCATGACCCCTGGGAGTGCTCTGTATGGCAATGCACTTCCCCAATTGGACCCTTCATCCTCCCGATGCCGGCCACACCCTCCCCATCAGCGCAGGCATTGACGGGAGAGCAGTCCATGCCCTGGCGCTCCCTCCAGGCCCGGGCACGTACCTTTCCCCAGCGGTGGAAGTGGTAGGAGGACCGCGACTGGCCATGGGCGGGATCTACCTCCACGCCCGCCATCCCACGGGCACGCCATACCCCGGGCATCGCCCCGCCCTCCCGGTTAGCGGGGTGGCCGGGCTCTCCCTGCCCGCGGCCATGGCCCCGCTCCTCCCGGTCCGGACCGCAGCCCACGGGCTAATGAGGCGGGGAACGTTTACGACAGCGGGTTGAGGAGACCCCGCCGGGAACAGGCCGGTGTCCTCCCGGAACCGGCACAAATTCTATCCCCCTCCCTGCCCTACCCTGAGACAGGTCCCGGGCATGCCGTTCTCCTGCCAGCAATGCGGGGAGTGCTGTACCCGCATGGGTTACGTATTTGAGATCGTTGCCGACCACGGGGGGTACGCCTTCACGGTCAGGAACCAGTACCTCGGTGACCAGACCGAGGTGCAGGTAGCACCGGAGATGCTCCCGCTCTTCCTCGACCGGGCCGTCTTTGAACGCTATCCCCACGCCTGCCCGTTCCTCCGGTTCGACCCCGGGGGCAAGGCCTTCTGCACCGTTCACCTCACCCGCCCGGAACTCTGCCGGGTCTACGGGTGCTGGATCCTCCTTATCCAGGACGCCCGTGGGCGGCGGGCCGGGCGGGTGATGCAGGCTGGCCATGTCTCGTTCGACGACGACCTCCTCCGCCATATCTGGGAGAACCATATCCGCCCCCTGGACCGGGACAACGACGAGGAGTGGCAGCGCAACGTCATCCGTATCCTCCGGAGTTTCGGGTACACCGTCATACGGTAATCCAGGCGCCGGGAAAAGACCTCCTCCACCTACGAGTGTGTATCCCCTGGAAGGGCGGACCAGCAGGCGATCTTCGTCCGGCACGGGTCCCCCTCCTGGATGCATCCCCTGGGAGGGCGGACCGGCAAGAGCCGGCCAGCCCCCTCTCCGCCCCGGTGATGGCGCATATCGCCTGCCCCGACAGCACCCGGTCCGCTCCTGCCGGGAACGCTCTCACCCGGGGGATACCGCCCGTCCCGCAAAAGGGCGTTGCCTGTCACCACCACATCCTTTATAGGTACGTCGGCATATCGATTGGCTGGAGAAGAACCATGAGCCTTACTGAAGTATACCAGATGAAAGATGCCGGTGATGTAACCGGGCTTCTGACAGCCCTTGACAACAGGGACGAGTACGTGCGTCGGGCTGCGGTGGTGGCACTTTCCGGCTTCCCCGGCCAGCAGGTCAGCGAGGTGCTGGAACGACTGCAGTTCGATGACCCCGTAGCGCTGGTCCGGACCGCGGCATCGCTCGCCTATGCCCGGGTGACCGCATCGCTCCACCAGAAAGAGGGACGGTGACCCGGCCAATGCAGCCCGGCAGCAGCCGGGGACGGGTCCCTGGCAGCCTGCCTGGAACGGACTGACCTCCAACGCCCACCATGCACATCACCATCCTAGGCACCCGGGGGGAAGTTGAGGGATCGGCCCCGGGCCATTCCCTCCGTTCCGGCATCCTCGTGGACAGCACCCTCCTCTTCGACCTCGGTGAAAAAGAGTTCCTCGACCTTGCACCCCGACACATCTTCATCACCCACCTCCACCCGGACCACGCCTTCTTCGTAACCGACCCTTTCCCGGTGGACATCCCCATCCATGGACCTGAAGCAGGGGACGGAACGGTGCCGATCGAGGTCATCGGGGACCCGCTCACCCTGGGCCCCTACACAATCACCCCCATCCCCACCCACCACAGCAAGCTGGTGAAATCGGTTGCCTACCTGGTCCGGAAAGGAGAGGAATCGGTCCTCTATACCGGCGACCTGATCTGGATCAACCGGGAGTACCACCACCTCTTCGACCCGGTGGACCTGGTGATCACCGACGGCAGCTTCTTCCAGAAGGGCGGACGCATCCGGAGGGATGCCGGGTCCGGGGTCCTCTATGGACACAACGGGATCCCGGACCTGGTCCGCCTATTTTCTCCTTTCACATCCCGCATCCTCCTCGTCCATTTCGGGAGCTGGTTCTTTGAAGACCCCCCCGGAGCAGAGGAGAAGATAGCGGCGCTCGGTGCCGATTACGGCATCACGGTCATGGCTGCCCGCGACGGGATGGATCTTGAGACCGGCGACCCGGTCTTTTCCAGGGACCAGTCAACCCTTGCACGGTTCGGAGCGTGATCTTTTCGTGCACCCCCTCCTTGAAGCCCTGGACGACGGGAGAAAAGAGAGGCTTGTCCGATGCGGCCAGCCGGCATGGATGGAGCCGATGCTCGCCACCCTGGCTCAGCCAGGGTTAATGGGCAAAGACTGGATCTTCGAGCAGAAGTTCGACGGACAGCGCTGCCTGGTGTTCCGGGAAGGAGACGCGGTCCGCCTCCTCTCCCGCAACCGGAAGAGGCTCAACGATACCTATCCCGAACTGGAGAGAGCGCTCCGGGACACCGGCGAGAAACGGTTCATCGCTGACGGAGAGATCGTGGCCTTCAACGGGGAGGTCTCCAGTTTCTCCCGCCTGCAGGAACGGATGCAGACCGTGGACCGGAAAGCGGCGGAACAAAGCAGGGTTGCCGTGTACCTCTACCTCTTCGACCTCATGTACCTGGACTGCTGCGACCTCTGCGGACTTGACCTACGCACCCGCAAGGATCTCCTGGAGAACGCTCTCGCCTTCAGGGACCCGGTCCGCTTCACCACCCACCGGGACGGGGACGGGGTGGCATACTGGCAGGAAGCCTGTGCAAAGGGTTGGGAAGGGATCATCGCCAAGCGGGCGGACAGCCGCTACCTGCACCGGCGGTCAACCGACTGGCTGAAGTTCAAATGCACCAGCCGGCAGGAGTTCGTTATCGGGGGCTATACCGACCCCGGCGGGAGCCGTCACGGTTTCGGGGCACTCCTCCTCGGCTACTACCGGGGTGACGACCTTGTCTATGCCGGCAAGGTCGGAACCGGTTTCGGTGACAAAAGCCTCCGGGAGCTCGGCAGGCACATGGCCTTGCTGGAGCAGGAGGCCTCGCCCTTTGCCGATAAAAAAAGGCCGGAGGGCGGAGAGCACTTCATTGCCCCGGAACTGGTCTGCGAGGTGGCCTTCGCCGGGTGGACTAGGGAGGGCAGGCTCCGCCACCCCCGGTTCGTTGGACTCCGGGACGACAGGTCGCCCAGGGACGTGGTACGCGAACAGCCGCGGTGACCGGAGACCCGTCCCGGGGATGGGTCCCCGGACCAGGGTTCAGCGATGAAGAGTCCGCCCGGGACGGGGCCCCTGGGGCATCATAACCCCTTCACCAGGTTCCGCCGCTGGAAGTACACCGACCCGGCACCGAACAGGAGTATCCAGAAAAGGAGGACCGCGATATCGATAGCCGGCCCGATGACCGCTGCCCCGTTCATCGCCCCCTGGAAGAGATCGACCAGGTAGGTGAGGGGTGAGAGGAAGGCAAGCGTTTTTGCCGCTACTCCGAGGTTGGCTAGCGGGATGAAGATGCCGGAGATGAAGATCAGGGGGAGGCGGACCAGGGTGGAGAGCATCATAATCGTGGAAGGGGTATCTGTCGCCGGGGAGGCAAGCAGGGTCCCAAGGGAGGCAAATGCGGCGGTGCCGAGGATGAATGCGGCGATCACGAGCAACGGGTTTCCCAGGGGGAGGGAGAAGACGAGCAGGCTCCCGGCCCAGATCACGAGCGAGATGACGAGACCGAAGAATGCCCCGGCCAGGATATCGCCAAGGATGATGCTTTCCACGATGAGCGGGTAGGAGAGGAGCCGCTCGTAGGTACGGTCCCGCTTCTCCCAGGGGGTGATGATCGGCCCGACCGAAGAGGCGGTGAAGAAGAGGGTCATGGCCAGGAACCCGGGATAGAAGACGGCAAGGTCGAGTCCCCGCCCCATGAAAAAGGCGATGAAGAGGAAGAGGGGAAAGAGCAGGCCGAAGATGAATACCGGCGGCTTGGTATAGTAGATCCGGACGTTTTTTTCGGCCACCACCAGTGCCCCCGAGAGAAAGAGGCCGATCTCCATCAGGACTCCCCGGTGATGGCGAGGAATGCCTCCTCGAGACTGGGCCCGCGGGTGTTCAGGGAGGCGATCACCAGCCGGTCCTGATCGGCACGGGTGACGATGGACTTCACCACCTCATCGGGGTTCCTGGTGAAGATGCGGAACTTGTCCCCCATCGGTTCGACCCGGAGGACCGAGGGATGGGAGAACCGTTCCGGGTCGACTGCCGTGGTGAAGGAGACCTCCACGGACCGGGTGGTATCGAAAGTCTGTTTCAGGACCTCCGGCCGGTCCGTGGCAGCGAGGATGCCGCGGTTGATGATGCCGATCCGGGTGCACAGTGCGTTTGCCTCGTCGATATTATGGGTGGTGAGAAAGATGGTCGATCCCTGCTCGTGCATCCTGCGGATCATCGCCACCACCAGGCGCCTGCTCTGGACATCGAGCCCGCTCGTGGGTTCATCGAGGAAGAGCACCGCCGGTTCGTGGATCACGGCACACCCGATGCTCACCCGCTGCTTCATGCCCTTGGAGAAGTTCCCGACCTTCTCGCGTGCCCGGTCCGAAAGACCCAGGTCAGAGAGCAGGGCCCACGCCCGCTGCTCCCGGTCACCCGGCGAGAGACCGTACAGCTTGCCGGCCAGGAGCAGGTTCTGGAGCGCGGACAGGTCGCTGTAGACCGTGCTGTTCTCGGGGATGATGCCCATGCAGCGCTTCGCAGCCAGGGGATCGGACCGCAGGTCGATCCCGGCGATACTGATCGTGCCTTCATCGGGCACCAGGACCCCGGTCAGGAGACGGAGGGTGGTGGTCTTGCCGGCACCGTTCGGCCCGAGGAACCCGAAGATCTCCCCCCTGTCCACGGTGAGAGAGAGGTCGTTTACCGCAGTGATCGCCCCGAACCGCCGGGTCAGGTGACGGGCTATTATAGACGGCATAGGCTGCTCAGGGATATTTCCAGGGCTGGTCAGTTATTGGTTTGCTTTTGGGGGACGTAATCTTCCTGCCAGCAAAAGAGATAACCGGCCATCCGCCCCAGGTACTGGTATTCTTTCGTGAGGCCCTGGTTTCATGGCAGCAGTCATCTCGGCATACCGGCTCTCGAAGCATTACGGCGACCTCAGGGCAGTCGATGAGGTCTCGCTCGACGTGGAAGAAGGATCGCTCTTCGGCCTGCTTGGCCCGAACGGGTCAGGGAAGACAACCATGATCCGGGTTCTGACCGGGCAGGTGAAGCCCACGGCGGGCAGGGCGAGCGTGCTTGGCATCGATGTGGTTGCACATCCCGTGGAGGTCCGGGAAAAGGTTGGGATAATCCCCGAACAGGAAGCGCCCCCCAGTTTCCTCACCGCCGAGGAGTATCTCGCCTTCGTCGGGCATGTCCGGAACATCACCGCGGTGAAGGAGAAGGCGGACTGGTGGTTTGAGTTCCTCGAGTTTTCGGACAAACGGGACGTGCTCTGCAAGGACCTCTCCCGGGGCACCCGCCAGAAGCTGATGTTTGCCCAGGCCTTCCTCCACCACCCGGTCCTGGCGCTCATCGATGAGCCGCTCATCAATTTCGACCCAATCATGCAAAAGGCGGTCAAGGACTACCTGAAGGAGTACGTCCGTGACGGCGGGACCATCTTTCTATCAACCCACATCCTGGAGGTTGCCGAGGAGATCTGCTCGGAGGTGGCCATCATCCACCAGGGCCGGCTGGTGCACGCCGGCCCGGTGACCGGGATCCTTTCCCGGAAAGGACACCTCGCCGACTTCTTCCTCGACACGGTAGGGAAGGGCGGCCATGCGTGAATTGTTCTTTGCCATGATGAAGGAGGAGTGGCGTCTCCATGCCACCATGTTCGGCAGCCTCAGTTTCGCCCTTTTCCCGGTGCTGATCGGGACCATCACCTTCATGGGCTCCCTGGCCCGGCCCTTCCTCTGCGAGGTCATCCCCGGCCCGGCCCTCTCGTTCGTCGTGCACGCCCAGTTCCTCCTGCTCGGGGTCATGGTCGGCGGTTTCGGCCTGCTGGGGCAGGAGGTGATGAACCGCCGGTTCGGGCAGGCGAGCCTGATCGCCTACTCCTCGCGGACCCTCCCCCTCTCCGACCGCCGGATTTTCACCGTTTTTGTGGTAAAGGACACGGTCTACTACTTCATCCTCTGGATCCTGCCCTTCATCAGCGGGACGGCCCTGGCTGCCCCGTGGTCCGGAATCCCTTTCTCCATCATCGGCACCATCACCCTCACCCTTACCCTCTCGTTCCTCACCGGACTTGCGCTCGTCTTCCTCCTTTCCACGATCTATACCCGGTCGCTGCTGCTCGTGGCCGGGGTCATCGCCGCCGGGGTCCTGCTTGCCGTCCTCCTGCTCGTGGCCGGCCCGGCCGACCCGGTATACCTCTTCCCGCCCTATGCCCTCTCGAGGGCTTTTTCACCGGGGCTGCTGCTGTATTCCCTGGTGGTGGTCGCCGTCCCGTTCGCACTCGCCATCCTCTTCATGACCACCGAGTACCCCGGGAGCGAGAAGCACTTCCCTGACCGGTTTACTCCCCTGGTCTCCCGGCTGACGGGCTTTCGCTCCGGGCCGATGGTGGCAAAAGACCTCCTCGACCTCCGGAGGAGCGGCGGGCTGGTCGGGCAGTCCCTCTTCTCTTTTGCCCTCCCCCTCGCCCTCATCTGGGTCACCCTGGTGGTGCTCGCACGGGTGCTCCCGTCTACCCCGGTCCTGGTGAACTTTGCCGGGGTGGCCGGGATCATCGGGGCCACCACCTACACCTGGGTCACCGAGTTTGATGCCATTGCAGGCTACACCTTCCTCCCCCTGGGAACCGGAGATCTCATCAGGAGCAAGCTCGTAACGTTCCTGTTCCTGCAGCCCCTGACCGTGACCGCGGTCCTGGCCGGGGCGGTCGCCTCCGGGGACTACGGGAGCCTCCTGCCGGCGACCGTCCTTGCCCTCTCAGTATCCCTCTATGCCGTTTCGGTCATGGTCTGGCTGACCGGGCTCTGGCCGTCGGTGATGGTCTACGACGCCAGGGTGCTTGCCGCATCAGTGGTCCTTGTCGGGCCGGTCCTGCTCGGCCTGATCGGTGCAGCGTCGGTCAATACCCTGTACGCCTTCGGGAGCCTGGGGCTGCTGTTCCCGGCATACCTGTTCGTCCGTGCGTCGTATACGCGATGGGAGGGCTGGGAGAAGGCCTTCACCTAGGGCAATCCTCCGCCGTTCATTAGCTGTGCCTGTAGGCCCATGCTACCCGCCGGGGCATTACCCCGCACCAGGGTAAAGGGTAACCGGAGCAGGATTTCTTTCTCTCTCCGGCGCTCTTCACCAGGGTCACCGGGCAATTTCCCGTGCATGCTCCTGCTCTCCTTGCCGGAACCGGCACCCGCACCTCGCAGAGGATGTTAAGCACCACCAGATGGATGATCGAGAAGATGAGTGATGCTCGTTCGCCTTGCGTCACATCCCGGTACGAGACACAGGAATGCCGGTTCAGAAAGGAACGGGATGGGTGCACGGTTTCGCGGCATGCCCGGCATACGCATCGGGGATCTTTTTCAATGACCTTTGCATAAGCGATCCTGGGGTCCCCCCAGGCAGCCAGCGCGATGACCGCTAGGGGGCCGATGAGGAACAAAGCGGTCAGGCCCCCCCCGATTCCCACCAAAGATCAGGACAGGGACGATCCCGACCAGGAAAAAACCCCCGGTAACTATGAATATCGCTTCATTTACCTCTTTGTACCCGGTAAATCCCCCGCCTGCACTCGTGGCAGAGCCCTCCGGCGAGTTGGACCAGTGGAGTCCCATTGCGGTTTGTCTCATCTACTAATTACCTGACTTCGCCAGAAGAAGGATGAGAAGGTAGTGTTTATATAATTTCATGCAAAAAAACACAGCCTTCTCATTAGGTAATATAGCATTAATCGATAAAATTGATTCGGAGACCAACTTTTTCGCATCAGTTCTTGGCGGAGTTGGTGGTCGAAGCAAGTCATTCATACCATCCGTAAAGCTCTCATCAGCAACAAACTCAATCAATCGGTATCGATCAATAAGATTCTGGACTTTACCCCCGACGAACTTCTCAAGACACTGGGGTTTGAAGATACAATTTCAGACCGGAGTTTGTATCGGACTCTGGAACGACTGGGAGAAAGAAAGTCGATTGTTCTTGACCAGTTTCAACGCTGGATCTCCCAGCAGAGCCTCGTGGATCCAACCCAGTTCGTGGACTTCAGTTCGAGTTACTTTGAGGGGACAAAATGTCCGCTGGGGGAGTTAGGGTATTCCCGGGACAATCAGCCAGGGAAACTCCAGATCGCATTTGGGATCAGTGTCGGCCTCAATAACATACCGACGATGCTGACCATCCAGAAAGGAAATGTTCAGGATAAAAAGCATATGCAGATGCTGATCCGGTTATGCTCGAGCGTTCTTCCTGAAGGCAGTCTTCTGGTGTTTGACTGTGGAGGGAATACCCAGGATAACAAACGAAGGATCCGCGATCTGAAGTTCCATTATTTGACCCTGAAAGCAAAGAAGAAAGGACCATACCGGAACGAGATAACGATCTACCATGCCAGGAAAGAAAGCCAGGTTTCATTCGTTTCTGGCAACCGGGTCTATTCATGTGTCAAATATCGGGATGGCGAAGAAGTCCGGGACATATTTTTCTGTGACGACCTGGCCTGTGACCAGTTGACGAAGAAAGCAAGGAAACTTGAGAAAGACCTGGAGAAGGGGAAGGTTCTCACAAAGAAGGTTGAACGCGGAAAAGATCTCGGCCAGTATATCGCTCCTGAGGGTTGGATCATCGCCCGTGGTCATCTCCAGAAGATCATTGGCGATATCCCCAACCCCTATGTAACCGGTCTTGAAGGTTTCTTCGTGCTTGAATCAACCATCGATGATGATCCCGAAAACATCCTGAATGCCTACAAGAATCGTGACCGTGCAGAGAAGTTCATCCGGGACCTCAAAGAAGGAGCCGAGCCCGGCCGATCCGGCACTGGTCCAAACACGCGGTGATCGGGTGCGTGTTGATCGTTTTCCTCACCAAAGTCCTGGTGAGTTTGACACAACTTTTCTGTAAAGATCCCGTCGTGAAAAATCTGAAAGTCCTCAAAAATTATCTCACGAATTTGACACTTACGATCATATACCCTTCTTTTGGGTATCCTGTCAAGATCATTTCCAACTTCTCCCCAGAAATACGCCCAATTCTTGGAGATTTTATCAAGAGATATGGTAGCCTGGAGGCGCCAAATCACTGGTAAATTGCTTCTGGCGAATTGGGTTAAGTCGTTTAAATTTGATGGAAGTACTGAAAAGTGGCGAAGTTAGGTAATTACACACTCCGGGTTATCTCACATAATTCCAACAGGACACAAATAAGTTAAATTATCGAAGGTAAGTCCTTTTAATGAATGTCAACCATTTATCCGCGATACAAATTGTGTCCGAGGCGGCGGCGAAGGCTCATTCCGGGCGGACGAGAAAAGACGGTGTTACCCCCTACATCGTCCATCCTGCCCGCGTGGCAGCCCTCGTCTCACATTTTGGTGGCGGCCACATCGCAGTCCTTTCTGCATGGCTCCACGATGTTTTCGAAGACTGCACTCCAGACGCCTGCATACATGCCAAAGATACCCTTCAAAGCCTTCCCCTTCCTCCTGAAGATATACAAAGCATTCATGCAATCGTCATGGCACTGACCAAAAACCCTGATCTCCCGGGAGGTGCACAAATGCCTGATTCTCTCGACAGGATACTCAGTTCTCCTCCGGAAGCGATTTTGGTGAAAATTTGTGACAGGATAGACAACCTTGTTGATGCGGACAGCCGTGATGAGGAATTTAAAGCCACCTATTATCGTAAATCGGGATTGATTGTAGAAAAACTGCGTGATGCAGCGAAGGCATCCGGATATAGCGATGCGTTTCAGACCCTGGAGAATCTCGTTGAGAGTGCCCACGAGTGACATCCGTATATCCGGATATGAGGTGAAAAACCAAGTGAGAATCGCAACGGGATAAAATCAGACCATTTTTATATCGACCGTGTAATAGTTATTTCCGGGCATCTGATGAGTGAAGTACGTTACCCGTATATCGTGAAGAGATGGCATGCATGTGCCCATCAGAAAATTCCAATTATCTTCACCAAAAAGCGCGGTGTCAGGTTCGACAAAGGCATAGTCTATATCGGTTATCCAAAAGAACCGTTTCGGGAGGATGGAACACTGTCGGAGGAATGTCGTCAGTTTCTCATTGAATTACAGTTACGGGGAAAACTCCACCCGTTAATAGTATTTGGCCCTGATGATTCGGTTTTTATTGACCCTCATGCTTTCCCTGCAGGAATAAAAGAGCATCATGGGATCAAATATATCACCAGCAGGGCCTTCCTCAACGGAAAAGAAGGTATCATTGTGGATGACTACCTTCATGACGGACGACACGCGGCAGCAATAATAAAAAGGACCCCATATGGAGCATATCTCCTATTCCTCCGCTATACAGATACCGATGAAGAGCAGTGGATTCGGGAGGGAAGCCTTTCCGGTATGGTGGAAGCCTCAAATGAAATGTTTGGGCGGAATGACAGGGCAGATGAAGAAAAACCGATGTACCGGTTGGATCGTGGAACCCTTACCATCGATGGGTACCCCGTTCTGAAAATATTCGGCACGAATTTCGGCAAACAGTGGTTTGCTACCTGGTGTGAGGAAATCCAGGATGTTTCCTCATCAGAGGACAGCCCCGGAGAGGAGATCAGAGTGCTCCATCAGCAATATTTTGGCGTAATCCGGGATGGCGATGAAGAGCTCTGGGAATTCTGGATGGATGAGGAGATTGAACCAGGAATCCGGAGTGGCGAGATCAGAGAATACGAGCCTGGTGAACTCAGCTTTTTTGATGTCTCCACCTTTGACCAGGTTTACCAAGAAGGGGCCGACCCCGTTGAAACTGTCGCGAGTCCTTCTCCTTCGCCAGTTGCCGGAAAGCCCGACACCCTACCCATGAAGAAAACATCGAAGAGGAAACAAAAAAAGGTCCGGAGGAAACGGACAGGAAGTCACAAAAAGGGGGAGGCAGATGATCGCATTGCCGCATATGAAGCAAAGATAAAATCACTGGTTGATGAAGGCAGATACAAAGAGGCTATCGAATATTCCGAGGAACAGGGCCGGGTGTTGTCTGAAAGCGATGCTGATACCTGCACGTTCTATTCTTACAAAATCATCGGAGTATGTCTTTCAAAAAATATCCGGAAATCCTGGAGCAAGGAGGGATACCGGCCTCCGCATTGGATAGAAGTAGGCAACACCTTTTTTGATGCTGGGGATTATCAACAGGCCATAGAAGCGTATTACAAGAGAATCAATGAGAACCCTGATGACGACATGGCCTGGTATTTGATGGGGTGCGCCTACCGGGCCATGGGGAACCCCTACGAATCTGTTGAAGCCTGGGAAGAAGCGTTCAGCATTGTCCGGAGAGAGGCTAACCTGGAAGAACTCGAATCTGGTTCAGACAGCGCCCTGGCATGGGCCGAGAGAGGCGATATCGAATATGATCAGGAGAACTGGATGGCGGCGATAGACTCGTACAGGAATGCTCTCTCTCTTGATCTAAACCAACCGGCGATCTGGTTCCGGAAAGGGTGCAGCCATTACGAGATCGGGGAGTTCGAGGAGGCGCTAGCAACATTCCGGGAAGCCGTGAAACTCGACACCCGTAATTTCTATGCGCTGAATAATATAGGGGTGATCCATTGCCGTTCTGGACGGAATGCAAAAGGGGCAAGATATTTCCAGGCTGCACTTTCAGTGATCCCCGATGGATCATTTGAAACTTATTTCATCCGATCCAACTACGAAAAATCAAAGGACCAGCCGGATGGAATCCCTCTAGAAAACCTAGCATTCTTTTCATAACCACTGTGAGGGTGCATGATACGCGGAACTGGAATTGTTGATGAATCCACTCCTGTCGATACACAGGATCTCGAGGCAATCCTTTCCTATCTCCCATTATTTGAGCAGCCGGGATATGATTTTGGGGAGATGATAGAAGAAAAAGGGGCGTTACCCTGGGCAGATTATTCCGGGGAGGTTATGGAATTTTATCGGGACCTCTATTCTCACCACTTCATCGTTGATTTTGACTGGCCCTCATGGCAGCATGTCGCGATTGAATATTTTCAAAACCCTGAACTGATTACAACCGCAGATTTGACGACAATCCGACGTCTTTTTACTATTCATATCAGGAAAGACCGGTTTTGCGAGGGGCATCTCCTTTCTGTCCTTGAAAGCGGTCATATCACCATGATGCTCCAGCGACTGGCAACAATTTACAAATCCATGGTTGGAGGGGCATAGGTATTGTCATACCCTACTCCCCTGCCCTTGCGTCGCGCCGGGGGATAGGCAAGTATCCCCCTTCTCTCCGCACCCTTAAGGGTCAAATAATGGAACTTCAGATCGCGGGGATCGGCTTTTACACCGATTTCCCTGAACTTGGTTTCGAAAAATGAGCAGAATATGGCTGCATTGGCTGTTCTGAAAAAACGATTACCTATGCCGGGTTCTAATTGAGAAATCTCTGGGGAGATTTGGATAAACCGCTCACTTCGATGGCTCTCCAAGGCCGTCTCCAGGACCATGACGATCCCAGGGAACAGGTATTCGTATCGTCCCGATCCTGCGGGGTTCCTCTACCCGGGAAAATACAGTGATTTCTTTAAGGAATGCTTTAATAGAAACAGTATTTAATGTATTTTTAATGAAAAACGCTCTGGTCACAGGGTCGGGTGGCCTTATTGGATCAGAATCCGTGAAGTTCTTCGCATCGAAAGGATACCAGGTCGTCGGGATAGATAACGATTTACGCAGCTATTTTTTTGGCGAGGAGGCCAGCACCCGCTGGAACATCGAGAAGTTATCCGGGGAGGTGGAAGGGTACCAGCATTTTGCCGTGGATATCAGGGACAAGGAAAAGATCGAAGAGATATTCCGGGCCTATCCCTTTGACCTCGTCATCCATTGCGCCGCCCAGCCGTCCCATGACTGGGCTGCAAGGGAGCCCTACACGGACTTTGAGATCAACGCGTACGGGACCCTGGTGCTTCTCGAAAATTTTCGGAAATATGCCCCGGATGGAGCGTTCATTTTCACGTCCACGAACAAGGTCTATGGAGATCGCCCGAATGCACTTCCCTTGATGGAGCTCGAAACGAGGTTTGAGCTTGACCCGGACCATCAGTATTTCAATGGGATAGATGAGAGCATGCCGATCGACCAGTCGATGCACAGCCTGTTCGGGACGTCAAAGGCTTCGGCAGACCTGCTCGTCCAGGAATACGGCCTGTACTTCGGGCTCCACACGGTATGCTTCAGGGGAGGGTGCCTGACCGGGCCTGCGCACAGCCCGGCCGAACTCCACGGGTTCCTGGCGTACCTCGCCAAATGCATTGCGACCGGCAGGAAATATACCATTTTCGGCTACAAGGGGAAACAGGTCCGCGACAACATCCATAGTTACGACCTGGTCAATGCGTTCTATCATTTTGCCAGGGACCCCCGTACCGCAGAGGTGTACAATATCGGGGGCTCCCGCCACTCGAATATCTCGATGATGGAGGCAATTTCCATGATTGAAAATATCCTCGATAAAAAGGCTGTTCTGGAGTATTCTGATGCAAACCGGGCGGGAGACCACATCTGGTACATCTCGGACGTATCAAAATTCAGGGAGCATTACCCTGGCTGGGATTTCCGCTACAATATGGACCGTATTATAAAAGAACTCTGCGAGGTCCATGCACGCCATGTATGACAGCATCCTGATCACCGGCGGTGCAGGGTTCATCGGGTCCAGCCTGGCCGTATTCTTAAAAAAGAAATTTCCCTCGGCCGAAGTCATCTGTTTTGACAACCTGAAACGGAGGGGCTCGGAAGGAAACCTCCCCCGGCTGAAGGAGGCAGGGGTCCGGTTTTTCCACGGCGACGTGAGGGAAGAGGAGGATTTCGAATCCCTCCCTCCTTTTGACCTGATGGTTGAGTGCTCGGCAGAGCCGTCCGTCCTTGCCGGCGTCACTTCCTCCCCGCGGTACGTGCTGAATACCAACCTTTTCGGGACAGTCCGGTGCCTGGAGGAAGTGAGAAAGAACGATGCGGACATGATTTTCCTTTCGACCAGCAGGGTGTACCCGTACCGGCTGATCAACAGCCTGCCGTACGTGGAGGAAGAAACCCGTTTTTCGCTCGGTGAGAACCCCAGGCTCCCCGGGGTGAGCACATCGGGGATCAACGAGGAATTCCCCCTCCAAGGTCCACGGTCCCTGTACGGGGCAACAAAATTGTGTTCTGAATATGTCATCGGGGAATATATCGACTCGTACGGTATCAGGGCGGTAATCAACCGGTGCGGGCTCGTTTCCGGGCCGTGGCAGATGGGGAAGGTCGACCAGGGGGTCGTGATGCTCTGGACGGCCTGCCATATTTTTGGGAAAAATCTCGCGTATTTTGGTTATAACGGCACAGGCAAGCAGGTCAGGGATGTCCTGCACGTTGATGACCTCTGCGGCCTGGTTGCGATCCAGATTGAACGTATCAGGGAGATGAACGGGGAGATATTCAACGTGGGCGGTGGTGCGGGCAACAGTATCTCCCTCCGGGAAATGACTTCCCTCTGCAGGCAGGTAACAGGAGCGACAATTCCCATATCATCCGAACCCGTGAACCGGCCCAACGACCTGGTCTGGTACATAACGGATAATGCAAAAGTCAGGCGGTCATGTGGATGGCAGCCCGAAAAAACTGTGAAAGAGACCATCACGGATATCTCCCGGTGGATCCAGGCCAATAAGCACCTTGTTTCCAATATTTTCTAGGACCTGGGAAAACCATGACCATCGACGACCGCGTTCTCCTCTCGTGTATCATCCCGGCCAGGAACGAGGAGGGAAACATCGTCCGGGCGATCGAGAACCTCTCAAAAGTATTGCAGGCCTCCCCCTCCATCCCTTCATACGAGATTATCCCCGTGGATGACAACAGCACCGACTCCACAGGTGCCTTGATCGACAACCTCGCAGCAGGCGATTCCCACGTCCGCCCGGTCCACCGGACTTCATCTCCGGGTTTTGGCAATGCAGTCAAGGCTGGAATGAGGGAAGCAACGGGAGATATCATCGTCCCCTTCATGGGGGACCTTTCTGACGACCCGCATGACATCCCGCTCCTGGTGGAGGGGATCCGGAAGGGATATGATATTGCCTATGGCTCGCGTTTCATCGAAGGCGGGTCATTGAGAGGATACTCCCCGAAAAAGATGGTTGCCAACAGGGCATTCAACAACCTGGTAAGGTTCGCGTTCGGGATCCCCAACAGGGACATAACCAATGCGTTCAAGGCCTACAGGAAGGAGGTCCTCGATGCTATCGGAGTGGCAAACCTCGAGTCATCGGGTTTCGACCTTACGGTGGAGATCCCCGTCAGGGCACATATCCTTGGGTTCCGGAGTATCGAGGTCCCGGTCCACTGGACAGACCGCTCGGCAGGGGAGGCAAAATTAAAACTTTCGAGGAATGCCACGGTGTATGGAAAGAGGTTTCTCAGCCTCTTCTTCCATGGGAATTATATCGCCCTCAGAGATCTCTTCCATTTTTTTGTGAAAGGTTCATGGATTGGAATAGTCCTCGCACTCCTGTTCGGTCTCCTCATACTGGTCTTTCTATTTACCTTCACGGGATTTGCAGCCATTTTTGAGATCCTCGGGCACGTGTCGTGGCCCTGGATTTTTCTTGGATGCCTTGCCATACTGCTCTCGTTCCTGGTGAGGACCTGGAGGTGGAGTGTTCTCCTGAGGACCGCGGGATACGTGTACCCGCGGGATATCCTTTTCAAGTGCCTCATGTTCGGGTGGTTTTTTAATTATCTCGTCCCCATGCGCCTCGGCGATATTGCCAGGGGTGCCGCCCTGAAGACCACATCCGATGCGCCCCTTGGCATGACGCTGTCCACCATAGTCATTGAACGGATCATGGACATGGTCACCCTGGCCCTCCTCCTGGGTGTGGCATCGGTATTCTTTTACCAGGAGGCCTTCATGTTCATCGAGGCTGGAGCGTTTATTCTCATCGCTGCGATGTTCATCGCCCTTTTTCTTATCTATCGCTACGACGAAAAGATCATATGCATATTCGAGGGCCGGGTTCCGTCCATACGCCAGTCCATCGTCCTGCTCAATGAGGGACTGGTAAATACCTCGAGAAACACGGGGGCGGTTGCACTCAGCCTCGCACTCTCGTTTCCAGTGTGGCTCTTCGAGATCGGCAGCATCTTCTTTGCGGCCAGAAGTACCGGTCATGACCTGCCCTTCGCGTATGCCACGATCGCAGGAATCGTTGCTTTTATTGCACAGGCACTGCCCCTGACTCCCGCAGGCCTCGGGATCCACGAAGCCACCATCACGGGGATACTCCTGCTGTTCTCAGTGCAGAGCGTCGTGGGAATGTCGATCGCTCTCATCGACCATTTTGCCAGGGGGATAGTAATTTTTGGCTTTGGCAGCATTGCCACCATTCAGATCGCATTTGCATCGAGGTGGTATTTCAGGAGGATGAAAGAATAGGGAGAGCTGCGGTACCACAGGCCATGCCCAGGACCGTCCCCGCCATGCAGGGACCCAATTGAAGGAGTTGTATCCGCAGCAGCGAAGCCTGGAAGGACCGGCGGCTCCCGCTGGCACTCCTCGACCGGCATGAGGGAGCTGAAGAATCTTTTAACCTAACTTCGCCACTTTTCAGTACTTCCATCAAATTTAAACGACTTAACCCAATTCGCCAGAAGCAATTTACCAGTGATTTGGCGCCTCCAGGCTACCATATCTCTTGATAAAATCTCCAAGAATTGGGCGTATTTCTGGGGAGAAGTTGGAAATGATCTTGACAGGATACCCAAAAGAAGGGTATATGATCGTAAGTGTCAAATTCGTGAGATAATTTTTGAGGACTTTCAGATTTTTCACGACGGGATCTTTACAGAAAAGTTGTGTCAAACTCACCAGGACTTTGGTGAGGAAAACGATCAACACGCACCGATCACCGCGTGTTTGGACCAGTGCCGGATCGGCCGGAGCTCGGCTCCTTCTTTGAGGTCCCGGATGAACTTCTCTGCACGGTCACGATTCTTGTAGGCATTCAGGATGTTTTCGGGATCATCATCGATGGTTGATTCAAGCACGAAGAAACCTTCAAGACCGGTTACATAGGGGTTGGGGATATCGCCAATGATCTTCTGGAGATGACCACGGGCGATGATCCAACCCTCAGGAGCGATATACTGGCCGAGATCTTTTCCGCGTTCAACCTTCTTTGTGAGAACCTTCCCCTTCTCCAGGTCTTTCTCAAGTTTCCTTGCTTTCTTCGTCAACTGGTCACAGGCCAGGTCGTCACAGAAAAATATGTACCGGACTTCTTCGCCATCCCGATATTTGACACATGAATAGACCCGGTTGCCAGAAACGAATGAAACCTGGCTTTCTTTCCTGGCATGGTAGATCGTTATCTCGTTCCGGTATGGTCCTTTCTTCTTTGCTTTCAGGGTCAAATAATGGAACTTCAGATCGCGGATCCTTCGTTTGTTATCCTGGGTATTCCCTCCACAGTCAAACACCAGAAGACTGCCTTCAGGAAGAACGCTCGAGCATAACCGGATCAGCATCTGCATATGCTTTTTATCCTGAACATTTCCTTTCTGGATGGTCAGCATCGTCGGTATGTTATTGAGGCCGACACTGATCCCAAATGCGATCTGGAGTTTCCCTGGCTGATTGTCCCGGGAATACCCTAACTCCCCCAGCGGACATTTTGTCCCCTCAAAGTAACTCGAACTGAAGTCCACGAACTGGGTTGGATCCACGAGGCTCTGCTGGGAGATCCAGCGTTGAAACTGGTCAAGAACAATCGACTTTCTTTCTCCCAGTCGTTCCAGAGTCCGATACAAACTCCGGTCTGAAATTGTATCTTCAAACCCCAGTGTCTTGAGAAGTTCGTCGGGGGTAAAGTCCAGAATCTTATTGATCGATACCGATTGATTGAGTTTGTTGCTGATGAGAAGCTTTTACGGATGGTATGAATGACTTGCTTCGACCACCAACTCCGCCAAGAACTGATGCGAAAAAGTTGGTCTCCGAATCAATTTTATCGATTAATGCTATATTACCTAATGAGAAGGCTGTGTTTTTTTGCATGAAATTATATAAACACTACCTTCTCATCCTTCTTCTGGCGAAGTCAGGTTTTAACCCCCTTTTGAGATCCTGATGGATCCAGCGCTAAATTAGCATTAATATTCAGAATCAGAGGATAAATGCGCTCCCCGACAAAAAGTACAGTTAATAATCGACTAAAATACAGAAATGAGCAAGATTAAACCGTAAAATTGATCGTACTCAAGGGAGCATTCATATTTGAACACAAATGAACACTCCCATCATAGTAGATCCCGAAGACCCAAAATGGTTACTCCTCGAACAGATCATGAACATGACAAGGTCCCGTGTGGTCAAGCAGGCCATGGCACGGCATGGCGTTGTGCCAGTCGAGAAAGCAGGAACAATATTCCGTATCCTTTTCATTTCGATGTATTTCTCGGTAGATATCACCTATCTTCTGGAAGAACTCACAAAACGAAGCGCATTACGAAGTTTTGCGCATGTGGCACAGGTTCCCTCTGCCGCTGTCATCTATCAATTTATCAGCAAAATGAAGGACGATCAATTAGTCTTGCTGATCTCTGATATCCTGAATTCCATGTGCACACGCCCATCCAGGAGGAACCACAGGAAAATGATTGTTGATGGATCTGCTATCACTCTGGATCTCAATGTTTTCAGGAGAAAGTTCAGAAAAAAGGATCTGTTAAAGAAAGATTACCGGTGGGGCTTTTCCAATACGCGGGGATATTATCTCGGTTACAAATTGACCCTCGTGATCGAATACCCAACATTGTTACCGCTTTGTGTGCTCCTTCATCCAGGTTCACCACATGATTCTGCTCTCTTTGTAGAGATTATGAACGAATTGAGGAGAAGGAGAATCATTCGGAATGGTGACATGATTATTTTCGATAAAGGCTATTTTTCTTCAAAAAATTATCAACTTGGTGTGTTGAACTATAAGATCGTCCCGCTCATATTCCCACGAAGTAACTTCAAAATTGAGAAAGCGTTCAGTAAAATGTGTTATCCGCTTTCTGTGTATTCCCGACATGATGGGAAAAAGATCAAGCGAGAATATGAGACTCTTCTTGCCAGGCTAAAATGTGAACTGAATCAGTGGACTGACTATCTCGGTATTCGCTCTTTGATCGAAGATTTCTTTAAATTGGTCAAAGATGCGCTCTCTCTTCAGAGATTGCACAGATATTCACGGAGCTCTGTTGTCAAATTCGTTTGTATTGATGTACTTTTAGCCGGGATGATTATTTTAAGCGGATTTCGCTCAAAGAAGAAATTACAGGCCTTGGCTGAATGGTAATCCCGATAGGGGGCTAGAATCTTTTACTCTTTTATCCCAATTCCAGATACACTGGTACCGGCTGAGTTACACCTGCAGGTGACCATTTCGATGCCCTGGAACACGGGCAGAAAACACGTCACCATGCTCGGATAGAGACCCTGGCACTCTACGACTGCGTTCCCACAGCGGGGCTTCCGTGCCAGTGCGTGGATTGAAATGCGAGCTCTCTTCCCAGTCCGGTTTTCCTTTCTACGCGTGCTGGAGGAGTGTGTCATTTCTCTCGCCGCAGGGAGCGACTTTCCGGGTCATTCGCGATCGACCGGTGCCCCGCAGGACCGGCAGAATCCGTCAGCCGGTGATACCGGCGACCCGCACCTGGTGCAGAAACGTCCCTGCGATGGGGAGGCCCGGGCTTCGGTCTCGACCGTGGACAGGGTGTGCCCCTCCCCGCTTCCATCACCGGCAGGCCGGACGGCTTCCCCCATTCCCATCCGCATCCGCGCCGACGCCGGGTGATTATGGGCATGTCCGATGTTCCGGTGGGCAAGCCACCAGCCGGACGGGACCAGCAGCACCAGGATGACCACCAGGCCGAGCATCATCGAGTCAGATGCCAGGAGGTTGAAGAACCCGTGGAAGAGCATCGCCCCGGCAAGACCGGAGGCGACCAGGACCGTACGCTGGTTTGCCGGCCTGAACCGGGCAACCCCGAGGCTGTATCCCCAGATCGAGGAGAAGAGGGCATGGGCAGGGACAGAGGCCACGGCCCGGATGACGCCAACAGCCATTCCTCCTTCCAGGACATAGGCCACATTCTCGACCATTGCAAACCCGAGGGCAGCAGCCGAGGCATAGACGATCCCATCGACCGGTTCATCGAACTCTTCGTCCCGGTACACGGTGAAATATACCGCACAGAACTTCAGCAACTCCTCGATGATCGGGGCGGCAACTACCGTCGCCATTAAGCCTGGTGAAAAAGGCATCTCCAGGAGAACGGCCGGGATGGTCATGAAAGCCCCGATAAAAAAGACCTTTGCAACCCAGCCGAGAGGTTCGGGTTCGTACCGGTCCTTCAGGTAGAAGTAGCTGAGAATGAATACCGCCGGGGCGATGGCGAGGACGAACAGACCGAGCATGCTCTATACGGGTATTAGACGGCACGTTATAATCGCTGCGAAACAGGATGGCAAAGCCGCGGTCAGGAACACTGCGGGCGACAAAGACCGCCACCAGGGGGCGGGTCCGCCGTAAGACTGTGCAGGCCTGGCCGCGTTACGGCAGCACCCCGGGAGGGGAGGAGAATTGCGCGGGAGGTCTTCATTCAGGCATCAGAACAATTGGGACACCAGCTCCGGTCGGGGGGAGATAACGAAAAATGGAGAAGGGGGAATCCGTTCAGATATTCCCCACCGGGATGACGCAGTTCCTTGCCGGGAAGGGCACCATGCTCTCCTGGAGATCCAACCCAAGCGCCTCCTTGAGCACCTGGTCGATGGTATCCACGAAGACGAAGCGGATCCCGTCCCGGGCTTCCTCGGGGACATCCTCGAGGTCACGCCGGTTCTCCCCGGGGAGGATGATCGTCCTGATCCCGGCCCGGTGGGCGGCAAGTACCTTTTCGCGTATACCGCCGACCGGGAGGACGGCACCGGACAGCGTGATCTCCCCGGTCATGGCCGTCTTCGGGTCGACCGTGGTCCCGGTGATGAGGGAGGCAAGCGCGGCAAAGAGGGCTATTCCTGCCGACGGACCGTCCTTTGGTGTGGCCCCGGACGGCACATGGATGTGGACGTCACTGGCGATGAAATCAAACCCGGTCGCCTTGTACGCCAGCCGGGAGCGGGCCAGGCTCATCGAGATGGTTGCCGACTCCTTCATCACGTCACCAAGCTGCCCGGTCAGGGTAAGTCTCCCCTTTCCTGGCATGGCCGTCCCCTCGATGAACAGGATCTCTCCCCCAACCGGGGTCCAGGCAAGCCCGGTCACCACGCCGGGGACCGCGACCTTTCGTGCCGCTTCCTGGCGGACCACCTCCCTTCCCAGGATCGTATCAAGCATCTCCTCGCAAACGACGAAGGGCTTTTCGGCCCTCCCGGAGACGATCTTCTCCGAGGCATACCGGGCGACCCGTGCCAGCTGCTTCTTCAGCCACCGGACCCCGGCTTCGCGGGTATACCGCTCCACGATTCCCCGGAGAGCATCGTCCCTGATCTCGAGACTGCCTGCATCAAGACCATGTTCATCGAGGACTTCAGGGATGAGGTGGTTCCGGGCGATGGAGAACTTCTCGTTTTTCGTGTACCCGGGGATCTCGATCAGCTCCATCCGGTCAAGGAGCGGAGCCGGGATGGTGGCGGTGGTATTTGCCGTTGCAATGAACAGCACCTCGGAGAGGTCGTAGGGGACCTCCAGGTAGTGGTCTGAGAACGTATTGTTCTGTTCGGGATCAAGAACCTCGAGCAGGGCACTTGCCGGATCGCCCAGGTGGGAGAAGCCGAGCTTGTCAACCTCGTCCAGGATGAAGACCGGGTTCTTCACCCCGGCCCGCCGGATCCCCTGGATGATCCGTCCCGGGAGGGCCCCTACATAGGTCCTCCGGTGGCCCCGGATCTCGGCCTCGTCCCGGACCCCGCCAAGGCTGACCCGCACGTACTTCCGGCCCAGGGCATCGGCGATGCTCCTGCCAAGGCTCGTCTTTCCGGTCCCGGGCGGGCCGGTCAGGAGCAGGATCGATCCCTGCTTCTCGTGCTTCAGCTTCATCACCGCCAGGTGCTGGATGATCCGCTCCTTTACCTTCTCAAGCCCGGTGTGGTTGGCATCGAGAACCTTCCGGGCTTCCGCAATGTCAACGGTGTTCTTCTCCTCCGTCACCCAGGGTAGGTCGAGGAGCAGGTCCAGGTAATTCCTGATGATATGGCCCTCGTGGTTCTGCCCACCGGAACCCTCGAGTTTCCGTGCCTCGGAAAGGGCTTTTTTACGGACTTCTTCGGGCATCTTCGATTGCTCGATCCGCTCCCGGTACCCCGAGTCCCCGGGCACGCCCCCCTCGATCTCGTTCAACTCTTCCTGGATCAGCTTCAGCTGCTCACGGAGCATCGCCTCCCGGTTCGAGCTGTGAACCTTCTCGGAGACCTTCTGTGCCATCTCGACCCGGAAGTTGATATGCTCCCTGACCTTTCCAAGGAGGTCAAGGAACATCCGGGCCCGCTCACGAGCCGATTCGGTCTCAAGTATGGCCTGCTTCTCGCTGGTGGCAACCGGTGCAAACAGCAGGACGTACCCCATGACCTGGTCGACTGATTCCATCGCATTGACAGAGTGGGTGAATTGCGCGGCTCCCTTGAAATGGCTGCTGATATCGTGGATGATTGCCCGGATCTCGGCAAGCAGGGCTTTCTTCATCGGTTCATCGAGGTCATCCCGGTCCGGGAAGGGAGCCCAGGTGGCATAGAGCCGGCCATCCCGCTCATTCACCCCCACCACCCTGGCCTTCCGGCTGGCAAGGGCATCGATCACGTACCCTTCGTCGGAAGGCTCGGCAGCCATCACCTTAACGAGGCACCCGACCGGGAAGAGCGATGCCTTGGGCTCACCGGCATCACCGCTTTCGGCGATGGCGATTGCTTCTGCAGGACCGCCCCTGGAAAGTGCTTCGGCCAGCGCCTGACCGACAGGTTTTTCGACGTTCAGCCTGGTCCGGGTCAATGGAAAGACCACGATCCCGGAGAGGGGTATGACGAGGAGTTCAGGGTTCCTCGGAGTGTTGAATCCAAACATTGCTGTGATCCTTGTGTGCTGTGGGATCCTTTTCTCGGGTTACCAGACCTTCCTGATGATCTTTGCAAGGAGATCCAGGTCATCGTCATCGAGAGATTCTCTCATCCGCCCGATGAGCAGGGAGAGTGCATCCTCATCAGCCCGGGCGATCCTCCGGCCTTTCTCAGTGAGCCGGATAAAAATGACTCTCCTGTCGCTTGGGGACCGCTCCCGGTAGACACATTCCATGCTCTCGAACCGGTTGATCATCTCGGTAACCGTGGGCTTCGAGGTCCTCGTGATCTCGGCGAGGCGGGTGAAGGTCACATCGCCCTGTTCGTCGATGGTCTTCAGGTACCCGATCTGTTTAACCGTGATCTCGGGGACCCCGCATTCAGAGAGGATGAGGGAGGAGGTCTCGTTTCGTATCCTGATCAGATGTTCCACCGCGGCCAGCAACCGTTCCTCCGCCTTCATGACCTCTGCCTGTTATTAGTTAGGCTTTCCCTAATAATAAGCTTGAGATCGATCCTATCCTGGTACGCGGTCTCTCCCCCCCGCGTCCAGGCCAGGAGGGGATGAATTCGGAGGGGGAGAACAAATCCTCGCGGAAAAAGCAGGGACAGGGGCCCTGCTATCCGTTGAAAAGCCCGAAGAACTACTGATAGGGATCCTTTCAGGAAAAGACCCATCGAATTAAAAAAAAAAAACACCGTTGAAGAAGATTACAGGTCTGTTCACAGGACGGGATGGATCATGGGTTTTCCATGGAGCTATCTCCCACCCAGGGACACCCGGTTATGAGGGCCAGGTCCCTGTTGAACGAGACCAGGTCGCGGCACGAGAGATGATGAACGGAATCCTTGCCGGTAATCCTGGCCAGGTGGGCAATCTCCTCGGTCATCACCCTCACGAAGTTGCCCAGCCGGGAGACCCCTGTTGCAACATCACACCGGGCAACCAGATCAGGTCGCTGGGTGGTCACTCCTGTAGGGCAAAGACCTGTATGACAGAGCCGGTATTGTTCGCAGTTTATGGCAATCAGGGCAGCTGTGCCGATGTACACTGCATCTGCCCCCAGGGCAAGACATTTTGCGAAGTCCCCGGAGGTGCGAAGCGATCCTCCGCATATCAACGAGACCCTGTCCCTGACCCCGTGTTCCCTCAAGTACCGTGCGGCGCGGGGCAATGCCACGGCGAGCGGTATGCCGACGTTCTCCCGGACAAAGTCGTTGGTTGCTCCCGTCCCTCCCCCGAACCCGTCAATGGCAATGAAATCGACACCTGCAGAGACGAGGACCGCAATGTCCTGCTCAAGTGCACCACACCCGATCTTCGCCCCGATCGGTGCACCCCGGGTAATGGAACGGAGCCAGTCAACTTTTCCTGCAAGGTCCTCGGGAGTGAGGATATCCGGGTGGTGGGCCGGGGAATATGCATCCTCGCCCTCTTTTAACCCCCGTATACTCGCGATATCCTTCGTTATCTTGGCGGCAGGGAGGAAGCTCCCCTTTCCCGGGTAAGCCCCCTGCGAGAACCGTATCTCCACCCCTGCAGCCTGTGCAAGAAGTTCCCCGGTGATACCGAACCGCCCCGTCGAATACTGCACGATCAGGTGATCCCTGGCCAAAAGATCCTCGGGGAGGACCCCTCCTTCCCCGGAATTGAACACGATCTTCTCCTGTGCTGCCACCCGGGAGATGATCAGTTTCACATTCTTTGAGACTGCCCCGTAGCTCATACCCGATATGAGGATGGGGGAGGAGGAGAGGAGGGGCCTTGCAGAAGCCGGGCCGATCACGGTTGTGGTATCCACCGGGTCTTCCCGGTTCCTGGGGATTTTGTACACCTGTGCCGGGATGAAGTGGAGATCGTCAAGGGAGAAGGGGAGTTGTTTTTGCGATCCCATCGAGCGGACAACACTCTTTCCCGTCGAGGCGACAGCTTTGATGTCATGTATTGCCTGATATTGTGCAGTATCTTCATTGTGGCGCTTTTTCCGCATCACCACCCCTGATTCTTTATCGGATTCCTTGTCGCAGAAATAAATCCCTTTGAGAGAATACTGTTCATAGATCGCGCAATCAGGGCAGATGCACCCCCGGGCACTGATATCGCATGACGTGCTGCCGAGAGCACAGTACAATTTTTCGCCCCTGCACAGGTGAGGATAGGAGGGACACCTGGCGCAGAGACACAGTTTCCGGTTCTCCTCTGTTACCGGGATCTTCATCGTAACAACGTAGTCGTTCATGGGGACCATAAAACTTGCCACAACGCGGATTATCGACGATTCTTGGGTATTATATCCGGATCTGGTATCCAGGATAGCCTTTAATGGTGCTGGGTCATCATACACCGCCGGGGTGTTCCCATGGATACGTTTGAAGACCTGAAAGAGAAACTGAAGGCCATGACGGAGGAACAGCAGGCCCAAGTGGCCGATTGCGGATAACAGGAAGATCTGCACCTGTCTGACCTGCAGACTCCTAAATATGATGCAGTTTTCCCGTCCTTTCCTCTTAAATGATGATTCCCAAAACCTAATATACGGGTAATTGAAGGATATTCACTAATGGCCGGTGTATTGATATGACAACGCTGAAAAAATCCCTTGGCCTGTGGACTGCAGCAGGTATTGGGATTGGAGCGATCATAGGCACCGGTATCTTTGTGCTGATCGGGGTCGCTGCAGGGTTAGCCGGGCCCTCGGTCATTCTTTCGTTCCTGATCGCCGGTTTTGTGGCACTCCTCACCGGTCTCTCCGCGTCAGAACTCTCCTCGTTCATCACCGAGACAGGGGCTTCCTACATCTACACGGCCAAAGCCTTCGGTGCCTTTCCGGGTTTTGTGGTGGGATGGATGAAATCGTTTGATTATATCATCGGGGCAAGTGCTGTCAGCCTCGGGTTTGCTGCCTATCTGGCGTACTTTGTCGGCATCCCTCCCTCGACCGCCACCCTTGTCGCGGTGGGGACCGTCTGGCCGCTCTTTCTCATGCTCCTGAACCTGAGAGGGATGCAGGAGGCATCATGGACAAACAATGCCCTTGTCGTCCTTAAAGTAACAGCGCTCGTCCTGTTTATCGTCGTAGGAGGGGCATTACTATCTCGTCCACAGCGGTGACTTTTCCAATTATAAGCCGTTCTTCCCGGAAGGGATCAAGGGTATGCTGTCGGGAGCCTCTATCATCTTCTTTGCCTTCATCGGCTTCAATACCATCGCGATGGTGGCCGAGGAGGTGAAGGACCCGGAAAAGAACGTGCACCGTGCGATCCTCATCTCCTTCGGTATATGTACTCTCCTCTACATCGGTGTTGCGATGGTTGCTGTGGGGCTCATCGACTGGCAGACCCTCGGGCAGTCGAAGGCACCACTCGAACTGGCCCTCAGGGTGGCGACGAGCAACCCGCTCTTCCTCAAGTTTGTTGCGGTATCGGCCCTCTTTGCCACGACCTCGGTCATCATCTCCTCGATCATCGGTGCATCGAGGGCCCTTTTTGCCATGGCACGCCAGGGGGTAATCCCCGGGACGCTCGCAAAAGTCTCGGGACAGGGAATCCCCGCGACAGGTGTGGTCGTCTCCGGGGTCGTGATCAGCCTGATCGTCCTGCTCACCAGGGCCAATCTCGCAGGGCTGGCCTCGATCTTCAACTTTGGCACCCTCCTGACCTTCTTCTTCATCAATGCAAGCCTGCTCCAGCTCCGCCGGACGATGCCTGACGCCGATCGCAGGTTCACCGTTCCCATTTATCCTGTCACCCCGTTACTCGGCCTGGTGAGTTGTGTGGCTCTCGCCTTCTTCCTGGATATCAATGCCATCATTGCCGGCATAGGCTGGATAAGCGTCGGAGTCCTTGCTTATATCCTCAACAAGAAGCGTATGCACAAGTGATCTTCCAAAGCACAGTCCCCCTGGAATATGGTGATGGGCAGCCCATGTAAAGGACACACCCCACCCCGATGATAAAAGCCGTTCCCGGCACAGAACCGGAGATTTCCCGACATCCCGGTCATGGGGGGGAGAGAGTGGCAGAGGTTCATCGGAGGGATTTGCGGCCTGCCTCCATATAACCGGTAAAAGCAGGTAGTATTGGGGTCTTTGTTCAAGTACCAGGGGATCTCTTTTGCCACCGCGTTTGCAAACGCCCTGCTCCCCTGGTCCCGGAAGACCTCGGGTGCCGCCGACCGGGGCGTATACCCTGCATGTCTTCCCCTGGCATGGATACAACCAGGACAGGAAAACCCCGGGGTTTGACCGGGAACACATCCTTTTTCTCCGGGGACGTACACCTCCATGCATGGCATGCTGGATGGCCTGCGGCCCGGGGCCCTGGAAACCGCTGCTTGTGGCAGGGATAATCTTTCTTTTCCTGGGAGGGATCCTCTTCGTGTTCCCCGGGGAGTCGTTACGGATAGCTATCTTCCTGGCCGGGGTGCTGGCCTTCATGGCCGGTATCGGTCTATTTATCGGTGCCTGGATACTCTCCCGTTCGGGCGGGATGCTCTTTGTCGTCCCGCTGATCCTCGGGATCTGCGCCGTCCTGCTCGGTGCCGTCTCGTTCACCGATCCCGGGACGATTGGGGCATTTGCTGCAGTCCTCCTCGGGATCCTCATGGTTGTCGCCGGGCTTTCCGGGACGATATCCGCAGTATTCCACCCCGGTTCCGGCATCCGGCGGCTGGTATCAGCAGCTGGCGGGGTCGTCCTTGCCGCTCTCGGCGTCCTGATCCTCCTCTCGCCCCGCCTCTCTGGCCTGGTCATCGTCAGGATCATCGGCGGGGTGATGATAGCAGTAGGGGTCATCGCCCTGGCAGGCTCGGTGATGCTCGCCATCCGGGAACGTTCGTGTGCACCCCTGCCCGGGTTCGAGCGGCTGGAGCGGTTCTGACGCCCTGTCCCGGGAGCCATTTATGAGGTTTGAAGAGATAGTCTCCCTTACCGGATGAACCTGCGTACACTCCTTGCCGGCACCATCCCCGCTGAGAAGCAGCGCTACCTGCGGGACAGCTTCGATGTCATCGGGGACATCGCGGTGGTGGTCGTCCCTCCGGAACTTGCGGAATTCCGGCAGGACATAGCCCTGGCAGTCATGTCGATTCGCCGGAACATCCATACCGTGGTTGCCAAGGCAGCGCCGGTCGGTCATGCTGATCGGGTCCCCCGCTACGAGTTCCTGGTGGGGAACTCAACGGTCACCGAGCACCGGGAGGCAGGGTACCGGTACCGGATGGACCTCTCCGAGGTATTCTTTACCGGGCGGCTCTCTACCGAACACCAGCGGGTCGCCCGGCTGGTCGGGGCAGGAGAGCGGGTGCTGGTGCCCTTCTGCGGGGTTGGCCCGTTCGTAATACCGGCAGCAGACCGAGGGGCGCTGGTGACCGCGGTTGAGAACAACCCTGCAGCGGTGCGATGGCTCCTGGAGAACCTGGCCCTGAACCAGGTGGAGGACCGGGTCAGTGTTCTTGCCTCGGATGCCTTCGGGCTGACGCAGGCGGACGGAGCCCCGTTCGACCGCTTGATCTGCCCCACCCCCTACGGGAAGGACGAAATCCTTGGTACCCTTGCCCCGCTGGTCCGGGGCGGGGGGGTGTTGCATTTCTATACCTTCAAGGGAGATCGCCAGGTTGAAGGACTGGTCCGCGGCTTCGAGGAAAAGGGCTACACGGTCCTCTTCCACCACCGGTGCGGGTGGGTCGCCCGGGGCATCGGCCGCTACGTATTTGACCTGGAAAAAGGAGCGTGAGCGGTCAGGTAAGGGGCCGGACGCTCCCGGCCCCGGTGATGGTCTGGCTGACCTCCGGGTTCCCGGTGTAGAGGACCGTGCCTGCGCCGGTTATCTTCACCGTGAGCGATTCGACCGCATTCACCTTCGCATTCCCGGAACCAAGGATCTCCACGGAGGTGCGACTTGTCCTGAGCCCTGCGGCATCGACCGATCCTGCACCGGGCAGGGAGATGGTGTGGTCTGCGACATTACCGGTAAGGCGGATATTCCCTGTCCCGGTAACCGTGGTCGCCAGGGAAACGGCCTCGACCGCGAGGTCCAAGCTGCCGGCCCCGGTAATCTTTGCGGCGAGAGTGCCGGTACGCAGGATACCATCGCTCCGGATCTCACCGGTCCCGAGGATGGCGAGCTCCCGGAACGCGGTGGGGGCATTTGCCGTAATATGGATGGGAATGGAGGGGCGCACGCAGGGACGGGTCTGGCTGATGACCAGGGTCCCGTCTTTCACCGTGGTGACGATTAAGGGGAGGATGTTGTCATCGGCTTGTATCAGCACTTCGGCCCGGTCCCCTTCACGGACGGTGAGGGTTACCGGCATGGACAGGCTCACGGAATGGAAGAAGCCGACATCGCGGGACTGGGTGGTGATATTTCCCGATCCTGTGGTACATGCATCCGGGAGGGTGGTACACCCGGCGGCAAGCAGTGCCCCGGCCGCAAGAAGGGCGAGGAGCATCATCACGCGGGGAATCATTGTGAAAAGAGATCGCTGTGCGAGTATTTCAATCCAGGTGATGCTCACGGGCCTGAGCAGGGGCAATAGTCCCCCGGAGAATACCTGGAATTTTTACCCTCCACTCCCATCTACCCCCTCCCCGTCCCGGAGCCTGATGATCCGCTCGACATGCACGGCGGGTCACCCGGGGGATACTCCCACCAGGGCGTGGCCTTTCTCCTGGGTTGATCTCCTGGAAAGGATCGAACACAGCCTGTGAGATCTCTGAGTCACGGTTCGGCAGGACCCGTTGCCGGTGAAGACCGAGGGTCTGACGGCAATAGCCCGGGCAAAGGCCGCCCTGCCACCGGAAAATCGCCCATACGAAGCCCGGGGCTGCTGACCAGGGCCCGGGCGATATCCAGGATCTCCAAGGCCCGGTCATGGGAGGAGACCGGCGGGTTATCCCCGGGCCAATGAGGCAAGAGACCAGGGTCTTTGAGGACCACAAAGCCAGACCGACACCTTTATTCCGGCTCGCTCCTGATTCCACGGTATCGCGGAGGCTACCATGAAGGTCATCGGACTCAACGCCAGCCCGCGGGGCAAGGAGAGCAGGACGCTCCGGCTGGTGAATGCCGTGCTGCAGGGAGCGCGGGAGGAGGGAGCAAAGACAGAACTGGTCGATGTCTACTCGCTCCGGATCGAATACTGCATCGCCTGCGGTACATGTTACGAGACCGGGGACTGCGTTCTCCTGGACGATTTCCCCGATCTCCTGGAACGGATGATGGATGCCGACGGGATAGTCCTTGGTGCGCCAAACTACATCGACTCGGTCCCGGCCCCCCTGAAGGCGGTCTTTGACCGGATGGCCGATGCCATCCACTGCCGGATGTTTACCGGCAAGTTCGGCTGCTCGGTCTGCACTGCGGGAGGGAGCAACCACGACCAGGTGGTTGAATACATGAACCACGCCCTCTCGTCCTTTGGTGCCATAACTGTCGGGGGGGTTGGAGCAGCGGTGGGACGAAACCCCGGAGCCCTCCCCCCTGCAGAGAAGGAGGCGGTTACCCTGGGGCGGAGGCTGGTCCAGTCCATCCGTGGAGAGCACCGGTATCCCGACCAGGAGGAAGCGCTCCGGGAGCGACGTGAGTATTTCCGGGAGATGATCCTCGAAAACAGGGAGAAATGGACACACGAGTACGAGTGGTTTGTCAGGATGGGCTGGATCACGGAATAGGCGGGAAAGGGAGGAGTCCGGAGGACCGGGGGTTAATCGACCCTTCCCGGCAGGGTGGCAATACCAGGACTTACCGGGAGACCCGCACCCGGTGCGGTGAAAACGGCCCCCTGTACAAAGGCTGGGATTGGGGCCATTCCCTGGTGGCAGTCCATCGGCCGGGTCCGGACCGGTCCCGCGTATACAGATATAACCCCATCCTGCCATAGCTTTTTTGTTGATCGGTATGGGGCTTCCGAATCTTGACCGTCTCCGGCTCAGGAAGTATCCCGTCCCACCGATTTCACCGCGAATCCGCTTCATCCTGCCCATTCTCCTGGGGTTCGCGTTGTTCTTCTGTTCGCTCCCGCTCCTCCCAGTCAACCGCGCCATGATCCTCGGCGGACTGATGATCGCCTACTACATTCCTCCTTCCGGGAAGGAATCGCTCATCCCCCTGGGAATCGCGGCCGGGATACCGTGGTGGCTGATGGCCTTTACCCTGGCATACCTCGATGTCATCACCAGCCTCTTCATGATCTGGAACCTCGACCGGGCAGAACGGTTTCCCTACCTGGGACCCTGGATCACCCGCTCGCTTGTGTCGGGCCGGGAGTTCATGGAGCAGCGCCCCTGGCTTGCCCGGTGGAGGATCCCCGGAGTGTCAGTTTTTGTCATGCTCCCCCTGCAGGGAACAGGAGGGGTAGGGGCCACGATCGTGGGGATCATGGCCGGGCTCTGCCCGGCACAGATACTGCTTGCCGTCGGTATAGGCGCAACTGTTGAATCCCTGGCATTTGCGCTGGGGTCCGTGCTGGTGCTGCGCCTGCTGGTGACGAACATGGTGCTGGGAATTGCCGTCGCCGCAGGAATCGCCCTTGTGGTCATCCTGTACTTCCTGGTATCGGGGTACCGGAAGCGGCACGAAGCGACCTGAACCCGGGCTGACGCCCGGTAAAGGCCATCATCCGCTCATGCCAGTGCGGTGAACCTGTCACCCGGGAGGGTTCCCAATCGTGAAGAAGAACGTCGCTCCCTTCCCCGGTTCACTCTCGGCCCAGATCCTCCCGCCATGCCGCCGGATGATGCGGTCAACGATGGTCAGGCCGATCCCTGAGCCCTCATACTTGCCGGGGGTGTGGAGCCGGTGAAACGGCTTGAAGAGACTGTCGGCATACCGCATGTCAAAGCCCACCCCGTTATCGCGGATGAAGTAAGCAGGGGGTTCTTCTCCGGCCAGGGCTCCGATCTCGATCTCGGGGTGATCCACGTGCCGGGAGAACTTCAACGCGTTTGAGATCAGGTTGTAGTAGACCTGGCGAAGCATTACCGGATCGGCGTAGCAGGGGGGGAGAAGTCCTACCCTGACCTCCCCCCGGCCTTCGAGGCCTGGATGAAGTTCGGCAAGGATCTCCCTGACCATGGGCCCGGGGGAGACCCATTCCCGCTTCAGTTCGACCCGGCCCATGCGGGAGAGGGAGAGGAGCCCGTTGATCAGGTCATCCATCTGCTGGACACTCTGCCTGATGGCGTCGATATAGTGCCGTTCCTGCTCTCCAAGCCGCCCTCCTTTTTCCTGGAGGAGGAGGAACGAGTAGCCGTCAATGGCACGCAGCGGGGCGCGAAGGTCGTGGGAGACCGAGTAGGTGAAGGCTTCCATCTCGCTGGTGGCCTCTGCAAGCTCGGTTGTCCGTTGCGAGACCCGGCGCTCCAGTTCGACATTCAAGCGTCGCATCTCTTCCTCGATGCCCTTTAAGTGGGTAATATCGACAATGGTCCCCCGGGAACCGGTAACCAACCCTCCCTCGGTCTTTCGCGCCTTGTTGTAGATCATCATGGGAAATGTGCTCCCGTCTTTCTTGAGACCCGTGTATTCCGATCCCCCGGTTCTTTCTCCGCGAAGGACGGCCGCAAATGCTGTTTTTGCCCGCGCATGGTCTCCGGGAGCCAGCACCTCGAGGATATTCACTCCCTGTATGAAATCGTCCCTGGAATATCCGAAGAGATCCAAGGCGGCAGGATTCGCATAGTTGATGGTCCCCCGGGTATCCAGCTCAAAGACTCCCTGGGGAAGGAACTGGACAAGATCCATGAACCGTTTTTCATTGATCTCACACTCCCGGATCTGATCTTTCAGATGGTCCACCATGATCCGGATACTCCCGGCAAGGCTCGAGAACTCGTACCCGGGCACCGGCCTGATGGGATGGTCGAGGTCTCCGCCGGCAATACTGTCCATATCTTCGACCAGCTGCTCGATGGGCCGTGAGAGCTTCCTGGAGACCATGACCGCCATGAGACCTCCCGACAAAATGACCAGGAAACCTGCGAAGGCATGGAGCATGGCGATCCTCTTCAGCTCCCGGGCCACAAGGGCATCGTTATAGGTGAGCTTGGCAAAGATGCTCATATCGGCCGCATAATCCGGGTCGCGGAGGTCGATGACCTGCCAGAAGACCGTTTTTTCGTTTTTCCTGTCCCGGACCTCCTGGCTGGTCCGGTTCTCCCAGAGGATGTAATCGAGCATTGCATTATCCTCCGCAGTGCGTCTGTACGTTGTATTGCCAATCAGGCGTTTCTGTTTCTGGAACAGGAGCACCTCTTCGAGGTAAGGGTTGCGTTCCTTTACCTCCTCGGCTATGGTACGATAATGGAGCTGTTTTCGCTCCCCTCCGAAATACTCTGACCGGAGCCCGAGTTCGAGGACGTAGTGGTGATCGGGTGTCGGCATGTAGCTGTATTTTGTCAGGGTCCCCGTGGACCAGTCCCTGACAACCCGGTCCGGGTAAAACCCGGTCGTGTTCCGGATCTTGTGGAGGTACTCGCAGAAGTCGGGGTAGATGACCGCGAAATCGAGCCCGGTATCGGCAGGAGCAGTCGAATACTCAATGACACAGCGTTCGTTGATGACGTAGACATCCATTCCCCCGATTGCCGTCTTCACTGCCTCGAGATCCATCCTGGATGGATCTCCGCCGATCCTCTCGTACTCTGCAATGACAACCGGGAATGCTTTTTCCATGTCGTGGTTGTAGGCGGTATCATAGAGCTTGAGCCCGGAATCGATCAGCTGGAAGGAATTTTCGATATGGGACTCGGTCATGGTCCGCAACCGGTCGAAGTTCTCCCCCAGCTCATCGCAGGAGTTCACGTAGTTGATCCAGATCGCGGAGAGGACGATGACGATAACGATGATGAAGATGGTCCCCGTCAGGAGGTATTTAAAAGGTATCTTCCACCCGGGCATTCTTCAGACTTCGCCTCCCTTTCCATGGGAAGACCCGGCAGTCATGGTCCCGATATACGACAATGAGCGGATCTTATATAAGGTTCATCACTCCCGGGAGCCCCTGGAACCGCCCGGCAGATCTGCCGGCAGGGAAGGGGATGGCCGCGTGGCCCTTTCCCCGGGGTATTTATGCTCTGCCCTTCATGGTTTGTACAGATGACCCGCAGACCTCCCGTCAACCTGAAAGCGATCGCCGATGAGACAATGGAGCGCTACGGGTTTGCGCCTCGATTTCCGGAGAGCGTGCTCCGCGAGGCTGCCGCTCACGAGGAGGGGGAGCTCAACGTGCGGGAAGGGTTACGTGACCTTCGTGGCCTGCTCTGGTCATCCATCGATAACGAGGACTCACAGGACCTGGACCAGATCGAGTGGTGCGAACAGGGCCCGGAGGGTGAGATCCGGGTGATGGTGGCCATCGCGGACGTCGATTTCTTCGTTCCGAAAGGATCGAAGACCGACCTTCATGCCGCCCGGAACGGGACTTCGGTCTATACCGGAGTCCGGACCTACCCGATGCTGCCGGAGGCGCTCTCGGAAGGAATCTCTTCCCTCCTCCCTGGCCATGACCGGAGGGCGGTGGTGACCGAGTACACGGTCCTGTCTGACGGGAGTGTCCGGCACGGGGAGATATACCCGGCCCTGGTCCGCAACAAGGCCAGGCTGGTATACGAGGAGGTCGGTGCATGGCTGGAGGGGACCGGCCCGGTGCCGGGCGAGGTGGGGAGGGTTCCCGGGCTCGAAGATCAGCTCCGGCTGCAGGAAGAAGCCGCCATCCGCCTCAGGGATCACCGGATGGCGCGGGGGGCACTCGACCTCGAGACCATCGAGGCCCGGGCGGTCATGGAGGAGGAGATCGTCACCGGCCTCGTCATCCAGGAAAAGAACATAGCCCGGTCGATCATCGAAGAGTTCATGGTCGCCGCGAACGGGAACATGGCCAGCCGCCTGGAACAGGCCGGCATCCCGACCATCCAGCGGATCGTCCGCGAGCCCAAGTACTGGGACCGGATAGTCGGGGTGGCAGCGGAGCTTGGCTGGACACTGCCCCAGAAGCCGGACTCCAAGGCGCTGTCACGGTTCCTCGCCTCCCGCAAGGACGCCTTTCCCGACTCGTTCCCGGACCTCTCGCTCGCCATCATCAAGCTGATGGGGCCCGGGGAGTATATACCGCTTGGACCTCATGGCGTCCCGCTCGGCCACTTTGCCATGGCGGTCACCGATTATACCCATTCGACCGCACCGAACCGGCGCTACGTGGATATCATCAACCAGCGCATGATCAAGGCGGTGCTTGCCGGAGCAGACAGCCCGTATGCGCTCGATGAGCTGTCGTTCCGCTGTGCCTGGCTGACTGACCGGGACAAGGCAGCCCAGAAGGTGGAACGGTTCATGCGGAAAGCCGCGGCAGCCGTCCTCCTCCGGAACCGTGTCGGGGAGATCTTCGATGCCTTCGTGACCGGAGTCACCGCTCACGGGACCTATGTCCGCCTCCTCTCCCCGCCGGCCGAAGGGAGGGTGATGAGCGGCGAGCACGGCCTTGCCGTAGGACAGAAGATCTTTGTCCGGCTGGTAAAGACCGATCCCTACAAGGGATTCATCGATTTCGAACGGGTGGGGAGGAAGAAACGGTGAGGTGAGCCCTGGATCGATCCCGGAGGCTCAAAAATCTTTTATAGATCTTCAGATAATTACCTCCACATGCCAACCCGTGCATTTCACAGAGCACATGCGGTAGTACGGGGAGCGGCAGGTCCGACTCGTGGTAAGTGGGCCCTTTTCTGAACGATTTCACTCTATTTCTGCCGGAATCGGGCGGGAATCTGCATTGCCTGGAGAATATCATCAAGGAGGTTCATGGTATGTATGCGGAAATCAGGGAACAGACCAGCCAGGTGCCGACGACTGATGAGATCTACCGTCTCATTGGCATCGTCCGGGAAGGATCGCCCTTCCAGCACCGGGTTGCTGCATTGACCATCCTGGGATCCCACCGGGACCCGCGGGCGGTCATACCGATCGCGGAATGCTGCAGGGACGAGGATGCGGACATCAGGCGCTCTGCCATCAGGGCGCTCCACCAGATCAAGAGTGTCAGGTCGGTACCGGCCCTCATCGAGCGGCTGAAGGACCGGACCGAGCATCTCACCATCAGGAAAGAAGCAGCTGCGGCCCTGGCCGATATCCGGGCATTTCACATCCTCGAACCCCTCATCGAGCTCTCGCTGGACCCCACGGAAGACCCTGAGATCCGGATGCTGGTTGGGCTGATGCTCGGCCGGACTGAAAAGAAATGATCCCTCTCAAAAAAACGATTACAGGGCACATGGGGTGGCTTTCAGAGAATTCCGGCTTTATTCACCCTGCAGTTTCTTCAGCTGTGCGATATGGGCCTGGTCTCTCCTGATGATCTATTTTAGTGCAAAATCCATCTTGAAGTGCTGGTCTGGGAAGGTTATTTTGTTCCTTACCGGGCATTGGGCAGGGCCTTCATGTCGTGGCTCCCCTGCATTGGTCCCCGATGATCGCATCGATGCTGTCGGCCGGAAAGGTCTTTCCCATCTTCATCGAGGGGACGGCTCCGGGGCAATCTGCAATTAAGTGACGGGGCACATTCTGAAGGCGCCGGTGGTACCCGGCAATCCTTCCCAACCGCCTGGCTGGCGAGCCGGGCGTAGACAGACTTCACGGTTACCAGAGGCTGGAACGCAGGGTGGTGCATGGCCAGGGGATGGGCACGATCTTTACCGCTCGTTTTCAATCGCACGGGTGTGTCTTACATGACCGAAGCATTCATGGCGGTAACAAACGCCCTGGTCACCTGCCGGGACGGGAGATTCTTCCCGGCAGGCAGGGACCGGATCATGCCTGGGGAATGATCGACCGGGAGTGTTTCCTGTGCTTCCCGGCAGGGGACGGATCAGAGCGGTGCAGACCTGGCACGCAACACCTTGTAGATCTCAAACCAGGCAACGGTGAGGACGCCTCCGGTGATGCAGAGCAGGAGGGAACCGGAGGAGACTGGTGCAAACCGGAAGATCGCCCTCAGGCCGGGGATGAAGAGGACGGCGCCGAGGAAGAACAATGTTGCCCCGATCACCCACCAGAAAGCAGTGTTCGGTTTTTTGAAACTCGCAAGCATGCTCTGGGTCCATGACCGGTTGGTGCAGATCAGAGCAAGGTTGGCAATAACGATCGCGGTGAACGACAGGGTCCGCACTTCGTCCTCGGAAAGCCCCCGCATCGTGGCCGAGAAGTAGATGGCAAAGACGATGCCAAGCGCGACGAATCCCTGGACCAGGGCAATCGACAGGGTGGGGCGGTCAAGGATACGGTCGTCCTGCTTCCGGGGAGGTCGCTGCATGATGCCCGGCTCTTCGCGCTCCGCCTCAAAGACCACCGAACAGGCAGGATCGATGATCAGTTCAAGGAATACGATCTGGACGGGAAGGAGGATGAGGGGCCATCCGATAAGGACGGGAATAAGAGAGAGACCTGCGATGGGGACATGGACCGAAATGATGTAGGCCATTGCTTTCCGGAGGTTTGCGTAGATCCGCCGGCCCATCCGTATCCCTGCAACGATCGAGGCGAAATTGTCATCCAGGAGGACCAGCGAGGATGCTTCCCTGGCAACATCGGTCCCCCGCCCGCCCATGGCGATACCGATGTGTGCGGATTTCAAGGCCGGGGCATCATTTACCCCGTCACCGGTCATGGCCACGATCTCGCCCGACCGTTTCAATGCTTCGACTATCTGGAGTTTCTGTTCAGGGACGACCCGGGCGAACACGGAGGTTGCATGGATGGCCGCATCCCGCTCTTCCGCCGGCATCGATGCAAGTTCGGGACCGGTAAGGACGGGATCGGTGTCCGGGAGCCCGATCCGGGAGGCAATATTCCGGGCCGTAGCCGGGTAGTCACCGGTGATCATGACCACGCGGATACCAGCGTCCCGGCATTCACGGACTGCTGCTGCTGCATCAGGCCGTACCGGGTCGATGAACCCGATCAGCCCAAGGTAGGTGAAGGGGAAGGCATGCTGGCCTTCGGGGAGCTGCCCGATCCGGAAATGGGACTTTGCAACCCCAAGCACCCGGAGCCCCTGGGCAGCAAGTTCGTTCACCTCGCCGGTGAGCGCGCTGGTTTCCTGGTCGTCCAAGTGGCAGAGATCGAAGATCGCCTCCGGGGCCCCTTTCGCTGCGATGATGTACTCATCTCCCTGTTTCGATCGCCAGACATTGGACATGGCCAGCAATTCCCTTGAGAGCGGGTATTCGAGCAGGAGTTCCCAGTCCTGGTGGAGGTGCTCGGTCCCGGAGAGGTCATCGTATCCTGTCCTGAGCAGTGCCTGTTCCATGGGATCAAAGGGATCCTTCTTGCAGGAGAGGACCGCGAACTCGAAAAGCTCGTGAAACTGTTCTGGAAGCGGCGTTCCACTCCCTGCCAGGCACGCCAGCGAGGTGCCGGGGACCCTGCAGGTGGCAACGCTCATCCGGTTTGCCGTGAGCGTGCCGGTCTTGTCCGTGCACAGCACGGTCGTCGCACCCAGGGCCTCGATTGCCGGGACGTCCCGGGCAAGGACGTTGATCTTCGAGAGGCGCCAGGCTCCAAGGGCAGGGAATACGGACAGGACTACGGGGAATTCCTCAGGGAGAATGGCCATGGCCAGGGTGATGCCCGCAAGGAGACCGACAAGCCAGTCCCCCCGGGTCAGCCCGTATACGACAACCACGACGACAAAGAGGAATAGCCCGATGAGCGCTATGGTCCGGACGATATGCGCCGTCTCGACATTGAGCCGGGTCTCTTCCGGCTCGACGGCATGGAGCGCCCTGCCGATCTCGCCCGTGCGGGTGTGGATGCCGGTGGCCACCACTTCTGCAAGGCCCTGGCCCCGGACCACCAGGGTCCCCGAATAGATCCAGGGCTGGTCATCCCCTCCCGGCCTCCGGTCTCCGGGTTCCTTTTCAGCCGGCAGTTTTCTCACCGGGACCGATTCACCGGTCAGGAGCGATTCATCGGCCGAAAGGTTCGTGGAGGAGACGAGCAGGGCGTCTGCCGCGATGCGGTCGCCCTCGCTGATGAACAAGAGGTCTCCCTTCACCACATCTCTGCCTGCAACCCGGACGAGGTTTCCATCCCGTATGACCAGGGCCCGCGGGCTGGACAGGTTCCTCAAAGCCTCGAGGGCCCTCTCGGTTTTCCGCTCCTGGGTGACCGCGATCCCGATGATCACCAGGACAAAGGAGAGAAGGAGGGTCCCCTCCACAAAGTCGCCGAGGATGAAATAGATCGAACCGGCCCCCAGCAGGAGGAGGAACATCGGTTCACGGATGACATCTCCCAGGATGCCGAAGATCCCGCGAACCTCGCGTGAGGGTAGTTCGTTTGGACCGTCCTCGAGCAGGCGTTGCCGCGCTTCTTCGGTCGAGAGCCCGGTGTATTGTGAGAGGTCGAGGGGGTGCATGTATGCCAGCCAGGTAACTGGAACGATCATCGCGGTAACCGAAAGGTTTTCCGGTCCGGGGGAATGGCGGAGAGCAGGCCATGGACAAGCACACCCTTCCTGACCGCTGGAGCGCCCGATACTCTGTTACAGCTGAACGGTAACGGCCGGGAAAAAAGGAGGGAGGGATAAGGAAATTCCGGTTTTCTTACCACCGGATAGAGGAAAAGGCCTGTTCCTGGGGGAAAACGGGCCCGTGGCGGAGATAGAAATATAAAAGGGAGTCCTGGAGCCGGTCATAAGCACTCCGATACCTTTCGGAAAAAGGCAGCAACCGCCCTGGCCTGTCTGGCGTTCCTGTCCCCGGGCCGGACCAGGGGGGGGAGAGGAGGAGCTCCCTTGCGCCGGACCTGGGCCCCTGCCGACCGTTACCGCTGAAATGGCTGCAGCCTGTCAACCCGGCTGCACAGGCCTGTCATACCGCAAATTCCTTTACCATCGCACCGCCCCGATAGATGGTGACCGTCCCCCCACTTTCCGAGACAACGATACCCACTGATCGCGTTATCTGCGTCATTGCCGCAACCGAGGCGTGGCGGGTGCCATGTCCTTCCCGTACCCTGGTATCGTCAAGCGGGGCTAGGAGGTGGCGTGAAGATGCCTGCACGAGGCCGGAACCGTCGATTACAAAGGCTCCATCCATGAGGGAGAGGTTCTTGATGTTCTCGATCGTCTCCCGGTCCTGGACCATCCTCTGGGCAGTGTCCTTCCCTTCAAAGGCATTGATCAAACACTGTCGTGAATTCGCCATCACCCGTTCTGCATCCCCGATGAGGAACGATGTACCGATCTTGCGCGATTCCCTGCCGCCCCGCCCAAGCTCGATTGCAGCATGGAAAAGGATGTCAAATACCTCCTCACGGACATCTGTTCCATCCAGGATCTCCTCCTTCCAGGAGGCCTGCCTGCCGCCGGGATCTCCCCCTGGCCCGTAATCACTGATATCCTGGCCTATCCAGAGGATTCCTGACGCTCTTCCCGACGAATCACGGAACATGAGGGTGTTCCATGCCACCCATACGTATGTTCCATCCATCCTCCGGTTCTCAAGGACGTGCATGACGGTGTGATCCCGGACTGCTCCGGAATCGTAGAGGAGGACAGCGATATCACGTGCGGTCCGGGAGCCGGGATCGGCGATAGTATCGATGATATTGTTCCCGGATACAGCAGCCGCGGAAAACCCGAACACCGATTCTGCCAGACTGTTCCAGAAGGTGATCGAGCCGGAGAGGTCGGTCCTGATGACCACCAGGTTCAGGTTCCTGAAAATTTCAAGGTATTTTGCCTCGTTTCGCGCAATCTTCTCCCCGTACGTGGCAAGGGCTCCCTCCAGCCGTTTCCGGTCCCGGTCATCCTCTATGAATACCAGGGACCCTTTATCGGGATTCATCGGGTTTAACCGCCGTATCCGGATGGTGCAGTCCACGACTTCCCCGTCTTTCCGGGCGAGGGAACAGGATGCTGTCCCCCAACCTCCCGGATCGCGGTGTCTCGCGACCTGTCCCAATGCATCGCGGTAATCGCCATCGCCGGGAAACAGCGAGGAGAACGCGCTTCCCAGGAGTTCGCGTTCCGACCGGCCCAGCACCCGGAGCGCTTCACGGTTCATCCACCGGATCCTGTTCCGGACCAGGTGGAGGACTGCAGCCGAACCGTCTTCGACGATGGTCTGGAGGATCTCAGCGTCGTCCCGGAACGTGATGAAATCACGCTGGTACTTCCGGATGGTCAGGAGCAGCCGCGATAGCTTCTGGAATTGTTCCTCCAGCGGTTCGGAAGGGGAGCAGGTATAAGAGAGAGAAGCGTGCAGCGTTTCGATCTCGAACTGGAGGGCGTTTCGCAGGGGAGAGCGGGAATGGTCCCCGGCATGCTCCAGGTGCCAGTACAGGAATATCGGTTCCCCCTTTTCCCTTCCGGCCTGCGGGGGGACGGGAAGGTGGAGGCGGGAAGGGCAGATGACGAAGTCAAAGGGGGTGTTCTTCATCTTATGGGAGAGTTCGTCCCGGGAATACACCCGCAAAACCGAAAAACCCAGTTCCTTCTGGAAGTAGAGCCGGACCGCGTTTGCTACTGGTGACCGGTCATCGAACAGAGCAATGGATTTTGTTTGCGGTTTCATGCCCTTTACGCAGTAAACAATAGAAAAGAAGAAAGATAAATAGGTTTTGGAGGAAACGGGGGGATAGGATGATTCCTGACCCGGCGGTTAAAAAAATCTGACCCGCCCCGGGATGGCAGGGCCACGCCCATTATCTGTGGCGTCGACCAGGGCGGGACGCCGGAATCACCGTGTTCCTTCGCAGGTATTCACTATTGCTGGCTATCTACCCGGAGTGGGCATCGGCTACTTCCTGTTCATTACCATCACCATGTACCTGGTACTCTTCGCGTTTTTTGGCGGCCTCATCGCCGGTGCAGTCCGGAGATAACTCGCAATCTCCCTTTTTTCGTCAGATGTGCCCGTCCACCCTCACGGGGCTTTCTCACGGCAGGCCGGGCATCGGCCGTAGAATTCGGTATTCCGCCAGGTCCAGGGGGTGAACTCCCGGCACACCCGGGGCTTGACATCATGGATGGTGCACCATGCTGTTTTGTTCTCATCCCGGCGGAAGAACGGGCACTTACGAACCATGTTCCCGGTCGCGTCCTGCCAGTAGGAGATCCGGACGATGCGGGACAGGTCTTCCTGAGCGAGATCATTCCCGCTGATCCTCTTCCCGTCAGAAAGGCGGATTGCGACATGCTGGAGGATGTCTGTGCGGTTCTGTTCAAGCCAGGGCCGGAGGTCTTCAACCATCCCTTCCTGGCCCCATCCCCATCGCTCGCAACACCTCCCGCACTGGCGACAGATCTGGCGTTCCGACACGATGATCACCGTTATGGCAGATACACCTCTCCGCCAGGCATTCTTTTAATGGTCACGGTGGTGACAAAAGCCCGGAAAAAAACCGGCTCGACCGGTCCCAGGTTTTCTGCCCCGGCCTCCAGGCCAGGGGCGGGTGGTGCAGCAGCGTGTCGGCGGACCCTTTTTTTCAGCTCCGTTCCAGGACAGCACCTCTCGGCCCTGGTTCCCGGGACGATCCCGTGATCCCTGCACAACAACGATTATATGCGTTTCAGTCACCACGTTCAGCTATGAAGAGCTATGCTATCGCGGGGGCCTTGCTCGTTGTTGCCGCCTTCCTGCTGCTGGCCGGATGCACCGAATCTCCTCCCGCTCCCCCTGCTACCCTGGCACCGACCGCGGTGCCGACCACCGAACAGGTCTTTACCCCGGTGCCGACTGCTGCTCCTCCCGGGATGGGAACACCAGGACCCACCCAGACCCTCCCGCCCCAGTACAGCCTGACCTTCCAGGTAACACCGAATGGCCAGACGACAAATCCCCTGACTTCCGTGACGCTGAGAGGCGGGAACGGGATGAACTTCGTCTCCGAAATCGATATCATCCTCACCGAACCTGACGGCACAAGGCATACCGAGACCTGGACCCGGCCCCTCTTGATGGGCCAGAACGTAGGGTTCCCCTGCAACATCACCAGGAACCGGGTGGAGATCTGGACCGTTGCCCCCCCGGTCGGAAAGATCAAAGTGTATGACGAGATTGTGCCGTTCATGTCCCTCAACCCGACATGAAGGCCTCCACCTTTTTTTCCTGCAGGCAGGAAGAACCCTCGTCCGCGGTACGTTCCGGTCTGCCCAAGAAAAGTCCACAGGTAGTGGTATTTCCTGTTCCCGATGCAGCAACCTCTTAACCATGGACTGAACAAAATGAGATGATAATGATCCCCCCGGACCTTCTCTCCATCTCACAGATCCTCGGAGATGTGCAGGGGACGATCCCGCTGCTGATGGAGACCTACGGCATCTGGATCTATGCCATCCTCTTCCTGATCATCTTCTGCGAGACCGGGCTTGTCTTCACGCCGTTTTTGCCTGGCGACTCGCTCCTCTTCCTGATGGGGTTCCTTGCAGCCGGCGGCGGGATCAATGTCGTCCTTCTCATCGTTATCCTTGCCGCTGCAGCCATCATCGGCGACTCGGTGAACTACAGGATTGGTAACTACTTTGGCGACCGCCTGCTCCGCAGCAAGCGGTGCCTGGTCGACAAGCGGCACGTTACCATTACCCGGGAGTACTTCCGGAAGTACGGGAAGAACACCATCGTCCTGGCTCGCTTCATCCCGGGAATCCGGTCGTTTGCCCCGTTCGTCGCTGGCATCATCAGGATGGACTACCCGGAGTTCCTCACCTACAATGCTGCCGGCGGCATCTTCTGGGTCGGCGGTTTTGTACTCTTCGGCTACGCGGTGGCCTCGCTGCCGCTCTTCAGGGGGAACCAGGACTTCTTCCTCTGGGCAATCCTCATCATTACCATCGGGATGTTCTTCTTCATGATGATCAAGTTCCGGAAGAGCATGAAGGATTGTGCCCTTGAAAACCAGGAAATATGAATTGAGTTGAATACCATCACGTAATCTCGATTGGTGGTGATACGGATGATTCGGGCAGGCCGGGATATGAAACCCGGTCTGTTCCCGGAAATCGCCGTAACCTTTATGCCGGGTGCATCCCAGGTTGTCGTGATGATGGAGCCCTGGCAGATTTACGCAATCCACAAGGCTGCGGCTATCGCGGCACAGGCACATGACGGGCAGTATCGCAAAGACAAAAAGATACCCGCCATCATCCACCCGGCCCGTGTTGCCGGGCTGGTTCAAGCCTTCGGAGGCGGGTACCGGGAGGTCGTCGCCGCCTGGCTCCACGACGTCATCGAGGATACGAAGCATGGTGAGACCGCGGTGGCCTACGGGCTCTCCTCGATGAAACTTCCCGGCGATGATGCCATCATCGTCTACCAGATGATCACGGCCCTCACCAGGGACCGGTCCCTGCCGGAAGACGACCAGCTCCTGGACTCGCTGGACCGGATCCTCCAGGCCCCTCCGGGGGCAACCCTTATCAAGATCTGCGATCGCATCGACAACGTGCTCGATATGCATACCTTGAACGGCGACCTCACTCACTATGTCCGGAGAAGTGCGGTCGTGCTCACCCGGCTCTTCGGCAGCGCCATGCAGCACGGTTACGGTGATGCCCATGAAAAGCTCCGGCTCTGCCTCGAACTGCAACTACCATCACCCCCGCAGGAGTGAGAAAATACAATTTTTTATCCCTCCGGTTTATTGATCCCGAATATGCCATGATCGCGGAACGGTGCTCTTCCTGCCGCATGACCGCACCCCTGTATGCCGCTCCCGGCAGTGAGTGCTCCCTCCTGCTCCACCCTTTTTTCAGCAATACGGCCTGCCGCCCTGCCCGGGCTTATCTCGCCGTGTGACCTGTATCATTCATGGTAGATTGCGGCCATTTGCATGATCGCGGCAGTGGGCAAAGGTATATTCTTTTATTCAAGCAGACACCCTGGAAAAACCTCCGGGTGGATAATTCTTCACAGGGAAGGATGGTGGTGTTACTCCTGGCAGGACGGGCAGAAATAGGCGTACCGTCCTGCCACCATGACCCGGTCAACCGCCCCGCCGCAGCAGGGGCAGGACTCTCCGCGCGCCCGGTAGGGGATGATCCAGGTCTCCGGGTAGGCGCTGAAATCGGCAGCACGGTCCACCGCGGTACGGAGCACGTGGGGCAAAGCGGCTGCAAGGAGCGAGAGCCGGACCGGATCGCACCCGTGCAGGAGCGAGAGCGGGCGGATCCCGGCCTGGAACAGGATTTCATCGGCGTAGATATTCCCGATTCCGGCGATACGATGTTGATCGAGGAGAAACAGCTTAACCCGCCGGCGGGACCTGGTGGCTATGGAGAGAAACTGCGCCGGGACGAGGGTCAGGCCATCCGGGCCGAGTCGTTTGCCAGCGACAAATGCCGCCCGGTCAGGGACCCACCCGAGCCGCCCGAACCTCCGGGAATCGGTGAATGCCAGGCGTGAATGGTCATCAAAGGAAATCACTGCCCGGGTGTAGGCAGGATCGGGTTTGTCACCAGGGACCAGGGTGAGATCCCCGGTCATCCCGAAATGGAAGACCAGCGAAGAACCCGGATCGAGATCAACGAAAAGGAATTTTCCGTGCCGGGCCGTTCCGGTAACCTTCCGACCTGGGAGCGGGGCAAGCTGATCGCGGTCGATTGTCGGCCTGGACCCCTCGATCGCGGTTATGGTGCGACCGATGACGGATCGGTCGAGGAACAGGCGAATGGTCTCGACTTCGGGGAGCTCAGGCATGGCAGGTATGGGTGGTTATGACCTGCCGGAATTAAAAAACAGATGATTCTCCTTTGCGCATAGAAGGTAGCGTCCTTTATCGGGAAGATCCGGAAAAAGACCGAAGAATACCCCCTCATCGGGAAATACGGCCCGGTTACCTGCATCCTGATTGCATGGATCCCCGGCATCAGCCTCTAAGGGACGCCGGTAATCGCCTGGCTGCTTGGCTGGAAACGCCTCCCCTCCGTGATCTTCACCACCCCAGGTTTCCTCACCGCCGCGGTTTTCGTCCTCTTTTTTGCAAACAGGATCAACGAGGCGTTATGGTTTTGCATACCACAAAAACCGGTAGGTGACACGGAGTTGATCGAAGCCCTCCGAAACGAGAAGACCGGGCTCATCCCAACGGAGAGAAGAGGCGGGACACCGATTCCCTGGTCCTTGTCCACCGTGACCGGCTTTGGTAGGAACCAGGGGTGATCTCGGTACATTTCGGGAGATCATCAAGAAATGCCTGCTTCAACTGGCTGCCGTAGAGAGGATCATAGAAGAAGGCGTTTGCCTCGAAGTTCAGCCTGAAACTCCGCACATCGAAATTGGCGCTGCCAACCGATGCACCGATTCCATCGACCACGATGGATTTCGCATGGATGAAACCGGCATCATAGGTATAAGCCTTCACCCCGGCATCGAGGAGGTCGCCGATAAAGGAGAGAGAAGCCCAGTATACGAACGGGTGGTCGGGCCGGCAGGGGATCATGACCCGGACATCCACCCCGGACAATGCTGCTATCCGGAGGGCATCCGCGAGGCTATCATCGGGGATGAAGTACGGGGTCTGGATGTAGACCGATTCCTGGGCGGTCAGGATCAGTTTCACGTAGCCATCCTTGATCTGGCTGAAACGGACATCCGGTCCGCTCCAGACCGTCTGGAGCGGGCAGCGGCCTTTGCCGGGTACCATTGGGAAATAGACCGGATCAATTTCCAGGTGCTCCCTGGCAGCATAGTTCCAGTCCATGATGAACCGGAGCTGCAATCCCATGACGCCCATCCCATTGATCCTGATCGCAGCATCCCGCCAGGAGCCAAACGGCCCCCTGCCCAGATACTCTTCGCCGATATTGAACCCGCCGATGAACCCGGTAGTGCCATCAATCACGGCGATCTTCCGGTGGTTCCGGTAGTTGATGGTGAATATCCGGGGAAAGAAGACGGCATGCTTCCCGCCTGCCTGCGTAAACTCGTGCAACCCCTTCTTTTTCACCTTCATGCCCATCGAATCGGCAAGGAGACGGACTTCCACGCCCTCCCGGGCTTTCTTCGTGAGGAGCTCTATGAGCTCCCGCGAGAGGGCGTCGTTGCGGATGATGTAGTATTCGAGATGGATGTGGTGGCGTGCTTCACGGATGGCATCAAAGAGCGATGCGAATTTGGCAGTCCCTTCGGTGAAGATCTCTAGTTCGTTATCCGTGGTGATGAGTGCCTGGCTGCCTTCAAGCAGCATCCGTGCGATACTCATGTAGCGTTCATAGGTTTCCCCTGGGCGCGTCCTGCCGATCCGCTCAAGCTCCTTTTTCTGGGAGATCACGGCATCTGCAATGAGCCGGTCGTCTTCTGCTTTAAGGGAGAAAAGGCGGCGTTTGGTCCAGTCCTGGCCAAGAAAAAGGTAGAGGAAAAACCCCAGGCCGGGCAGCAGGATGAGGACGAGGACCCAGCCGACCGTTGATGTCGGGTTCCGCCGCTGATCAAAGATGATACCGAGTACCAGCACGATATTTATGATCAGGAAAACCTCGTGGATCGTGAGACCAAATATCATACCATCTCTTTTTGTCTGGTTTTTGGGAGGGTGGCAATATAAAGTATCACCTGAGCGCGGCATAGTGCGCCCTGACCTCATCATCCAGGGCAAGCAGGATGGCCTTCCGGAACAGGATCTCCGGGGCTTCATCGCACATCACACCGGATGCATCAGGGTAGTGACGGTGGATGTGCTCCGGGGGCCGGCACCGCGAGGCATGGCAGTACTCCTCACCACGGGCGGCGTGGGAGAGGAGGGGGCTGATGGAAATTTCGTTCAGTAGAACGACATTTTCAGGATTCCCACCATTTCCAGAGACGATCTCCTCCCGGTATTCGAGCACGATCCCTTCCTCGTTGAAGGCGGGGATGAGCAGGTCCAGCAGCTCGAAAAAGGACCTGCCGGTATCGGAACAGCTGAGGCAGGGTTTCTCCTGATCGCCGGTATGCCGCCAGAGTACCACGAGGGTTTTTTTCATGCCATTTAGGGGAACTCTCTCAGAACAGATAAACGATACTGTCGTTGCAATTGGTTCGTGCTGCTACCGCTCGATCTGGTCGATATGCCTGGTCGCTGCTGCTTCAAGAACGGCCTTTCCTTTCAGGGCTGCGATATCGCGTATCGCTTCGAGCACGTGGACGGAATCTTCAAGGAAGCTGAGCACATCGGCCGGGTAGACATCGATTCCGTACTCGTCCTGCAGGAACTGGGAGATCTGGCGGTGATCAAGACCATTCTCGCGAAGCTCGATTATCTCGCGGGCAAACTTCTTTTCCGGGCAGCCGCAGTGCGGGGAGTCCTTGCAGGAGCAGCCGAGAAAGGAATTGAAAAAAGCGATGACCTGTTCCCGGAGGATGTTGTCCAGGCGGTCAAGGTTCAGGCGGGAAGAGAGAGCGTCAAGCGTGGCGCCGTGGAAGGCGAGATCGGGGATCCGGTACCCGACCGCCCGTTCGATCTTGCGGGCCTGCCGGAACCGCGCCCTGCCCGCGATCACAAAGCCTCTCCCGCCTCCTCATCGAAGTTCTTGAGCGAGGTCATCGCCTCGTGCATGCTCTCGACCTCGATGAGCCACTCGTCAAAGAGACCGGGATGTTCAAGGTCTTCCTTGAGGTATTTGGCACAGCAGGCCGCCCCGGAGATAACGTTTGCCCCCACTTCGGCGGCAATGCTCAATGCAGCCTCGAGGTCGGTCTCGGCGGTCTTCTTCCCCTCCTTGATGAGAGCCTTCATGTCCGTGGAGAACCCTCCTTCGATGAAACGCTTGCAGGCCGCAAAGAGGACGAGCATGGAGAGCTGGAGCGACTCGATGTACTCTTCGAGTTCCCCGGCAGGGGCGTCGCCCATCACGATGCACTCGACGGCATTGAGTTTCTCGAGGGCTTCATCCCTGGAAAACCTCCCGTTCTGGTAGAGCCTGATGATCTTCAACACCTCTATGGTGATGTCCATGGAAAAATTGTAGAGGGTTGTATAGCCGTCGGGCATCTCGTCGGAGCCGGGTTCGACTGCAAACGAGCATTCCCGCAACGTGGAGATCCAGTTGTCCCAGCGTTCCTGGTTGTAGAAGATGTAGAACAATTTGAGCGGTTCTTCCCTTTTCCCTGTATCTCCTTTCTTTTTCGACATCAATACCTCATGGATTCTTGATTCTTAAAGATTTTTGGTTTTCATTACGAACGGAGCCCGGAGAATCGGTAATTTTATATACTGCCTGACAAGTGCGTATAAAAATGGTTTTGCAGTCCGCAGGAACGGTTCCTCCCGGGATGCCTGCCCGTGAACGCTGGACATGGACCGTACCGGGTGAATGGCCTTGCATGCCGGCGGCCCTCACTGCCTGTCGCTTATCTTTTAACATGAAAAACATCCTATCTCCTACAGGGAGGTGCTTGACGGAATGGACGTGGTCATGGTCAGGTACGGGGAACTCTTCCTGAAGAGCGAACCGGTGAAGCGGCAGTTCATCAGGCACCTCCAGCGGAACATCGCCAGGGCGCTTGAATCCGAAGGCCTGGCTCACCGCTTCGAGTTTCATCGGGGCCGGATCCTTATCCATGGCGATGACCCCCTCCGCATCGCTGCGGTCACAGGCACGATATTCGGCATCGTTGAAGTGGCGGTCTGCACCTTCACCGAGAGCACCCTTCCGGCTGTCTCCAGCACTGCCGTGGAGCGGGCAGGATCCTTCCTGGCAGGCGGCGGCAGTTTTGCGATACGTGCCCGCCGGCAGGGAGTCGAAGGAATCACCAGCCAGGAGATCGGGGCCCGGGTAGGGGAGGCAGTTCTCGAAGCTTTCCCGGGTGCGACCGTGAACCTGTCGCGGCCGCAGTTTGAAATATTTGTCGAGATGCGGGAGTTCGGGGCACTTGTCTATGACTCCCCGATCACCGCTCCCGGGGGGCTTCCCTGGGGGACCCAGGGAAGGGCGCTCGCCCTCCTTTCGGGAGGGGTAGATTCCCCTGTCGCGACCTGGCTCATGATGAAACGGGGCTGCGAGATGTCCTCTCTCCACATCGATGCCGGGAACTACACGGGTGCCGATACGCTCTCCCGGACGCTGGCCAGCCACGCCACCCTCTCCACCTGGTGCCGCGGGTACCCCATGGACCTCATGGTTGCCGATGCCCGCCCGTTCTTCGAAGCCCTGGTCAGCAGGCCACCGGCGCGCTTCCGGTGCGTGCTCTGCAAGCGGTTCATGCTCGCCCTCGGAAGCAGGATCGTCCGCGACCACCGCTTTTCGGCACTCATCACCGGTGACAGTCTTGGCCAGGTCGCTTCACAGACCCTTCCCAACCTGGCCACCATCTCAGAAGCAGCGACGGTCCCGCTGATCAGGCCGCTTATCGCCTTTGACAAGAACGAGACGGTGGCCATCGCCAAAAAGATCGGGGTATTTACTCCGGAACCCTCAGATCTCGCCTGCCGGGCGGTTCCCCGCATGCCGGCCACTGCTGCCAGGGTGCAGGACATCCGGGAGGCAGAAAAGCAGCTGGGAACTGACGAACTGCTCGAAAATGTGCTCGGGCAGGTCACAGTGAAGACAGCGCTGAACGGGAAGATCCAGTGAGGTTCAGGACTCCTGAGCGGTGACGTTTTCTCCATTGACCTCCGGGACACCGGTTGTCTCCGGCATGTCACGGATTCCGATGAAAGAGCAGTACCCCTTGGTGCAGGCGATCGATCCACCGGTATATTGGGCAAAGAGGCGGTTCCGGTTGCCCTCGTCAGACATCCAGGTGTCAAGCGCATGCTGCTCGATGCCGTAGGTATAACCGTTCCACTGGCCGTATGCTGACTCGACAACGGTAGAGTTCTCCGGGACCCCGAACGCTGCCATCAGCGTCCGTGCCGATTCTCCGGTCTCCGGATTGGTATAGTCGAGGTAACGGAACGCCGCCATGTCTGCGGATCGCGAGAGTGCGAGTCCAAACGCACGGTCATCATGGGGGACAGGGGCGAGCCCCTCGGCAATCCGTATCCGGTTCAGGTAGACCATGGCTTCCTGGGCATCTGCAGGGCCGCTGTTGGACTTGATCAGGTCCCGCCCCCTCTCCTTAACCATGCCCGAGAGGACCGCTCCCATGCCTGAGAAGGTGCTCATCATTGCCGTCCTCGCGCCAGGGACCAGCATGACCAGTGCCAGGATCCCGATGACCAGGAGGATGATGGCGATGACCGCGATATTTCCCCTGCTCAACCGGAAGGACTTCGGGGCACGGCCCGGGCGGGCGGCAAGGGGCTTGCCGGTCTCGAACTGGTACTCCTCGAGGTGCAGGCCCTGGACGATGGCATCCATGTCCTGCAGCCGGAGCGTGTAGCCCGAATCCAGGAACCTCATGGCTTCAAGGAGACTGTCCGCAGTCACGATGCGGAACCATTTCACCCGGCGGACATCGATCTGGTTCTGTGGGTAGCTGCTTCCCTTGCTGAAGTAGAGCCAGGAGCCCATCTTCCGCAGGTTGTTCTCCGGGATGTGTGGCAGATGTTCCCGGAAGATGGGGATCAGGCGGTCGATGAAGTCCTGGCGGTGGCTGCGTGCCTGGAAAAACAGGTTCGGGAGCTGGATTGGACCGTCTCCGGTGATCACCTCCCAGCTCCCGTTCTCGATGCCATGGATCTCGCCCGAGAAGGCCTTGAGTTCGAGGATGAGGGGGCCGCTCCGGGTGAGGATGATGCAGTCAATCTGGCCGTTTGCCACGAGGACATTGGTCAGGACGTAGACCGGCTCCTTCTGGAATTCACGGGAGAGGATGCCGACGATCTCTTTTACCTGGTGGTATTCGTGTTCGTAACGTATCCTTTCCCCGCGGAAAAACCGGATGCCCATCAGAGAACCCTCACCCTTCACACCGCGCTTGGTATATTCATGTTAGGTCTTATTTTTGATTAACCTAACCGGTACATACATAGATCCCGGGATCCCGGCAATAGCGGGCAGGTGGATCGGAGGATCGTGCATGGCCAGGTGGAAAGGGTGGGAAAAGGTCCGGATCAGGCGGGAAAACGGGGCTGTCCTGGCCCCGGGTGACCCCGGGTACCCTGCCGGCCTTGAGGCGATCGCCCCCATCATCATCTCGGCCAGTCGTTCGACCGACATTCCCGCCTTCTACGGGGACTGGTTCATGGACCGGCTCCGGAACGGGTATGCGGCATGGATAAACCCCTTCTCCGGGAAGATCCAGTACGTCTCCTTTTCCAGGGCCCGGGTGTTCGTCTTCTGGTCAAAGAATCCCCGGCCGTTCCTCCCGGCACTGGAAGATCTCGAAGCAGGTACAGGCCATACCCTGGTCCTGTATACCCTGAACGATTACGAGGATGAAGGTCTCGAACCCGGAGTGCCGCCGCTGGATGAGCGTATCCGGACCTTTGCCGAACTCTCCTCCCGGATCGGGACCGGGCGGCTGACCTGGCGGTTTGACCCGATCCTCCTCTCGGATACCCTCACGGCCAGCAGGCTTCTTGAGAAGATCCAGGGGGTCGGAGACCGGGTGTCCCGGTTGACCCGGCAGATGGTGATCTCCTTCATCGATATCGGACGCTACCCGCGGGTGCGCCGGAACCTTGCCGCTGCGGGGTATCCCGGCGTCCGGGAACCGACCGCCGGGGAGATCCAGGCCATCTCCCGGGGTATTGCAGAACTGAACGAAGACTGGGGCCTTGCCATCCATGCCTGCGGTGAGGACACTGACCTGTCGGCATCGGGGATTGGGCAGGGGGCCTGCATCTCCTATGAAACCCTGGTCCGCGAATTCTCAGGTGACAGGCCGTTGATGGGGTTTCTCAGGCCGGAAGAGGACCACCGGGTGCGGGAGCGGGAACTGAAGGACCGGGGCCAGCGGCGGTGGTGCAACTGCGTGGCGAGCAAGGACATCGGTCACTACAGCACCTGCATGCACGGGTGCCGGTACTGCTATGCAAACGCAACGCCAGCGCTGGTTAAACGGAACTACAGGCAGTACTGCCTGAACCGCGACAGGGGGTTGTTCCTGCCGGCGCTCGTAGAGTGATGGCCGGCCGTTTTCCTGCAGGAAAGGCTTTCTCTATCCGGGCAGGCCGTTCCGACGGCCTTCCGATGCGCGGTGGGAAGAAACAGCAGGTCTCACTACGAATGTCGTTTCCCCCTTACCAGTCATACGCTGCTCACCGATCAGTCTATCCCGTCCCAGAACCGGGTGATGGCATCCCAGACATGGTCCCCTGTCTCGTGCGCCCGGTCTGCATCCGCCCGGGCCGTTGCAGGGGAATCGGAACCGGTCTCGTACAGGGCGCGGGAGATCTCGATCTGGATCCAGGGGATACCCCGGTGCCAGTAATGTGCATTGGTGATGAACCCCCCCGAGAATGGCTTGTTGATGGCAACCTCTGCCCCGGGACCGAGCTCCTCGCGGAACGCCCCGGCAAGGGCCCTGATCCACTCTGCCGGGCAGGTCGAGAGGGAGCCGGGACGGCGGTTTCCCTCGCTATCGCCATTGTTGCCAAGACAGACCAGCGGCCGCACCTGCCCTGCATCACGGTGGGTGGGCGGGCCGGTCGGGAACATACTATGGCAGTCGAAGGCGATGGCGATCTTCCCGGGATCGAGGAGGCGGTCGAGATCGGCATGGTAGGGGAAGTAGTGGGTCATCAGGAGCTGGTGGATCAGGGTAATTTCGGGAGTGATACCGCCCCGGTAGACCGGTGTTTCGTGGACGGTCCGGACCTTCACCACCCCGTCCGGGTGTTTCGGGGGAAGGTGGTAGGGAGGCCGGTTGAGATCAACGATCATCCGCGAGACGCCGGTATCCCGATATTGGGCAACCCGGCCCCGGAACGAATAGACCAGCCGCGTGGAAGGATCGCTGTAGTAGCGCAGATCGGCCGGGCTTAGCGCGACCATGGCAGCAACCGGTTCCGGAACAATTGTTCCCCCGTGTGGCACCGAGATGAGGAACGGATACCTGCCCATGGAGAAACCATGGTATCCCGGCATGCATCAAGGTATGGCAGAGGGAATACGACAATGGTTCCCGGTCCGGGATACCGGGTAGCTTCGCCCGCGCAGGAAAGCGGGGATACCGCTGCTTCCGACAGCGAATGACGAAGTCGATCCACGTCGGGGCAGCGGGAAAAGGCGGGTGGGCACTGCCTCCACGGAATACTCCCGGAACCCGCTGGAACGAGAGCTATATAGGTTTTCCCCCCGAACTTTTCCTGATCCTCTATGGTCACGAAACTCCCCATCCCTGAAGAGATGCGGTGGCAGGCTGCCGCACGGATAGCCTCGGTCATGCCGGTCCTGTACAGGATGGTGTTCCATGACCTGGCCGGTGACCAGTACGATGAACTCGAACAGCAGGTCTGGGTCTTCCTGGCCAAGGAAGCAAAAACCCTGGCAGCGGGTTTTCACCTGCCTACCGGAACGGCACAGGAACTGGCATCAACGCTGTCGGTTATCACCACGGTCTTTTTCGGCCCGGAGACGACCGCCGAAGTGGCGTCCTTTGAAAAAGACCGGGCGGTGCTGATGGTGAAACGCTGCCCTTTCCTCATGAGGGAAGCGGAGTTCAGGAGTGAGCCGGGTGCGGTCTTCAACCGGTGCCTGGCGTTTTCCATCGCGGCGGTGGAGGCCCTGAATCCCGAGTACACGCTCAGGTTTGTCCGGAGCGCCTGCCAGGGTGACCGGAACTGCGAGATGAAGATCGCCACCAAGGCGATTCTCGATGGGAACTAGGCTGGTCCGGCCCCCACCGCACCCGGGAGATCACCAGAACCGGGAACCGGACCTTCCCTGTTTTTCGAAGTACTGCTGGTGATACTCTTCTGCCGGCCAGAACGTCCCTGCGGGAACGATCTCGGTCACGATGGGCCTCGAACCGAACCGGCCGGATGCCTGGAGCTGTTCTTTTGACTCTTCTGCCAGCCGTTGCTGTTCTCCGGAATGGGTGAAGATCGCTGACCGGTAGTTTGTCCCGATATCCGGGCCCTGGCGGTTGAGCTGGGTAGGGTCATGGATCGACCAGAAGATATCCAGGAGCTCCTGGTAGGTGACCACTGCAGGGTCATAGATGATCTCCACCGCTTCTGCATGCCCGGTCCTGCCCGTGCAGACCTCCTGGTAGGTTGGATGATCGGTCACTCCCCCGGTATATCCGACCCGGGTGGAGAGGACACCTTTCACCCTGCGATAAGATGCCTCAACGCCCCAGAAGCATCCTGCTGCAAACGTGGCAGTACCGGTCCCCCCGGATGCACTCCGGCTCGCTCCCATGAGGACGGAGGAACGGGGAACCTGTGCCCGGGCAATCATCTGGAAAACGTCCCCATCAGTTCTCCCTGTCCGATCACGTGCCCTTCCATGGTCGATACTATGATCTTGCGGGTGACCGGTGCCCTGAGATGGAGAAGGGTATCGAGGGCATACAAACGGAAGTAGTAGCGATGGGGTTTTCCAGGTGGCGGGCAGGGACCACCGTACTCCATCCGGCCGAAATCGTTCAGGCCATGGGTACTCCCATCGGGAAATACCGGGGAACGGGCAACAGCCCGGGGAAGAGCGGTCGTTCCGGCCGGTATGTTGTACAGGATCCAGTGGATGAACAGCCCGGTCGGGCTATCGGGATCTTCGCACAGCAGCACCAGGCTCGCGGTGCCTTCCGGTGCCGGCTCCCACGAGAGGGGGGGCGAATCGTTCTTCCCCGTGCAGGTAAACTCCGGGGGGATTCGGGCTCCGGTTGGGAAAGCCGGTGAAGTGAGCTCCATCTTCTTCATAGGAAAATAACCTCCAAGAGGAATACGGGTTAGCAGCGCTCATAAAACCTTCCGGCCAGGCGGACAGTTTCAAGCCTCCGGAAGCACAAACCCTCTCCCATGAGACTTGGGGTGCTCTGCTCGGGAGGAAAGGATTCCATCTATTCCTGCGGGATGGCGAGAGAACAGGAAGAGGTTGCCTGCCTGATCACCGTCCATTCAGAAAACGAGGAGAGCTACCTCTTCCACACCCCCAATGTCTGGCTGGTCCGCCTCCAGGCTGAAGCCGCGGGCATCCCGCTGGTGGAAACAGGGAGTGCCGGAAAAAAAGAGGAAGAGATTGCTGATCTGGGGAGAGCGCTTGATCGTGCTGTTGAATGCCACAGGATCGAGGGGGTGGTGACCGGGGCCATCCTCTCCGTGTACCAGGCAAGCCGGATCCAGCGCCTCTGCCGTGACCGGTCGCTGTGGTGTTTCAACCCGCTCTGGCACACCTCCCAGGAAGACTATATGCAGGCCCTGATCAGCAAGGGATACGAAGTCCTGGTATCCGGCGTCTACTCCGCTCCCTTCGATGCCGCATGGCTCGGGCGACGGATCGATGCCCGTGCGCTGGCCGATCTGAAGGAGTATGCACGGGATTACCGCATCACGCTGACCGGCGAAGGAGGCGAGTATGAAACCTTCGTTGCGGATGCACCGTTCTTCAGGAAACGGATCGAGGTGGTGGCCGCGGAGGAAACCTACCAGAACTTCCGGGGCCTCTTTCGGGTTACCGCGGCACGGCTGGTGGAGAAATGATACTGCTCGTCGACCTCTGCTATCGTGAGGGCTCACTTGCGCGTGAGGAGTTTGTACTCCCGGTTGGACGGATCGTCGAATCGGCGGGGGCGCGGTACCGCGTCGTGCACTATACCCGATCTCCGGAATCTTCAGCCCGCGATTGCGATGGGGTCATCCTCTGCGGGACGCCGGTCATGGACAAAGGGTACCTGGACGATCTGGCATTGTTCTCCTGGGTTGCCGGGAGCGGTCTCCCGGTACTCGGCATCTCTGCCGGGATGGAGATACTTGCCCTCCTTGCCGGGGGGACGGTAATCTCCTGCCAAGGTATCGGCATGACCGAGGTCCGGGTGACGGCATCCGACCCGGTGGTTCATGAAATCCGGGTATTCGAGGCATATGAACTCCATGACCATGCCTGCACCCTGCCGCCCGGGTACACGACCCTGGCCGAATCGGACCGCTGCATCCAGATGTTCCGCGATCCCGGCCAGCCGCTCTACGGCGTCCTGTTCCATCCTGAAGTCAGGAACGGATGGGTGGTCACCCGGTTCCTCAGTGAGTTCTGCCGGCCGTCCCGCTAGCGGTTCACCGGGAGATCGTTTTCTTCGGCAATCTCCTGGAACGTCGTTGCCAGGTACTCGGCCTGGGTCCGGGTCATGCCGTAGGTATTGTACTTCCAGACCCTGGTCGCCCCGGGGATGATCCCGGCGACACCCCGTTCTTTCAGGGCGCTTGAGAAGAAGTACCCCCGCTTTTTGTGGGTCTTTGCCACCCGGTCAAATGAGTTGATGGTATCCACCCTTGTCAGCGTGTGTTTCCGGGGGTACTCGCTCTTAATGACCGTTCCCTCAATGGATCTCAGGGCTTCTACCACCAGGTTTCCGTTGGCAAGTTCCTGGTCCCAGCGCTTCACCCGTTCCCGGACATGGGGAAACGATGCCAGCATGCCCATCAGGGTCACCCCCATCAGGGTGCACCCCATCAACCCCACTTCCTTGATCCCGAAGGTCCGTCCGGTCACATCGGTCCTTATCCCGGTGGTCCGGAAAACCTCGCTGGCCCGCTCGGACGTTGCCGCGAGCATCCCTGACGGCGCCGGGGCCGCCATGCTCTTGTGGCCTGAACCGACCACGAAATCGACCCCGAGCCCTTTCCCGTCGACCTGCATGATCCCCACGGTATAGGCACCGTTGTAGAGCACCGGGATGTCATACTGGCGGGCGATCTTTGCGATTTCCCCGACCGGGTGACGGTTCCCGTACTGGTAGTCGTAGTGATCTAGAAAGAGGAGCACCGGCGGCCGCCCGAACTCCCTCGCGACCTGCTCGATCGTATCTGCAGCGGCGTCTGCGGTGATGATGTTTCCCTCGCTCTTAGGGATCTCGCGGATCACCCCGCCCCTGCCTTCGATGGCGAGCACCTCGGTGTAGTGAGAGAGGGCGGTTATCAGCACCGGGTCGCCAGTCCTGATGTAGGTGTCGGCCACTGCCTGGAACCCCCGCCGGGCGCCGGGCACTACGCGGGCGACGTCCATGTTGACGAACGCTGCAAGGTCCCGGTGGAACCGGTCGATGGGGGGCTTCTTGATGTAATCGAGCCGGAATGGTTTCCGGCACTGGTCGCAGACCGAGTAACCGTCACCGTAGGCGATGACCGCCTTCATGGCATCGGCAGTCAGGCGGCCACCGGCCTGGATAGGATCGATGTTGATGCAGCATTCGTCGATATCGCGGACGTCGAATTCCCCGCTGCACTTCATCGGTCCAAATCCTCCCGGATTACGGAGATATCGCCTTCCAGGCGGGCAAGAAGAACCCGGACCTGCTCGCGCTGGTTCCCGGAGAGGGCGTGGTGCGGAGCGGTCTCGCGGAGCATGGCCCGCAGGTCCGTGAGAATGAATAAACCCTCGAAAACTGCGTCTACAGCCCGTTTAGACACCATATCACCATAATAAGTGTACGGGCCACCATACAAGAACTGATCGCCTGCCGGGAGATGGGGCCGCAGACCCCCGTCAAAATCCCTTCTCCAGGTCATCGGAGAGGGAAGGGCCTCTCTCCCTGTTCAGGACATCGATGTAGTGCTCGAACTTGTGGATCCTGGTACTCACGGGGAAAGGGATGCCGATGGTGCTGATGATCGCCTCTCCCCGGTCAAGGGTCTGGATCTCGATCTCCATCTTCGAGAGATCCTGTTTTGCACTTCCCATGACGATATCGCGGTCCCCCCGGTCGCCCAGGCCCATGACCACGAACGTGTTGATCTGGGCAAGTACCTTGGGGTCGATATTCTTTGGCTGCTGGGTTATCACGCAGAGCCCGACCCCGAACTTTCTCCCCTCCATGGCACATTCCCTGAATACCTGCGTGGCCGACCCGCCGCTTGCAAGAACCCGCTGGGCTTCTTCGATGGTGATCAGCACCTGATGGGTGGATTCCTGCCGTTCATCGATCCCGAATCCCCGTGCTTCGGACCGGTGCCGTTCCATGATGGTGCGTGTGATGATCGAGAGAACGAAGAGTTCGCTTCGTTCACTCATGTCCGGGATATCGATCAGGACGACGCGGTTGTCGTGGAGGCTGGTGATGATTTCGGGGATGGATGAACCATGTGCCCTGAAAAAGGCCCGGTTGCCGTTCACGATATTCTCGATATGGCTCTTGATCACCCTGACCGGGCCGCTCATGGAGTTCCTGATCTTCCAGGCAAGGCTTTCTTCATCGATTCCCGCACTTCCGGGATCCCTGATGGGAAAGATCTCGGGGTCCACGGTCCTGAAAAATCCAATTGCTGAACTCCCTTTCACACCGGAAAAAGCCTCCACGATCTCCTGCTGGGCTGCCGAGAGATCGTAGAGGATGGAGAGGTCGCTGATCCTGAAGTCATCGAACTCGACCGAGAGCCGGTTCATCGCGTACTTCTTCCGGTCACTCTCAGCACGGATGGTGAAGATGGCAAGCCCACCCTTTCCTGCCGTGTAATGGACGAGCCCTTTTGTCGGCTCGCCGATCGATGACCTCCCCCCGCTGACATATTCGCCGTGCGGATCCACGATCAGCAGCCCGAACTTCCGGGCCCTCATGCATGAGGCGCAGAAGGTCTTCATGAAATTGCTCTTACCCATGCCGGTCGTTGCAAAGACACCCATGTGCTGGGGCAGCACCCGGGAAGGAATCCGGACGGCAACGTCGCGGATAACATCCTGGCCGCTCCGCATGAGGCCGACTTCGATCTCCCCCATCTGTTCGGTCAGGAACCGGAAGTCGCCGGCATCGGGCTCTCCCACGGAGGAGAATTTTGAGGGGATCGTCCGCGGCCTGTGGAATTTCCCGGTTGCGTTATCCACGAAGCCAAGGGGTATGGCGTCAACCGAGAGGAACACATCCTCCCCGAGCCCGTAAAACTCCTCTGCGTATACCCGGGTATCCCAGTGCGTATCCGCGAAATTGCTGTCATGGGAGAGATCGGTTATCTTTGCAAAGAAGGTCACGTCCTTGCCGGTATCCGTGATCTTCTTGATCTCCCCGATATAGAGGGCCGTGTCGTACGGTGCAATGAAGCGGTAGGAAAGGACCGATCGCCCGATCAGGCGGTATTTTGAAGGGTCGTTCCGGTCAATATCGCGCAAAATCATCATGGTAATCTCCAAACAGTATCTCATAGGTCTGCCGCCCGATACCGGTTGCGGCGATGCGGTGCACCAGGTCCGACCGTGCATCCTCGACGATCTCCTCGCTGATCACCACGGTCCGATGGGCATCAAAGAGGGGGTAGGGATACCCCGGAATCCTCCCGTCCCCGGAACATGCCGCGAGGCGGTTCATGATGTCCTCTGCGTTCTGGGGTAGATCCAGGGACAGCTCGATCTTCAGGGGGGATTTCGCGCGGCTGTGCAGGCAGGCGACGTAGGTCTGTCCGTGACGCCACTGGGCAAACGGGACATGATCGAGGATTGCCGTGTCGATACAGATCCACCAGGGGGGACGTATCCCGAACGATCCTGCAAGCCCACTGACGGCGGGGAGGAGGGGGTATCCTCCGCCCCAGGTGGCTGAAGTCCGTTTACTCACCCCGGCAAGATTGATCTTCCGCGACCGGCATTGTTGTTCGATCCAGGAGAGGACCGGGTCATGGCTGGCATGGGAGACCCTGAGCGGCCCATCGCGCAGGAGCAGGGCTCCTGGAGCGAGCGCGGCTGCCATATGCCCGGTAATCCAGTATTCCAGGGTGTCCCGCAGGATCCCCGCTGCCCGTGAACGGTCTTCGTTTCCCAGCGGGGTTCCGGGGATCTGGCCGAAACATTCCTCGTACAACCCCGGGAAATCCTCGTTCTCTTTTCCCGGACCGATAACCGCGACCTGCAACGGCGAGATCGATCTCCGCGTCCGCTCCAGGTCGTTAAAGGTGCTCTGGGCTGCACGGAACAACGCAATTGCCATGCTCCCTGACTCCAGGAGCATGGCATTGCTCCCGTCAACCGCACAGACCTCCCCGGAGGGGGCCGGTGAGCAGTGGTGGAAATCTTCCGGAGACAGGTTCGTATGTGCCCGGAATTTATCAGGGAGATTGCCGGGCACGGCTGCACGGATCCGGTCTGCCGCGGAATCTGCGGACCGCTCGTACCGTGGATCGCGGCGCGTCATGTCACCTCCCTGACCCTGCTCGAGAGATCGGTCCCCATCTCCACCATGAGGGTCGTGGTGAATTCTCCCTGGATATCCGGGATATGAGAGATGAGGATGATCTGTGGAAACCGGGATTCCTGCGTCCTGAGGGCAGAAAGGAGGTTTGTTCTCCGTTCTTCATCCTGGCTCCCGAAGATTTCATCGAAGATGAGGAGGGTGCTTTCATGTACCTGGTGGAGCTCTGCAAGGTACCGTGAGAGGGCAATCCGGAGTGCAATGGCGATATCGTCCTGTTCCCCGCCGCTGAACCGCTCGATAGGGTAATCATTGTCGATGTCACGGACAAGGAGGTTGAAGTCCTCATCGAGAAGCACCTGGTCGTAGCGCCCACCGGTGATCTCGTTGAGTATGTGGCTCACCTCTCCTTCGAGCCTGCTACGGACGACCTGCATCAGGTAAACGACATACTCCCCGATCAGGGAGCGGGTCAGGCGCAGGAGGCCGATCTCGTCATGGAGTGCCGCTGTTTTCTGCTGCAGCCCGGCGAGTGCTTCCTCGTCTCTCCTGCACCGCTCGATCAGCCCTTCTGTATGCCGGAGGCGCTCGGTTGTCCTGGCCCGGTCCGCTTCAACAGCACGGAGATCAGAATCGATCCTGGCAAGCGATTGCTCGAGCAGGGTGCCGGTTTCAGGCTCGAAAGCGGATTTCTCGATCAGGGATCTGAGTTTCGTGAGATCGTCGTTCTTCTGCACCATGCTGCGATCGAGATCGGCAAGCTGGGCCTTTATCGCTGAACCATGGGAGATTATCTTCCCGAGCTCGATGAACCGTGCCCGGGTTCGTTCCAGTTGCGCGACTTCTCTCTCGGTCCTCGCACAGATCGCTTCATCAAAACCCAGTCCAAGTATCCGGGTTTCAAGGGTTTTTAGTTCTGCATTTTTCACCTGCAGCTGGGCGGTGAGATCCCGGAAATCGGCATCGATGGTATCGCGGGTCTTCAACCGCTCCAGGATGCCGCGTATCTCCTGGAGGGCAGGTTTCTGGCCGGTTATCAGGTCTTTCTCCGCCGCCAGCCGGTCCTGCTCGCTGCACACCCGCAGAGCTTCCTGCTCGATCCATTCGAGCCGCGATGAGAATTCATCCCTGATCTGCCCATAGTGGGAACCAAGTGTCTGGCGGCAGAGCGGGCATATCCCATCCGCACCGGCAGCCTCGATCGTGGTCCAATCCGACACCAGTTTCTTCCGTTCATCGATGAGCTGGGCAAGCCTGGCTGATATCGTGCCGCTCGCATGCAGGATGTCAGCCTCCCTGGATGCAACGGCCTGCTCAAGTGCCAGATCGGGGATATCCGGCCCGATACGCAGGAGATCCCTGACTTCCCGCCGCAGGGATGCCAGCCGGACCGCATCCCGGTCAAGGGATTGCATCTTTGACTGTTCCCTGGCGATACGCTCCTTCAGCGCCTCGCAGGCCTGCCCGGCGAACCGCTGCGCAGCGGTCAACTGGTCGAATTCCGATTTCAGCCGCTGCAGTTCTGCAAGCTGCTGCCGCTTCGCATCGTACCCGGCCATTTCCTGCTCGAGCCTTCCGAATTCCTGCTCCTGGCTCGCAAGGGTTGCGATCTGTGCCAGCAGCCGGGCCTTCTGATTCGCGAGCCCTTCTGTTTCACGGGAAAGGGCTGTATTTTGCTCCACAAGGCGCATAACCTCTGTTTTTTTCTTCGAGAACTCCTGCAGCTCCTGCACAACCTGCTGCCTCCTCGCCGCATAACCTTCGGCCTGTCGTGCCAGTTCTTCGAGAGTGCCCTTCCCCGCTGCCAGGGTGGACTCCAGGGCTCCCCGTTCTTCCGGATCGTACCTCCCGAGGAGTCCCATGAGTTCTCCTTCCGCGAACTGGCACTCCCGTTCCTTTGCATCGATCCGCTCTTTCAGCATCCGGTCGCTCTCATTCTTCAGGTAGTCGATTCCCAGCGCCCGCAGGAACCACTCCTTCCTCTTGCCGGGTGTGTGTTCCAGCAGTGTGAGGAGATCTTTCTGGGCGGCATATACCGTGTTCCTGAAGTCGACCGGACCCATACCGAGGGTCCTTTTCACTTCCGCCTCGACCTGGCTCACTCCGGTCGCACGGAGCTTCTGGCCGCGGTAGAAAGTGGCCTCGTGCTGGACGGTCTTTGCCCGCCTGAACGTCCTGAGGACCGTGAAGTCGTCTCCGCCAACCCTGAAGTCGAGGCGTACTTCACAACGCTCCCTGGGACCGGCAAACGAGGACACGATGAATTCAGATGATAGCCCGGTCGCCTGCACTCCGAACAGGGCAAAGAATATTGCTTCCACGATGCTGCTCTTCCCGGTGCCATTGTTGCCGAGGATACCGGTAATCCCGTCGCTGAACCGGATCTCCTGGTGTCTGAACCGCTTGAAATTCTTCATGACAAGACGGTCGACTATCACCCAGATCCCTCCCGGTGCCGGTCCATTGCCCTGCGGAGAATTTCCTGCCCGCACTGCCCGATAAACTCCCTCTGCCTCGTACCGAGCTGCTGCGCAGCTATGAATGACGAGAACTCCTTCAGGTAATCTATTGCATGGAAATCCTGCTGGAGCGGGACCGCCTGTCCCTCCCCGCTCTGCCGGACCCGGATCTTCAGGTCGAGCAGCTGTTCCCGGACTGCGGCAAGCTCACGCATGTCCGGCCCTTTTCCATGTTCCCGGGAGAGGGAATCGAGCGTTACCTGCGCCATCGAAAGCGGAGGGACTTTTCGTTCTGCGACCCGCGAGATGACCTCCTGCGAAATATCTGCCGGGTGCAACCCTTCGCATATAACCGTCCCCAGGTCGATCATCGGTGTCCGGGGAAGTACGAGCGGCTGGACGCACGGGCTGTCTCCCCCAGCTGAGTGGCCGAGGTCGACCAGGAGGCCTCCCTTAGGATCAGAGATCTCGCCATAAGTCAGGTATTCGAGGGAACCTGAATACCAGGCCTTCCCGGTTATCCGTGACTGGCGGTGGTAATGGCCGAGCGCGATGTAATCGAAGTCATCGGAGAGCATCGTGCTGTCCAGCTCGTGCTCCGCTACCGTTGCAAGCCGCCGGTCCCTGATAGATGTCGCAAGCCCGTGGGTCACCAGCACGTTGGCATGACCACCCGAGAGGGCCACTTTCTCATATTCGGCCCGGTAATCCTCGGGGCGCAGCATGTTCGGTATCAGGTGAAAGATGCAATCCCCGATCTCCACGTGCTCATAGCGGAACGAATATGCAGCGGTGATATCCCCCGGATGGTAGACAAGCACCTGGAACGGTGATGTGGTATACCGGGTCTTTACCATGCTGTGGTTTCCGGCAATGACCACGAACGGAATCCCTGCAGCATGGAGCCGTTCGAGGGCTTCCAGGACCGTAGTATAAGCACGGGTCTTGGGCTTAACCTGGTCGAAGAGGTCGCCGGCATGGACCAGAACATCGGGTTTCTCGAGGATTATCCGGTCGATTGCCGATAAAAAATTGTCGTAGAGCTGTTTCTCGCGCAAGTTCATCCCTGAATCGGGATCGAGCCGGTTGAACTGAGACAGGCCAAGATGCGTATCGGCGATATGAACCAGCTTCATGTCTTTGATGTATCGTTTGGAGTTACGAGAGGATATAAGTGGAAGGTGGGTGGGGTGAAACTGCGGTGCAGGTTTCGATCACCAGGGGCACCTGGTTCGAGCGAGATGACGTGGAAGGTGGAACCGGTTACCATGGCCCGGCGATGAAAAACAGGGGTAATCGTTGGGGGGGTTTCAAGGAATAATCATCATTATATTCGCCTGCCAGTCCCGGGCTCGGTCAATTCGCACCAAGATCACAACGAACCCGTTCCTTTGTATCGACAGAAGAACATGGCATGTGCCAGATGATAAAGAAGGAGAGGAAAAAGGCCGATTAAAACCCAGGTTTCTCCTGGAGATCAAGGCTTCTTCGGTTTCTCGCGCACTTTGATCGTTTTTTCGATCTTCCTGATGGAGATGCCGTTAATAACCGCATCTCCGCCAGCGATATACCTCTTGATGACCATGCCCAAAACCTCAACCACATCCCCGACCCGAATCTTTTCTTGCGGGCTGGTGAACATCTTGACCGATATCTCACCGCTCCGGTCGGCAACCAGGAACTGGGGGCGGTTGAGGAACTGGAAATAGATTCGCTCGACAACACCTTCGATCCTTACCGGTTCGCCGACCATGTTCAGATTGATCATCCTGATCCGGACAGGACGGGCCTCCCGTTCATACTGTGGTATCATATCGGCATACTCTTTCTGGCTCATGTAATTGAGACCAAGCGGTATCACCAGGAGCAGAACGAGCGTCGGGATACCCCAGAACAGGATATGGGTGTCGCGGCTGACGAAAAAGGCGTATGCCAAAAAGATGGTGAAGATTGCAACCACCGCCAGGGCGATGGGTGTAATCTTCAGGTTGATTTCTCCGATTTTCATTCAATCCCGTTATTTGAGGGCGGCGATCTCTTTCCTGAACGCAACCCAGTAGATGACGCCCACGAAGAACATACCACCGACAATGTTGCCAATGGTGACGTTGATAAGGTTATTCGTCCAGAACGTCACCCACGTCAATCCGGCATTGATCTTTGTCGGGTCAGTGATGAAGCCCTGGGTCATGATACCGGCGGGGATGAAGTACATGTTGGCGACACTGTGCTCGAACCCGGTTGAAACGAAACACATGATCGGGAACCAGATCCCAAAGAACTTGCCTATAAGGTCGTCAGCACAGATACCGAGCAGCACGGCCAAGTTGACCAGCCAGTTACAACCGATCGCTTTGAGGAAGCACGACCACTGGCCGGCCATACTGACATAGCTCGTCTTTGCCACTGCAATACCGATTGCACGTGTTCCGAATGCCGTGACGGTGACCGCCCCGGTCGCATCCCAGGAGCTCAGGGGTCCGTATGCCATGATGTACGCATATACGATGGAACCGATCAGGTTTCCAATATAGACCCATACCCAGAGGTTCAGGACCTGAGCCCAGGTGACCTTATGGATGAACGCAGCCATCGGGGCAAGCATCGCATCGCCAGTGAAGAGTTCTGCACCGGTGAGCACGATGATAATAAGCCCAACAGGGAACACAGCACCCGTGATGAGCTGGCTAAAACCAGCACTGGCAGTGCCATAGCGGAGTGCCGCATCGGTCGCCATGATGCCGGTACTACATACAGTAGCGAGGGCGCCTCCCATAGCGATGTACGCGCCGGCCATGAACCCGCGAAGGAGCATGTTCCAGGCTGGCAGCCCTACCTTGTACTTCCCAGCATCGCCGGCCTTCGCGACGATTGCCACTGGGGGATGAAATACCATTTTTTCACACCTCTCGAATGTCTACCTTAACCAATAACCCCAAACTCACTTCTCGTATAGGGTCAAAATTAAAATCTTTTCTGGTGTTATTAATAACTTTCTAATTGTTTTTAGAGAACCAATCCCATTTTCTTCTTTTTTTAAAAGGAGAACAGGCCTGTTTTACCAACTGCTATAAAAAGTGTTTGTATATATACCTCACGCTCGCAGCAGGTCAGACCGGTTTTTTCCTGCCGCTCGAGTCGCGACAATAGCGACCGAATTCCGAGCAGAGCAGGATATCCCCGGAGAAGACCGGGCCATCACGGCAGACACGGAGACCGTCGGGATCAATGCAACAGGACCCGCACAGGCCTATACCGCACTTCATATAGCGGTTGAGGCTGAAGAACCCGCGGCCGGCTATTCCTGCGCGGTCGAGAGCGCACAGGATGGCGTGCATCATCCTCTCGGGGCCACAGATGCAGATCAGGTCGTAGGCCCGGGGATCTTCCCGTGCCAGGAGATCGGTCACGAACCCGTGGTGCCCTGCCGTTCCGTCATCGGTTGCTGTGAGCAGCCGGGTGGCGCTGGAAAACTCCCGCGTGAAGAGGAGCTCGCCTGCGTTCCGCGCACCGAGCAGCAGCGTATCAACCCGGCCCTCCACAACCAGTGGCCGGAGCGGGGCAGCGCCGACTCCCCCGGCAATCGCAAGGATCCCGTCTCCCTCAGGAAACCCGTTGCCGAACGGTCCGCGGATCCCGATCAGGTCGCCGGGCCGCATCCCGCAGAGGGCTGCGGTGGCCTCGCCGACATCCTGGACGGTGATGGAGCGGGCAGAGGAGAGTGCCATCGGCACCTCATCGATGCCCGGAACCCATACCATGACGAACTGGCCTGGACAGAATGAGAATGACTCTCCGAAGTACAGGGTCCGGACGGACGGGGACTCTTTCACGACTTCCCTGATCTCAAGTACCCGGCCACACCTGTCACCCATGGGCGCACCCCACCAGGTCGTCTGCCCTGACACCGTCAGGGCTATAGAGATCTGCCGCGATCTTTCCGAATATCCGGGGGTCATCTTTTACTGCGGTTCCAATCTCCACAGCTGCTGCACCGGCCATCATCATCTCGAGCACATCCCGCGCAGAGGAAATTCCCCCGCACCCAATAATGGGAATTGAACATGCTTCGTAGAGTTCGTATACGCAGCGGACTGCGATGGGAAAGATCGCCTTCCCGGAGAGCCCCCCGAACCGGTTGCCGAGGACCGGCCGCCGCAGTTCCGGGGATATGCGCATGGCCTTCAGGGTATTGATGGCCACGATGGCGCTCGCCCCTCCCTGCTCGGCAGCCCGGCCGCAGGCGGCGATGTCCGTGACATTGGGGGTCAGCTTGACCCACACCGGAACACCAATATCGTTGACAGCACGGGTACATTTCTCGACCATGCGGGGGTCAGAACCCAGTGCTGCGCCGTAGCCCGCGGCATGGGGGCAGCTCACATTGAGCTCAAACGCTGCAACCTGCCCTGCAAACCATCCGGCAACCGTCCGGAACTCCGCAGGGCTGCCGCCATAGATACTGGCGATGACCGGTTTTCCTGCCAGGGGAGCGATCTCATCGACGAATTCATGAGAGGGATTGGGCAGGCCCATTGCATTCAGGACCCCGGCATCCACCTCGACCACGCAGGGGCCGGGATGGCCAGCACAAGGATACGGCCCAATGGACTTGGTGACTGCCCCCCCTGCACCGCTCTCCAGCATCCGTGCAAGCGATGCTCCCGTGGTCCCGAGAATTCCTGCAGCAAGGATGAGGTGGTTGGCAAGGTTTACTCCTCCGACATGCACGGTTCCGGGTCGCAGTTTCGGCAGCACAGTCGATTGCTCCAGTGGTTGTATTATATTTCAACCCTCCCCAATATTGAGGATTATGACCAGGCTCGCAGTGCTGGGAGTGGGAAGGATTGGGGGAGAGGTTGCCTTCCTCTCCTCGGTCCTCGGCCTTGCCGATGACCTGGTGCTTTTTGACACCGCAGAAACCCTCCTCCGCTCCCAGGTGCTCGACCTGATCCATACCGGGCTGGATATCACGATCAGCACCGACTGGCGTGATACTGCGGAAGCCGACATCTGCGTATTTGCCGCAGGAATTCCCCGGAATCCCGCAGTGAAATCCCGGGCCGACCTGCTCTCGGTCAACCTGCCGGTGGCATCGAGCTGCAGCCGGGCTCTCACCCGCTTTTCCGGAGTGCTGATCACCGTGACCAACCCGATGGATGCAAATAACTATTACCTCTGCCGGAACACGGGACTTGAACCCCGGCAGTGCATCGGGTTTGGCGGGCAGATCGACAGTGCCCGGTTCGGAACGGTGCTGCAGGAACAGGGCATCTCCGGAACCCCCTGGGTGATAGGTGAACATGGCGAACATCAGGTGCCGGTCTTCTCCCGGCTGGAGCAGGACGTCCCGGAACCTCTCAGGGATGATATCCTGGAAAGCCTCCGGAAGGCAAGCATGGAGGTTATCCGTGGCAAGGGAGGGACCGAGTTTGGCCCCGCCCTGCACATTGCACATCTCATCAGGATCATATCCGGTGATGAACGGACTCTTCTCCCCTGCTCATGTGTGCTGGAGGGCGAATACGGGCTTGACCGGTGCTCCCTGGGGGTTCCGGCAGCTGTCGGCAGGAACGGCATCCACAGTATCTCCGAATGGGATCTGGATGGATGGGAACAGGAAAAATTCAAGGCAGCCGGTGCGTTTGTGACCGACCTCTGCACGCGGCTTGGTATCTGAACGTAATATGACAAACAGGGAGGATGCCTCCAGGACAAGGGAGCATGAAATGACCGGGCCGGTCAGCATTGATATCAACCAGTTGGAATATTCCGTTGGCCCCGGAGGGCCGGTCATCCACATCTTCGGCCGTGATTTGAATAGAAATGCCCACCACCTCCAGGTCACCGGCTTTCGTCCCTACTTCTATGCACCGGCAGCGCAGGTGGATGGCAGGGCCCACCCGGCTCAGGTCACTGTCGAGGAAGAGGTAGCTTACCGCTCCATCCGGGGCGAGATGCTCCGGAGGCTCTATACCATAAAGCCTACCGATGTCCGGGAGATTCGCGACCGTTACAACCACTACGAGGCTGATATCCCGTTCACCACGCGGTTCATGATCGATACCGCGCTGACCGGGGGGGTTTCTGCACCATCCGAAGTCTGCATGTATGAAGAAGTCCGGCCGGCAGACGTCTCCTGCCCGGCCCGGATCTGCATCCTTGACATCGAGTGCGAGGACGTGAGAGGCTTCCCCGACCCGGCACGCGATGCGGTGATCTGCATCACCTGCTGGGATTCGTACGCCGGTGATTATACAAGTTTTATCTTTTCTCCGGGAACGGACCACTGCGATCTTGGTGTTCTCTCAACCAGGGAAGGGCTGGAAAACGGGTGCTTCTGCGCAGGGACCCACGATATACGGACCTTCCAGACAGAGCGCAGCATGCTCGAGGCCTTCTCGGGATACATCCGCGAGCGTGACCCAGATATCCTCTCTGGGTGGAACTTCCTGGAATTCGACCTTCCCTACCTGGTCAAACGGATGGAGGTCCTGGGCCAGAACCCCGTCTCGCTCGCCCGGCTCGAAGGAATGACTGAGCGAAACGCGCTCCGCGGCAGAACAGTCTTCGATCTCCTCTCGGCATACCGGAAGATGCACGCCACCCAGCAGGAGTCCTACCGCCTCGATGCCGTGGCCGAAGTAGAGATCGGTGAGACCAAGGTCCGGTATACCGGCACCATCAGCGAGCTCTGGAAGAACGATCCCTGCCTCCTCGTCGAGTATAACTTCAAGGACGTCGAGCTCTGCGTGGCCATCAACCAGAAAAACAGGATCATCGAATTCTACCGCGAGATCGCCCGGTACGTTGGCTGCCCGCTCGAGAGGACCCTGAACTCATCGAGCGTCATCGATGTCTTTGTCCTCCGGAAAGCCTTCGGGCGCTACGTCCTTCCCTCGAAAGGGTTTGCCCCCTCCGAAGAGTTTGAAGGGGCAACGGTCTTTGAGCCGAGCAGAGGGGTCCGGGAGAACGTCGTGGTCCTTGACCTGAAGTCACTCTACCCAATGGCCATGATGACCATCAACGCCTCCCCGGAGACGAAGGATCCGGGTGGAGAGCTGAAGGCCCCCAACGGCATCCGGTTCAGGAAAGAGCCGGACGGACTCACCCGGAGCATCATAAGCGACCTCCTGGTCGAACGGGAGGAGAAGAAGAAGATGCGGAACCAGTTCCCCTTCAATTCCCCGGAGTATATCCTCTACGACCTCCAGCAGAATGTCCTCAAGGTCATCATGAATACCTACTACGGGGTAAGCGGGTACACGCGCTTCCGGCTCTACGACCGGGAGATCGGTGCAGCAGTCACCTCGGTGGGGCGAGCAATCATCGAGCATACCCGGTCGGTCATCGAGGCGCTCGGTTACCGGGTCATCTATGGCGACACCGACTCCTGCATGGTGCTCATCCCGCCCGGCAACCTAGAAGAGACCATCGGGAAGGCCCGTACCATCGAGGAGGCCGTGAACCGGAGCTATACAGGGTTCGCCCGGCAGGAGCTTGCAGTGGAACGCCACTACTTCTCCATCAAGTTTGAGAAGATCTACCGGCGGTTCTTCCAGGCCGGGAAGAAGAAGCGGTATGCCGGACACCTCGTCTGGAAGGAGGGTAAAGAGGCCGATGAGATCGATGTCGTAGGGTTTGAGATCCGCCGGAGTGACTCACCACAGATCACCCGGGCGGTCCAGAAACGGGTGATGGAGATGATCCTCCACGGTGAAGAGTACGAGTCCGTCAGGGACTACCTGGCCGATATCATCAGGAACTATCGTGCCGGTAAGTATTCACTTGACGAGATCGGCATCCCGGGGGGGATAGGAAAGGATCTTTCCGACTACCAGACCGATGATGCCCATATTCGGGGTGCAAGATATTCAAACGAGCATCTCGGGATGGAGTTTGCAAAAGGGAGTAAGCCAAAACGGGTATACATCAAGAACGTCACCGCCAAGTACCGGAAGACCGATGTGCTCTGCTTCGAGTATGGCGACCAGGTTCCCCCAGAATTCCAGGTAGACTGGGAGCTGATGCTGGAAAAGACCCTCCGGCAGCCGATCTCCCGGATCATCGAAGCGCTGGGCTGGAAATGGACAGACATCGACCCATCCCGGACCACACTGGCCCAGTGGGGTATCGGTTGAGAAACGCAGGTTTTTTTCCGGTCCGGTCCGCTGGAACGTGTGCCGCTGGGAGCTGCACATCTCATTGCGGAAAACCGGCCGGTTTTTACACGTGCCGTGTTCGGATCGGAAGGCCTGGCCTGCAAAACGGGAATCGTGGGTTATTCCTTGTCGCGAATGTACCGGATCCCCGCCGGTTCCCGGTAATCGGTCTTGACCACGATGGTACCCGAGACACGGTTAAATAACCTGAGCTTTTTTCCCGGCATGCCGAGCCACCCGATAAGGCAGTCGATGGGGAGGATAAACGATTTCCCGAGACTTTCGACCAGGGCTTTCTGGAAACTGACTGGCTTTCCAGCGCGGTCGGTGACCTTGATGTTCAGCACCATCTTTCCGATCGACTGCCCATATACCCCTTCCATCGCTGTCCAGTAGACCAGGAATCCCAGGCTCCGGAGAAAATAGTCGAAATAATGCCAGGAGAACAGCCCACTGATGAAATGAAAGGGATTTGAGAATATGTTCAGGACCAGGCTGACCAGGATAAAATCGACCAGCCAGGCCCAGAACCGGGTATCCCACCGGGCAAGGTGAAGCGTCTCGTAGTCCAGGTCGTTCTCACCCATCACCCATCACGCAATGGTATTCTTTGGAGGCTGCCTCACATAATCACAGCTGTACCGCTTGCAGCGCGGGCCCTGGCGGCCGTGGAAAGGACGGGACCGGGGCAGTTGCTGGTATCCTGGACAGGTGCCCCCCCGGCTTATTTATCCCGCATAACCATGGAAAAGGAGCGTAAAAATCGGTCGGCATAAATTCCTCTACGATCCACCATTCATTCAGCATGCTGCCCGACCGCAGGAAACCCGCCGGCATCCCCCGGATAATGATCGCCGGTACCCACAGCGGGTGCGGGAAGACAACCGTGTCACGGGGCATAATGCAGGCCCTGCGCAGGAGCGGCCTTGTGGTCCAGCCGTTCAAGGTCGGCCCCGATTTCATCGACCCGACCCACCATACCGCGATCTGCGGCCGCATCTCCCGCAACCTGGATCCCTTCATGATGGGGGAGGACGGGGTTGCCGCGACCTTCCATGCCGCATCCGCTGGCGCCGATATCTCAGTGATTGAAGGTGTCATGGGGATGTACGATGGTCTCGAGGGAACATCCATGGCCAGTACCGCCCACGTCATGCGCATTCTCCGGACCCCGGCCTTGCTCGTTGTGGACGTTAGAGCGATGTCCCGCAGCGCACATGCCGTCATCAAGGGGTACCGTACATTTGAGCCCGGCATCAACTTGGCCGGGGTGATCTTCAACTGCATAGGAAGCCCCAGGCACCGGGCCATGATCGAGGAAGGGCTCTCGATCCGCGCCCTGGGCTTCATCCCGCGCATCCCAGAACTCGGTATGGAGAGCCGCCACCTGGGTCTCAAGATGGCATTTGAGCTGGAAGCCGACCCGCTCCCGGGGAACGTGGTGCTTGAGCACTGCGATGTGGACGGAATCCTTGAAATCGCCCGATCCGCTCCTTTTCTCCCGGCCGCTCCAGCTCGCCCGCGCCACATTATTCCTGATGTGACAATCGGTGTGGCGCGGGACGAAGCATTCTGTTTCTGTTACCATGACAACATCGAATGCCTCGAGCGGGCAGGTGCCCGAATCGCCTTCTTCTCTCCGCTGCGTGACCCGCTCCCTGAGGCGGACGGATACTATTTCTGCGGGGGATATCCCGAGCTCCATGCTGCTACCCTTGAGCGTGCGCCCTGCCGGACGGCAATAAGGTCGGCCGCGGAGAAGGGAATGCCGATCTATGCAGAATGCGGCGGTCTCATGTACCTCTGCAAGTCCATGACGGTTGGGGAGACGGATTTCAGGATGGCCGGCATCCTCCCCGGCAGTGCCCGCATGACCGCGGGTATCCAGGCGCTTGGCTACTCGGAGGGGCAGTGGACCGGAGGACCGGCGATGGCCGTTCCTGGCCTTCCCATCCGGGGACATGAGTTCCACTATTCAGCAGTGGAACCTGGCCGTGATGCACGCTTCGCCATCACCCTTAACCGGGGGACAGGTATCATGGAAGGCAGGGACGGACTCACCGAGTTCCAGGCCGTTGGAACCTATACACACTCGTATTTTTCGCCGGAATTTTCCGAGTCCCTGGTCAGCGCAGCCCGTAACCGGTAGCCCAACTGAAAAACCGGGCGCCAGGACGGGGTATCCCTGAAACGGTGATGACCCGGCAGTCCTGCTACTTCCCCAGCGCAGGAGGTGTGCGGGGTGGCCCGGAGAACCTGGGTCAGGGCAGACCATGGGTCCATGGCCCGGGAAAAACCATGCTTGCACAGGGGAGATGTGCCTGGTTTCCATGGGGCATGAGGCCAATCCGGTGGTCAAATGAGAGCCGCCGGTGGAACCCTGGGCAGGGGGCATGGGGAGGGGCTCCGGCACCAGGTAACCCTGGTTGGATGGGCGGGCGGTTTCCGGGAAGTCATAAAAGCGATCACGGACATACTCCTGGATAGCGAGGTGTGAATATGCCGGTCTTGAGAAGTGATGAAGTAAAGAAGGGCTACCACAGGGCCCCGAACCGTGCGCTGCTCAGGGCCCTGGGGATTACCCAGGGGGAACTTGAACGCCCGTTTATCGGGGTGGCAAATGCCTGGAACGATATCGTACCCGGCCATATCCACCTCCGGGCGCTTGCCGGGAAAGTGAGGGAAGGGATTGCTGCTGGCGGTGGCGTACCTTTTGAATTCGGGGTCATCGGGGTATGCGACGGTATCGCCATGGGCCATGAAGGGATGCGCTACTCGCTCCCTTCACGTGAAAACATTGCCGATTCCATCGAGCTCATGGCCCAGGCCCACCGGTTCGACGGACTTGTCCTTGTCGGGACCTGTGACAAGATCGTCCCTGGCATGCTGATGGCCGCGGCACGGATCAATATCCCGTCTGTAGTGGTGACCGGAGGGCCGATGTTGCCGGGTTACGCGGAAGGGCAAGACCTCTCGCTCATCGATGTATTCGAAGGAGTGGGCCGGGTTGCAGGCGGATCTCTTGATGAAAAAAGCCTTGCAGACCTGGAACGGTGTGCCATGCCGGGGTGCGGGAGCTGCCAGGGACTCTACACGGCAAATACCATGGCCTGCATGACCGAAGCGATGGGGATGTCGCTTCCAGGCTGTGCTGCTTCCCCGGCGGTCGATGCCGATAAACTCCGGATCGCCCGGTTGTCGGGAGAACGGGTACTCTCCCTTGTGCAGGAGAACATCTGCCCCCGCGATATCATTACCCGGGATAGCCTCGAGAACGCCATCCGGGTTGATATGGCCCTTGGCGGCAGCACGAACACGGTGCTCCACCTGATAGCAATCGCCAATGAAGCAGGTGTGCCACTCGACCTCGAGGCGTTTAACCGGATCGGCTCGCGGATTCCGCATATCTGTCACATGCAACCGGCAGGACCGCATTCGATGGCCGCACTCCATCGTTCGGGCGGCATACCGGCCGTCCTCAAAGCACTCGAACGGGAGCTTTCCGATACTCCGACCGTATCCGGGGAGAGCATCAGGTCGATTGCCAGGTCCGCACCGGTCCCTGCTCCATCGATCATCCAGACCATTGACTCTCCCATCAGCCAGGCGGGCGGGCTACGCATTCTGCGGGGGAGCCTCGCACCGGGTGGCGCGGTGATCAAGTCGGCAGCTGTCTCCCGCGATATGTGGACGCATCGTGGTCCCGCAAAGGTCTTTGACGGGGAGAAGGAAGCGATGGAAGCAATCCTTTCACGCCATGTCAGGGAAGGCGACGTGGTCGTGATCCGGTACGAAGGCCCCCGTGGCGGTCCCGGCATGCCGGAGATGCTCTCTCCGACCTCGGCGCTGATGGGGCTCGGTTACACCAGAGTCGCGCTAGTAACGGACGGGCGGTTCTCGGGAGGGACCCGTGGCCCCTGCATCGGCCACGTCACCCCTGAGGCAGCGGCTGGCGGCCCGATCGGTCTCGTCCATGACGGAGACACTATTGCAATCGACCTCCATGAACGGACGCTTGATGTCATCCTCCCCAGGGCGGAGCTTGAACGAAGACGCTCATTCTGGACCCCAAAAGCAAAGCCGATCAGCGGCGTTCTTGCCCGGTATGCAGAGACCGTTGCCCAGGCAGACCGCGGAGCCGTCCTTGGCAGAGAGTAACTGGAGGGGGCGGACACGAGGCCCGAATCCATCCCTGGACCTGGCATCAGTAACAACCCTTAACGTGCCAGGGCAGGAAGCTTTCTGGAGAGACCATGACAGAAGAATCGGATATCTATACAGAAGCGACCTGCTGCCACTGCGAAGGCATCGGCTGCATCTACTGCGACCGCACCGGTAAAGTCCTGGTGAAGCGCCCTGCCCGGAAGTGCCGCCACTGTGACGGGATCGGATGTATCTACTGCGGGTTTACCGGGTGGGCCGGGCTGAAGGGGAAATACGATTGAAAGCAACCTCGCATTAACACATCGGAAAGGGATCGGGAGCGGAAATAAAATCTCTCGTTTTTTTCCCGCGATCTGGTTTCAAGGGCAAGGGGCCCGGGCATTTCCAAAACAATTCAAACAATGGCCATTACCGGCGACTGAAAAAGAGGAAGGTTACTGGCAGAACACCATGGTTCCGGCAATCTTGTCATGGAGTCCCTGCCGGTATGCGGTGAATGCGATGATCAGGAATCCTATGAAGAGGGTGAGAACACATAGCCACTTTCCAAAGAAACGAAGGGTTGCTCTTGAGAACGTGATCCTGTTTCCCTGCATGTCGGTCACTGCTACCCGGATTACCAATTTTCCAAGCGATGCCTGGTTCCTGGAGCTTTCAAGGTAGGCGAAATAGATCCAGGGGATCAGGAGGAGGAAGATGCCAGCGGAGAGAAGGATCTGGGGCGGAATTGCGGCATTGACGATCTGCCCGGTGGCATCAGTCCTCGGAACATGCAGGTAGTACTGATACAGCATCCTGATCGTCTCCGATATCGGGTCAGGATACCTGAAAAGCCAGGAAACGATACCGACAAATGCAGCAGCCATAAGATCGAAGAGAACAAGAAAAATGAGATCGATTAGCCCCCCGAGGAACCTTCCTCCGAGACCGGCGAATTTCTCGGTCCTGATGCTCCCCACCCGTTTCCGGGTGAAGGGACGATCGCGGTACATGGTCAGGTTGGCACCACACCATTGGCAGTATTTTCCTGATTGTTCTGTCACTTTTCCACATTTGGGACAGTACATCAGTTTACTCCTCTATTTACACATTGTACGGTCATATCTTTAATGTATCGGTTAATCCCGGGCTCGGATTTCAAATACATGCAATTTAATAAAAATTGCGCATTTTTCTTCAGGGGGATTCCAACGTAGAAAGTTCCCTGGTGCCTGGCTTTCCTGCAGAACGAATGGACGAATAGGAGAGCAAACCTGTCGTTCCTGCCACAGGCAGGGAGACGGTTATCAGGGCCGTGAGCTGCCCTCCCGGGGTGGTGACTGAGAACATGGCTCTGGCAGGCTTAGGGTAGCGATTGAGAGAAGCGAAGCCACCGGACACCTGCGATGATGATGAGTACGGTCACCTCACGCACGTGTGAGCCGGAGGAAGATATCACCGTACCTGGCAGCCACGATGGTGACCGCCATGAACTACACGGCATCAAACACGTTCAACCTTCGACTGCCATGATCGCTCTCGTGCCGATCACGGGACGGCAGCAACAAGGAGGATACAACCCTTCATACAGGAGACGTGGATAACCATGCGGTTTATCCTTCTGGAACTGGATAAATTCCTGTTCCCCACAGGAGATGGATGAGAAGAAAAAACGGGCTTGGGGGGATTTGAACCCACGGCCTACGGATTAAGAGTCCGTCGCTCTGCCGAACTAAGCTACAAGCCCTGCTATGACCTATATCATTGGTTGCAGCAGTGTCATAAATCTTTCTTATTTTCCCTTGAACGGCCCTGGAATCGGAATCCGGCCTGTCAATGCCGTCAGAAACCTGGTTGTAACTTTAATATCCCGTTGGAGCCCATATGTGCACATATGCCTGATCCGGCGCAGACCGAACCTCCGGGCCGTGCGAAATATGCCCTGCTAGGGTGCGGCAGCACGGGATACCATATCCTCCAGGAGCTCCGTGATAATGCTGCCAGGATCCTGGTGTTCGACAGGAACGGGGACAGGGTCAGGGAGCTCCGCGACCAGGGAATCGATGCCGTGGAACGGGATATCACCTCGCCTGATCTGTTCTCAGGCCAGCTCGTGCCTGAGATCGCCTTCGTCCTTTCCGACAACGATGCCGCGAATCTGGCCGCCGTCAAGACCCTCAAGGAGTCTGACCCGCACGTACACGTTCTCGCCCGGGCCCCGGACGCCATCGCTGCTGCCCGCCTCGAAGAAGCCGGGGCGGACGTGGTCATCAACCCGCACAAGGTGATGGCGAAAGCGTCGGTCCACCAGATCATGAAGCTTCACTCGAACCGGATCTCCCAGCGCCTCTACTCCCTGCTCGCAGGATGGGAGGGGACTCTCGGGATCATCGCCCATAAAAACCCCGATCCGGATGCCATTTCGAGTGCTCTCGCCCTGTCGGTTATCGCAGCAAACGCCAACCCGAACCGTCTCTCGTGCCGTATCTTTTACGATGGTATCATCGGGCACCAGGAGAACCGGACCCTTGTAAACCTGCTTGAGATCAAGATGGAGAAGGCGGATCCCTCGGCCATCCAGGAATGTACATACCTCGCCCTCGTTGATTCCCCCGCCCCCGGGGTGAACAACTCACTCCTCCCCAGAACGCGGGTGCACATCATCATCGACCACCACCGGGATGATCAGGGTGAGGATTACGGGGCGGTGTTTGTCGATGCCCGTCCCGGGCTCGGCGCTACGGCGAGTATCTTCGCCCAGTACCTGCAGGAGCTCGATATCCCTGTTGATAAACGGGTTGCCACCGGGCTTCTCTATGGCATCCGGTCCGACACCCGCGACTTCCGTCGGAACGTGACTCCGCAGGACCTGAACAATGCCGCGTTCCTGCTTCCGCTCACCGATGCGGATCTCCTTGACCAGATAATGTCCCCCACGCTCTCCCAGGAAACGCTGGACGTTCTCGGTACCGCTATCCGGAACAGGAAAATTACCAGCGGGTACCTGATAAGCAATGTCGGGTTTGTCCGGAACCGTGATGCTCTCCCCCAGGCAGCCGATCTCCTGATCAGCCTGGAGGGGGTCAACACGGCGCTCGTCTACGGTATCTCAGATGAGGCTATCGTCATGTCCGCCCGGAACCGGGATGTCCGGATCCACATCGGGAATGTCCTGCGCGAAGCGTTCGGTGATGTCGGCGATGCCGGGGGCCATCCCAGCATGGCGGCAGCAACCATTCCCCTCTCTTACTTCTCCCGGGTCAGGGAGAAAGAGGAGCTCCTGGTTCTCATCATGGATCCCCTCATTGCCCGGTTCAACAGAATTGTCGGCCTCGAAAATGAGGGCAAGAATGGACTTTGAGGAGTGGGAGCCCTACTACACCCGGATCCTGGAAAGTTTCGGATTCGAACGGGAGAAGGACGAAGAGGCCGCCCTGTTGCTTGCCGCGCTCCTTCCCGGAGACGACCTTCCGCTCCTCGATGCGCTCTGCCGGGATACCGTTGTCACTGTCTGCGGGAATGCACCCTGCCTGAAGGACGAACTTTTCCGTATCGAGGGAAATGTCTTTGCTGCTGATGCCGCGTCCGAAGTCCTCCTCCGGGCAGGCATCCGGCCTGACGCTGTATTCACCGATCTTGACGGGGCAACCGATGACTACCTTTCCATGAATTGCGAAGGAACGGTCATGGTGATCCATGCCCATGGCGATAACATACCGCTCATCAGGTACTGGACACCAAGGTTCGCTGGTCCGGTTGTCGGTACCACACAGTCCCGGCCTGTCCCGCCGCTTCACAATTTCGGGGGGTTCACCGACGGAGACCGGGCGGTCTTTGCCGCAGACCACCTCGGGGCGGACCGGATTATCATCATCGGGTTCGACCTCGATGACCCGGACGTCGATTTTATCAAGCGGGGGAAGCTCCAGTGGGCACGGCAGCTCCTCGCCCTGATCGGCTATGCCTGCTGAAGCCCTCCTGATCGATGGCTATGTCGATGAACCTGCCTGTCTTGGGGTTCCTCCCTACATATCCCCGTATATCAGGACCGTTACCGGCGTGCTCCGTGAACACGGGTTTCTTCCCCGCTATCTCACCATCGACCAGATCCGCACCGATCCGCAGCTCCTCGTGCGAAGGGACGCCATAGGAATTGTCGTGATGATTGCCGGGATCACCGTCCCGGGAAAGTACCTGGGCGGGACCCCCGCCACCCTGACCGAGATCCAGCAGATCGGCACACGGCTAAGGGGAATCGTACGCCTGCTTGCCGGACCGATCGGGTTTGGATATGCCCCGGAAGGAGGAAAAAAAGCAACCCGCCAGGCTGTGTCGGGATTCGATCACCTGCTTGCCGGTTCGCCCCCGGAAGCGCTTGACAATTTCCTGTCCGAGGGAAGAACGTACGGATCCCTGGACTATGCCCGCTCGGATCCGTGGAGTGTCGGAGGAGCTGATATCATCAGGCAACACCCCTCGTATCCGTTCGTCATGTGCGAGCTCGAGACCGCCCGGGGGTGCCCACGGTCGCTTGCCGGCGGATGCTCGTTTTGCACCGAACCCTTCTACGGGGCACCCCGATATCGGAGCGTCAGCAGCATATCCGGGGAAGTTACAGCGCTTGCCCGTGCCGGTGCCCGCCATTTCAGGCTCGGGAGGCAGCCCGACCTCCTTGTCTACCAGTCACCCGGCGGTGCATATCCGGTCCCGCAACCGGAACGGATAGGCGAGCTGTTCGCCGAGATCAGGGCTGCGGCACCAGGCCTTAAAACCCTGCATATCGACAATATCAACCCTGGAACCATTGCCCGCCACGAGGATGCTGCCCGGAGTGCGCTCCGGGAGATAGTCTGTTACCATACCCCGGGTGACGTTGCCGCTTTCGGAATGGAGACCGCCGACCCGGCCGTTGTCGCGGCAAATAACCTCAAGGCAGGGCCGGAAGAGGTGATGCAGGCCATCGCTATCGTGAACGAGGTGGGGGCTGTCCGCCGGGATGGTATCCCCGAGCTCCTCCCCGGTCTGAACTTCGTCTGCGGCCTTGCCGGGGAGACCCCGGAGACCTATACCCTCAACGAGCAGTTCCTGTCCCGACTGCTCTCCGGCAACCTGCTGGTTCGAAGGGTGAACATACGTCAGTTGATGGCATTTGAGGGGACCCGCGCATACAACGACAACACGCTCGGGTTGCATGCCGCCAGGTTCAGGGTATTCAAGGAAAAGGTCAGGAAAGAATTCGATCTCCCGATGCTTCGGAAGGTGTTTCCTCCGGGAACCGTGCTCCGCGGGGTGGTGATCGAGCAGGAAGGGCGCATCTCATTCGGCAGGCAGATGGGTTCCTACCCTATCCTCGTGGGAATCCCTCTCAGACTCCCGGTCCGGGCCGTATTCGACGTGGTGGTCGTGGAACACGGGATGAGGTCGGTAACCGCCCTTCCCTCCCCGATACGGATCAACGAGCTTCCGCTCGCCGCTCTCAAGTGGATCCCCGGGATCGGTGGAAAACTGGCAGGAAGGGTTTTTTCGCACCGGCCGCTGAGGGATAAACAGGAGCTAAGGTCCCTGGCGGGAATACTCCCGCTCGAGGACCATATCTCTTTTATTACATCTCCTTGAGCTCGATCACCTTCATGATATCTGTCCGGCTGACGATCCCCAGCAGTATTTCGCCATCCATGATGGGGATCCGGCCGATGTTGCTGCCGGACATGATCCGAAGGGCATCGATGACCGGTGCCGATGGAGGGAGCGTTATGGCACCCGGGGTCATGATGTCGCGGACCTGCATGGCTTCCCTGTCCAGGGAGGGGATCTTATGGACGTCGGCAAGGGTGACCATCCCAACCACGATTCCCCGATTTAGGACCGGGAAGCCCAGGTGCTTGGTGGCGTACATGAGGTCGATCACGCTCCTTACCGTCATATCCGGCTGAACGGTGAGCACTTCCCGGGCCATGATATCGCCGACTGTGACATCCTTGAGTAAAAAACTGTACTTGACGGCTGTCGATTCCTGGGAAGCCCCGATATAGATAAAGAAGGCGATGAGGATCAGGATTGGGCTTAAGAAAAAAATTCCGACGAGCCCGAACACAACGGCAAATACCTTCCCAACGTCGGCGGCAATCTTCGTTGCCTTGTTCAGGGGCATCCTTCGTGCAAGCCACGCCCGGAGCACACGTCCTCCGTCCATTGGAAACGCAGGAAGGAGGTTGAAGCCAAACAGGAAGACATTCAGGAGACCAAGGTACCCAAAGGTGAAGACAAAGGCTCCTGCGACAGGAGCTGCAGCGATTACCGCATCGCACAGGTACATGATGCCGATACAGATGATCCCGACGGCAAGACTGGTGAGGGGGCCCACAAGCGCCATCGGGAGCTCGATCTTTGGATCGGGGGTCTGCTCCTCCATGGATGAGATTCCCCCGAAGATGAGCAGCGTAATGCTGTTGATCCTGATCCCTCTGCTCTTTGCAAGCACGGAGTGTGCCATCTCATGGATGAATACTCCGAAGAACAGGCCGAGGGCCACAACCGCCCCGAAGACATAGGGAGTGATCCCGGACCCTATCAGGCTGGTGTCGATCCCTATAGCGAACAATTTTGAGATCAGTTCGGATGTCAGGATGATCTGGCTCCCGATGACCCATGCAAAGAACGGGATGATGAGAATAAATGTCCAGTGAAGGAGCACAGGAATACCGTAAATCGTCCCGATTTTGAACGACCCGTTCATATAGAGGGGTATATTTTTAACTGAATAGTATATATCTTTCATTGATTGGGATGAGAAACCAGATTACTGAGATGTTTGAACTGAAGGTGTACACCGAAAAAAGCGTCTTTGTCGGTGAGGTTGAGGATGTCCTCATCGATGTGGAATCAAAGAGGATGGAATCGATTGTGGTGGGAAAGCTCAACCAGCAGCTTGTGGATATCAAGAACTACAAAGGCCTGAAAATACCGTTCCGCATTATCAGGAGTATCGGCGATATCGTTCTCATCCGCCACCTGCCCGGTGCATTCAGGCCGGAGGATGCCTGACCACGGGCAGGAGTATCTTTTTTCGTCCGGGAGTCCTCACAGGACAGCGCTCATGAAGAGACGGGAGATTTACAGTTCCCTGACCTGTATACCACCGGTCTTTGTCCGGATTGACGGAAGGAACTTTCATGTCATAGCCGACAAATGGGGACTCGAGCGGCCGTTTGACCTCAGGTTCTCGGAAATGATGACCACTGTTTGTGAACGCCTGATATCGGATTCGGGCCTTTCTCCTGCGTTTTCCTATACGTTCTCCGATGAGATCAGCCTGTATTTCCCTACCCTCCCTTTTTCCGGGAGAATCGAGAAGATCGATTCGGTGACGGCATCCTATGCCGCAAGTGCCCTGACCCTCGAGGCCGGTTCCCAAATCCCGGTTTCATTCGATGCCCGGATCATCCAGGTCACTCCCGAGGTTGCCGTCCAATACCTGATAGAGCGCCAGATCGAGGCTTGGAGGAACCATATCAATGCCTGGTGCCAGTATGCTTTGGCAGAAGCAGGGTGCAGCAGGACCGAGGCAGCACGGCAGTTAAAGGGACTCTCATCGGCATCATTGCATGAACTGGCATTCTCACATGGAATCAACCTGGCCAAAACGCCTGTATGGCAGCGAAGGGGCGTTCTGGTTTACCGGAAAGGTAGGACGATCGAAGGGTGGAACCCACGGCTTGGAAGGATGGTCCGGTCGGTCAGGACCACCGTTGAATGCGACCGGGCTCCCCCGCTCTTCAGCTCTCCCGAAGGACGGTTATTCCTTTCCCGGCTCTTTGCGGAACTGTGAAATAGCGATCACCACCGGGATGCCTTCCACATCCCATTCCCGTGACAGTTCGAACCCGGGCAGGTCTGCATTCCCATCCCTGGCGGTGATGGACAGGGCAGCGGCCCGCACCTGCTCCCCGATCCCCTCTTTCCAGAGATCGCCGACAAGTCCAGCCACCCGCTCATCGGTGATGGCCGCTGCCGCAGTAATGTAATCCTCGACCCGCAGGTCAAGCTGCCTGCGCATCTCCTGGATACGGCGGATGATCTCCCGGGCATACCCTTCTGCTTCGAGCTCGGGCGAAAGCGTGGTATCAACGTATACCTTCCCGCCATCCATCGGGGCCTGGAAAATGCCGGGGGGAAGTTCTTCCACGAAAGTGACCATGCCCGGCACGATGGAGAACGTTTCGCTGTCATGGCGGAGGACTACCTGCTCTCCCCGGTCATGCGCGGCCTTGAGGCGAGCCGCATCGGTTGCCGCGATGAGCTCGCGCACCAGGGGCCCTTTCTTCCCGAATGCTGGTCCGAGCGCTTTCATGACCGGTTCGGCCCGCCATCCGGACCGGTCATACGAGTTTTTGAGGACCCGGACTCTCCGCGCATTTGCCCGATCCCTGCAGATGGTGTTTAAGTCTTCGATCGCCCGGGCCACTGCATCGTCACCGGTCACTACCACGCATTCGGCAACCGGCCAGCGGAGTTTCCGATGTCCTGCCTGCCGGGCATTGGCCTGGGCCTCATCAAACGAGCGGACCGCTGCCATCTCCTGTTCGAGACGTTCATCGACAAGGTCTCGGTTGCCCGGGAACCAGGCGGTCATGTGGATGCTTTCCGGGTCTCCCGGAAGCTTGAGGTTCTGGTACATCTGCTCGGTAATATGCGGTGTAAAAGGGGCCATCAGTCCGCATAGCCGGCGCAGCACATAGGTGATGGTCTCGTAGGCATCGGTCTTTTCCGCCGATTCCCCTTCAAGCCACATCCGTTCCCTCACCAGCTGGACGTACCAGCGAGACAGGTCCTCGAGGATGAACGAGATGAGCATCCGTGTCGCCCGGTGGAGCTGGCGTTCCTGCAGGGCATTATCAACCTCTGCCGCGCACGAGTTGATGCGGGAGAGGATCCACCGGTCTTCCGGTGCCATGCGGTTCAGGCGCATTGCCACTCCGGAAGGGTCCCATGCCCCGTCCACACCGGCTGCCGGGGAAAAACCATCAAGGATCATGTAAGGGAGCGGGAACCGGTACACGTTCCAGAATATGTTCATTGCCCGGTTCACGGTCTTGACCCCGTCCCAGTTGAACTTGAGATCATCCCAGGGAGCGCTCGAAGAGAGGACGTAGAGCCGGAGGACATCCACTCCCTGGGATGCGACCACCTCTTCCGGGGTGACTACGTTTCCCAGGCTCTTGCTCATCTTCCGTCCTTCGGCATCAAGGGCAAATCCGTGCATCAGCACGCTCCGGTATGGGCAGCGGCCGAATGCAATGGTGCTTGCTCCAAGCTGGGAGTAGAACCAGCCGCGTGTCTGGTCCTGCCCTTCGGTAATGAAATCAGCTGGCCAGAGACGGTCGAATGCTTCTGTTTGTGCCGGGAACCCGAGTGTCGCCCAGGAAGCGACTGCCGAATCGAACCAGACATCGAAGATATCCTCTACCCGTCGCATGGATCCACCGCAGGTGCATGGGACCGGTATCTCATCGACATAGGGCCGGTGGGGATCAGGGAGCAGCGATCCACTAGCCTCCTCAAGCTCACGGACGGTGCCGAAAACCCGGGTCCTGCCACACGAACGACATTCCCAGATGGGGATGGGGATCCCCCAGTAACGCTGCCGGGAGATGCACCAGTCGCGCGCCTCCTTGATCCAGTCGTAGAACCGTGCGCTGCCGGCCCATTCGGGATACCAGGTCACCTCTGCAACTTCATCGAGCATGCGATCGCGCAGCTCCGAGGCTTTCAGGAACCATTGCTCGGTAGCCCTGAAAATGATGGGGGTCTTGCACCGCCAGCAGTGACCGTAACGGTGCACAACCGTTTCCCGGGCCAGGAGGTAATCGCCGAGATAATCGAGAACCACAGGGTCTGCCGCCTTGATGAAGGTGCCAGCGATCTCCCCTGCCTCTTCCTGGAACCGGCCGGTTGAATCTACCGGGCAGATGATCGGGAGGTTCTCCCGGCAGGCCAGCAGGTAATCATCCCACCCGTGCCCGGGTGCGATGTGGACCATCCCCGTATTTTCAAGGGTGACGAAGTCAGCGGTCACCACCCTGTGAGATATCTCCTTTTGCAGGGGGATCTGCTCTTCAAGCGGTGAGTAGAAGGTCAAGGACGTGAGATGACTGCCACCCGCTTTTTCGAGGACTGAATAATCCTGGTACCTCCCCTTCCTGAGCACAGGCTCGACCAGCTCATCGGCAATCCAGAGGATCTCTCTCCTCCCTCCTTTGATGGCCTCGACACGGGCATAGGTGATATCGGGGTGGACGGCAACAGCGACATTGGCCGGGAGGGTCCATGGCGTCGTTGTCCATATCACCAGGTATTCGTTTTCCCTGCCGGTGACCGGGAACTTGACAAAGATTGACGGGTCGCTCTCATCCCAGTACTCGACCTCGGCATCAGCTATCGCGGTCGCGCACCGTGGGCACCAGTTGACCACGCGGTGCCCGCGCTCGAGCATCCCTGCCTCATCGGCTTTCTTCAGGGTCCACCATGCCGCTTCGATGTACCCGGGGTGCATGGTCTGGTATGGGTCATCGAAATCCAGCCAGACACCGAGATCCTGGAACTGCCGGCTCATGATCGCCATATTTTTTGCGGCGAACTCCCGGCACCGATCGATAAACGGCCCGATGCCGAAACGCTCGATATCCTTTTTGGAGGAGAATCCCAGCTGCTGTTCGACCCTGACTTCGATGGGAAGACCATGCATGTCATACCCGGCGCGGGCAATGACGTTTCTCCCGGTCATGCGGGTGAACCGGAGGATGCAGTCCTTGATGATCTTGTTCCACGCCGTGCCAAGATGGATATGGCCGGTGGTATAGGGTGGCCCGTCAACAAAGAAGAAGTCCTCATCGGCTGCATGGAGATCTTTTGTCTTCCGGTACACGGCGCTCTCTTCCCAGAACTTCTGTATGGCGTCCTCGATCTCCCGTGCACTGTATGTACTGGCAGCTTCCTTCACCCGGATCCTTCCTCCCGGTTCATCTACCCGCATCTCCGGTTGCGCATATATTCACAGCTATTATCCTACTGAACACAAAGTAGTTTCTTTAACCAGGCACCTCCAATCCGGGGATGTGGCAACGGTGAGCAGGATGGCAGCAGGCAATGTTCCCGAATACCGGTTCTTGGTCGGCGGCGAGTGGAGAGAAAACCCGGCACCGATCGAAGTGAGATTTCCCTACACGGGCGATACCATCGCCCGGGTACACCAGGCAACCGTGAGGGATCTCGAAGATGCAGCAGGCATTGCAGAAGAGGCCTTTGAATGCACCAGGCGGCTCTCTTCCGGGGAGAGAAGCAGGATCCTCTCTTCCATTGCCGACCAGGTGGAGTCCAGGGCATCAGAACTGGCCAGGGTGATCGTTCTTGAAAGCGGGAAAACCGTGACGTCTGCCGCAGTCGAGGTCCAGCGGGCAGTTGCAACCCTTCGCACCTCTGCTGAAGAGGCAAAGAGGATCGGCGGTGAAGTTATCCCCCTTGACTGGACCGAGGGCGCCGAAGGCAGGATCGGGATATCCCGGAGGTTCCCGTGCGGGCCAGTCCTTGGAATCACTCCGTTCAATTTTCCGCTCAACCTGGCCTGCCACAAGCTCGGCCCGGCAATCGCCGCTGGAAACCCGTTCATCCTGAAACCGGCATCAGCCACACCGGTCTCCTCGATCCTGCTTGCCGAGATGGCACTGTGTGCAGGACTTGCCCCCGAGGCACTCAGCGTGGTCCCCTGCCCGGGAGAACTTGCCGAGCGTCTCGTCTCCGATTCCAGGATCGCGGTCCTGACCTTCACCGGGAGCCCGGAAGTCGGCTGGTCCCTTAAAGAGCGCGCCGGGAGGAAGAAGGTTACGCTCGAGCTTGGTGGAAATGCGGCCGTAATAGTGCATTCCGATGCCGACGCGGACTACGCAGCGACCCGGATCGTGGCCGGAGGGTTTTCCAATGCCGGACAGGTCTGCATATCAGTGCAGCGGGTTCTCCTGCATGAAGACATCCATGATTATGTACTTTCCCGCATCTGCGCCGGGACAGCTGTTCTCAGGACAGGTGATCCACGTGACCAGGGGACGGATGTCGGGCCGATGATCTCTGCGAGTGCTGTTGACCGTGCAGGCCGGATGGTCGATGAAGCGGTTGCCGGTGGAGCACAGGTCGTTATTGGCGGAACGCGGAATGGTCCGCTCTTTTTCCCGACAGTTCTTTGCGGGACCCATCCCGCGATGCGGGTGGAGCAGGAGGAGGTTTTCGCACCGGTCATCACCGTGAACCGGTACAGCAATTTCGATGATGCCCTGGCCAGTGCCGGCCGGAGCAGGTATGGATTGCAGCTCGGGGTGTTCTCCCGGGATTTCGGGCGCATCATGAAAGTGTTTGCCGAATCCCGCGTGGGAGGGGTTGTGGCAAATGATATACCCACGTTCAGGGTCGATCACATGCCCTATGGAGGGGTGAAAGGATCTGGAACCGGCCGGGAAGGTCCGCGGTATGCAATCCAGGAGATGACCGATGAACGCCTCCTTGTACTGGATGCCCGGGGTGACCGGTAGTGGGTGAAGATGCCGGAGAAGATGCAGTGGGGCCGCCAGCCCAGGTTGCGATCATCGGTCCGGGTACATGCACCCCTGACGAATATGCGGCCGGGCGTTGTATCGGCAGGATCCTTGCAGAAAACAAGGCCGTTGTCCTGTGCGGGGGGCTGGGAGGGGTGATGGAGGCAGTGTGCAGGGGAGCATGGGATGAGAAGGGTACCACGGTCGGGATCATTCCTGGTGCAGATGGCGGGAACCCTTACCTTTCCGTGGTGATACGCTCGAACCTCGGCAATGCCCGGAATGCGGTCATCGTCCAGTCAGCCGATGCCGTGGTTGCAATCGGAGGGGCCTATGGAACCCTCTCCGAGATTGCGCTTGCCCTGAAGATGGGAAAAGCGGTGTTCGGGTTCCGGACCTGGGACATCGCAGGAGTCGCTTCCTGCAGGAGCCCAGAAGAAGCTGCGATCAGGGCACTTGCCGCCGTACGCCGGTCTCGAGGGTAGCGTAACCGCCGAGACGGGATAGGATCTCCCTGAATTCGGGCGATGAGATTGCCGTTTCCAAGGCCCGCATCCTCGGGTCATCGCCATCGGCGGTCCGGAAGGCGATCTCATAGCGTTCTTTGCCGACCGGGACAAAGGGGAGCCCGAGCGCCTGTGCCGCCGAGTAGACACACATCCCGGCTTCCGCTTCACCGGTCTTTACTGCCAGCGCAACGCCGATATGGGTAGTCAGTTCCCGGTCGTAGCCCGGGATGCTCCCGGTAGCAATACCCATCTCCCTGAGCCGGTAATCGAGGAGGAGTCGTGTTCCTGACCCCTTCTGCCGGTTGACAAAGGAATGACCCGGAAGCTCGGAGAGAGTGAGCCCTTCCCGGGACACGATTCCCTGTTCACGCTCCGCAACGCAGACCAGGGTCACCTCTTCTCCCGGAAGGTATTTCTCCAGGAACGGGATGTTGTACTCGCCGTCTTCTGGGGAGAGGAGGTGCATGGGGGCAGCATGGCAGCTCCTCCGTTTCAATGCCAGGATCCCACCCATGCTGCCGGTATGGGAGGAATGAAGAGACACTCCCCTGGCGCCGACCAGCTCGGTTAGATGGTCGAGCGACGGGTCATGGCTCCCGGTCACCAGGAGAGCGGAAGCCGCCTGGCTGCGTGGAACCAGGAGTTCCACGGGGACCGTCTGTCCTGCTTCATAACCTTCGAGTTCATCGGGAATCCGGAGAAATGCGTTTGCCCGGACCCCGCTCATCTGGACCCCGGATCCCCGCGAGAGCGGTACAGCGACCCAGCGGTCCCGGATATTCCCAATTGACAGGAGGACGAATTCGCAGGTCCCGACCTCGGAATGGAGGGTTGTCGTGAGCTCTGCGGTAAGAACCTCCGGATCCGGAGCCGGGAGGCCGAACCGGGAGAGCAGGGGGACTATGACCTCCCGGAGCACAGTGAGTGCCGAAAGCGGGTAGCCAGGCATCCCGATGACCGGCACCGATTCGACCCTCCCGATTATCGCAGGTTTTCCCGGTTTGATGCCGATCCCATGGACCAGGACTTCTCCTATCTCCGCCATAACCAGGGCTGTGAAATCCCGCGTTCCAGCCGAAGAACCGGCAGAGACGATAACTACGTCATTTTCAGAGGCTGCATGGCGGATTGCGGCCCGGATTTGATCGGGTTCATCGGCTGTCGGGGGGTACCGCCTGCAGGTTGCTCCAAGCGAATTGAGCCATGCCTGGGCCATAACAGTATTGCTCTCGACGACCTGACCAGGGAGCGGGCGAATTCCTGCGGGAACAAGTTCCGTTCCTGTAGGGATGATCCCGATCGTGACGGTCAGGACCGGCACTTCCACGAACCCATACGCGGCAAGTGCACCGATATCGTGGGGACGGATGCGATGGCCCGACGGGATTATCATCTCTGATTCGGCGATGTCTTCGCCTGCCGGCCGAACATGCTGCCAGGAGCTCGCAGATTTCCGGATAACCGCGGTCCCGCCGACCATCCGCACATCCTCGATCATGATCACCGCATCATATCCTGCTGGTATGACATTGCCGGTGTTCACCCTGGCAAAGTCATGGAGCGTGACCGCCTTCTGCTCACTGGCCCCCCAGGTATCTTCGCTCCTGACCGCGATGCCATCCATTGCCGCAAGGTGCACCTCGGGAACCGAGTACCGGGCAAAGAGAGGTTCGGCCGTGATCCTCCCGACCGATCGTTCGATCGCACAGGTCGTGCGAACCCGCCTCTGTGGGAATTCCTGCCGGATGAGATCCTGCACTTCACGGAGCGTTTTGAGCGAGAGATACCGTTTCACCAGATTATCACCTCGACCACGTCGCCTTCTTCGAGACCCTCCACTCCGGGCGGTATCCTGACCAGGCCGTCGCTCCTGATGAGCGTATTGATGAGACCCGATTTTCCGAATTCGGGGAATGCCATGCCCTCGGACAGGCGGACCCGGACATAGTCCTCTCTCCCCTTCATGGACGAAATGTTCTCGGCGAGGATAGCCTGGCGTGTCGGCAGCCTGCTTTCCCGCTGCCCGGTCATGGCGGCGAGGAGCGGGCGCACGATCACCAGGCTGACCACCAGGGACGAAGCCGGGTGCCCGGGAAGGCCTATGACCGGCTTTCCCCTGGCGCGGCCAATGATGGTAGGCTTCCCGGGAGCAATCGATACCCCGTGCACCAGCACTTCCCCGGCATCCCGGATGATATCAACGGTCATATCACGGTCATCTTTCGAGCTGCCGCCCGAGAGAACAACCGCATCGCACCGGTGAAGCGCCTTGTCGAGGAACTCCTGCAGGCGGCTTCGGTCATCGGGTACGATGCCAAAGTATTCCGGCAGGCAGCCCTGTGAGGCGAGGTATGCACCGACCAGGTAACTGTTGATGTCCCGCACCTGCCCCCCTGCCGGGGTTTGCGAGACCGGGACCAGTTCGTTGCCCGTGGATATGATTCCGACCACCGGCTGTTTCCTGACCGGGACCAGGGTGGTGCCGACCGCTGCCAGGGCACCGATATCCCTGGCTGAGAGCCTGGTACCGCGTGCGATGACAACCGAACCACGGGTGAAATCTTCACCCCGGACCATGATGTTCTCTCCGACCGCGACCGGCCGTCTCACAAGAACATCATCGCCGATACTCTCGGTCACCTCGATCATAGCCAGCCCGTCCGCACCTCCGGGTATGGCTCCCCCGGTGGGAACATACACGCAGGTCCCGGGACCAACGGTCATTCCGGCCGGTGTACCCATCCCAACCATGCCGGTCCGATGGAGCATTGCAGGAAGCGACTCCGAAGCACCGATGGTATCGGAAGAGACCAGGGCATAGCCGTCCATGGTGGCCCGGGTGAACCCCGGGATGTCGATGTCGGCTGCGATATCCGAGGCAAGCACACGCCCGGATGCGAAGGTCAGCGGGACATCCTCCCGCTCCATCAGCGGGGCGATGGATTGGGCGGCCTTGACGGCATCTTCAACGGAAACTGTCCTGAAAAAGAGAGTCATCTGAAGCAGCCCAGCTGGCAACCCCTGATCTTGACACTATTCCGGTTACAGTACCGGGAGATGTCCATCTTTGCTATACCGTATTTTTCAGATATGGTGAATGCCTGTGGACACGTTATTTCCTTGCCGATCCCTTCCTTTTCGAAAACGGAACGTATCTTTTCTTCATCCATAGAAACAATAGTACGTGTACTGGGAGATAGGGTTTACCATGTTTCCAGCATCACGAGATAGAATATCCAGGGGACAGGCCCGGTGAGGATCGCTTTGGTGCACTCCCGGCAGGATCCGGGAGGACGCACGATACGGCATCATATCGATGATCTTCTCTCCCGGCCCGGTGCCGGCCTGCAATTCCCGCTCTGCCAGCATGATCTCTCGTTTCATGAAGTCAGGGAACGACTGATCGCGCAGGATAACCTTGACCAGTCGCTCGATGCCGACCTGATCCTCTTTCTATCCCGTCATTCAAGCATCAATCCCGTCCCGGTGCTGACCGTGCATGTTACGGGGAACACCGGTCCTGCACGACTCGGGGGCAGGCCATCGTCACTGGCACAGGCTGCGCCTTCGTGGATGCACGCCATCCTCTGCCGCCTCGCGGATCATGCCCCCCCTGGGTACCGGGTCTGCTACGAAGTGACCCATCACGGCCCCACAGAGCTCGACATCCCCTCACTATTCGTTGAAATCGGGAGCACGGAACGCGAGTGGACCGATCCCTGTGCGGGAGAGGCCGTTGCCCGGAGCATCCTTTCAGCGGAACCCCGAAGTAACATCTCCCTGGTAGGGATAGGGGGAACACACTATGCCCGTCGCGAGACAGAGATCGCCATCAGTTCCCGTGCGGCATTCGGGCACATCATCCATTCACGGGAGACGGGTTTTATCGACCGCGAACTGCTCCTGGAGCTGGTCCGGAAGAGCACGGCCGATGCTGTGTATTTCGATCGAAAAGCCCTCAAACCGGGCGAGCTTTCCAGGCTGGACCGCCTGGTAGCAGAAGCAGGCATACCCCGGCTCACCGAGACTGAGATACTCGGGATGAAGGACCTCTCCTGGGATACCTGGAACCGGATCAGGGAACTCGCCCGCTCAATCGATCCCCGGGCAGAACTGCACATTACCGGTGCAGTTGCAGATGGCGCTCCGGCTGCCATCAGTCTCCCCCTGGATCTTGTCCATGAAGCGAACAGGGTTGATCCTGCAGGATTTGGCGAGGCGCTGGAGAGGCTCCCGGTAATCGTCCTTTCCACGCCCAAAACTTCTATCCTTCCGGTCTTTATCGTCACCGGTGAAAGCTCATCCGTTGTACTGAATGATTTAATAAGCTTATGCGTTACAACCATAAGTAGAGGAGAAAACACGGCGATTGAGGGCAATCAGCTCATAATCAGGAAACCGAAGTTTGACCCGGACCGTGCGCGCAGTCTGGGTGTTCCCAGGGGACCGCTCTTCGGTGATCTGGTGCGGGGCATTCCGGTGATTGTCGATGGCCGTGAGATCACTCCGGACATGGTCCGCATCTGTGAAGAGAAGTATATCCGAATCCCGGGATTGGAGAAGAAAAGATGAGATCGATTGTTGAAGAGGCGCTGACCAAGGTGAGTTCCCAGCCGGATGATATAAAAACGGAAAATGAGGAACTCGACCAGATACTCAAAGAACTCAAGACCGAGATCACGGTGATCGGGTGTGGGGGGAGCGGCTCAAACACCATCACCAGGATGAAAGAAGAAGGAATCTGCGGGGCTACCCTGGTTGCCATGAATACCGATGCCCAGCACCTCGCCAGGACTGTTGCAGACCATCGGATCCTGATCGGGAGGCAACGCACAAGGGGTCTTGGTGCAGGATCCATCCCCCAGATCGGCGAGGAAGCCGCCCTCGAAAACGAGCAGGACATCAAGCGATTCATATCCGGCAGTGACATGGTCTTCATCACCGTCGGCCTGGGTGGAGGGACAGGTACAGGAGCGGCACCGATCGTCGCGAAAGCTGCCCGGGACGAGGGTGCCCTTACCATCGCGATCGTCACCCTGCCGTTCACCGCGGAAGGCTCGATCAGGATGGAAAATGCGGAAGCGGGTCTGGAACGGCTGAGAGATGTGGCCGATACGGTCATCGTTGTCCCGAACGACCGCCTCCTCGAAGTCGTCCCACGACTCCCACTCTACGCCGCGTTCAAGGTTGCCGATGAAGTCCTCATGCGGGCGGTCAAGGGCATCACGGAACTGATCACCATGCCCGGCCTGGTCAACCTCGATTTTGCAGACGTCCGAACAGTCATGGAACGCGGAGGGGTGGCCATGATCGGAGTCGGGGAGAGCGACAGCGAGGACAAAGCAGCCGATTCAGTCAAGAAAGCCATCCGCTCGCCCCTTCTCGATGTAGACATTTCGGGTGCAACTGCCGCGCTGGTGAACGTGATCGGAGGCCCGGACATGACCATGGCCGAAGCCGAGGGCGTCATCCAGGAAGTGTATAACAGGATCGATCCCGGAGCGCGCATTATCTGGGGGGCACAGGTTGATCCGGGGATGCAGGCCAAGATGCGGACCATGCTGGTCGTGACAGGGGTGCGGTCGCCACAAATATATGGTAGGAACGAAAAAATAACCCCCAAAGTCCAGAAACAGTTTGAGATAGATTTTCTCAAGTGATACCTCATGGAGATTGCAAAACCTGATTTCAAAATCAATATCAACGAGGAACTCTTCCGCAAGTACTGGCGTATCCTCAAGCTCGCACGAACTCCAACGAAGGAAGAGTTCAGGAAGATCGCCCTGGTTGCTGCGGCAGGCGTCCTCATTGTCGGGTTGATCGGATTCCTGATCTACATTGGCATGATTCCCCTGCCCTGATGGATATGGAAGAATTCACCAACCGTATTTTTGCTATCAAGACCACCTCGAAGCAGGAAAGAACGGTCGCTGATAACATCAAGAAGGCCATCGAGACCAAGGCCACTGATGTCCAGGTGGTAGCCATCATCGTACCCGATGAGCTGAAGGGATATGTTCTTGTGGAGACACCGGAGAGCCTGGCCCGGATCGAGCAGCTGGTCGAGAAGGTCGCCCATGCGCGTACCGTGGTTCGAGGTGAGACAACGCTTCGCGAGGTGGCCCATTTCCTTGTCCCGAAACCGGTCGTCAGCGGCATCTCGGAAGGCACTATCGTCGAGCTCATTGCCGGTCCGTTCAAGGGTGAAAAGGCCGTCGTAAAACGGATCGACACCGGAAAGGAGGAGATAACAGTCGAGCTTTACGAGAGCGTGCTTCCGATCCCAATAACCGTCAGGGGAGACAATGTCCGGGTTGTCGATCGCGGCGAGGCGAGCTGAACATGGGTCCAATGGACATCACTGGTCGGCTATAACATTTAAGTCCCTCCGGGTCAACCTTTTTTAACCCACGCTGAATACCCATCAGCGGGACAGCATGGTGATACCATGGCAGACGTGGTCGAGGTTTTAGTCCCTGGAGGCAAGGCAACAGCCGGTCCGCCCATCGGCCCGGCACTCGGACCACTTGGTATTAACGTGAAGGCGGTCGTCGACGAAATCAACAAAAAGACAGGGAACTTCAACGGTATGCAGGTACCGGTGAAGATCAATGTTGACGACAAAAAGAACTTCACGGTCACGGTGGGGATACCGCCCACAACGGCTCTCATCAAGAAAGAGGTTAATATCGAGAAGGGATCCCCCGAGCCCAACTTACAGGTTGTTGGGGACCTGCCGATGGAGGCTGCAGTCAAGATCGCCCGCATGAAGGCCAATGACATGCTCTCCTACGACCTGAAGAATGCGGTCAAGGAAGTTGTCGGGACCTGCGTGAGCGTTGGCGTCAATGTTGATGGCAAACGCCCCAAGGAAGTCCTTGCGGCAATCGATGCCGGAACATACGACTCGGTCTTTGTATAGGCTTGTGAAAGAAACCATAGGAGATCAGAAGAGGTCGATAACTATGGAGGAAAGGCATGGTAGAAAGGGCCAGGATTCTGGAGGCCGTGGAAGCGGCCATTAAAAAAGCGCCGGAACGGAAGTTCTCAGAGAGCGTTGATCTCACCATCAATCTCAAGAACATCGACATGGCGCAACCGAAGAACCGTATCGATGAGACGATTCTTCTTCCCCACGGCACCGGCAGGAAAGTGGGTATAGCGGTTCTTGGCAAGGGCGACATCACCACCCAGGCACGGGAGGCGGGTGTCGACCTGATTATCAGTCCTGAAGAGATTGAACGGCTCGGTGGAGAGCCACGCGAAGCCCGGCAGGTTGCAAGCTCGTATCGCTTCTTCCTTGCCGAGACCAGCGTGATGCCCCAGGTCGGCCGGTTCCTCGGCCCGCGACTGGGACCCCGGGGCAGGATGCCGACCCCGATCCCGGGCGGGACCGATATAAGACCGATCGTCGAGCGCCTGAGGAACTCGGTGAAGGTCCGGACCAAGGATAAGAAGACGTTCCATGTGAAAGTCGGGTCCACCAAGATGCCGCCGGAGCAGATCGCCGATAACATCGATGCAGTCCTCAAGAAGATCGAGAGCACCCTGGAGCAGGGGCCCATGAACATCAGGTCGGTCTACGTCAAGACTACCATGGGGCCGGCGGAGAGGCTGGTATAATGGCGCTGTACACCCATCACCTCCCTGCCTGGAAGAGGCGGGAGGTCGAGGAGATCAAGGCAGATGCCGGCAGGTACGCGCTCATAGGACTCGTTGACATGTACGGCATTCCCGCCACCCAGCTCCAGCAGATAAGGAGGAACCTGCGAGGATCGGTGAAGCTCAAGATGACGAGGAACACGCTGATCGAGCATGCGTTCTCCGAGATCGGCGGGGAGATCGCCGTGCTTGCCGGCCGGCTTTCTGGTCATTCTGCGCTCATTTTCACCAACGAAAACCCGTTCAAGCTGTTCAAGAAGCTCGAAAAGACAAAGACCAAGATGGTGGCAAGGCCCGGTGAGAAAGCCCCCGACGACATCGTGGTCGAAAAAGGACCGACCAGTTTCAAACCGGGTCCGATTGTCGGCGAACTGCAGCAGGCGGGAATTCCCGCCGCCATCGAAGCGGGGAAGGTGAAGATACGCGAGACCAGGACCGTGGTCAGGAAAGGGGACACCATCGGTCCCAAGCAGGCCGATGTGCTGGCAAAGCTTGGTATTAAACCGATGGATGTCGGGCTCATCCTCCAGGCAGCATTCTATGAAGGCAGCCTCTATGAGCCGTCCGTCCTTGCCATCGATGAAGATCTCATCTTCAGCCAGATCACCATCGCCTCACAGCAGGCATTCAACCTCTCTGTCAATGCAGTCATCCCGACCCAGGAGACCGCAGCGCCGATCATCGCCAGGGCGGTGAGAGAGGCACGGGGACTTGCCATTGAGGCAAGCATCTATGAGAAAGACGTGATCGATGGAATCATCGGAAAAGCACAGAGAGAAAGTGCAGCCCTCCAGAACATGGTCAGGGGATCCTGAATTCGAATTTGAAGAGTAGGTGAAAGGAATGGAGTACATCTATGCAGCCCTCCTCCTCCACAAGGGAGGAAAGGCAATCAAGGAAGAGAGTGTAAAGGCGGTCCTTACCGCTGCCGGTATCGCTGTTGACGACGCCCGTGTAAAGGCACTTGTTGCCGCCCTCGAAGGCGTAAACATCGAAGAGGCAATCAGCAAGGCAGCAGCGGCCCCCGTCGCCGTCGCAGCCGCACCCGCTGCCGCAGCTGTTGCAGCCGCGCCCGCTGCCGCTGCCGCAGAAGCACCGGCAGCCGAGGAGAAGAAAGAAGAGGAAGAGAGCGGTATGGCAGGGCTTGGAGCCCTGTTCGGCTGAATCCCTCTTTTCCCGTGAAAATGGCTCCGCCATTTTCATGCTGTATACCCGACCGCGGTGGTCACAGGCAGTACATATGAAATGGTCTTACCACTTTTTGTTCCGCATTCTTGCATCACCACGCAAATCATGCGGTTATCATCAACCAGTCCACTGCTTTTTACTCCCTTTCAGGGGTTTCCCGGGCCTGGGATAGAACAATTGCTGATCCGAAGTGAAATCCAGCTTCATTCACATTGTTGGGTAACTTCAGTATTCCCTGTCCCGATCGGCAGGTAAATTACGGTCTGATCATGATTGATCGCAGGTGGTTTCGTTCTGGAGCAAAAACCGAAGATCAGGAAAAAAGCCAGGCGGGATTCCCTTGCCCCATCCACCTTTGCTCAGATGCTTGCCTGCAGGGTGACGCTCTCAAGCATGGCCTGGCAGGACGGGCAGAACCATCGCTTTTTCCGATCGAGGTCATCAAGGGTCAGAGGAGGGAACATGATGCACCGGGAATCATCGCAATGTTCGAGCATGAAGAGGTGCCCGATCTCATGAGCACTCTCCTTGACCAGGCGGTCAACGAGATCCTCCTCGTTTTCCGGGAGGTCATAAAATCTATTGTCGAGGCGGGCCGTTGAGACCACGGCAACGAGAGAGCGGGGGCGGGAGAGCCCGAAGAGAGAGGTCACTCCTGCGGTGAAGAGATCGGCTCCGCAAACGAGGAGTATCGGATTCATGACTGCTCGCCGCTGCCTGAAAATCCCCAGAGAATCAAGGACCGCATGGGCATCGGTCTGGTTCCGGGAACCGTCATAACCATTCAGGATGAGGGGGTTTGGTCGGACCTGCGCCGGGAGTGCAAAAAGATCCCCGATACAACGTGAGACAGGAAGGCCGAGACCGCTGGGTGCACCGGAATCCCAAAAAATAAGGAGATCCATTACCATGTACTCACGATGGGCGCCAATAAATATATTGAACAGACCATCGGCGCCTGGATAGCGGCCCGGTACCGGTCAGCGGCTGAAGTGGGGGTTGGAGAGAATGATGCCGCAGCCCGTGCAATAGTCGCTGCCGGGGGGTCCGTTATCTGTACCGATATCAGGCAGCCGAGAAGGGCCCTGGCGGCTCCCGTTGTTATCGATGATATTTTTTCTCCCGATCCGGCAGTATACAAGGATGTCGAGGTCGTATACGCCATCCGCCCGGCGGTAGAGATGGTGCCGGCCTTGATCATGCTCGCCCGGCGCATCAACTGCGACCTGATTGTGTACCACCTTGGGTTTGAGACATACGGGGACGGTGGTGAAATCATCGACTGCGGTGTAGCCCTCCACCGCTACCACAGGTGTCAGAACCCATCGAAGAGGGTCTTTTGAGATCTTCTATCCTTCACTTCCACATCCGGGCGTGTATCGGCCTGTTCCTGCCCGCCGCCTTGATTTTCACCCCGTTCCTGTGCGGGTGCGGTGTCATGCGTGCGTTCCGTTCCCTTCCTGGTGGCAGCGGACTTCCTGCGTTCCGCTCTCTCGGCCGTTTCCCGCTCCTTCTCCAGCCTCTTCTCTTCGTCATAAAGAGTTTTTACCACTTTTGCGGACCGCGTCTTATCATGGATGAGGAGGTTCAGCTCATCGGCATCGAGCGAGAACTCCCGCGCAAACTCTGCAGGGTCACGGTCGGCCAGGGCTGAAACCGTCGGGAGATAGCGATCGCGGAGCGAATGCTGGGACATGTGCAGGCCGGAAGAGACCTTATCGAGCATCCCGGTGCGGATTGCCTTCTGTTTCCGGTAACTACCCATCTTTTTCCAGCGTTCAGGGGCTTTTATCCGGGTATGGATGCCAGAACCTCCCGCTGCTTCAGAGACCCCGAGAACCATCAACAACGTGGCGTATCGCCATAGCGTATAATACTGGTGACGGTAGGTAAGCCCGATGTACTCATCGGAACGCGCCAGGTACTGGTACGCCCGGGAGACCCGATTGCCCTCGCCGATCTGACCGATGTTAGCCTCGATCCACTGGGCAAGGGTGTCAGGCGTCTCATCCACTTCGTACGAGATCTTCATGAGATCCTCGCCGCCAGTCTTTCCGAAGATTGCGGCCACTAGATCAAAAACCGTTGACCGCCTGTCCTTTTTTGATGATGAGAGATCGGCCTCCACAAGAGCCTGTCTTCCGATGGCAGCGGCTTGCAGCATGGTGATGGCCGCTCGCATATCACCTTCCGCTGCCACGGCTATTGTTTCCAGGGCTGCATCATTACACGAGAGATGTTCACTGCTGCAGATGAACCTGAGGCGGGGTATGATCGACCGTGCGGGAAGGGCGCGGAACTGGACCGGGTCGCACCGGGACCGGATCTCCACCGAGATCTGGTAGAGATCATTGGCGACAAGGATTACCGGCTGGCGGGCCGTCCTGATCACCTCGAGGATTGCCCGGGCTCCGCCACGGTCTGCTGTTCCATGGAGGTTGTCTGCTTCGTCAAGTAAGATGACTTTCCGCCCGGCACCACTCAGGCTGCCGGTCTGGCTGCTCGTGCCGGCGATACGCAGGATTATATCCCGAGTCCGCTGGTCGCTGGCATTAAGCTCGATGATCTCCCAGTTTAAATCGGCAGCAAGTGCGTACACGCTCGACGTCTTGCCGGTGCCCGGTTTCCCATAGAGGATCAACGGCCGGCTTTCCCTTGTCCAGGTCTGCCCCCAATCCACCATCTGGCGTAGGGCGGTGCTGTTGCCGACCAGCTCTTTCACGTGCTTCGGGCGGTATTTCGACGCCCAGTCCATGCCTATCTCTTCAACGGTGTATCAAATAAATTATCTCTGATGATGCCGAATGGATAGTAAGAACCGGATTTCGAGGATTCCATGCCAGTACAAGACTGCTCCACCGCGAGAATTGCCTCTGTGGTCAGGGAATACGAAGGTGTAAAGAGGAAACATGCTATTGGCGCGATGGTTCGGGCTATCAGGATCGATGCTCCGGAAGTCATCGCGTCGTTCGGGGAGGACGCAGCCGTCATCGAGCATGGAGATGAGGTACTCCTCCTCGCTGCCGATGGCATCTGGAGCCGTCTCATGGAGGCCGACCCGTACTGGGCCGGCTACTGCTCGGTTCTGGTCAACATTCACGATATCGCCGCCATGGGAGGAAAACCGCTTGCCATGGTCGATGTCCTGTCCATCTCCGATCATCGCATCCAGGATGAGGTACTTGCCGGAATGCATGATGCTTCACTCCAGTTTGGGGTACCAATTGTCGGTGGACACCTCCATCCCGACACCCCGTATAGCGTCATCGATGTGGCCATACTCGGCATCGCTCCCAGGGATGCAGTCATCTACAGCCACACGGCCCGCGACGGGGACGCCGTTATGATTGCCATCGACCTCAACGGGCGCGTCCATCCGTCCTGTGCTCTCAACTGGGATTCGGTTACCATGAAGTCAGCAGGTGAAGTGCGTGCACAGGTGAGCCTCATGCAGGAACTGGGGAAGGCCCATCTCATGACCGCCGGAAAGGATATCAGTAACCCGGGAATGATTGGGACACTCGGGATGCTGCTTGAAGTCAGCGGGAAAGGGGCGGTAATCGAGCTCGAGCGGATCCCAAAACCTGACCTCGCAGCGAACTATATGACCTTCGAACAATGGATTCGGATATATCCCGGCATGGGATTCGTTCTCACCGTCCCCGAGGAAAACACCAATGAAATCCATCGTCAATTCGCCAGTGTCGGTATGAGCGCGGAGGTCATAGGTTCGGTTGATTCGACCAGGAAACTTCAGGTTGTGTATGCCGGAGAGAGCTCACCGGTTTTTGACTTCTCCAAGAACGGGGTCATGCGACTCTACTCCGATGACGGGTCACGCCTGTGAGGACTATCGGGATTGGAATTGCCGGAGATGCAGAGAAGGTTATCAGGAGTATCGCCGGATCTTTGAGCGGGGTTGCCCTTTTCGCCTACATACAGGACGATACGATCACCCTCCCCCCACGCTCCGGGATCAGAATCAGAACCTGCAAAGACCCCGCCGGTACACTCGTTGCCGATCTCGTGGACGGGCGCATTGATGCCGGTGTCCGCGGGACTTTGCCGGCAAACGAGACACTCTCGGCATTGAAAGCTGCATGCGGAGTGCAGCGCCTTGAGCGGGCTGCGCTTCTGGAAACAGCCGGGGGTGCACGTTTTTTTCTCGCTCCGGTCGGTGTTGATGAGGGGTGGGAAATTGGTGAGCGGATCGAACTTGCCAGGAAAGCACAGGCGATGGCGGTGCGATTTGGTCTTCCGGAAAGGATTGGCGTCCTGTCTGGAGGGCGATCCGGGGATATCGGACGACACCCAGCCGTCGACCGGAGCCTTGCCGATGCAGAGCTCATCGCACGGATGACCGGAGGAGTCCACTACCAGATCCTCATCGAGGATGCGGTACGGGACTGCGGGGTCATCATTGCTCCTGACGGGATATCAGGAAATTTAATCTTCCGTACGCTCATCTTTCTGGGATCGGGTCGTGGGCATGGCGCACCGGTCCTTAATATCGGCAAGATTTTCGTGGACACCTCGCGCGCAACACCGGACTACGCAAATGCAATAAGGCTGGCATATATGCTTTCAAAATAGAATCCAAATAAGATGCAGGCTTATTATTCCTTTCAGGATATGTAATGGGGTTTATTTCCAGATGGAGAGCGTCCTGTAAGGCACATTTCCACAGATTGGTCCAAAGTGATTCCCAATAGGCTATTGCAAGCAAATTAGGTCATAATTCGCGAAATGTTTAAATATTTCCTGATATACTTTTGTTTTGAGGTAATATTATGGCAGATTTACCTATTGCTGCAGTTGTGAGAATTGCCAAGAAGAATGGTGCTGAAAGAGTCGGTTCCGATGCAGCTGCCGCCCTTGTGGCAAAGGCGGAAGACTACATTGCAAACCTAACCAAGGAAGCAAACAGGCTCGCACTCCACGCGGGCAGGAAGACAATCAAGGAAGAGGACGTAGAACTTGCGGCTAAGTCCGCATAATCACACTATCCCCTTCATAATCCAACCGCAGCAGCCTCAAGGTGGCATCAAACATCTTTTCTCAACACCCTGATAGCGGTAGCCTTTGTTCATTTTCTCCAATCCTGAGCGCCATGCAGAGGTGCATTGCATAAACATTTTTAACCCTTCCACAAACCCTTTATTCACCCTCGTTACGAGGGAGCAGGGGGTTGATGAACAGGATGGGGCCGGCAATGTCGGAAAAACCAGACCGGACATATTCTGTTCCCGATACACATACACGGCCCGGAACAGGCTCACATACGTATCATTCACAAGCTGCTCAGGCCAGCTTCTCAATTCTGGTCGAAGGACCAGGCATGCCTGATTCGGAGCCCCTTTTTCAGGATATCTATCCTCTCCTGACATCTTCGGACAGGGAGATACGGATGATGGCGATAACCGCTCTCGGTACCTCCGGTGACCATCGCGCGGTGGAGCCGCTCTTCCGCGCCTGCATGGACGAGGATGACCTGGTGAAACATGCAGCCTATGAAGCCCTGACTGTAATTGCGGCAAAATTGCGATAAGAAGAAGGCGGCCCGTCTTTCCAGGTCGTTTTAAAGGACTCCTTTTGTGCTCGGTATATCGCTTATTCCTTCAACGATTTGGACAGCCCCGGAGAGGGCGATCCCGAATGCTTTGAAGACAGCTTCGCACTGGTGGTGATCATTGCGTCCATGGAACAGGATGTGTGCATTCAGCCCGGCTTTCGTGCACAGGCTGTGAAAGAAATGTTCGAAGACGTCATTTTCAATGCCTCCGATTTTCTTTGCCGAGAAACAGCCCTGATAGACGAGATAACTTCGCCCGCCGCAATCAAGGGCAACGGTTGCAAGGGATTCATCCATTGGCACGATGGCATGAGCAAACCGCCGGATACCTCTTCCGTCTCCCACTGCCTTCCTGATGGCTTCACCGAGCACGATTCCCAAGTCCTCCACTGTGTGATGCGCATCAACATGCAGGTCTCCTGTCGCAGTGCAGGTGAGATCAAAGCGTCCATGCCGCGTCATGGCTTCGAGCATGTGATCGAGGAATGGAAGGCTGGTGTTTATGGCTGCGATCCCAGTCCCTTCAAGAGCCAGCCAGACCGAGATGTCCGTCTCCCTGGTTGTCCGTGAAATTTCACCGATCCTCATCTGCTGCCTCCAAGGCGGCGCACAGGGAGAGCTTTCCCGAGTAGAGCGCAGAGCCCAGTACTATTCCATGGGCGCCTATTACTTTTAATGCTTTGATATCACCGGGCGAGGTGATCCCCCCTGCAACGACAACGGGTATCGAGACCGAACTGATCAGCCGGGAAACGGGAGAAGGAGATATCCCTTCCTGTCGCCCTTCAACATCGACATTGGTATAGAGGAGGAAGCCTGCTCCCTGCTCCTCGAAGCGTTTTGCCCAGTCAATGTAGTCGCCGGCGGTCTTTTCCCATCCCTCCACCGCGATCTTTCCCTGGCGTGCATCGACTCCGGCCATAACCCTCTTACTGCCGAAGGTATCGGCAAGCCGCGCAATCAGGTCCGGTTCCCTGACGGCACCCGTACCGATGATGACCCGCTCTACACCGAGGTCGAGCCATCCGACCGCATCCTCGAACGACCGGATACCTCCTCCCAGCTGGACAGGGATCCCCAGCTCTTTAATCATCTCCCGGAGCACTTCGGCATTGCACCGGGAATCACCGAACGCCCCATCGAGGTTGATGACATGGAGGTGCCGGGCGCCCTCCAGCATCCACCGACGGCCACAAGCAGCCGGCGTCCCGAAATCTGTTGCCGTTTCCCTCTTTCCCTGGACCAGCTGGACACAGCGGCCACGGAGGATATCAACGGCAGGAAAGACGTACATATCAGGGGATGATCCGTTCGATAGAGATGACCAGGATGTCGCGGGCACCGGCGCGTTTCAGGCGGTTGATGAGACCATAGACCCGTTCTTCGCCCACAACAGCATGGACGGCCACCAGGTCTTCGCGTGAGGCAACATCCATGACCGTCGGGCCGGAGAGACCGGGGAGCAGGTTCCTGATCTCATCGAGGCAGGATCGCTGCGCGTTCATCATCAGGTAACACTGGCCCCTGGCCCGGAGAACACTTTCAAGGGCAAGCACAATCTCATCGGCCTTTTCTCTCTTGTTTCGGTATGCATTCCGGTTCGCGATCAGGATGGTGCTGGTGGTGAGAACTTCAGCCACCACTCTGAGCCGGTTTGACCTGAGAGTCTCTCCCGAGCTCGTCAGATCAAGGATGGCATCGGCAATGCCAAGATGGGGGGTAACCTCGCAGGCACCGCCGACCGGAACGATTATGACCGGGATATTCAGCCCGGAGAAATACCGGGCCGCAATCCGGGGGAACTCGGTTGCAATCTTTGCCCCCGTAAGTTCTCCTGGCGCCCTGATCGGGGACTCGTCCCGCACGGCAAGCACGAGGGTAGCCTTCCCAGTGCGGAGATCCAGAAGTTCCTCGACATCCACCTCCCGTTCGCGCACCATGTCCCGGCCGGTTATCCCGAGATCGGCAGCACCGTTTGCCACGTATTCGGGGATATCGATAGGGCGGGCAAACAGCACTTCGATATGTGGATCTGGGGTCCGCGATATCAGGCGCCGATCCCCCTGGTCGAGGAGATGGAGGCCGCTCTTTTCCATCAGGTCGAGGATGGGGCCGGCAATCCGTCCCTTGTTGGGAATGGCAAGCCTGACGAGCGGTTCGAAAGATCCATTCCCAGGGGAACCGGGTACTTCAGAAAGTTCGGACTTCGCCACGGATGATCTTCTCGGTCATGCAGGTGATGTCTGCAAGCCCTGTATCAAGAATTGCTTCTATATCACTTTTGACCGCACTGAGTCTGGAACCGGGTTTCATGAGGACCTGGACGCTGGCAACCAGAGGCTGGTCGATGGGCTTCCCAATCTGCGAAAGGAGCCTGATGTAAATCTCTTCGATGCCCTCGACTTCCCTGGCGCACTGCTGGGCAAGCTCTGTGGAGAGAAGATTGTATATCTTCCCGATATGGTTGATGGGATTTTTCCCGCTCGTTGCCTCCATGCTCATGGGGCGGTTGGGGGTGATCAACCCGTTACAGCGGTTGCCCCGCCCGACTGAGCCGTCATCTCCCATCTCTGCAGAGGTCCCGGTGACGGTCAGGAACACACTTCCCGTATCGATATCGTCTGCGGTATTGACATCAATCACCACCTTCCTGGTGGTGAACATCTTTGCCACCCTTCCCGCCTCCTCTTTCAGTACTTCTTTGTACTCGAGATATTCTGGGAGACCTGAACAATACCGGTCGACGATGGCACAGGCAAGGGTCAGGGTGATGGTCTTGCCGTCCCGAAGCCCCATGATCTTGATATCCTGCCCGATGGCTGGAACCTTCGGCCGAAGAGTGGCATCGATAAAATCGCTCACCTCGCGGACGATGGTTTCTGTTTCAGAGAACGGCGCGTGTCCGACACCAAACGATGTGTCGTTTGCCCGCGGCGTGGTTTCCTGGCAGGGTTTAAATACATCCCTTAGATCGGTCGATCCCGTTCCCATGCGGCAATCAATGATGATGTCCCGTTCAAGATTCAGGTTGGTGAGGGTGGTCCTGAGGTAATTCCGGGCAGCCTCCAGGGCGATGGCATCGGTCGGGATATGAATCCCATTGAACTGTTTCGTGGCGCGGCCATCGAGAAGCATGTATATCGGCCGGATTACCTTTCCGCCCCCGTATTTTGGACGGGATTCTCCCGCGACAATTTCTCCCTGGTCGGTGTTGTGGTGGAGTACAGCCCCGCACTCTTCAAGATACGCCTGTGAAAGTGCACGGCTGATCGACTCTGCGACACCATCGGCAAGGCTGTCAGGATGGCCGATACACTTTCGCTCGACAAGCTCGATCTCCTGCTGTTCGAGCGGTATCTGCTGCAGGGCCTCCACTTTGATATTCCGCTTCATCAGGTCTCAAGTCTCCCGCTGCTGTTAATCATAATACAGACGATGGGAAATCATTTAATCATTCCTTTTGGCGACTATCGAGGAGGATGATATAAATGGTCAGGAGAACCGGGTTCTGGATAATTGCCCGCTTTTACCGTTCCCTGACAAAAAACCGTCGCCACCCTCGCTTTTTTTGGGGTTCTTCAGGTTCGGGCTCCCTAGAACGTTGGGGCGGGGGCGGGATATGACCTTCCTGGAATGGTACATCCTCGTGCCTGGTATGCACCCTTGTCCCACAAAACGGACAGAAATTTGCCATAGGCGGGAGTTTTTTCCCGCAATGGAAGCAGAACATGATTACTGCCGTCTCTTTTTGCTCCGGTGATCCATCGGGCAATGGTTTTGGGGCGGACGGGGCCGGTGCGAGCGTTATCTCGCGGGAAGGGGCAGGATATGCCTGCTCGCCATACCGGGAATCAGCTTGATATGGGAGAACGATGGTATCCGACAGGGCACGGGTTTCAGGGGGGATTGATGCCGTCTTTCCAGCCCGTTCCGCCGGTCCTTGCACCGTTGATTCGGTTGTTCCGGGCGCGGCATGTGCCAGGAGATGCACCCACTCCTCAGCTTCCGGCTCACGTTCCCTGCCGATATGGACGAACGTCATTTTCATTAAGCGGATATCGTCATCAGCCGTCCGGACCGAGAGGACGATAACCGGCTCATGCAGCGGGCTCTCTTCAAGGTATGAAGAGAGGATTGCATCCACGGGAATCTCTTTTGCCGTCACCCCCGAGTTCCGATCGATCTGATCGATGAGAAAGAAGCGGCGGTTGGTAAGATATGCCTCGAACATGAATTTTTTGATCTGGATGTCGGAAGAACAGACCCGGAGTTCCTCTCCCGGATAGAGATACCGTTCTGCACCCACGGGCTCTTCGGCAACTGCAGGATCCTGTGCATCAAACTGGGTGGTATCCATATTATATCCCCGAAACGTACTCTCTTTTTTGGGTTTTCTGGCATAAATTGTTTCAGGAGGATGGAGGTTTGCTCATCCCCTCATCGGGTGTAGAAATATCAGATCAGTTTTCTGATGAGGGCAGGTATCTCTGAAGGACGGGAGGCGACCGGGACCCCCATCGCCGTGAGCCGCTCTATCTTCGACCTTGCGTCCCCTTCCCCGCCTTCGATGATTGCCCCGGCATGTCCCATCCGTTTTTCGGGCGGGGCTGAGATCCCGGCAATATAAGCTGCAATCGGTAAATCCGTCGAGCTGGCCCCCTCTTCTTCGAGAGAGCCGCCGACCTCGCCAATCAGGACCACCGCACGGGTCTGTTCATCTTCTTCAAACTTTTTGAGCACATCGGTAAAGGTCTGCCCGATAACCGGGTCTCCCCCGATTCCTACGATGGTGCTCTGCCCGAGCCCGGCCCGGGTGAGTTGGTCGACGATCTCATACGTCAACGTTCCACTCCTGGAGATCACCCCGATGTGTCCGCGGGAGGAAAGATGGAACGGCATGATTCCCATCTTGACCTCGCCGGGAGAGAGGAGCCCCGGGCAGTTGGGACCGATAACAGTGCAGTCGTTCAGCTTCGCAAAGGAGATGGCCCGCATGCTGTCGTGAACCGGGATATGCTCGGTAATGGCGACAACGAGTGAAAGGCCGGCAGAGGCGGCCTCCATAATCGAGTCTCCGGCAGCAGAGGCGGGTACGAAAATGATTGCAGCCGACGCATCCTGTTCTTTGAGGGCGTCACGGACAGAGTTGAAGACCGGGACACCGACGACTTCCTGGCCTCCTTTTCCGGGAGACACGCCCGCGACAACCCCCCTGCCGCCAACCATCCGTGCATAATCGTTGATGAGGGAGATATGAAACGCACCCTGTTTCCCGGTCGCCCCGGCCACGATGATGCCCGTCTGCTTGTCGCCGTAAATCATTGCACCATCTCCACCGCAGCGCGCACCGCTGCCTCCATGCTGTCGAGCATCCAGTACCCGCACCCGTCAAGAATCCTTCGCCCTTCCTCTTCGTTTGTACCGGCGAGCCGGACAATCACCGGCTGGCGGATCCCGGCATTTATGATGCCTCGCGCTACATCGTCGCACCGGGTGATGCCCCCCAGGAGGTTGACCACGATCACTTTGACCGAGGGGTCTGATGCGACCAGGCGGACAGCATGCATGACCCGGTCCTGGTCCGCGCCGCCACCAACGTCAAGGAAATTTGCGGCCTTCCCATGGTAGTATTCGATCAGGTCGAGGGTAGCCATGGTCAGTCCTGCACCGTTTCCGATGACCCCGATAGATCCCGAAAGCTCCACATATGAGAACCCATGCCGCTCCGCCTCGCGCTCCCGTTCGGTCAGATCCCGGTTCTGGGTGATTCCCTGGCGTCCGAGAGCATTGTCATCGATGATCAGCTTGGCGTCTGCAGCAACAGGGCCCCCGGGAGTGGTAACCAGGGGGTTGATCTCTGCAAGAAGGGCGTCCCGGGTGAGAAATACCTGGTAGAGGTTCTGGATGATCGGACCGAGCTCTTTTGGTGCGGATCCCAGGAGGTTCCTCAGCATGAACGCTGGTATGCGGGAGAGCAGGAGGGGTATGGAGGATCTCCTGATGGCACCGGGATTCTCCCGTGCCAGGGTCTCGATATCCACCCCGCCGGACTCGGTGAAGAGGATTAGCGCCTGTTTTGATGAACGGTCAACGGCAATGCTGGCATAGTACTCATGGGTGATTGCCAGGCGTTCCTCGATGAGGATCTCCCTGACCGGGACTCCCCGGATCGTTTTTCCGAAAAGTTCCCCGGCGATCTTCTCCCCGTTTGTCCGGTCGGCCATGAGGATGCCCCCAGCTTTCCCGCGCCCCCCGACTTCGACCTGTGCTTTCAGGACAAACTCGGAAGGAAGGTTGTTGGAAACGCCGGTAAATTCCTTGGGCGATCGAATAATAAATCCCCGGGGGACCGGAATGCCATGTTCTGCAAAGATTGCCTTTGCCTCGTATTCCAGCAGTTTCATTCGCACTCCACCTGTTGGGCCAGTTCAAATCCTTTTTTCATCGCTTTCAGGTTCAGTTCCTCAGTTCCCTTTGGTACCGAGTCGAGTATGGCTTTCTCAATCGCCTCGCGGCTCACAACTCCGGTAGCCGCAACCAGCGCCCCAATCATGATGATATTGGCCACGATTTCCCTGCCAAGGGCTTCACGTGCAACCTTGGTGGCAGGAATGTCGAAACAGCGGCAGGTCGGACGGGTATGTACCAGGCTTGAATCCACCAGCATGATCGCCCGTTCACCTGCCGAAACGCCGTACTTCTCGAACCCTTCCTGGGACATGATCACGTATACGTCAGGGGAGGTTACCTTGGGGAAGAGCACCGGCTCATCGTCAATTATGACTGCACTCATCGATGCTCCGCCCCGTGCTTCAGGGCCGTACACCTGGGTCTGGACAGCGTATTTGGCATCGTACATCACCGCAGCCCGGCCAACGATGACCGCAGCGAGGATGATACCCTGGCCTCCGAAACCGGAGAACCTGATCTCAGTTCTCATTTCCGGACCCCCAGCGCGGGACGGTTCCGTCGGGCCAGCTCCCCGATGATGAACATGTCGTCCGGTATCTCCTTCCCCTCCCCGCGCATCCGTTCCGCCTTCTGGACCAGGAGAGCGTGGGATTTGAAGTATTCGATCTGGTCTGCAACCTGGCGGAATTTATTTCTTCTTCCGTAATTTGTCGGGCATTGTACCAGGGCTTCGATGAAGGAAAAGCCGGGATTCGCAAGACCGGCCCTGATGGCGAGAAGGAGCTCTCTGACATGGTAGGAGGTGTACCGTGCGACATAGTTCGCACCGGCTGCCGCAGCAAGGCCGCACAGGTCGAAGGCCGGCTCGGCAGATCCGTATGGTGTGGTGGTGGAGAGTGCCCCAAACGGTGTGGTAGGGCTTCCCTGGCCGCCGGTCATACCATAGATCATGTTGTTCATGCAGATGACCGTGAGATCGATATTCCTCCTGCAGGCGTGGATGAAGTGATTTCCCCCGATTGCGGCAAGATCCCCGTCACCGGTGAAGACGATGACCTTGAGGTCGGGGTTCGCCATCTTGATCCCTGTAGCGAAGGCGAGGGCCCTTCCGTGCGTGGTGTGCAGGGAATCGGTGACAATATATCCCGGTGCCCGAGACGAACACCCGATACCGGAAACAAAAACGGTCTCGTCTTTTTTCCAGCCCATCTGGTCAACAGCGGAGAGCGTGCAGTTTATAACGGTCCCGTTACCGCATCCCGCACAGTAGATATGAGGAAGCCGATCAGCCCGTAACCACTCGTCAAAGGTCATACCAGCTCCTCCACGAGAGCGACCAGGTCCGACGGATTGTGGAGTGCACCGCCAAGCTTTGGGACAGGGACAACCGCCCGGTCGGTATGCCGCTCTATCTCCCGCGCCATCTGCCCCAGGTTCAGTTCTGGTACGATGAATGTTTCTGCATTGGGGAACCTGGAGAGCATCGACTCGGCAAACGGCCAGACCAGTTTCAGCCTGAGGTGCCCGATATCATCGCGGTGGAGATCATGGAGCACCTGTTCCACTGCCCGAGATGGGGCTCCGTACGATATGAACACAACCCGTGCATCGGGATTGACTATGTCGCAGGACACGATGGCGTCCCGGGCAGATTCCACCTTGTCCACCAGGCGCTTTACCAGGGATTCATGCACGGATGGGCTCGTTGTGCAGGGATATCCCCGTTCATCGTGGGTAAGCCCGGTTACATGTACGCCGTATCCCTTTCCGAACGCCGGAAAACCGGGAATCAGGTCGTCATCGGCCCTGAAGGGAAGATTCCCCTTTCCCAGGAGTTTTCGCTCTTTTCGGACGACCATATCGGGTATCAACAACCTCTCCCTCATGTGACCGATGATTTCATCGGCCATCACGAAGACCGGTATCCTGAACCGGTCTGCAAGGTTGAATGCCTCTGCCGTGAGGTCATACATTTCCTGCACACTGGCGGGAGAGAGGGCGATCACGCTATAGTCACCGTGAGAACCAAACCGGCACTGGAACATATCGCCCTGGGCAGCCAGGGTAGGCTGCCCGGTTGAAGGACCTCCCCGCTGAATGTTCACCACAACGCAGGGGGTCTCGGTCATGACCGCAAAACCGATGTTTTCCATCATCAGCGAGAAACCGGGTCCGCTGGTTGCAGTCATGGCCCGTGCGCCGGTCCAGGAAGCTCCTATGACCGCTGCAATACCCGCGATCTCATCTTCCATCTGGATGAAAACCCCCCCCATCTTCGGGAGCTTCGCTGCCATATGCTCGGCAATCTCGGTTGATGGGGTGATGGGATACCCACCGAAGAACCGGCAGCCCGCAGCGAGCGCTCCCTCTGCACAGGCGGTATTCCCCTGCATGAAATCAATACGGCTCAATATTCAACCGCCACCTTCATTGGTTCACAGGGGCCTTCCTCTTCCCAGGATATTGCCTGATCGGGGCAGATCATCTGGCACATCCCACAGAGCGTCCGTCCGTACAGGCGCTGCAGCCGGCAGTTTGCACACCGTTCGGGCCGGTCCAGTTCAGGGACGATGACTCCCCGCCGGTTTGCTTTCGTTCCGGGCTTGAAAATCCGGTAGGGGCAGACCAGGGTGCAGAGGTTGCAGCCTTTACATCGGTTCTCATCGATTACCAGTCTCATGCGAGGATCCTGTATCTATGTGGTATATCGGCTGTCGAATTGTAATTTTGCTTCACGCTCCACCTTCCCAAAGAGGTCTCCGCCTTGCGAATCGATACCCACGACCAGCGGGAGACGGTCGGCTTCGATAATCCAAATCGCCTCGGCCATTCCCAGGTCTTCATGAAATACCCCACGAAGCGTCATCCGGGATGCTGCAAGCACGGCGCAGCCCCCGGTCAGCGCGAGGTACACCCCCCGGCCCAGTAACTGATCGACTACTCCGCCACCCATCCCCCCCTTGCCGATCAGGGCACGAACACCGGCATCAAGGAGAAATCCCGTCAGCCTGTCCAGCCTCGCGGAAGTCGTCGGTCCCGCAGCCAGGACGCGGGACCCGCTGATGATCGGCCCGCAGTGGTATACCGCAGCCCCTACGGGATCGAAGGGGATTCCGTCTTCCATCATTCTCAGGTGCGCTTCATCCCTGGCGGTATAGATAGTCCCTGAAAGGACCACCTGGTCTCCGGCCCGGAGGTTGAGGACATCACTGGAAAGGGGAGTTTTAAGGTGGACAGGGATCACCAGACAACCTCCCGCTTTGCTCTCCTGGCTGCCCAGCACTGAACGTTCACGGCGACCGGCAGCGAGGCGGTATGGCAGGAGGCGGTCTTCACCTTCACGGCAAGAGCGGTGGTCTTCCCGCCGAGTCCCATCGGACCGATCCCGAGTGCATTCACCGCATCGCAGAGTTCATGTTCAAACGGATCCATGCGATCAATCGGCTCGAGGAGTGCCTCTTTGGCAAGGGCAGCCACACCATCGAAAGTCCCACCGATTCCGACCCCCAGTATGACAGGGGGGCAGGCCTTGCCACCGGCAACAAGCATGGTCTCTGCAACGAACCGGGTGATCTGGTCCTTCTGGGTAGGGAGGAGCATTACCAGGCGTGACATGTTCTCGGCACCGGCACCCTTGGGCAACACGGTTACCTCCAGGCGGTCTCCAGGACGAATATGGATTGCCGGCATTCCCGGGCCGGTATTATCACCGGAATTCTGTCGTTTCAGGGGATGGACCGCGTTCGGCCTGAGAGGGATATCATGAGTGGCCTTCCTGACCCCGTCGGCCACAGCCTCCAGCAGACCTGCCGTGAGCGGTATTCCCGGGGGAATGGTGAGATATACCACCGGGACTCCGGTGTCCTGGCATATCGGTACACCCAGACGTCCGGCAAGGCTGATATTCTCGAGAATGCGTCCCAGTTCCTCCCGAGCGATGTCGCTGGTCTCGTTTTCTGCGGCATGCCTCAGCGCAGCAATGACGTCGGGGGGCAGCCGGATTTCCGCCTCGCGGAGCGCCTGGCAGGTTGCGTCTGATACAGCTGCTAACAATTCCTCTCCGGACGGGGGAAGCATCATTAGGAGTGAGGAGATGAACTCTATAATTATTTCCATCTATGGCAGCCGTTCGGGGAAAAAAGATGAGGAATGGTAATTATTCCGGTGGATGCCCTGTGACAGGAGCGGGGGCAGCAACCTTCTCGATGGTAGCGATATACGAAGGGGAAGGGAGTTTATGGCCCCCTGCCTTCAGGGCAAACTTCGCCTTGTCTGCATACTGGGGCAGGGTATAGGTGGTAAAGACGATCTGGTCCTTCTCGACCCGTGCTGCGGTCCCGACGGCTTTGCCAAAAGCGAGCCGCATACCCTCAGAAACACGGTCCGCACCCGCACCGGTGGCCTGCTTGTTCTCGCGCAGTACATGGTGAGGGAAAACGCGGAGCTTTAAATGGAAGTTCATCCTGCCGACTTCTTTCAGCAGTTTCCGGTTGATGCTGATGCGGGCTGCTTCCAATGCCGTGTGCCGTATCTGGCAGGTCTCTTTGACAATCAGGTTGACTTCGACAGGGAATTCCTGCGAGAGATTCCCCATGTCAAACTGGACGATCTTGCTTCCCGGGATACCGCCCATATATTCCCGCCTTGTATAGGCCCGCTTCGAAACATTCCTATACATCTTGCCTGGTTTTCGTACCATGATATCTCATTCCTGGAATCGATCCCGACAGGGATGTGGGGGGTTCCGGCGCCGGGACGGTGAACAACTGCTTTTATAAAATGGAGATGGTGCCTATTAAATATTATTGCAGGGTGCATTTGGGCTGGGCAATGAGATCGAGAACCAGCCGTCGGACCTGTGCAAATTCTACAGAGGTCCGCTCGCGGGGGCGGGAAAGGTGAATGGGGATGACTTCACAGATCCTGCCCGGGCGGGGGGTAAGCACGATCAGCCGGTCGGCAAGATATACGGCCTCATCGACGCTGTGGGTGACAAATATAATCGTTTTTTTTGCCTTCTCCCAGATCTCGAGAAGCTCTTTCTGGAGATTGTTCCTGGTCTGGGCGTCGAGAGAGCCGAACGGTTCGTCCATGAGCAGGATTTGGGGCTCGATTGCCAGCGCTCTTGCCACTGCAACCCGCTGGCGCATACCCCCCGAGAGTTCGTGCGGATAGCGCTCGGCAAAGTCACCGAGTCCGACCAGGCGGAGATAGTCCATAGCCACTTCACGCGCCCGCGACTTGTGCATGCCTCCCACTTCTAGGCCGAAGGTGACATTGTCCCGGACCGTCCTCCACGGATAGAGTGAGTATTCCTGGAAGATCATCGCCATCCGCGGGTTCCTGCCTGATATGATCTCTCCGTTAATCTCGATAGACCCTGATGTGGCGGGTTCCAGGCCGGCGATGATGCGGAGGAGGGTCGTCTTCCCGCAGCCTGATGGGCCGAGGACCGATACAAATTCCTCGTCTGCAACAGAAAACGTGATGTCGGATATGGCACAAATGGATTGGTTTCCCGTGATCGGGAATTCCTTGGTGAGGTTCCGGATTGTCAGCGTCATCTGAGGATCACCCTCTTTCCATCGGTTCGACTCATCGTTCGAGCGCCCTCCACGAGAACCATCTTCGTTCTCCAGCCTTGAATATCTGGTCGATTACGATCCCGATGACCCCAATCATGACCATGCCGGCAATGATGACGTTGGTCTGCCCGAAATTGTATGCATAGAGGATGAGATACCCAAGTCCAATGGTTGTTCCCGGCAGCCATTCGGCAGCAACAACACACATCCACGCGATGCCAAACCCAACGCGGAGCCCGGTCCATATGGTCGGCGCTGCACCATGGAGGATGACTTTCCCGAGAATGTCGGCCTCCCGTGCACCGAGTGTCATCGCCAGCTCCACCCATGTCCGCTTTATCGATTTAACGCCGTCAATGGTGTTGAGGAGAATGGGAAAGAATGCCCCGATAAAGATGATGAAAACCATCGAGGCGAGACCGATCTTGAACCATGCCAGCGCCAGGGGGACCCATGCGAGCGGTGGTATAGGACGGAGGAGCTCGATGGCTGTGTCCAGGAAATCGTTCAGGATCGCAGATCTGCCCATCACGATTCCGAGGGGGATAGCGACAAATGCGGCAAGCGCAAATCCCGATCCAACCCGGAACAGGCTCACCGCAGCGTTGTCCACCAGGCTGCCGGTACCGAGCGTGAACTCGTCAGAAAAAGGGTGGAGCAGGATTGGAATTACGGTGGTCAGGGAAGGAAGAATAAAAGGGTTGTCAATGAGATATGCAGCAACCTCCCATCCCACAATGAGAAGGACAGGGAGGAGCAAGGTGATTGGGCTCCTCATGTTCCTGAAAGGTTATCCTTCACTTACAGATAAACCACTCTCTTTCAGCGAGTACCGTATCATGACATCCTGGATGGATCCTTTTCCCGGAGCCGCGATAACCAGTGGTTTTCCTGCTGCTGAACGGGCATTGGCCCACTCCACGAAACTTTCCCAGTCCGTTGCCGGGGACTCGTTGGAAACAACAACTCCGGAGCCCTCGGTGTTGATGGCGAGCAGGATCTTGACGGGCGTTCCTTTATCCACCGCCGCGATAACGGGCGGGTTCCCGACATATGCCATCTGGATGGCATTTGTGGAGGCGAGTTGCATCAGCTGTGGCCCGGCATCCCCGGGGATGAGCCTAACATCGGCTACCTTCTGGCCGTTGACCATCAGTTCTGCCTTTTCTGGCCGGGAAGTTGTCGCGCCAACCGGTTTCAGGGCAATCCCATATTGGTCATTGAAGTACTGCCAGTTCTTCACCGCCACGAAGAGAGCAGCGTCGTGATCAGAATTAAGGTACCCGATTCCGATCTCCTTTCCGACAGGCGCTGGCGTGATGATGGTGCCTGAGTCGATCATGGCCTTCGCCTGGCTGTAGGGACCGGTATCGAACAGGATTGCGATGGTCTCTTCATCGGTCGTATTTGCAAGGGAGTCCGTCAATACCCCGAGCGCACGGAGGGCGTGAACGAATTCGATGTTTCCTTCAATCCATTTTTCGGTCGGTTCGTTCACGAACTTCACCGTGGGGAAGGCCTGCCTGAGCACCTCAACTGAAGAGACCGAGATATCACCAAAGGTGAAATTTCCCTTGCCCGCCAGCCAGTCAGCCACAATCTCCGCACTCTTGTCGGGATTCTCCCTCACGTATTCTGTGGAGAGGATGGTAAGCGCAGACATTGCATTAACGAGATCGGGATGTTCAGCGATGGTATCCTGGCGGGCGGAAAAGACACAGCAGGGGTGGTTTGTCCATTTTCCTTTTGGTGGAAGGTCACCGGAATACAGGAGTACCTTCCCGATTCCTGCCAGCGGCGCCACTTCTGGGGTGGGCTGCCAGGCAATATAGGCATCGATCTGGCCGGTCCCCAGGAGGATCGGCATCGGGCCGGTCCCCCGGGCCTGGATCAACGATACCGTGCCCTCTTCATGAGGGGGGGAGATTGTGTAGAATGCAACTAGCAGGGCAATCACCACGATTGCTGCTAGTGCAACGAGGAGTGATTTCTTCATGCATAGTAGGTATGGCTGGCAATCTATAAATTATCTTATTGAATCAAATCAATTATACATTTGTATTGTTTTAACAGTATTATTGTACATCACGATTGTTTTATGTATAGAAGCGTCCAGTATTTTCTTTTTGGGGCAATACAATATACAATAGTATTTTATAACGCGAATAATTACTCTTTCTGTACAATACTATGGTACTTACCGACCCTATCGATCGGCTGATTCGTGCAGCCCTGGCATCCGACCAGGAATTTGTCCGGGCACTCCACCAGATCATGAAGAGTGACTTCAGGATCAGTGTCCGCGAACTCTCGGAAAAAAGCGGGATCGCTCAAAGTTCGCTATATAAAATCCTCCATGGGCAGCGTTCCCCAAATCTCTCAACGCTCCGGTCGATCGTCAATGCCCTGCGCCTCTTCGAGGGAACCGGGGAGGGGGAATTTATCGGTCTCATCGCTGCCCGACCTGTCCTGGATACCGTGCAGGAACGGAATGCCGAGGTTGACGGGAGAAGGATACGGGTTCGGGAATACCCTGTCCACACCATGGAAGATGCAATCGTGGCCGCCGTCCGGGCCGAGCGGGAAGGTGCGACCGCCATCGTCTGCGCACCGATTGTCTCGAGCATCATAGAGCAGCTCGTCCACATCCCGGTTGCCACGATTGTCCCCCGGGACTCGGTGCAGCGGGCCATCGAGCTTGCTGCGCGGAAGGCGTGGCTTTAATCTTTTTTCGCGCCATTCACTAAGAACAGAGGTTGTTTTACAGATGAGCAACGATGTGGTGCGGCGGGGCCGTCTAACCGGCGAGCGGTCCGGCGAGATGATGCACTTTCTCTCTTCGATGGGAGCGGACCGGCACCTGGCAGATGCGGATGTTTTGGTCGATATTGCACATGTCATGATGCTGCAGAAACAGCGGATCATTGAACCCGGAACAGCTGCACCGCTGCTCTCTGCTCTCCTCAAACTCTATGACGACGGCATTCCCGAATCGGCGTTCGGGGACCAGTTCGAAGATATCCATGCCGCGATTGAGTCATTTCTTATCGAGAGCATCGGGGAAGAGGCAGGAGGAAGGCTGCATTCCGGCAGGTCCCGGAACGACGAAGTTGTTGCGTGCCTGCGCATACGCCTCCGGGAGGACATCCTCCGGCAGCTCTCCATCATCTGCAAGCTGCGCGACGTCCTCCTCGCGCTTGCGGAAAAACACCAGGATGCGGTCATGCCAGGGTTCACGCATCTCCAGCACGCCCAGCCGACAACCCTTGCCCACTACCTCCTCTCATATGAGCAGGCATTCTCCCGCGATTTCGACCGCCTGATGCAGGCATTCTCGCGGGTAAACCAGTCCCCGCTCGGATCTGCCGCTTTTTCGTCAACGGGCTTTCCCATCAACCGGGAATACACCGCTTCCCTGCTCGGGTTTGAAGGAGTCATAGGAAATACCATGGACGCCGTTGCCTCACGCGATTTTGCCCTTGAAGCCCTGGCAGACATGACGCTCCTCATGCTCACCGTCAGCCGCCTCTGCGAGGATCTCATCTTCTGGAGCACGGTCTTTGTCCGGTTCGTCACTCTCGACGATGCGTTCTGTTCCACAAGTTCGGTTATGCCCCAGAAAAAGAATCCCGACAGTGCCGAGATCATGCGGGCCAAGGCAGGGTCGGTCCTCGGAGCATTCATAGCATCGGCCGCCATCGTCAAAGCGCTCCCGATGAGCTACAACCGGGACCTGCAGGAACTTACGCCTAGCCTGATCCGCGGTGTGCAGGATACCAAGCACACCACCAGCCTGCTCGCTGAATTGCTGGCTTCTGCAACATTCGATACGGCAAGAATGAGGGAGGAGGCCGGACGCGGGAATGCCACGGCAACCGATCTTGCGGATATGCTGGTCCGTAGGTTTGGGCTCCCGTTCCGGACCGCCCACAGTATCGTGGGGCGTGCCGTCCAGAAAGGGGAGCCGGATCTCCGGAACCTCGACGCCGCTGCCGTGGAAATAACCGGATCTTCGCTATCTTCACAGGGACTTACAGCCTCCGATATCGTGGAAGCACTTGATATCGATAAGAGCGTTCAGGAAAAGCGGGCGACCGGTGGCCCTGCAAGGGTTGCTGTCGCTGCCATGCTGGAAGACCGGAAGAGGCAGCTTGCCCTGGACCGCGGATTACTGGATTCCCGGAAGGAGCACATTTCAGCGGCACTTGCGCGGCTTATCCGTGATGCACGGAGGGTTGTTACGTGAGCGATGAATTCAGTCCCGGGGATATTGTCACCTTAACGGTTGGCAAAAATCCCCGGAAGGGGACCTACATTACCAGCCGGGATGGCCATTGCGTAGTGAAACTGGAGAACGGCTATAACATCGGCGTTCCGCTCTCCTGCATCTCCCACACTTTCCGCCCGGAGCCGGAGCATGCACCGGAACCATTCATATACCAGGACGAGACCTTGCCCCGACTTTCCATTGTTTCAACTGGGGGCACGATTGCCAGCCGGATCGATAGCCGGTCGGGGGCCGTGACCAGCCAGTTTGATGCAGCCGACGTCCTGCGGGCCATACCCCGCCTCCGGTCCTTTGGCCACTACAGGGTGCGGAAGCTTACCACTATCCTTTCTGAAAATATGACGCCTGGCATCTGGCAGCAGCTCGCCAGGGCGGTATATGAAGATATTAGGGATGGTGTTGCTGGCGTCATCGTCACCCATGGAACGGATACCATGGCCTACAGTGCGGCTGCACTGAGCTTCATGCTCGAGACTCCGGTCCCGGTCATCTTTGTCGGATCACAGCGATCGGCGGATCGCCCCAGCAGCGACAGCACAATGAACGCGTTGTGCAGTGCCAGCGCCGCGACCTCCAGTCTTGGAGAGGTTGCGGTGGTGATGCATGCCAGCACAAACGATGATGCCTGCGCAATTCACCGCGGCACCAGGGTCAGGAAGATGCATTCTTCCCGGAGGGACGCATTCCGAAGCATTGGGATGCTCCCGATCGGGAGTGTCGAGTATCCCTCCCTTGCTGTCCATCTCGAACCCTGCGCCGTGCGCCGTGGTTCGTCCGAACCCGCCCTGAACGAGAGCCTTGAAGAGCGGTGTGCGCTCCTTACCTTTTTCCCCGGCATGTCTCCTTCAGTCATTGAGGCATTCTTAGGGTATGCTGGACTGGTAATCTCGGGAACAGGCCTTGGCCATGTGAGCACAGCACTGGTTCAGCCTATCCAGAAGCTGATTGAGGAAGGCACGATGGTGGTGATGACCTCCCAGTGCCTCCACGGGAGGGTCTGTGACCGGGTATACGATACCGGCCGGGACCTTCTCAAGGCCGGGGTCATCGAAGGGGAGGATATGCTCCCTGAAACGGCCCTTGTCAAGATGATGTGGGTGCTTGGAAACGTGAAAGATCCCGGCGATGCGGATGTCCTGATGCGGTCAAACCTCAAGGGAGAGTATACCAGGAGGTCTATTGATGGATTTTGAAATGACAGGAGGACCGCCGTTCGATTACGAGCACCTCGGCTTCAAGGCAGGAATCGAGATCCACCAGCAGCTGAATACCCAGGAGAAACTCTTCTGCCATTGCCCGACTGTGCTGCGGAAGTTCGATGAACGGAGTGGGGAGTTTTACCGGTACCTCCGCGCAACCGAGAGTGAACTCGGTGAGATCGACGAGGCGGCGAAAGCGGAGATGAAACATGAACGAAAATTCTGCTATTATTGTTACGATACGACCTGCCTGGTTGAAGACGATGAGGAGCCTCCTGCGCCGCTCAATTCGGAAGCCCTTGAAACCTGCTGTATTATCGCCCGTACCCTCTCGATGACTCCCATCAACCAGGTCCATACCATGCGGAAACTCGTTATCGATGGGTCTAATACCAGCGGTTTCCAGAGGACGGCACTGGTAGCGCTGGACGGCACGCTCCCTAATGGCGGAAGCATCGAGACCATCTGTCTCGAGGAGGAAGCTGCTCAGCGCATGGAGGGGGATACCTTCTCCCTGGACCGTCTGGGTATACCGCTGGTAGAAATTACCACTTCGCCCTGCATGAAAACGCCCGAAGAAGTCAGGGAAATCGCTGCGTTCCTGGGAATGGTGCTCAGGTCCACCGGACGGGTGAAACGGGGCCTGGGCACCATCCGGCAGGATGTAAACATCTCTATCCGGGACGGTGCCCGGGTGGAGATCAAGGGAGTCCAGGAACTTGATCTCATCACAGAGGTGGTGAACCGGGAGGTGATCCGCCAGTGCAACCTTCTCGCAATCAGGGAACACCTGAGAAGTCGTGGAGCATCGGTGATTGAAGAGTTGTTCGATGTCACCGGCATCTTTGTGAATACAAAATCAACGATTCTGAAGAAATCTTCTTCCATTCTTGCCGTCAGGCTTCCAGGTTTTGCAGGATTGGTGGGAAGAGATATCCAGCCGGGCAGGAGGCTTGGCAGCGAATTTGCTGACTATGCAAAGAAATGCGGTGTGGGCGGGATCTTCCATACCGATGAACTTCCCTCCTTCGGCATCACAGCAGAGGAAGTTGCACACCTGCGTGCGTTTCTTGGGTCGGATGACAATGAATGCATCGTCATCGTTGCTGCTGACGAAGGGAAGGCCAGGTGTGCGGCCCATCAGGTGGTTGCCCGGGCCGGTTGGGCTCTCAAGGGTGTGCCGGAAGAGACCAGGAAGATGCTAGATGAAGGTAGCACTGCATACATGCGACCTCTCCCCGGGGCTGCCCGGATGTATCCGGAAACCGATGTAGTCCCGGTCCCCATTTCAGCAGACTGGTTCGCATCCCTCCCGCTCCCTGAACTCCTGACTGCAAAACGGGAACGGTTTATCCGCGAATATCGCCTGGATCCTGCGCTTGCCACACAGCTCATGTCATCCGAGCAGGTATTTTTCTTCGAAAAGATGGTCGCCGATGGGATCTCTCCCGGTCTCGCTGCGCGGACGCTTCTCTCGACGATCAAAGAGCTATCCCGTGCAGGCACCGATATCCAGGAACTCCGGGACGAGGATATCGTTGCCGTGCTCAAGGCAGTCGAGCGTGGTGAGGCGGCCAAAGAAGCTATACCCGCTATTCTCGGAATGATCGCTTCGGGTGCTTCGGTCCCTGATGCGCTCCGGCATTGTGCTCCGGTCATGTCCCGTGATGCGCTCAGGGATATCGTACGGGAGATTGTCAATGAGAGGAAGGACTTCATTGCCAAACGCGGGAGCAGCTCGCTTGGGCCCCTCATGGGAGTTGTTATGGCCGCGGTACGGGGTTCTGTTGATGGCAAGCTGGTGAGTGAAGTTCTCCGCCAGGAGATAACCGCACTTCTTTCCGGGGAAAAATCCGGAGAAGGAGATAAAGTTTAAGCAGTGTCACGGTGTATGATGTAAGGAGTTTCAGATATGGGAAAAACGGGAACCGTTCAATGGGTACAGGTGAAAGGCGTGAAAGGGCAGATCAGGCTGGTACCCAAATCCGAAGGGGAAGTTAAAAGGCCCGGACCGAACCAGCGGTTCAAAGCCGGTGCATCGATCAAAAAGCTCGAACAGGAATCCGGTGAAGGACGAGGTGGCTCCCGGGGTGGCGGGCGAAGGGGAGGAGGCCGGAGCAGCCGGGGCGGCCGCGGGGGCCGGATGGATTCTGGACCTGCGGCCAACCCCATGGTCAGGAAACCGATGCGCCGATCAAAAACATCGATTATGGGCGCAAAACAGAAATCAAGCCGCTGATTGGGCTGGCATCCTATCGCCAATACCACTTTTTTCGCCGGACAGTGCTATTTCTTGGCACCAGGGATGGGTATTTCCGCAACTATCATCATCGGGTGAGCCTAAAAGAGGAAACATGGATCTCAGGACTGCCGTAAAGAGCTATCAGTTTGCCGAACGAGCGAAATCTGAGCTGATCATCTGCTCCCAGCTGGTGACCGCCCTAGCTGGATTTCCCGATGCTGAGAAAAAGGGGGCACGCAGGATGCTGATCATGGTTCTCGATTCGGTCAGGGCTGAACTCCAGTTTGCATTCCGCGGGACGGACCAGAACGAATTCCGACGAGCGATCGACCTGATGAGCGAGGCGATCAGCCTGACCGAGAGCGACCAGTATGGCGCCGCATCGCTCCGGCTTTCGGAGGCAATCAGTATGGTGACCACAGCTGCCCAGGGCGCATGGCAGATGCTCGGTGAACATGGACTCATCTGAATTCTTCGAATTCCTGGCAGGCCGGAGCTCGGTCAGGGAATATGGTGCCGGCGAGATACACGACCGCGAACTTACTTTTCTGCTGGATTGTGCAAGCACTGCCCCCAGTGCTGGTAACCTCGAGGCCTGGGATGTCGTATTAGTGAGGGACCAGGAGCGGCGGGAAGCCCTTTCAGGCGCAGCACTCGGACAGTTCCAAGTCCGGGCCGCCCCTGCACTCTTTGTGCTCTGTGCCAACTATGTCCGCTCGATGTCACGGTACGGAGAACGGGGTATTCTCTATGCTATCCAGGATGCGACTATTGCCGGCACCTATCTCCTTCTTGCTGCCCACGCACTGCAGCTCTGTTCATGCTGGGTGGGCGCGTTCGATGAGGAGGAGACCAGGAGCATCCTCGGCCTTCCACATCATATCCGGCCGATCGCCATCATCTGCATCGGGCGGGGCACGCCTCCCGCAGAACTGACCGGGCGGATGCCGGTATCCGAGCATCTCCATAACGAGGTATGGTAGGGGGGCCGTTAAAAAATGCCCGATTATCTTGTGGTGCTTGAATCAGCATGGGTTATCAAGGATGTGAAATCCCTTGACGATGCCGTTAGGATCGCTATCAGTGAAGCCGGCAAGCGCCTCAATCCCACGGCAAAGTATGTTGAGATCGAAGCCGGAATGCTTGCATGTCCGTTCTGTGACGGAGAACTGAACAGCGCCCTGGTTGTTGCCAATACGGCACTGGTCGGCCTCCAGCTGGAAATGAGGGTGTTTCGTGCCGAATCACCGGATCATGCGGCAAAGATCGCCCGGTCTGTAATCGGGAAGGCACTCCGGGATGTCCCACTCCAGGTAAAGGACATATGCGAACTGTGATCCATGTTACCGGCCACACGGCAATCGATCACATTGCACGGGTCGACTCCCTCCCCCGCCCTAACAACTCGGCGATTATCACGGACCGGAAAATTTTCTATGGCGGGGGCGCTGCAAATATCGCGGCAGGAATCGCCTGCCTGGGTGGTGTGGTTACACTGGTAAGTGCAGTCGGCGACGATTTCCCGGGCAGTGATTATGACTCCTGGCTGGACAGTCTTGGAGTGCGGAAAGAGATATCCGTTGTTCCCAGCACACATACTCCCACCGCGTTTATGTTTACCGATGAAGAAGGGGATCAGATCACCTTTTTCGAATGGGGCGCTTCAGGTGTTTTCCGTGAACTGGAACCGCCGCCGTATCCCTTCGTTCATATGGCAACCGCCGATCCGGTGTACAATGTAAAGGTCGCCTCATGTGCAGAGTTCTCGTCCTTCGACCCCGGACAGGACCTCCACCGGTACACCAAGGGACAGCTTTTGGATATACTCTCACACATCTCTATCCTTTTTGCAAATAACCACGAGGTCGATGGAATGTGTAAGATAACTGGGCTGTCCCGGGAAGCCATCATCGGGCAGGTCCCGATGGTGGTATTCACCTGCGGTTCGCGCGGAAGCATCCTCTATATGAACGGCGAGGACTGGCACATCCCGGCAATCCCGGTACGGATGGTCGATCCTACCGGAGCCGGGGATGCCTACCGGGCTGGTTTTCTGACCGCATTTACCAGGGGAATTCCCCCCTCTTCCTGTGCCAGGGTAGGGACCGTGTGTGCTTCGTTTGTAGTGGAATCTGCGGGCTGCCAGACGAACCTTCCGGACTGGAAGCGGATGGCGGATCGATACAGCCAGGTATTTGGGAAGAGCGATGATTTATTTGGCACCTGATCTTCCTGACCTGCCTGATGCAAGGATGGAGTGACAGTGGATGGTCACCAGGGGTGAGGTCAAGATAGAGGGTCTCTCAAAGTATATCTTCTCGGCGCCGTCATGGCCTACCTCGCTGTCAATTATCGTTGTGCTTGGGTTTCTGATCGATGGAGCGTCGCTGCGGTTCGGGCAGAACATCCGCTTTTTCGGGACCCTGGCGTTCACCATTCCGGCACTTGCCGGGCTTTTCCTGACCGGGCCCCTGGTATCACTCATTGTAAGACGCCTGACCTGGAACCGTTCCGCTCTTCTTGCCCTTTCCTGCACGGTTCTTGGCATCATCATCACCCTGACCGGCATGGTGATCAGTGTCGCCCTGCTGCCCCTTTCCTATGCTATCGCGACTGGATTTATCTTCGGTTCTCGCCTGGTCACGCTTGCCGCAATTGTTGATTATCGAATCGTCCGGATAATCATCCCGGCCTTCATCCAGAGTGGGGCCGGTGTCCTGGTTGGCCTGGTGTTCTTTGACCCACCCTTTCTCATACTGGCGGTGCTCCTCCATGTGGTCTTTGGCACCGGCTTCGTCCTCCTGATATGGGCGATTGATCGACCGCTCTACCGGGCCTTTCATATCCACATACTCAGCTTTCTCAATACCTTCATCGCCCATCTGACTGATGGGTCAAAGACCATGGAAGACTTCTTCCGCGAAATCGGGGAGGAAGTGTACGTGCCCCAGGTCTCTCTCTTTTTTAAACGGGAGAAGGGCCGCGGGGTAATCTTCACGGTTCCCAATGTTCATCCGGGACCGATGGGGGAGATCGGGGGCGGGGCCCTCCCAAAACACCTTCAGAATGCGTTTTCAGAGTTGGTGATGATGTCGCACGGCACAGCTACCCATGACTTCAACCTTGTCTCTGAGGAGGAGTGTGAAAAGATTGTAACGGCAATCCGTGCCGGGAAAGACCGGACCATCTATTTACCTGACGCGAGCAGGGCTCATCGCTGCCAGCATGGTGCTGTCTCTCTCCTTTACCAGGTCTTTGGCAAAACCCTTCTGATGGTCAGTACCCGTTCCCCCCACAAGACTGAGGATATCGATTTCGGTATCGGAATGACCATTATGGCGGAAGGGCACCGCTCATTCCCCCACGTTGCTTTCGTGGATGCACATAACTGTTTCACCGGGGATATCACTAATGTCTCCCCGGGCACGCTCGCCTCGCTCGAATACCTGCAGGCCGCCTTCCATGCCATTGATACAGGGCCAGGGCTCGAACAGTTCCCCCTTGAAATGGGAGCTTCCCAGGTTGTTATGCCGTTTTCCAGGACCCAGGGGTTCGGAGACCAGGGCATCGAGACCCTGGTCATCCGGGCCGGAGGACAGACCACTGCCTATATCCTGATCGATGGGAATAATGTTCTGGCCGGGGTCAGGGAAGTGCTGCGCGACCACGCACTCACCCTTGTCGACGAAGCAGAGATCATGACCACGGATTCCCATGTGGTCAATACGGTTAGCGGAAAGAACCCGGTCGGTTTTGTGGTTCCACCAGGACAGATCATCCCCTATCTTGAGCAGTCGATACATAATGCACTCGATGATCTTTCTCCTGCCAGTGCCGGGGGCGATACTGCCCTCTGCGAGCGGGTGGTGGTTTTTGGCTCCCAGCGGATAGCGCAGCTTGCGAGTACAGTGAACGCCATGGTGCTTTTTATTCCGCCCCTCTCTATCGGTATGCTCCTGCTGGCGTTCCTTCTTTCTGTCGTCATCTATCTCATTATCGTGTAAAGAACATGAGTCTCCTGGAGGACAGAAGCATGCAGTCTGAAAATGCCTGGATGCATTTCCTGTAGAAGGCATACCCCGGGTTCATGGGAGCATTCCGCGGCAAAGGATGCTCGGAGATATACCATAATTACCGTATCATCGGGTTTTATCACGAAAACCGGATTCGGGTACCTCCCCGGCTGCTACCCGCGGACGCATGCACGACTTCACGGCGCGGCAGGCAACTGCAACAAAGATTGCATTGCATGGAGAAACAGACCATCATGGCCAGCACCTGGATACACAATTGATGCATGAGAGTATCAGACATCGATCAATTAGAGTATCAGCAATTCCTGCTTTATCCAGGGCCAGGCCATGCTGGCTTCATTCATCTTTTGTTTGATGTGCCTATAAACCTTTCTATAAAGATTGGTCAGAATGCCTTTATTTTTCTATATCAAGGCCATTGCGGGCATATGAATGCAGAAAAACGCAGGACATGGCGAGGGCAACCGAAGTGCACTTCTCCTGAAAAATAAATATAAAACATTATTTTAAAAATCTAAGCAAGAATCGGCGTCAGACGCCATCTTTACATACTCTCCTGGTCAATAGATAATGCGTGGGTGACATGACATGGGAAAGGTGGCATATGTCTCATATACTCGTGCGGGCACCGCACGCCGCTCAGGCCGGGGGTTTTCCATGGATATTTCAGGAGCACGGTATTTCATCACTCCGGAAGATATACACTCCCTGATGGTCAGCCGGATGGTCGATGTGGTCGACCAGCGCGGCGAACATGAAGGGTCAGCCTGGCTTTCTCCAATCCTTGGTTCCCGCAAGCAGGACCTCACCGCTCTCATACGGCGGCACCTATATGTGGTTGGCTACCGCGACTTTTCACGTGTTCTGGATGGCCATATCAGGACTGCACCGGTAAGAGAGTTCCATCCGGTTTGAACAGGACCAATCCTACACGAACAGGCAGTACCGGGATTTTTCACATGGCGGGTACCGGTCCTGACATGCAGTCTTAACCGATGGATCCAAATTTATTTGCCATTCCCTGAAAGCCCGGGGAATACCCCTTTTTCCTGGTTCTATGTTCCCGTCAGGTCTACCGGACAGGTTGTGATTACCGGGGGACCCCCCCCCTGCTCCAGACCATCCTTTTTGGGATGGTGGGGCGATATTCCTTGTGTGGACTCACTGACCCACGCCTTTGTGGTTGTCCTGGCTGCCGCTGGAACGCTCTCCAGGCCGTTTCTTTTTATCCTGGTGCTGGGATCCGTTTTTCCGGATGTGGATATCCTCTTTAAGCCGCTCTCTGATCGCTACCCTTCACTCTACCTGTTCACCCACGGCGGAATAGCCCATAGCATCCTGGGGGTACTTGCCATGGCCCCTCTGGTGCTTATCGGGGTTTTCCTGGCTGCATCAGCCGGTTTTTTCCCCGATCCCGGACAGGGATTTTCCTGGGTTCAGATGGGGATATTGTTCATTTCAGGGGGGTTGACCCACCTTTTCCTGGATGCACTTGCCTGCCCGGGAATTCCTCTATTCTACCCATTCTCTTCCAAAAAATATACCGCATGTATATTTCCAGGCCCAAGCCTTGTCCTCTTTGCGGCAAGCTTGCTCTTTGCCGCGATGATCTTCACCAGGCATGGCGGGCCTGAGGTCATTCTGGCGTATGCATCAGGCAGCGCCCTCTTCATTCTTTCCAGCGGGATAATCGCCCTTGTCGTTGCCCGGAGGGTTGATGGAAAGGCCATTCCCACGTTCAACCCGCTCCGGTGGCTCGTCTTCAAGGATGACGGAAAACAGTATCTCCTGTCATGGTACAGCCCTCTTTCCGTTTCGGATACGGTGATATCTTTCCCGAAATATGTGAATACAACGCTGACCGATCTCGAACCCCTGGTCCGGCAGCCTGAATACCAGCGGTTGCGTTTTTATTCTTATGCGGTTTGCGCAGAACAGGACGGCGATCATATCATCTTTTTCGACCCCCTTCGATCGGGGCACTTCATTTTTTATCCGCCGTATTATACCCGCATTGTCCTCCCGGCACAGGATAACGATTCTCTTCGTCCATGAACAGGAAAACATCCAGGAACTGCGATGGCAAAAAACTGATCTAACCGGTCGGGATAGCGGGTTTGTTGCCATCAGATCGTTGGGGCTGTATGGATATCCCGGACTCTTCCCATGTAAGAATTACATCTCTCCATGCAATGGAGGGGTCACGAGAGACTATCGCACCTTTCTTCTGGATTTTCCTCATCCCTCTTTGCCGGGATTAATGATCGGGGATGGTATTCCCAAGTGATGCCAGTTTCCGGGCGAGAACCCGCTGCTCGGTTACATCTTCGACAATACCATTGATGTAGGTTATTTCGCCACTGCTGCCGAATGTCGCGAGGGCCGTTACCAGAACATAGGCAACCGACCCGTCTCCCCGCTTGAGGAGTATCTCCCTGTTCCGGACAAATCCTTTCTCCCTCAGATCCCTGAGCAGTTCCTCCCTACCATGGGCCTTGATAAAAAGATCCGAAACTGGCACATTCTGCACAGACTGGATAGAGGGATATCCCAGGATCCTGACCAGCGAGGTATTCCCCCAGAGGAAACGGCCTTCAGGATCCCCGGTACTGCGATAGACTCCCACGTTTATTGAATCAACCATGTCGCGGTACCGGGATTCAAGTTTCTGAAGCCGCTCTTCCGCTTTCCGGGCCGAAATATCCTTGATGATAGTCGAGATCCCAATAATCTGGTCATTCCTATCGTATATCGGAGAGATCGTCACTGAAACATCGATTATCCTTCCGTCTTTCTTCTTTCTCTCTGTCTCAAATCCGGAAATGTATTCTCCCTGCAAGACTTTTTTGAGGAGTATATCTTTCTCGTGGATTCGATGCTGAGGAAAGATAATATCGATATCCCTGCCCACGACTTCTTCTGCTGTATATCCAAAGATCCGTTTCGCCCCTGGATTCCATGTCTTAATCCTGCCTGATGTCGTCATCCCGATTATCGCATCATGGGACGACCTGACAATCTCAGCCAGGAGATTCCTGTCTTTCTGCGCCTCCTCCTGGTTTGAGATATCCTCGTAAAAGACGAGCTGGCAGCCGTCAGGCAGAGTAACCGGATGGAAAATGACCGATTTAAAGGACCCATCCTTGCACCTCACCCGGAACTGCCGGGAACGGATCTCACCGATGATCGACTTCTTGAGGTCGCTGATCCAGAGATCAAGGGCTTTTTGCATGATATCTGCATCCGGAAATGCCTTCAGGAACCACATTGACCCGGTCGGTATATCTTCAAGGGTATATCCGAACATTTCAATGAAACTGTTATTGACGTAGAGGTACTTTCCCTCAGGATTTATGATGGCAATCGGCAGGTATGCCTTTTCAGTGATAATCCTGAACCTGTTGTCGCTCCGAGAATACGATCTCCATGCCACAAGCCGTTGATAGGTGAGCATCCCCATCCGGATGAAGGTCTCAACAAGGGTCCTGTTCTCAAGCGTTTCCATTGTCGGCAGCGAGATGGCCACAGCTCCGACAATTTCGCCTTCCCCGATCCCCAGTGTGACATATGTTTTCCTCTCACCGGTCAGGGCACTGAACCGGTCATGGAGATTGTTACCAAGAATAGAGGCAATCAGCTCTTTGGAGATTTTAGTTAATTTTCCGACAAATGCCTGCCGCAGTTCAGGTTCACTGCGGAGAACGGAGGGAGAGACCGGGAACCTGATGGGAGATCCTGCAAAATCGGTATCAAGAAGGTCAACCCCTTCCTCGTTGATGATCGATTTTGTCACCATTTCCCTGGTTCTCCGGTCATACGTGAATATAAATTGAACGGCGTTCGGAACAAGTTCACGGATTCCAGCAGCGAGATATTGGATGAGATCTTTTTCGCGGGAAAAGGCCATGAAGTCGCATGAGCTGCGGCAGAGAAAGTCGAGGTGAGCGACATGCGACCTGCGTTCCTCTTCAGCGATCTGTTCTGCCGTGATATCCCGTGCAATGCCATGGTATCCAAGCAATCGTCCAGCATCGTTATGGATGGCCTGAACGGCAATCGAGTACGGCCGATATCCTTCTGTTGTCTCCAGCCGGGAAGAGATCCTGACACCCGGTTCCCGGGCTGTCAACCCCATAATGGCATCCCTGAACCGGTCGGCCTCATTACCCGGCAGGAAATTGAAGATAGTATTTCCCCGGATATTTGATTCCGTCATTCCGAACGTCTGTGCACATCTCCAGTTCGTGAACGTGAGCGTCCCATCAGGAAGAAACCGGAAGATGAGTTCGGCCTGGTTCTCGACGATTGCCTTGTAGTGCGCCTCGGAGAGGAGAAATGCATCCCGGTAGCGTGTCTGTTTGGTGATATCCTCGATAAAAATAATCATTCCCGGAGAGGTGTTCTCGTACACCATGGGAACGTACCGTGCTTTGAAGTGATGAATCTCCGTGGAACCGTCCTCATCCGGGAGACAGACATTCAATTCTTCAATTCCACCCTCAGGAAACGCCCCGGGTTTCAAACCTGCAATCAGTGGGCTGGGATGCCCGTAAATCTTTTTTCCGATCACATCGTTCCGGACAAGGTTCACCGTGTGAAGGAGGGGCGCGTTTACTTCTATGATGACGAAGTCCTCATCGAGCACGAGGATCATATCTGAGAAATAATCGAGGATACCGGCAAGAGGGACCTTCGCCGTGGTGGTATACACCTTGCTTGTCCCGATGGTCTGCAGTTCCACCTGGCCCATCTTATGGAGATACCCGAGATCTTTTGAGACCAGGTGCCTTTGGAGACCAAGCGTATCAGCGATCTCTGATATTGAGAGCCCCCGGGGGTGGGATTTGAGGAGATCCCGGATCTTGTTTATACGCTGGTCGCCGTGGCTTTCCATTGTATCAGAGTCTGGAACGAAATCGCCAAAAAGTTTTGCTATTACGTTATTGTGCCAGCAGCGAGCGGCATCCTGTACAATCCCCTCATGCAGGAATGCCATGCAATACTGGTTAAATCACTGCCATTCAAATAACGGTTACAGAACATTCTTGCAAATAATTATTTAAATCCATCCTCCACGATTTCCTGCCGTGGGAGATCCCATGGTATTATTACGGGGGAAATTTCAACGAATAATCCAGCCAATACGGGAAAAAGAACGGTAGTATTAATCCCACACAACACGGACTATTTTCTCCGGATGGCTCGTCAAGCGATGCATGCAGGAGACTTCCTGCATGCCCTTGATTATATTGACCAGGTTCTCTTGGCCGAACCCGCTGTTGCCGCTGCCTGGCATGAGAAAGGAAACTGCCTTGATGAGTTGGGAAGGTGTGAGGAAGCACTTGCCTGCTATGACAAGGCATTAAACATCGATCCATTCGATGCCGAGAGCTGGTATAACCGTGGGCTCGTCCTGAAGCGGCTTGGCCGTGAAACCGAAGGATTCGCAAGTATCAACCGGGGAATCGATCTGGCCCTTGGGAGATAGTGTTCCCGTTACCGATACTGTACCACCGGCTGGGTCTTTTAAAGAAATGTTGTAAAAAAAGAAAATTAGTTTGAATAAGCAGGCTTGCCCAGTTTCGGCTCGAACGCTGCATCTGCTTCGACCCGTATGGCGTGTGAGAACAGGGCAAGAGGGATCTCCATAGGACAGAGTTCCTCGCACTGACCGCAGTTGACGCAGGAATCGGAGATATGGGCAAATCTACGGAGGTGGAACATCGGGTTTGGCGGGATCTGCCCGGGTTCAATGGCATAGGACTTCTTGAGCGTCTCGGCTGTCGGGATACATACTGGACAGTTCTCGATGCACGAATAGCACTTGATGCACCGGGATGTCTCATTGTTGATAGTGGTCCATGGATCTTTACCGAGCCTGGAAAAGTCTCTCTTCCGCCACTTCTCACCGAGTTTGAGCATGGCATTCTCGGTCTTGCCCCGGATCTCGATTCCCTTTGGTTCTGGGGCGCTCACCTCAAGTGCCTTTGCTTTCACTGCTTTGCTCATGAGGTCGGCACCCTTGTCGCTGCAGACCTCGACGAAGGTGGCTTTCCCGGCCTTTTCACCAATCACGCCCCAGTTCCCACAGGCAAGGTCGGCCTGCCGGGGGACCTTGTAGAGGCAACGGCGGCAGTTGCTCCTTCGTCCGAATCCTTCATCTTCAAGTTCGTCGATCTTGATGCCCTTGTGGCCGCCCTCATACTCGATGATGAACTGGCCCTTGTCGATCTCTTCCTTGAAAACCTTGTCCGGATCGACCCCGTACTTCGTGGTGATCATGTACCGGGCCATCATTGGGCTCACCGTACCTCCGCAGTTGACCCCAATCAGGAGGAGATTGTCCAGGTTGACCTCTTTTCGCCTGGCGAGTTCCTGGAGTGCCATGAGATCGCAGCCTTTGACGGTCATCCCGATTTTCATGTTCTTAGCGCCGTTGAAGCGCTTTTTCAGAACATTTGCGAGGAGCCCAGTTCCACAGTGAAGTGAGCCGGCCGTATCTTTGAGTCCTTTGGGATCGGTCACGAGGGTGGGCACAGCGTCATATATGTCCTGGCCTTTCTTCACCACGATCACCCCGTCAACCAGCTTGTTTTCAAGGGCGTACTTGAGCAAGGTTGTGACCGCACCACCGCATTCTGCTTTCTTGGCGATGTCCTGGTCATTGGTCCAGGCATACACCATATCGCCTTTCTTGATGTCCGGTTTGGATGAAAAGAGTCCCATGTTACTTCGCCTCCGCTATCTTTTCGACCTTGATCGCACATGCCTTGAACTCCGGGATCTTGGCAATAGGATCGAGCGCATTGTTGGTGAGCACGTTGGCTGCACACTCCTTGAAGTGGAATGGCATGAACATGACCCCCTTCATGATGTCCGATGTAACCCGTGCCGGTACATCTACCTGCCCACGGCGGGTGATAGCCCGCACTACTTCCTTGTCCTTGATCCCGAGTGCTTTGGCGTCCTCGGTGTTGATCTCGATCCAGCCGGTGGGCTCCTCGTTTTCGAGTGAGTCGGACCTGCGGGACATCGTACCAGTGTGCCAGTGCCAGAGGCAGCGGCCGGTGGTGAGAACGAATGGGTATTGTGCATCAGGAACTTCTGCCGGGGGCTTGTAGGGCACAGCGAAGAACTGGCCCAGGCCGTCAGGGTGGGCGAACTTCTCCCTGTGGAGGATCGGGGTCCCGGGGTGCTCGGGGGCAGGGCATGGCCAGTGGGCAGCTTCAGGCTTGTTGAGCCGTGCATAGCTCATCCCAGCATAGGACGGGGTGACCTTCCGGATCTCCTCGAAGATGTCCTCGGCGCTGTTCCAGGGGAACTGCTTTTCATAGCCCATCTTTGCGGCGATCTCCTTGATGATCACCCAGTCCAGCTTTGCCTGTCCCGGCGGGTCCTGGGCCTTTCTCCACATCTGGACACGGCGCTCGGTCGAGGTCTGGGTGCCATCCTTTTCTGCATAGCAGCAGGCAGGAAGCACTACGTCAGCGAGCTCCGCGGTCTCGTTCATGAAGATGTCCTGGACGACAAGGAACTCGAGGTTCTTCAGCGCTTTCTCAACATGGTGGAGGTCGGGGTCCGAGAGCATCGGGTTTTCGCCCATGATGTACATGCACTTGAGCTCGCCGGGCTTGTCGGCCAGCACGTCCATCATGACCGTCACCTCATAGCCGTTCTTGCCCTCGGCGATGCCATCGGGGAAACCCCACGCGTCCGAGAACTTCTTGTGGGCCGCCTCGTCGATGACCTTCTGGTACGCGGTGAAAACCACCGGCAGCGCACCCATGTCGCAGGCGCCCTGAACGTTGTTCTGGCCGCGGAGCGCATTGACCCCGGTCCCGGGCCGCCCCAGGTTCCCGGTAAGCATCTGGATGTTGGCAACCGACCTGACGTTGTCGACCCCGGTGGTGTGCTGGGTGATGCCCATCGAGTAGAGGATGCAGGCCGATTCGGCCTTCCCGATCCATTCCGCGGCAGTCTTGAGCTGTGCAACCGGGATACCGGAGATCTTCGAGACGTTCTCGAGGCTGTATTCCGGTTTCATGACCTCTTCTTTCAGCTTGTCAAAGTCCTTGGTCCGGTTCTTGATGAACTCCTTGTCCTCCCATCCGTTCTTCAGGATCTCCTGCATCAGGCCGTTCAGGATGGCGACATCGGACCCTGACCGGAACTGCATGTACAGGTCGGCCTGCTTGCCCGTCGGGGTGAGCCTTGGATCGGCGTAGATGATTTTGGCACCATTCTTTTTGGCAAGTACCACCTGGCGCCCGATCAGCGGGTGCTGCTCGAAGGTATTGCTCCCGAGGATAAAGCAGCATTTCGACTGGGAGATATCGCCGATCGAGTTGGTCATCGCACCCGAGCCAAACGTCGAGGCAAGCCCGGCGACCGTCGAGGAGTGGCAGAGCCTTGCGCAGTGGTCTATGTGCCGGGTCTTGAGCACGCCGCGCGCGAACTTCATCATCGCGTAGTTCTCCTCGTTCGAGACACGGGCTGAGGAGAGGCAGGCGCACTCATCGGGCTTATATTGTTTGAATTTCTTTGCAATCAGGTCATATGCTTCATCCCAGCTCGCCTCGACGAACTTCCCATTCTTCTTGATGAGGGGTGACTTCAGACGATCGGGATGGTTCACGAACTCGTGGGCATAGGTGCCTTTTGGACACAACTTCCCCTGGTTCACCGGAGAGCGCTGGTACGGGGCGATGCCCGTAACCTTGTTGTTTTCGACAACAAGATTGAAACTGCAGCCGGTTCCGCAGTACGGACATGTTGTTTGGACGTACTTCATCTGCATGATTCACACCTTTACAGGTTAAGTTGACTTACTTTTCAGTCTTATTATTCTTTGCTATATGAGAGCAGAGCCACCCTAGATATTCATACTTCATTCATTGGCGAAAAATCCAGACTGCCCTCGTATTACACCGGAGTTCCCGATAGAGAACACATGGTATGCAAACCCGATATTCTCTCCGGGATTAGTTATGCATATTCAATATCCCTGGAAGGTTCATTCGTTCCCGGGGTGACCTAGAATGATCGACAAGAGGAAAACAGCACTCGCCTTGCGAATTTCTCGCAGTGCTGACGCGGGTTTGGTATTCCGTAAATCCTGGTGTTATCAAGCTGCCGCACGTTCGAGACATTTGCCTTCACGTTCATACTGCACCCGTCTTTCTCATGTTGAATTCAGCATCTGGCATTTCCAGGATGAGAAAATGTAACTGAAGGTACCCAAACCATTTTTCTAATTCTTGCATTGGTTTGGATTGATATGCGTTTAGTTTAAAGGAATCCAGTTATTTTTTGAAAGTTATGCCCGCACCAATGCATTTCATATATGCCGTGCATTGATGATAACAACACATTGTTAAACAATGCAATGCAATTTATTCATACAGTTTTATAACGCAAATCAATATTTAAGCATACCAATTATTTCTTCCTTGTCGGGGAGACGACCGGAAAACCCTGGCAGGAGAGATGCAGAATATGCAGAAAACCGTTGTGAGCATTTCACACGATGCCCAATATTTCTTCCGCCTGGCCCTGGAAGCAGAAGGCAAGACGGAGCCAGAGAAGGTTCTAGAATATTTCGACCGGGCTATTGCCCTGGAACCGGCATACTCAGGAGCCTGGAACGAGAAGGCCAATTTCCTGGATTATCTTGGGAAATGCGACGAGGCACTCCAGTGCTATGACACCGCACTCAGGATTGATCCCGGATCATCCGAAGCATGGTTCAACAAGGGCCTGACCCTTAAGAGGATGGGACGTGAGGCCGAAGCAATCGCCTGTATCAACCGCGGTATTAAGTACGCATGCGGAAGGTAACACGAGCAATCTACCTGCATTAACCAGCGGCGCGACCAAGCAGAACGGGATCATTCCCGTTTCCTCTTCTTCTATCTCCAAAGATGGTCTCTTGCAGAAAAATCTGATTGCCGCAGCGTTGTGGGTGATAATGCCGCCATCGTGATAACCGAACTTGAGGAGAACAAGTGCATCACCCGAGGTTATTGATGCAGTCATGACCTCAACTTGCTGTTGTGCAAAGAAAGAAGAGATTTCACATTTTAAAAAGAGCATTAGAGCATGTTCGAAAAATTTCACCAAGCCTCAGGCGTGGCAGCTGAATAGCTTATTCGCTTCTTTTATGACAAGTTATTTTAGGCGACCTGATCAGATGCTCACCATTAGCGATAAGTACTCCCACACGTCATCGACACTCCAAAGAAGGCGGAAAGGGGTGGATCCTTTAACCACTCAATAGATTCTGGATGGTCCTTTCCTGAACCCTTTTTGAATGCTACAAGATGCAATTCGGGGTGAGATCCAGTTACACTTCAGATCGGGCGTTCTTTTCTTTAATCCAACATTCATAATGGTATATTTTTTTCTTGTTGGCATACACTCTGTCATGATAGTGGAATATGTCTTTTCCACACCGTGAGCAGAATGTACGTAATGGCCCTAACTTCGAGGTTACCGTCATCATTCATCACCGGACCGTGCTTCATGGATATCTCTTGTCTTGATCCCGGCCTTGTGCAACCGGAACCACACAGCGGAAGGGGGGATATCAAGCTCCTTGCCGATACGGTAGGTGCTCCATCCCTTGTCAAGGTAAAGATGAACGAGTTTTGCCAAGTCTATATCATATCGTTGTTTTACTTCCGACCTGTTCCTGATCCTTTCACCTGCACGAAGAAGGACGTTTCTTACCCCGCCATGCGTGATCGTGCCCTTGAAGTACTGGGCAATCTTGTAAGGGCTCATGCCCCCACGATAGAGAGTGATGATCTCCTTCTTCATCTCTTCGCTGGTGCGCTTTGTCACTGTTTTTGTATCTATTGTAATAGTCAATTAATCTATCTCATCATATACGCCATCAACACACACTGCGGCGTACCACGTCCCCACCGGTCTCCGTCGCCGGGTTATGTTGTGGTCTCCGACGTGGATTGATGACATACCTGGCAGAAACCCTCTTTTTATCATTTCTCGATGTTCTCTCCCCCATGGTATCACAAAGGTTGAACAAGCATTCGGAGTCAAGCCGGCCCGGCACCCCAATCCGCGCCGGGCAGTTGATACAGTCACGCTTTCCCCTGCAGTCCGGACGGGTCCTGGCTGCAAGGGTCCGGATGTCCTGGACCGCGAGATAGATCTTTTCTGTCAAGATATCCGTCATGTAATTCTCCTGCCACATCCCTGCCGGAGGGCTCCACGTCCGGCAATCCTTTTCACACTCAGTGGCATGATGATTTTTCTCTTTTAATCGAAAGTGGACCGTTGTTACCACAGGAATGCCCTGCCGATAACGATGGATACGAATACCATTGCGAAGAGGACCATTAGAGCCCACAGGATCTGGTCAGTGGAATAGTAGCTGTTCATTCCTGTATCACCCTCTGGAATTTCTCCGTTTCAGTTCCTCGATTTCGGGTGCGATTACATGGTCGATGTGATATCTGAGTTCGGCTGCCCGCTCCTCGAAATACTTGATCTGTTTCTGGTGCCCCGCGATCTCGCTCTCTAAATCTTTTATTTTCCGATCGATGAATGTCAAACTCTCACCTCCTGATTGCAGCCGGGGACCGTTCCGAACCAGGCCTCTTCCAGATAAGTGCCGGTCCGGATATCCTCCCTGTCTTGCACCCCTCTTCAACATGAAATATGGACACCCCCCTGGGGAACGATATTCCCCGATGAATACGCAATTCGGAACGATGGATAACCAATACACCCAGCGTGGGGTAGTATCACCGATTATCAGAACACTTCAATAACCCTGGAATAACTGATCGACGCGAGAGCAGTCCCTGCATACCCATCCTTGCCTCGTGAAGCCGGGTTTTTCCCCGGAAGATGATGGATGTCATTTCTGAAGTGCGGCGTTCCCAACTGGCATCCGATACTATCGCCCGGAATCCTCCCAGCAATTTTGGATGTATTGTGATACATACATAGGTCTCTACCATGATAAACCTTGTGCAAGATTTCGCTTCATTTACCGGAATTTTTCCGATCGAAGCCCATAAAACTTTTTTTTGGTTACTGTTCAGGGTCAACCGCAAGATACGATGACGTCATAATAACAACCAGTGACAAGAAATCAACAGAATAACGATATCAACGAAATCACCCCTGCGTCCGATATTCAGTCGCTTCTCCCCAAAACCGAAGGGTTAAGGTATGAATTCAGGAATTGGAGGCGCAATTAAAAAAAACACAATCGGAACAGCAACCGGCCACCCTCGATGGATGTATTCCGACATCCCCAGAATCGGTGGCAGAAAGGGGGAAAAGCCACCTGGCAGGCAGGATGGGCATAAAAGGCATACTCTGGAATGGGTAGAGACCCCCGATCAGGTCCAGGTTCATACCGTTCTTCAGTATGCGAGAACTGAGGGGTCTCCCAGGAAGCCTGCAAAGAGGGTTGCAATGGTGCTTATAGACTACTATTGCAATGGAAGGTGACAGCCCCTGATCCGGGATGGCTGTTCCTGAGGGGTGTTCCGAGCAAATGAAGGTTAGAGAGCCCGATCCTGGTGCCGGCCGCCAGGTCTTCTTTTCATCCGGAAATCGCTGTAGGGGAACCTGAGGAGGCCCCGCAATCCTCCGGCTGTCGAAAAGTTCCTGATATCCCGTCCAAAGGCGACAAGGAATGGAATAAAGATCGGCTCGTCCACCTCCCCCACCTCCTTTACGTAAGAGAGCCGGTGGATTGAGAAGAAACCGATCAGGGCTGCTACGACAAAGAAAAAATCCCAGTGCTGCAAATGGAGCGTCGGCACGATATAATGCAGTCCAGGACTATTCCACTCAAGGTTCCATGCAAGAGAGAATTCCGCGAGGTGGTCGACAAAAAGTCCGCCGATAATAGGTGAGATCCCGGCTGAAAGCGAGGTGAAGATCCCAATAGTCCCCAGATAGGTGGTGGCCGATCCTTTCGGTGCCAGTTTCAGGCCGATATTTCCGGAGGCCAGTGTCACACCTGCGGTTGAAAATCCCATGATGATGTGGATGAGAACCAGGAGCGGCATGGTCATCAGGTGGGGTTCGGGGAAATTGGTGAAAGTGAAGGCCACGATGCATATAATAAAGAGCGGCCCGGCAATCTGGAGCACTGTCTTGTTGCTGTACTGGTCCACAAGTCTCCCCCAGAGTGGAAAGGAAAAAATGCTGCAGACCTGGCTCACCAGGGAAAGGACAATAATCGTGGTGATGTCAAGGGAGAGGCGCTTGATCAGGTACACGGTCAGGAACGGAGCGGCGAGGTTGATGGCAAAACTCCAGAGACTGAGGAAGATCAGGAGGTTGTTAAAATGCCTGTTCTGGAAACATTCTGAAAAAAGGCTATAGAGAGGGATGGTAAACTGCTTTTCCATCATCGGTTCCGGTGTCGCAGAGAGAAATACGAGTCCGACCAGGCCGAGAAAGCTTCCCACCAGGAATATCAGGGAATATCCATAAAGGTCTGGAATTGCTCCTTTCTCCCAAAAATCAAGAAAGAAACAGGCCAGCAATCTCAACACACTGCCCAGGGCAAACGAAAGGGCAAGCCTACGGGAAAAAAATATGCCGAGGATGCCATCGGGAATAAAATCCCGCATCCATGATTTCCAGCTGCAATGCTTAACCGCAGAAAAACAGGAATAAATGAGGATGCTTACCACCAGCAGCACGATTCCTGTCTCCGGTGGGACAAAAAAAGGAATAAACGCGATAATGAACCAGAACCCGCGGGAGATAAGAGAGGTGACCAGCGCGATAACCTTCCTGTTGCGGAACCGTTCAACGAGCGCGATCCCTGGGATCTGCATCAGCTCGGCCAGCGGCGGGATGGCCGCGAGAAGCCCGATGACCAGGTTGGACGCCCCGAGGTCCAGTGCATATGCCACAAGGAAAATGCCGCCGGTGAGGGTGACAAAAGCATGGGTGAAGAGACCGTCAAAGATGACATATGACAGCCCCCGTTCCTGTTCAGCTTTTCCGATCGTTGTATAGGGAGTGAACCGCCACATTCCGCATCATTATGTTCAGTGCCAGTTCCATAATAGAATTATCAAGGATAAATCCCGCTAATATTGATTGAAATTATTTTCTATTCAGATATAGGTTCGCATCCGTCAAACGCAGGGCTGTATCATGGTTTTTTACATGTTTTGTCTGGCTAATGCATATGATCTTTGAAGATCGTGCTCCCCGATATCGATGCCGATGCCCCGGATCGCTGTGCTGTGTGTCGATGATGAGCCGTATCTCCTTGATCTCACCCAGGCAATGCAGAAAACTGGATATAAGGATGGAGAGCCTCAGGCGAGATTTGAACTCGCGACCTACACCTTACCAAGGTGTCGCTCTACCGGCTGAGCCACTGAGGCAGGAGTGCACCACTAATCTTTGCAGTGAGTCCTTTAAAAGATTGCGGAAAAGACCGGATAACTGCCTGAAATTGGGGGCTTTCCATGTATTCCAGGAATAGACTGGAAAACCGCGTCAATTTTCGGTCATCCGGGACAGGATTCCAAGGCTGTCAAGGGCTCCTTCAAAGGTCCCCACTTCGATGATAGGTGTTGCATGATTATCTTTTATGGCTTTTAATACCGGCCCAAAGTCGATTGTTCCCTGTCCCACCGGGGCGTGCAAGTCCTCCTTTCCATTATTGTCATGGAGGTGGACGTGGGAAAACGGCATGGCGAGGAATTCATCCAGACAGCGATTCAGGTATGCATGCCCGACATCAAGAGCCAGATTAAATTCGCCAAGGTTTTCAATCTCTTCCGGGCGCCTCAGAAAAAAATAGTTCCAGTTTTCCATGTTTTCGATGGAGAAACGAATTGAGTAATCCTCTGCACAGGCATTCAGGTCTGCCAGCGATTTCCGGAACTGGCGAAGGGCCTTGTCGCGGTCTTCTCTCCAGGCAAAGTAACCCGGGTGGATAACCACATCAGCTGCAACTTCTCCCGAGAGTGCAAAGCAAGTGCAGATGACTTCCACACTCCCCTTCCTGATCGGTTCATGGACACTGGCGATATTTATACTCCGGGACGGCGCATGAACGGTATACCTGCAAGAGTATGATTCCAGCAGGTCAGGAGACTCGATGTGATGTGCTCCGTCATCCATCACTTCGATCAGGTCGGCGATTTCCGCCAGCAGATCGAGTGCGATATCGAGAGGCTCGTGGTGGAGGCAGAAAGACGATATACCGAACATACAGTGATACTTTTCGGAAACAACGATAAAAGATAAGATCCTGGCATAGTAAAATTTTAAAAGAATCAGGGTTTTTTCAGATGAACATCCATCTGGGGGAAGGGAATTTCTATTCCTTCTTCGGCAAAGTGTCTGGCGATCAGGGTATTGATGGCATCCTTGGTATTCCAGGTCAATCCAAAATCATTGCACCAGACAACGACTTCGAAATGGAGGTGTGATGCGCCGAATTCCAGGAAATAGACCTCGGGTGCGGGATCCATCAGGATAAACGGGTGGGTCGCTGCAGCTTCCCGGGTAATATCGAAAAGGACATCCTTCACTTTTTTCACATCAGATCCGTATGCAATCCTGAGGGGAATTCGCACTTTGAGTCTCGAGTCCGGCATCGCATAGTTGACGATAAAGCTGTCTATGACCTTTACATTCGGGATGGTTACAACCTGATTATCGAGCGTTTTTATTCGGGTGCTCCGCGGTCCAACATGGATGACATCGCCGTAATACTCTTCGATTTTGATGCGGTCATTGATCCTGAACGGCTTGTCGACCGCAATCATTGCCCCGCCAAAGAAGTTTGAGAGGATGTCCTGGGCTGCAAGGGCAACGGCAAGACCGATGATTCCCGCACCGGCCAGGAATGGGGTGATATCGATTTCGAGAATGGAAAGTATGATCAGGAAGGCGATAAACCAGATGATGTACTTGGCAATGATGAGGGCGAGGGCGATCATACTGTCATCGATCTCTTTTTCGGTCTCGCCGGCAGCAGGTGATCCATAAGTGCTGATGAAATTATAAGCAAAACTGGATGCCACCCATGCTCCGAGGATGACATAGATGGCATTGAAGTATTTGCTCTCCATGATCCATTCCAGACCGCTGGGAAGCGTCGCAACCTGAAGAGCGATGAAGATCGAGGCCACCAGCACTGCAATGACCATCGGTGTTCCCAGTGCCGAGATGACAATATCATCAAGCTTAGATTCGGTTGTACCAGCTCTTCTCTGAAGCCAGCCGATAACGAAAAAAAGTAGGATGCTCATCGCAGTACCGGCAATCACGATGAAGACTGCCAGGAGATTTTCGCTGAGGGTGAAGAATTCTGTCGGGATTGTCGGGGTGACAGCCCCCACTGTCTCGACGCTCATATAACTACTATTATGTCCGCCAGGATGTAAATAGCTAGCCAGAAATGGCCCTTGGAACAGAGATCTCACGAAAACTGCATGATATCGTTGACCACGACATGACCTTCATGCATATCTGCGGGACCCATGAAGCAGCAATCGCCCGCCATGGAATCCGGAGTCTTCTCCCGGACCGGCTCAAGATCGTGATGGGTCCGGGATGCCCTGTCTGCATCACCCCGCAGGGTGAGATCGATGCGGCTCTCGACCTGGTCGACCGTGGCTGTATCGTCGCAACGTATGGCGATCTCCTCCGGGTCCCTGGCAGCAGAGGTTCACTTGAGTCCAGCGGCGGCGATGTGCAGGTTGTCCAGGGAGTTCACAAAGCAGTTGGGATCGCGGAAGAAACCGACCGCGAAGTGGTCTTTATTTCGGTTGGTTTCGAGACCACGGCTCCGACCGTGGCCGCAGCGCTTCTTTCCCATCCTCCACCCAATTTCAGCATCCTTTCCTGCCACCGACTTGTCCCGCCGGCCATGAAATGGCTGCTCGAACAGGGAGAAGCACATCTTCACGGCTTCATGCTCCCGGGCCACGTCTGCACAGTCATGGGATATACCGAATACGAACAGTTCCCTGCTCCGCAGGTAGTTGCCGGGTTCGATCCCGAGGATATCCTGCTCGGGCTGCTCATGCTGGCCCGGCAGGTGCGGGAAGGGACGCACCGGATCGATAATGCGTATCCTCGTGCAGTCTGCCGGGAAGGGAATGTGAAGGCAAAAGAGATCATGTACAAGGTCTTTGAGCCCTGCGATGTTGAGTGGCGGGGATTCCCGGTTATCCCCGGGTCAGGGCTTCGGCTCAAGCCCGGGTTTATTCAGTACGACGCACAGGAAAAGTTCGGTATTGAATTAAGACACGTGGAGAAGCACTCAGCATGCATCTGCGACAAAGTGCTAAGGGGAATCGCACAACCCTCGGACTGCAAGCTCTTTGAACGGGTCTGCACACCGAGAACTCCGGTAGGGCCATGCATGGTGAGCCACGAGGGAGCCTGCAAGATATGGTATACCTACCGGGTGAAGCAGCGGTGATTCGCGGCTGAACACTTACACGTATCTGCTTCAGGAGAGACCTGATCACCCCGGCACCGGGTTTTCGGCATAATAATAGATTTTCCCCTTCAATGACCCCTTCTTTTCCCTTTTACGCCGACTATAGGAATATTCGAGGCTGCACGGTTCATCCACGTGTGATACAGGAGCATACTGCAGGAAACAGAAAGGATAGGGGTTGGAGCCGCTCCCACGCAGGGCTTGAAAAAGGGAACCACCCCATTGACATTCGCTCCCGTGGATGTTACGAAATGCCGACCACCGCTTTATGAAGAATATCGACTGTCTGGCGAAGTGCTCTTCCAGCATCCCTGAGATGGTGGTAGACTTCCCGTTTCCTGAGCGCGATCATCGGGTCTCCAGCGTTGAAAAGGACCTGCATCCCGGCAATATAATCGGCTTCAATAGCCCGCATCGATTTCCGGGCTTCCCGGATCATCTGTTCAACCTGGATCCTGTCACTGGACATGATCCGTATCGCTTTACAGACCTTTTCCGTGCCGGCGAGAAGTTCCGCGGCCATCTTTCGAATATACTCGTCCGGTTCGACCCCGAAGGAAAACATCTCGGTGGCCGTTTCCCGGGAAAAGTTCAGGATATAGTCCATCTGGCGGGAGAGGCTGTAGATATCCTGGCGATCAAATGGCGTGGAAAATGCATCGAGTAGATTCTCCTCAAGCCTGTACCGTAGTTCATCAACTTCTCCTTCAATCTGGCGGAGGGTTGCCGGTTCGGAGAGCGGAGTCTTTTCCAGCCAGGCAACAAAAATCCGGACCCCCAAAAAAGTGCGTTCTGCCTGGTGAGCCAGCATACCTTCGAAATCGTATTCGGCGGGAAAGATTGCATTAAATAATCCCTTCCGTTTCCCGCTCTGTTGATCCCTTTGCATCATCGTTTTATCTCACCTTCCGGTCCATGCCCCAATCACCAGATAAATGACTCCGGACACTATCATGGTGGCAGGAATGATGATAAGGAAGGATGCAACAATATCCTTTCCGACAGACCACTGGATTTTCCGCGGGTTTTCAGCACTGCCGACACCGATTAGTGACAAGGATATCACCTGCGTTGGCGAGACCGGTGCACCAAGAAACGTCGAGAGGGCAATCGATACCCCTGAAGATAACTGGGAATTAAATGAATGGATCGGTTCGAGCCTGAATAATTTTCGTCCGAGAGTAGTCATGATTCGCCATCCTCCGGTCAGCGTGCCGAGTCCAAGCATCAGAGCACAAACGAGCCGGGCGGAGAAGGGAATCCCGGGAGCGGCGCTGAACCCGGCAGCGAAGATTACAAGGGCAATGATGCCGAGCTGTTTCTGGGAAGCGTTGGCTCCGCTGGCAAATGCCATAATCCCTGCTGCAATCCAGTTCAGGTTGACGAGACTGTCGTTCACGGATCGTTTCGCATTTCTTAAGAGAAACTTCACCCACCGGTGCAAGGCATATCCTCCGATGAGCCCGATAACAACCGAGAGGATGAGAAATACCAGGACTTTGACCAACCCGGTCAATTCATGCGGAGCGACAAGAAGATCCCGGAGTCCCCATGCGATGCTCTCATGCCCTGCAGCGGCGAGACCGGCACCGATAAGACCCCCGATAAGGGCATGAGTCGATGATGAGGGGAGGGCGAATTTCCAGGTAAGGAGGTTCGAGCCCGTCGCCCCAATCAGAGCGGCGAGTACGACGAGTACGAGCTGATCTGACGGCTCCATGAGCAGCAATCCTGAAATGGTGAAGGCAACGGCGCTTCCTCCCAGGAGGGCCCCCAGAACCATCATCGCTGCTATGAAGAGTATTCCCTGCCTGGGCAAGGCCGACCGTGAAGCGATGAACGATGCCCCCACCGAGCTTGCAATCTGGAACCCGTTGGTATATGTGAATACGAAGGCAAGCAGGATGGCAACGATAACGAAAGCAAGCATCCGATCTCGTCACTACCATATCATCCTGATAATGTTAGTTGTATCGCTGCAAGCCCGGCTCATGAGACCTCCAGTGGGAACAGGGTGATCTGCGGATTCCAAAATTATTATACTGTTCCGAACCCTGTTCATATGGAAGATATCCCCTTAACGACTTCTTCGCGGTGCCCTGGTAGGGTAGTGGATATCCTGGGAGCCTCCGGAGCTTCCGACCCGGGTTCGAATCCCGGCCGGGGCGTATCCTCTTATTGTAAAAATCCCAATCATATTTTTTGTAAATTATGATGCAACAAACCGAACATTCAAGCTGTACCACCCCGCAGATTTGAAACAACCAGCCGTATCCCACGGTTCTGATCTCACTGTTCTCTCTTCATGGCCACATGCTGAAGGACAGCATAGTGAATGTTCACTTTCACACTTCCCACAGCCTCAAATTTTTCCCATCCAATGATATGGTGATCTTGCCTCACCTCATCGCACAACATGAGGTGCAGACACGCCCGCGGAATTGGTAGTGATATGGTCTGTCCCGGTACTGAATGGGACCGACCTATCCAATCGTGAATGAAGGTGGTTAAAGTGATAACAAGCGTCCGGGTGAAATGCCCGAAATGTGGCACCGAGCGAACCTACATGGGATCAAAGGTCGCCATCGTTGAAACATCGAAAAGGCCGATTCGTATTAAATCCTCAAAATGTTCAGCGAGTATCAGGCTGAACCAATGACTGTGTTACAGTCAGATTCTTAGAACCTAACTTCGCCACTTTTCAGTACTTCCATCAAATTTAAACGACTTAACCCAATTCGCCAGAAGCAATTTACCAGTGATTTGGCGCCTCCAGGCTACCATATCTCTTGATAAAATCTCCAAGAATTGGGCGTATTTCTGGGGAGAAGTTGGAAATGATCTTGACAGGATACCCAAAAGAAGGGTATATGATCGTAAGTGTCAAATTCGTGAGATAATTTTTGAGGACTTTCAGATTTTTCACGACGGGATCTTTACAGAAAAGTTGTGTCAAACTCACCAGGACTTTGGTGAGGAAAACGATCAACACGCACCCGATCACCGCGTGTTTGGACCAGTGCCGGATCGGCCGGAGCCGGCTCCTTCTTTGAGGTCCCGGATGAACTTCTCTGCACGGTCACGATTCTTGTAGGCATTCAGGATGTTTTCGGGATCATCATCGATGGTTGATTCAAGCACGAAGAAACCTTCAAGACCGGTTACATAGGGGTTGGGGATATCGCCAATGATCTTCTGGAGATGACCACGGGCGATGATCCAACCCTCAGGAGCGATATACTGGCCGAGATCTTTTCCGCGTTCAACCTTCTTTGTGAGAACCTTCCCCTTCTCCAGGTCTTTCTCAAGTTTCCTTGCTTTCTTCGTCAACTGGTCACAGGCCAGGTCGTCACAGAAAAATATGTACCGGACTTCTTCGCCATCCCGATATTTGACACATGAATAGACCCGGTTGCCAGAAACGAATGAAACCTGGCTTTCTTTCCTGGCATGGTAGATCGTTATCTCGTTCCGGTATGGTCCTTTCTTCTTTGCTTTCAGGGTCAAATAATGGAACTTCAGATCGCGGATCCTTCGTTTGTTATCCTGGGTATTCCCTCCACAGTCAAACACCAGAAGACTGCCTTCAGGAAGAACGCTCGAGCATAACCGGATCAGCATCTGCATATGCTTTTTATCCTGAACATTTCCTTTCTGGATGGTCAGCATCGTCGGTATGTTATTGAGGCCGACACTGATCCCAAATGCGATCTGGAGTTTCCCTGGCTGATTGTCCCGGGAATACCCTAACTCCCCAGCGGACATTTTGTCCCCTCAAAGTAACTCGAACTGAAGTCCACGAACTGGGTTGGATCCACGAGGCTCTGCTGGGAGATCCAGCGTTGAAACTGGTCAAGAACAATCGACTTTCTTTCTCCCAGTCGTTCCAGAGTCCGATACAAACTCCGGTCTGAAATTGTATCTTCAAACCCCAGTGTCTTGAGAAGTTCGTCGGGGGTAAAGTCCAGAATCTTATTGATCGATACCGATTGATTGAGTTTGTTGCTGATGAGAAGCTTTTACGGATGGTATGAATGACTTGCTTCGACCACCAACTCCGCCAAGAACTGATGCGAAAAGTTGGTCTCCGAATCAATTTTATCGATTAATGCTATATTACCTAATGAGAAGGCTGTGTTTTTTGCATGAAATTATATAAACACTACCTTCTCATCCTTCTTCTGGCGAAGTCAGGCTTAGAAAGTCTTATCCTATGTTTAACCAATTTTATTTTTACCGAACATGCCCAATGAGGCTGCAGTATATTGGAAAAATCGTGGCGATGAGTTGGCTAAGCAGGAACTCTATGAAGAAGCCATTCGCTGTTATGAAAATGCAACCCGGATTAGTCCTCAATACATTTCGGCTTGGAATAATTTTGGATATTCGTTATTTAAAATTGGCAGGATTAATGATGCCAACCAAATTAAAATAAAAATAAAAGAACTGAAGAAACTGGAATCTGGTCAAGAAATTGACATAAAAGGATCTGAACAAAAAGAATCCCAAAAAAAATCCAGATCTTTCAATATCAGAGTGCCTGCTGTGCAGAATAAGACTCAAATCAAACAAGATCTATCAGAAAAACAAATCCAAATTCATGAGGGAATTCAAAATCTTTCAAAAACTGCTACAAAAACATCTTTTAAAGTTCTTGGTTCAATAGGAGGGGCAGTTGGATCCATTAAAGAAGCAGTAAAGGCAGAAACCAGAAGAATTTCATATAATAATTTACCCCACCTTTCGCACGTGGCCCCAGGATTTCTGGAAATAAAATACTTAGGGTTATATCCCACCTTTCGCACGTGGCCCCACGATTTCTGGAAATAAAATACTTAGGGTTATATCTTAGCGCAGCAATACATATTCTGTGGAGCCTGTATCTCAATTCACGGCGAAGAATTTCAGTTCTAGCAGATTGCCCATCTCGGTCTGGTGGCCGGCATGATCGATGAACTCGGAATATCAGCAGTAATCGATGACGCCCTGCCCAAGACACGGAACCATATCCTCCCCCATTCAGCGATTGTCAAGGCCATGCTCCTGAACGGTCTAGGCTTCAATGAACGCCGGCTCTATTTCTTCTCGCGATTTTTCACCAACCTCTCGACAGAACAGTTATTCGGCCCTGGTGTTACCCCGGACCACCTGAACGACGATGTTCTCCTCCGGACACTCGACCGTATCTACGAGTATGGAAGCACCGACCTGTTCAATGATATCGTAGTGGCAGTCATGGAAAAACTCTCGTTTGGCACCCACCTCCTCCATGCTGACACAACCAGTTTCAGTGTTCACGGTGACTATGACACCGATGACGATGACGACTTCCGGACCATCAAGATCACCTACGGTCACAATAAAGATCACCGCTGGGACCTCAAGCAGTTCGTCCTTGCGATGGTAACCAACCATCACGGCATCCCGCTGTTCACTCAGCCCGCATCCGGCAATGAGTCAGACAAGAAGATCCTCCTTGAGACCATTCGTAAGGTACAGCAGAACCTGAATCTCGAAGACAAGGCCTACTATATCGCCGACAGTGCGTTCTATACCGCTCCCAACCTGCAGACACTCGGCCAGCATACCTTCTGGATCAGCCATCCCCCTGCTACCATCGATGAAGTCAAGTCGCTGCTGTTTGCCGATATTCCCATGGTCCCGGGGAAGGAGGAAGGATACTCGTTTCATGAGCGTCTCGTTACCTACGCCGGAATTGACCAGAAATGGACCGTGGTACATTCCGAGAAGAAGCGGATGACAAGTGAGAATAACTATGTGAGGAACCTGGCCAAGCGGCTGGATAAAGCGCGTAAATCATGGAAGAAGCTCTGTGCCAAGGAATTTGCCTGTGAGCCCGATGCACGCATGGCTGCACGGTTGTGGTTTGATGTGTACTTTTATTTGTCCGCTGATAGGGTCCAAGTATTCTCAAAGACGAAAAAGAAGAACGGAAGAAAAGGGCGCCCGGGCAAGGATGAGGCTGTTGAGACAGTTTTCTTCGTCGATTCACCGCTTGAGATCGTTCCGGATGTGATCGAGCAGGAGAAAGCACGTCTCGGACGGTTCATCCTGGCAACAAATGATCTTGACCTGGATCCGGACACTATCCTGAAATATTATAAGGGGCAGCAATCGGTTGAGCGGGGGTTCCGGTTTCTGAAGGATAAGAGTTTCCGGGTTGCCGAAGTTTTCCTGAAGAAAGAGACCAGGATTGAAGCGCTTTCCATGGTTATGGTGCTCTGCCTATTCGTCTATGCAGTAGCCGAGTGGCATATCCGGTCCCAACTCAAAAGACAGGGAAAACGGTGAAAAACCGACGAAAAAGCCAATCCAGAACCCGACCATGAAATGGATCTTTACTCTGTTCATGAGACCGGCGGAAGTCACAGTCACCCTAAATTCGCAGATACAGCGGTTTATCGTGAATCTGGACGAGGAAGTGATTCAAATTCTTGATGTCATGGGGCCAGCGTTCGGAAAATATTATTTTGTGAGGTCGACCTGCGAAATGTAGGATTTACTAAAGAAACACCAAATTCACATAAAAAAACTCATCATCGATGAATTTGAATTAAAAGACCTAAAAAAAATGTGTTTATATTTCAACATCGGTTCTCCAAGCGACATAAGAACTAATAGTAGAGGCTATATATATCGTGCAAGATTGACGTATGATGACTGGGCAAGATTTGTATTCCAAAATATTCGATTGACAACTCTTAGAGAATATGCCAAATCGAACTATAAACCCCACCTTTCGCACGTGGCCCCACGATTTCTGGAAATAAAATACTTAGGGTTATATCTTAGCGCAGCAATACATATTCTGTGGAGCCTGTATCTCAATTCACGGCGAAGAATTTCAGTTCTAAGCAGATTGCCCATCTCGGTCTGGTGGCCGGCATGATCGATGAACTCGGAATATCAGCAGTAATCGATGACGCCCTGCCCAAGACACGGAACCATATCCTCCCCCATTCAGCGATTGTCAAGGCCATGCTCCTGAACGGTCTAGGCTTCAATGAACGCCGGCTCTATTTCTTCTCGCGATTTTTCACCAACCTCTCGACAGAACAGTTATTCGGCCCTGGTGTTACCCCGGACCACCTGAACGACGATGTTCTCCTCCGGACACTCGACCGTATCTACGAGTATGGAAGCACCGACCTGTTCAATGATATCGTAGTGGCAGTCATGGAAAAACTCTCGTTTGGCACCCACCTCCTCCATGCTGACACAACCAGTTTCAGTGTTCACGGTGACTATGACACCGATGACGATGACGACTTCCGGACCATCAAGATCACCTACGGTCACAATAAAGATCACCGCTGGGACCTCAAGCAGTTCGTCCTTGCGATGGTAACCAACCATCACGGCATCCCGCTGTTCACTCAGCCGTATCCGGCAATGAGTCAGACAAGAAGATCCTCCTTGAGACCATTCGTAAGGTACAGCAGAACCTGAATCTCGAAGACAAGGCCTACTATATCGCCGACAGTGCGTTCTATACCGCTCCCAACCTGCAGACACTCGGCCAGCATACCTTCTGGATCAGCCATCCCCCTGCTACCATCGATGAAGTCAAGTCGCTGCTGTTTGCCGATATTCCCATGGTCCCGGGGAAGGAGGAAGGATACTCGTTTCATGAGCGTCTCGTTACCTACGCCGGAATTGACCAGAAATGGACCGTGGTATTCCGAGAAGAGGCGGATGGCAGGTGAGAATAACTATGTGAGGAACCTGGCCAAGCGGCTGGATAAAGCGCGTAAATCATGGAAGAAGCTCTGTGCCAAGGAATTTGCCTGTGAGCCCGATGCACGCATGGCTGCACGGTTGTGGTTTGATGCGTACCCTTACCTGTCCGCTGATAGGGTCCAAGTATTCTCAAAGACGAAAAAGAAGAACGGAAGAAAAGGGCGCCCGGGCAAGGATGAGGCTGTTGAGACAGTTTTCTTCGTCGATTCACCGCTTGAGATCGTTCCGGATGTGATCGAGCAGGAGAAAGCACGTCTCGGACGGTTCATCCTGGCAACAAATGATCTTGACCTGGATCCGGACACTATCCTGAAATATTATAAGGGGCAGCAATCGGTTGAGCGGGGGTTCCGGTTTCTGAAGGATAAGAGTTTCCGGGTTGCCGAAGTTTTCCTGAAGAAAGAGACCAGGATTGAAGCGCTTTCCATGGTTATGGTGCTCTGCCTATTCGTCTATGCAGTAGCCGAGTGGCATATCCGGTCCCAACTCAAAAAGACAGGGAAAACGGTGAAAAACCAGCTGAAAAAGCCAATCCAGAACCCGACCATGAAATGGATCTTTACTCTGTTCATGAGACCGGCGGAAGTCACAGTCACCCTAAATTCGCAGATACAGCGGTTTATCGTGAATCTGGACGAGGAAGTGATTCAAATTCTTGATGTCATGGGGCCAGCGTTCGGAAAATATTATTTTGTGAGGTCGACCTGCGAAATGTAGGATAAACTACCATCAAAAATTTTAGAAATTGAAAAAAAATACAAAGCTGATAGAATAGAAAAATACCCAGAATACGAACGAGATGATGGAACACTCTCTTATAGGTCTGATATTAATGATAATCCCTTACTTCAGGAATTAACTGATGTAATCAATCAATATCAGCCAATCAAACCTTTTAAAAATGAAGAATTATACCACACAAATCTTTATACTCACCTCTGTCAGATGATTCCTGGAGAAATTGGATATGAGGTACAGCGAGGATCCTCAAGACCTGATATTGTCGTTGGAGATATAGCCATTGAAATCAAAGGCCCAACAGATAATCAGGGATTAATTACTATTGCTGATAAAATCAATCGTTATTCACAGCATTTTGAACATATTATTGTAGTTCTTTTTGAAGTCCAAATTTTTGAGAGATTTTACAATGAATGGTATGAAGGTATAATGCGACAGTATGGTGATTTAGTCACAATAATAAGAAAATAAAACTAATTTTAATAGTTACTCGTTATTCTTAGAATTTCAACAAATTCTTTATATTCCTTATTAACCCCCTTTTGAGATCCTGATGGATCCAGCACTAAATTAGCATTAATATTCAGAATCAGAGGATAAATGCGCTCCCCGGCAAAAAGTACAGTTAATAATCGACTAAAATACAGAAATGAGCAAGATTAAACCGTAAAATTGATCGTACTCAAGGGAGCATTCATATTTGAACACAAATGAACACTCCCATCATAGTAGATCCCGAAGACCCAAAATGGTTACTCCTCGAACAGATCATGAACATGACAAGGTCCCGTGTGGTCAAGCAGGCCATGGCACGGCATGGCGTTGTGCCAGTCGAGAAAGCAGGAACAATATTCCGTATCCTTTTCATTTCGATGTATTTCTCGGTAGATATCACCTATCTTCTGGAAGAACTCACAAAACGAAGCGCATTACGAAGTTTTGCGCATGTGGCACAGGTTCCCTCTGCCGCTGTTATCTATCAATTTATCAGCAAAATGAAGGACGATCAATTAGTCTTGCTGATCTTGTCATCGGCGGTGTAAAATTCCCTATTTGGAGAACTGAAAGAAGCCAGCCTCGGCGGTGAAGACCTTGTAACCGAGATTCACGGCCCGGGAACGGTATATTTACAGACCAGGAATATCCCGGCATATGGCCGATTGTAAAAGTTCCATCATTGAACCCCGGGTTCGGGAAAAAGCACGGCAGCGCGCAAAAATCTATCCCAAAGAAATACTGTTACAAGCCTGAAACTAGTAAAAAAAAAGGAGAGATTTAAGCGTTCTTCATCTTGGCCTTGCCCACAAAACCGTCCTTGCCAAGATAGTAGAGGTACCCCTTCTCCCGGGGAATCTTCTCAGTTCCTACCTTCTTCTTCTTACCGGTCTTGTTGTTCTTCATCGGTGCGGCCCAAACGTAGCCGTCCTTCCCCAGGTAATAGAGGTAGCCGGGTTCACGCTTGATCTTTTCTTTTCCAATTTTTGTTCCCATTACAATTCACCTTGATTGATTTTTTGGTTTAATAAGAGTGATGGCATCGCGGGTTTTTAAACCTTTCGGCACAAATGCCCCCGACATCCGGCGACCTCCCCGGTTACGTCGGGAAAAATGGCCTTTCCATAAAAAGGGTTATGACAAGTTAATAAGCCTAATGGAAATAGTATGAAGAATAGGCAGGGGTGAGGTCGACCCGGTTGGAATTCATTTCCCCATACCAGAACCCACCGCAATGCATTATGCGATGCTCAGGTGACATTTGATCGAGAACGAGAAAATCGTTTTTCTGTTCCCACCGCCTGTTGGTAGCGGAGTTGTATGGTCATCGGGGAAAATGGAGATTCGGGTCAATCCTCCGGCTCAAACCCCCGGGGAAACCCTCTCCGGTAGAGATCTTCATTCTGCTTCAGCCACTCTGCGGCATTCATGAAGCCGTGATCCTCGGCTTTTTTTACCGCCATCGGGTAATCTGTTGAATAATGAATTTCGCGGTTGATCATAACCAATTCATTATATACGTTCCGGGGAACCCTGATTTTCTCTATCATAACCGGTATGATGAGGTATCCATGATCCATGGCTATAAGGGTATTGATCACCCTGATGCCAGCTGGGCTATACCGAAGGCTAACCACTATAAAAAAGGAAAATGCTGCTATGGGGATTCGAACCCCAGTCTTCGGCGTGAAAGGCCGAAATGATTGGCCGGACTACACTATAGCAGCAAGGTGCTCTCTTAATTTGGTCGTCAACGTAAAAAATAATTGTGGATGAAAACCCTTCAGGGATAGATCGGGGTTCCTTCCGTCTCGGTTACCGTTCGAAATGCCGCCATCAGCTGGCGGGTGACCGGCCCGGGCTTTCCGGTGCCGATTGCCCGCCCGTCAATAAGAGCAATGGGGGCGACCTCTGCTGCCGTCCCTGTAACAAACACTTCATCTGCGGAATACATATCATAGTAGCCAAGGTTCTGCTCGGTCGCGGTAATTCCCATCGATTGGCAGATCTCGAGAACCACAGCACGGGTGATGCCCCGCAGGTTGTTCAGGGTTGGCGGAGTATAGATGCCGCCGTTCTTTACCACGAATATATTATCTCCTGATCCTTCTGAAATGTAGCCATTCGTATCAAAGAAGATGGCTTCATCTCCTCCTTTGTAGTTTGCCTCAATCTTCCCGAGAATATTGTTAAGGTAGTTCAGGCTCTTGACATTCGGGGGAAGCGCATCTGCAGGATTTCGACGGACCGAAACACTGATTGCTTTCAATCCCTTCTCGTAGAGGTCCCCGTACATGGCACCCCATTCAACAGCGATCACGATGACTGACGGTTTTGGGCATTTGCGGGGATCGAGCCCGAGGTCACCAACACCCCTGCTGACAATCGGGCGGATATAGCCATTGCGGAGATTGTTCTTCCTGAGAGTCTCGAGAATAATCTCTCCCATCTCCTCCTTGGAGACCGGCACGGTGAGATCGATGGTCCGGGCAGAGTCATAGAGCCGGTCAAGGTGCTCCCTCAGCCGAAAAACACGCCCGTTATAGGCACGAATTCCTTCAAAAACCCCGTCTCCGTAGAGAAAACCGTGATCAAAGACAGAAAGCTTTGCCTCTTCGCGGGGGACGAACCTACCGTCGATATAAATTATCATAAGAGCTACATTTGGCCGTTCTCGTATATCTTACCTGCTGCTCCGGTTCCCGGCCCAACGACGGCAGGTACTGATAAAACCTGCAAGCAGCTCCCGTGATGCGACAGGGTGGAGGTGCGTATAAGAGCCAAGAGTGTTTCCGGTAACTGCCCCGTCCCGGTTGCCGCAGATGCCTTTCCCGCGTGAAAGGAGGTAAGAATACTTCGTTTCCGTGGAGAGGACAACATCCGAGTAATGGAACTCATGCCCACGGAAATGTCCGGTTCCAAGCGGGTTTTGTCCCAGGCTCTCGCCTTCCACGTAGCTAATTACCCGGAAAGAAGGCATGATCGTTTTTCCGGAAAAGACACCGCACATGGTATATGATTCTTCATGATCTCTTCCCTGCCAGCCCTCCTTTAGCTGGACGGTATCGGTCAGGTACATAAGCCCACCGCATTCTGCATAGAACGGGACTCCTGCCCGCGACCATTCCGCGACAGCTTCACGCATGCGATCGTTTCCTTCAAGTTCGGGCAAAAAGAGCTCCGGGTATCCTCCGCCAAAAATATATCCATCAGCATCAGGAAGCCGGTCCCGGAGAGGGCTGAAAGCAACCCATTCCACACCAAGCGCCGGTAGAATATCAAAGAGGTCCGAATAATAAAAATTGAAGGCCTCATCAAGGGCTATACCTATCCTTACTCCGGAGGATTCGTGCCTCCCGAAAATCGTACCCGTTGATGGTGCAAGTGGATTCCACCGGGCTGCAAGACTGAGCAGGGCTTCACTATCGATATGATCGGATATCTCCCCGGCAAGCGCTGCAATATTTTCTTCAAACAGGGGTTTGGTCCTCCCCTCGCTGAAAGGGACCAGCCCGAGGTGCCGCATTGTAAGTTCCATCTCCGGCATCCGGGGTACGGCTCCGATAACCGGGATCCTGCAGTGATGCTCGATGGCCTCGGTTGCTTTCCGGATATGCTTTTCACCGGAAACATTGTTGAGGATCACCCCGCGGATATCGACTCCTGGATCGAAGATCTGAAAGCCCCTGACCATCGCTGCCGCACTGCGTGTGACACTTCGTGCGCTCACCACGAGAACAACAGGAAGACCCAGATATTTCGCGATCGATGCGCTGCTCCCGGAATCCCCAAGTGCTTCAGATCCCTCGTAGAGACCCCGCACTCCTTCAACAATCGCGAGTTCTGCCCCCCGGGATCCATGCGTGAAGATCTGATGTATTTCATCGGCATTCATCACGAAGCTATCGAGGTTTCGGCACGGACGTCCCGTTACCCCGGAGAGATACGAAGGATCGATGTAATCCATCCCGACCTTGTAGGTCTGGACGGTCATCCGCTTCGAAAGCAGTGCAGCAATGGCCAGGGTGATGCTGGTCTTTCCGCTGCCCGAACGATCACCGGAGACCATCAGGGCTTGCATGGCATGCTCCGGAGAATAGAACCGAACTCGCTCTCCACGATATTCCGGACACCAAGGGTCTGGGGGTGGAGATCGATTTCGACAACGACATGCTGATGCCCGAGTTCGCGGAGGGGTGCAACCTGGCGGGGCCCGTTCGTGATGGAGAAACACTCGATGCCGCGGGTGAACTCAGGCGGTATTGCGTGCGGGACCCCTGCGATGAGGGCAAAATCAGGGGCAATACCAGATATCAACCGGCCGAGGGATTCACCGGTGGCGCCGTACTCATCGAGGGCCCCGACCAGCCGGGGAGAGATTCCCCTGCGCTTCATGCCATCAAGAATGCGGGTGGCGTCCTGCCTGACCTTTGGGAGACCCCGGGATTCAAGGTTTGCAACATAGATGACATCTGCTGCCGGGCACGCATCATTGAGGGCCAGGAGTTCATCGGCGAACATGTAGGCAGTCTCCTTTTTCGCATTCATTACGGCCATCCCTTTTTTCCCGGATCCTGCCAGTTCTACGAGCCGCTCGGCAACGCGATGCTTCAGATCACCCCGTGAAGGTTCAATATACGGGCGGCAGGCGGCACCCCTCAGTCGTTCGATCTCATTTGCTGCAGCCAGCAGGAATTTCTGGCGGGCGAGCTCGTCTCCCGATATCCATCCTGCTCCGGCAGCCGGTTCGAGAGTGGCAATGACCCCTTCGATGTTCTCAGGATACCCGGCATGAATCTCAACGGCAATAGTGGGGGTGCTTATACCAGAAGCTGCGATTGCCGATTGCAGATCCTCGCCAATAATCATGGATACACAGGTGCCGATGACAGCTATCCTCCGTGGAGAGAAATTCTCTTCTGCATACCTTAGCACCCCTTCAAGTGGCTGCTGCCCGCCGAAAATAAACTCGTGATCCGCAAGAGAGGTGGTAAGTACCCTCATACCGTCCTCTTCGAGGAGCCGGGCGTGCTTGAATGAGCACCCGGACGGGCCATGAAGGATGGAGACATCCACTTCCAGATCGCGGGCGGTATAAAGGGCTGCCACAATCGAGCTCGGTCTTGGATGCATGTATTTCATGGAAAAACTTATCTCCAGCATTTTACCGCGAGTACAATACACCTGTGGGATGCACTCATGCGTGCCTTATCCAGTGCCTCCGCAAGGGTTCGGGCCCGGTACAGGGTGGTTTCCTCCGGAACTGCAATCCGGTCGTATGATTCCCCGACAACAATTGCGTGCTGTGGCTTGATCTCATGAATCGCTGTTTCTACGTCTGCTTCAGGGAATCCTTCACAGACCGCCCCCTCTTCCTTGCCGATCACAAGGACGAGGGGTACATCGCCGCAGGTCATACGGGCATATGCCGCTGCTGCACAGGCACCTTCGGCATTGGTACCGGAATTTGAATTATCGACCATAAAAACATCTCCTTCCCATGATGAGGACATGCGGCCCGGAATAGCCTCGAATGACGAAAGTCGTGAAATGTCCCAGGAGAGAAGGCATCCTGCGGCAGCGGCAAGCATAAGCGGAGTCCGGTAAGCATCAAGAGAGAGGAGCCGGTTTCTGAAGCACCCGGAATCCCGCCGGTCCGGGCAGGAAACCGAATCCCCATCGACTGTTACTATATCTGTGCAGGAAAACGCGCCGGGAATGCTGATTCCCGGGGCGGTCAGAAGCGTGGCCATCCCAAGTCCGGAGCGGACCTTTTCCTGGAATGCAGAACGGGTATTCCCTGCAACCAGGTAATCATCCGGAGAGGTGAGAATCCCCAGGTCCCCTGATCCGATGAAACCGAGCGAGACTTCAGCAACCAGCCAGCCTCCGATACGCCGGGCTTCCCGTGCTGCAGAAACGATCGCCGCAGGGGTGATACTTCCCGGCCCAATCTTTTGTTTTTCGGGATACCGGATCATTCCTGCTGACGTATTCAGGATGCCGGGGCCCTCCATCAGTCCGGCAAGTGCGCTTGCCGTGGTGGTCTTGCCCCGTCTACCGGTAAGTTCCACCATTGGTGATGGCACGTTATTCCCGAGGATCCAGCGAACGGCCTGGTGATGGGATATGACGGGTATGGTGAGTTTCCTGAGCAGGGGATGCCGGGGCTGGAGGTGGACGGGAGCGATCACCAGGTCATACTCCCGTTGCAGGGCGGTCTCCGTATCAACGACACTGCCCTTTCTGTACACATCGACAGCATCCACAAAATGGCCCTGTTCGCGGAGGTATCCTGCTAGATCTCTTCCTCCGTGGATTGTGTCAAGGACAAGGAGCCTCATGAAGGGTTAGAGCGTTGAGAGAGCCCGCTCGGCATTCTTCACCATGAGATCGGCAAGGAGCGGATCACTACCGATTGGGTCAGCATAGAGAAGCGGGATTATTCTCTCTTTCAGTCCGAAACTACCCTTATTATCGCCCTCAGGAAGGCCGATAATTGCAGGAATATCCTTGAGGATATGGACCCCCTTGGCCAGGAAGAGGGGAACAACCACCAGAACATCGATGGATTCGGACCTGAATTCTTTCATTGACTCTTCTATGGAGGGACTGTTCATATTCATGAAACCGCATTTTACAATAAAATCCGGATACCTCCTGGAAATGAGGGATGCAGTTTCTTCGACAAGCTCCTTATTGAAAGGGAGTTTGCTCCCATGACCAACGAGTAAGATACCTTTCTTGCTCATATAGTACCATGTAATACGGGAAAAGGTAAAACGGTTACCAAATTATCCACTCCTGCACCTCACTCCCGGATCCGGATAATGCGACGATTTGAAGTATCGCGACATCTCGTCAAGGACGAATGGAAGGGTATTCCAACGATTTATATGCTCTCACAATGTATAATATTAGCAATTCCGTGTAATCCCGGAGAACGGATACGGGTAATTTATGGATAACGCAGAATATTTTGAGCGGTTTGGTATCGTACTGAACAACAGGGTAGTCCGGACTCCTGTTGCAATCGCCTCAATGGCCGGCTGGGTTGATGCCGAATATGTTGCGGCCCGGAAAGCCCATGTCGGGGCTGCATTCATCGGCGGTTACTCGATCGATGAACCCGCTACACGGGCATCACGGGAAATGGTCAGCCAGGGGAGAAAAGAATTTCTTACAGATGACCCTATCGCCGAGATCGCGCGCCAGGTAACGTTGATGGAGGAGACTGACGTGGTCTGCGGCATAAACCTGAGGGGGGGGAAACCGGAGTCATACCAGGCTGTCGCCAGGGAGTTCGGAACCAGGGTCATTTACGAGATCGATGCACATTGCCGCCAGGAGCCGATGGTGCAGGCAGGGTGTGGAGAATATCTCCTGCATAACCCGGAGGCGCTTGTTGAGACCGTGAAAGTGCTCAAGCAGGAGAATGTCACCGTCTCGGTAAAGATCCGGGCTGGTGTGCACCGGGATGACCGGATCCTTGCCGCTGACCTGTGGCATGCCGGTGCAGACATACTCCATGTGGATCTCATGGATTTCGGATACCAGAAAATACGCCAGATTCGGAACAGCTGTCCACTCTTCTTGATCGCAAACAATTCCATAGTTACCTTCGAGCGGATGAAAGAGATGCTCTCTCATGGAGCGGACATGGTCTCTCTCGCGCGGAAATCCGATGACCGGACTCTGGCGGGGCTCGACGCAGCAATTACCCGGTATGCCGATGAACACGGGTGGTATAATTCCCCAAAGCAGCTGTGCAGGGGCGGCGATCTTCGTGCTCTGACATTCTGCTGCATGCCAATCAAGAATTGCCCACTTATCTCCACCCTTGAACGGGCAGGTTTAACTCGCGAGGAGTACGTGGCTATTAAGATGGATGCGGTGAAAGGAACAAAACTCGAAGAAGGAAAACAAACCTGCTTCGGCAGCCTTTCATGGTGCTGCAAGGACAGCTCACCCTGCATGTTCCGTGACCTTACGCTCCGCCAGGCAGGCGTATCGAACCAGGAGTATATGCGCCTGAAACGTGAACTTGCCAGCACGCTGATGGAACGACTATTCCGGTGCGGAAATGACCCATGCTGAACAAGCCCAGCTTGCAATGATGCTGGAAGTCTGTGCATTTCCGAAACCGGGAAACGTTGACCGGTGCCATGATTACCAAGCAACGAGACTCGAACATTTCCTGGCATCAACCATCCTGGTCCGACCGGCTCTTGATCGTGCCGAGCGGGGCGAGGGTGGGATAGGATCCCTCATCCTCGATGCAGTTGAGCGCACCAACGTGCATTCCGGGGGAAATACTCATTTTGGTGCATTCATTCTCCTGATGCCTCTGGTCGCGGGGGGTGACATTCCAGGAGCGGATAGGGTTGTGAAAGAAACTACCGTGGAAGATGCGGTACTTTTCTACAAGGCGTTCGGGAAGACTAAAGTACGGGTTATTCCAGGAGATGACCTTGACGTCACCGATCCACATGCTTGCGATACCATCCGGCAGCGGGGGATGACCCTTTTTGATATCATGCTCTATTCGGCGAAGAATGATATGGTGGCGCGGGAATGGATTAATGGATTTCAGCTGACACGCAGGGGAGCGGACCTCCTGAAAGCACATGGCTGTGGCCGTTCCTCCATCGTGCAGACCTTTCTCGATCTTCTTGCAACCGAACCTGATACATTCATTATCAAGAAACATGGGAAAGATGCCGCATGGAAGGTAATGCAGAAGGCGCAGGATGTCAGGAATGGATTGCGTGACCTGGTCGCCTTTGACCAGGAATGCATCGATGCCGGTATCAACCCCGGATCCATCGCAGATATTATGATTGCCGCTCTCTATATCGCTCTGAGAGAAGGATGGACCTGGGACTGCTGAGAGATGGCATCAACGAGGTGATTGCCACAACATACCAGAATGCAGCACCGATGGGCATCATCTGTCGCCACGGTGAAGTCAGGATGGTAGTGTACCGGGGCAGCCATACAGCCAGGCGAATCGAAAAATACGGCTGGATGGTGGCCAATTTCATTTTTGATCCGGTACTTTATGTCCGGACCGCATTTGAAGATCTTCCACCAGATTTTTTTGTCGATGAAAACGCCGGGGGCATAGCCGTGCAGAGGCTGAAAGGCGCAGAGGCCTGGGCAGCTTATTCAACGTCCGTCAAGCAGAAGACGAGCGATGCCCTGATGGTGAAGCTCTCGCTTCTTCGCCAGGAGGTTATACAGCCGTTAATTCATCCGGTCAACCGCGGATTTAACAGCATCATAGAGGCGACAGTACATGCGACCAGGATCATCAGGTCACCCGATGAAGACCTTCACCGCCTGATCAGGCACCATGCCCGTCTCGTACAACGATGCGGGGGCGAACGCGAACGTGAAGCTCTGGATCTTCTTCTTGGATATCTTGGATTCCCTGAAAAATCGTAATGGATTTTCAACAGACCCTGGGAACCGGGTCTCCCACCGGAGGCTCGATGAATCGTTCACCACCGATTGATGTCTCCATAATCACGTGAGCGCCCGGCACAACCCTCCCGATGATTGCCGCATCACGTCCATAGTGATGGTTCCGGACTGCTTCAAGGATTTCCTCTGCCTCCTCTCCGGGCACCCCCATGATGACCTTTCCTTCGTTTGCCACCTGAAGTGGATCGATGCCGAGCATCGAGGCTGCATTCCGGACACTGCGGCGGATAGGAATCGCATCCTCGTTTATCCTGATCGAGACACCGCTCTTTTTGGCCATCTCGTTGATCGCGCTTGCAAATCCACCCCGTGTCGGGTCTTTCATGGCATGGATGGTACCTGCAGCGCATGCACCTTCAACGAGGCTCCAGAGTGGGGCGACATCGGATACTATCTGCTCGCCAAATTTGAGGTCGGCACGCTCCGCCATGATGGCGATCCCGTGGTCCCCAAGTGTGCCGCTGACAATTATGATGTCCCCTTCCTGCAGGCCCGAATCCCTGACTATGGTATCCGCAACCCCGATTCCCGCGGTATTGATGGCAATACCATCGAGCGCACCACGCTCCAGCACTTTCGTATCGCCGGTGACCAGGTTTGCCCCGCATTCACCAAGGGCCTGGTCCATGGACCGGACAATCCGCTCCAGGTCTTCGATGAGGAATCCCTCCTCGATAATCATCCCACAGGAAAGAGCTATCGGACGGCCCCCCATCATGGCCAGATCGTTTACTGTACCGCAGATGGAGATCCTGCCTATATCCCCCCCAGGAAAAAAAATAGGTCTGACCACGTGGGAATCGGTGGTGAATACAATATTTGTGCCATTTACCGGGATGACAGCCCCATCATCCAGTGCTTCGAGACCTATCCCCCCGGCATTCCTGTGTTCCAGCCGGGTGAGGACTTCCAGGAGCTCCCCCATGACCTCGCCCCCTGCACCATGCATCAGGTTTACTTTCATCTCAGTCGTCCACCTCGATCTCAACATGCCTGACAACGATCTCCCTGCCTTTGACCATTTCAGGGAGGGCTCCACACCGGGGGCAGATGAAGCACTCGTTCCCGGTGTATCCGCAACTGCACCGGGTCTCGGGCACAACAACATTACACTTAAGTTTTGCCCCTTTTACCAGGGGATCATCCTCGATGAGCGTTTCAAAGAGAAACCGGACCTGCTCGGGGTTGATCATAGACATCTCACCGATGTCCACGCAGACGGCACTCACCTGTTTTGCATGGTTATCAAGGGCAGCCCGCCGTGCGGTCGCATAGATGTCGTACGCAATTGCAAATTCGTGCATGTAGTTCCTGTTCCGATCGTTCGTTCATCTTTCAGATACTGCCCTTCGGCATGGTTCCTGCCTGTCCGCGGGTAACGTTTCGGTACAACAGCAATTATCAATAAATTGGGCAGGATCTGCAATAAATCATCGCTTTGGAGCCTGCAGGAGCCTGGGAATTATTGATATATCACGGGCATAGATGGTACGAGCAATGTGGCCAGGAGTATGGGAATTCATCACGCATATCGACCAGAACTTCCCGCTCCTCATCGATACCTATGGATTCTGGACCTATGCGATCCTCCTTGCCATCATCACCTGTGAGACGGGGCTCGTCGTCACCCCGTTCCTGCCCGGGGATTCCCTGCTCTTCATCGCAGGTGCAAGTGCCGCAGCAGGGTTATTGTCTCTTCCGTGGCTCTTCCTCTTTTTTTTCCTTGCGGCTGTTTCAGGCGATTGTCTCAATTACTGGATCGGACATCGCATGGGGATACGGGTATTGAAGGATAAGTTCCCAGAACTCGTTAAGGGAGAATATCTTGAGCGGACAAGCAGGTATTTTCAGCGTTTTGGTGCAAAGACTATTTTCATCGTCCGGTTCATCCCGATCATCAGGACGTTTGGACCTTTCCTTGCGGGGGTTGGGGCCATGGATTGGCGCACATTCATGGTCTTCAATATTCTTTCCGCCGCAGCATGGTCAGTGACCATCACCTCGATCGGGTTCCTTTTTGGAACCCACCCATTCATCCGGGATCACATCATCTGGTTCATCTATGGTATGGGAGTTCTGATCCTGGTTACTGTTCTTGCCATGGCCGGGGTATTGGTCAGGGGCTACGTGAGAACTCGAAAAAAGAGAATGCGGCTGGAATGAATCAGATCCATCCTGAACATCAACATGTGTGGGTGATAGACAATCCGTTATTGTCCACCTTCGTCTCAATGGCGATGGAAAGACCGATATCCCGGACGATCTTCTCTACGAATGCACGGTCTTTTTCGGTGATGATGGAGATGGAAGGACCGACCGAACTCATTCCCACGAATTCGAGGCCTGCCTCCCTGAGTCTGCTCATGTAATGATAAATCTCGAAGGAATGGTGCTCCACCTCCGCCCGCTTCGATCCTCGGAACTCTATCTCCCAGATGACCGAACCCATCTTTTTCAGATTACCCTCCTCGATCGCAGGGATGAGATCCATCAACACGAAATAGGTCTTCAGTTCACGATCTCGGTAATCAAGAACCCGGGCACGATTCATGAGGAGATCGAACTCCTTTGTCCCTGCTGATGAGATATCGCTAGGGGGGATCACGATGAACACATTCTTTCCCTCGGCGAACGGATGGTGGTAGGCGAGAGTTAGCTCATCGCCAAGTATTGCCATCCCACCATAGGTGCTTACTGCAGGGCCGACACCGGTCTCGAACCCGAATGCGACGTTGCCATCGGCGGTCTCTTCGATGTAATTATTCCCGATAATCTTTCTGAGCTGGTCTGCGGAGAGCGGTGAGCCTACAGCATAGTTAAGGGCATGGGCAAGGGAGATCAAGATGGTGCTCGTCGAACCCAATCCCACGTGCTGGTGGTGGTGGTCCTGTGCACGGATGGAGAATCCCCCTTCGTACCCTGTTACGGTCCTGAAAACCTCCACAAAATGTCGTATGAGAGCCGGACGGGAATAGTCTATCTCAATGCCTGAAGGCCGGCATTCAACTTCGACACTGCAGTAGAGCTGGATGGCAAAACCTATCCCGCCACCTCCGGGGCGGGCAGGGGCAAACCGGTTCATATCAAGCACGGTGAGGTGGATCCGGGCAGGCGAACGAACCGTGACGCGACCCTCACGCGGAGCGAGGGGATATGTCTTCTGCAAGCCGAGCGTCTTGATCTGCTCACCTGGTTTGAATGGGGAGAACTCGTACTCAACGAGGTCGAGGTCGCCTCCCCTTATCTTCATGACAGCCATAACAGGGCACTTCCGTTTCTGACCTAGGATCAACGGTCAAAATAAATGTTCTTACCGGTCGCACTGACCGGGATTCCGTAGGCGACAGAGCACTCCGGGACCAGCCCGGACAACCGGGCAGCCACCCCGGCGGAATACATGATCCTGTTGTCGAGGTTGTGCATCGACGCTGTTTTTACCGCAGAACCGATGGCAATCCCCAAATCTGTGATCTTCATGATACAGTTTGGGCCAGCAAACGGAGAACCGGTTACTTCCCTCTCCCTGCAGGCTTCTGACATGGCGCTGCAGGACGGGTACCCGCAGCCCTGGCAGTCTATTCCAAGGGTTTCCTGTCCCCTGACGCCAACGACAAGACAGGCTGCCGATGCTGCAACATTTCCGGCATCCCTTATGAAGAGACTGAGATGATACTCTTCTCCAAACGCCTTCATCCTGGCTGCGAGAGCGGGAAGCTCTTCTTTGAGGATAATTCTGGTCACGATTGAATCCTTCCCTTTTCCTTTCGGGGCTGTCCGGGCCGAGAGGGCCATGAGCGTGAGAGCGGCCATGAGACCATTATCTTCGCCGTTCATGGCGAAACATGAACCGGCAGATCGGAAAATAGTATGCCAGTCCGGAAGGCAGGGCCTGATAGAAACGGTTATCTGCATAGATGAGCACCGTTATTCGGAATGTCCCCGCCCGGATTGGCAGGAGTTTATGACCCTCTTGTGAACCGGTTCCGGGGGATAAAAGAGGTTGAACCACGATGGCTATACGAGAAGTAATCCCTGGTGTCTCCTGGATCGGTGCAATTGACTGGGATCGACGCCTTTTTGATGCACTGATCCCGCTTCCGGAAGGAACCAGTTACAATGCGTTCCTGGTCTCAGGTAGCGAGAAGAAAGCGCTGATCGACACCGTCGATCCACCAAAGGAATATGAGCTTGTCTCCAACCTGGTCAAAGCAGGAGTCGAATCAGTCGACTACATCATCGTCAATCATGCTGAACAGGACCACTCGGGGTCCCTGCCCATGGCTGCTGAGCTCTTCCCCGGGGCACAGATCGTGGTGAGTGAGAAGTGCCGCGATCTCGTGGTGAGTCTGCTGGGAATAGCTCCCGAGCGCTGCATGGTGGTGAAGGACGGCGATACGATTTCCCTTGGTGATAAAACCCTCGAATTCATCATGGCACCCTGGGTGCACTGGCCGGAAACCATGCTCACCTACCTGCGGGAGGACCGCATACTCTTCTCCTGCGATCTCTTCGGGTCTCACCTTGCAACAAGTGACCTGTTCATAAGCGACGTCCGGGATATCTATCCTTTGGCCAAGCGGTACTATGCCGAGATCATGATGCCGTTTCGATCAATCATCAGAGAACACCTGGCGCGACTCTCCTCATACGATATCCGGATTATCGCCCCCAGCCATGGGCCACTCTACCGTTCGCCCGATACTATACTGGATGCGTACCGGGAATGGACATCGGATAACGTCAGGAACGAAGTGGTCATCATCTATGTGAGTATGCATGGAAGCACGGAAAAGATGGTTACTCATCTGACCGACGCACTGCTCGATCGGGCCATAACGGTCAGGGTGTTCAACCTGGTGGCATCAGATCTTGGTGACATCGCCATGTCGCTCGTTGACGCTGCTACCGTGGTGATCGGGACTCCAACCATGCTGTTTGGCCCTCATCCGCTGGTGGCGAATGCGGCCTATATTACAAACCTCCTCCGTCCAAAGACCCGGTTCGCAGCAGTCATTGGATCTTACGGATGGGGAGGAAACACGGTGGATATTCTCAAGGGAATGCTCCTCCGGCTCACTGCAGAGATGCTGGAGCCTGTCTATGTAAAAGGAGCGCCAGACTCCGAATGTCTCCGGGACCTTGAAGCCCTTGCTGACACCATCGCAACAAAACACAAGCAGATTTCAGCATCATAGATACCAGCGATTGGTTCCCCAACCTTCCCGATGACCGGTATGGAAGAGCGCCCCCCATTTCACGAATCATGTGCGGCAAAGGCCGGTATGTACGTTATTGGTGTCGCCGGTGACAGCGGATCGGGTAAGTCAACTTTCACCGCAACACTCCGGAATCTCTTTGGCGATCGCCTGGTCTCCACGATCACCCTCGATGATTACCACTGCCTTGACCGCGAAGAGCGTCGCATACGCAACATCACACCGCTTGCTCCGGAAGCAAACAATCTGGAAGGGCTTGAGCAGGATCTGCGCCTGCTGAAAGCCGGAACGCCCGTCATGAAAAAGGTTTACAACCACAAGACCGGGAAACTGGAAGGCCCGGTTGAATTTTCACCCCCGAAGATTCTTATCCTCGAGGGCCTCCACACGCTGTTTACCCCACGCCTTCGCAGGCTCGTTGACTTTTCCCTCTACGTTGATCCTGCACCGGATGTCAAGAGAGAATGGAAGGTCAAACGAGATGTCGACAAGCGGGGGTATTCCGAGCAGGAGGTCATGGATGAGATCCGGAGAAGGCAGGCCGATTATTCCCGCTATATCGCACCTCAGCGGGAATATGCCGATGCAGTTATCCAAATCGGCTTCTCACGGTTCGGGCGCGATCTCGGCTGGACCAGGAATATATACCGGATAACGCTCCTCCAGGCCCCAGCTGCGGAACCGGGTGACGACCCCTGTCTTTCCATAAATCTCCCCCTGCTCCCCACGGTCGGCACCCGGGCTTTTTCTCTGGAATACAAGGATAAGATCCGGGGCGGGACGGTGACTGCTGCATTCACCATCGATGGTGAATTCGATCAACAGTTCCTCATCCCGTTCTTCCGGTCCCTCGAGAGTGAGACCGGGGTCGATCCGGCCACGGTATACGATGGCCGAAGATTCCTCACTCCATCAGAGGTCACCCAGCTCATCTTTTGCTGGAGAGTAATTCGTGACATCCTTTCTCCCGCTTGATTATCTGTATCCCTGACTGCGGAAAGGTAATCATTAAAAAAGATTACTTTGTTATAATGGGCAGGATCTCATACTTTTCCACCGTGCTTGCCGAGCTGGGAGGGATGCTGGCCTTCATCAGTCCGCTTACGGGGGTTCCCCTGGTCATCGCTCTTGTATTCAGGGAATTCTCACTGATCCTTCCCACAGCCCTGGTACCAATTATACTCTTCATCCTGGGTACGCTCCTTGCCCGAATCCCCCGGAAAAAGGAAGAAATCAGACTCTCGTCAGCCATGTGTTCGGTCGCGCTGGTGTGGCTTGCCTTCGCGCTGGTAAGCACCATCCCGTTTATCCTGGTCCTTAAACTATCGTTTACCGATGCACTTTTTGAGTGCATGGCAGGCTGGACCGGGACAGGGTTTTCCCTGTTTCCCTCGATTTCCGGTATTCCCGAGACCCTACTCTTCTGGAGAACTTACATGCAGTGGGTTGGGGGAATTGGGGTGATCGCCCTCTCAATCACCATGGCTGCAAGAAGCGGCCTGGTACAATCATCGCTTTTCCGGGCGGACAGCAGGAGTGAACGGATCCTGCCATCGGTTATCAATACCGGAAAAGACATCTGGGCCGTGTATATCTTCCTCACGCTTGTTGGAATCGGGATAATCCTGATATCGGGAATTCCTCTCTATGATGCCATAACCCTCTCGCTTTCAACCATATCAACCGGGGGATTCATTCCTATCGAGGGGGGAATACAAACTTACGGAAATCCGCTCCTCGAATACCTGCTGATCCCGGTTATGCTTCTTGGCTCTACTCCATTCACCCTTTACTACATTTCCTACCGCAAGCAGAAGCTCTCTTTTTCCGGTAACGAGCAAGTCAAACTCCTATTTGTCTTCCTCGCCACTGGTGCGGCAATCGTTACCGCGGATCTCACCTTCATGCTCGGTGTTTCCTTTGGCGATGCCGTTCGCCAGGGTCTCTTCATGTCCGCAGCGGCAATAAGCACCACGGGATACCAGAATGCGAACCTGAGCCTCTTCCCTGGTGTTACGATCGTCCTTCTTACCGTAATGGTTTTCATAGGGGGTTCATCGGAAAGCACGGCAGGCGGAGTGAAGCTTTCCCGGATAGCGATAGGATTTCGGGGAATGGCATGGTGGTTCAAGCGTATTTTTGTCAGGGCCAAGGTCCTTGTCCCGTTCACCTACGGTGGAGAGAAAATTTCGGAACGGATTGCCGAACCTGAGATCTCAAAGAGTATGCTGGTGATCATCCTCTCGGTACTAACCGTCTTTATCGCAACGATGGTCATCCTCCAGTTTCACATGCTTTCGCTGGAAGTCTCGAATCTGGTGTTTGATGTGGTCTCCGGGCTTTCCTGCTGTGGTATCTCCGCCGGTTACATCTCACCCGAAATACCGGTTGTATCGAAATGGGTTTTTATCCTGGTGATGTGGATCGGCAGGCTTGAGGTCATCCCGGTAATCGTGCTCTTCATGGGAATATTCAAGGGCTCCTGATGCACCGGGGGTGCCCGGACTTGTGGCAAAACCTGTCCAGGGAAAACTTGTTTGCCAGATTTAGAAGTTGTACCGGTTCTTTTTTTTTCATTGGTTTCCGGCAATACCAACTAAATTTGGGTAAACATCAGAATAGCATATATTATTTCCCGTCAAATATCTGGTAATGAAACAGATAGCCCTGTATGGGAAGGGGGGTATCGGGAAATCCACCACTTCGGCAAATATTTCTGCCGCACTTTCCGACATGGGCCTTGATATCCTCCAGATCGGCTGTGATCCAAAGCGGGATAGCACGAGGATGCTCATGAGGGGGCGCCTGATTCCCACGGTCATGGACCAGGTCAGGGAACGCGGGGATCGCTCCATTTCCCTGGAAGATGTGGTCTTTACCGGTTACGGCAATGTACGGTGTGTTGAGGCAGGAGGGCCTGAACCGGGTGTTGGGTGCGCCGGACGGGGAATCATCGCGACCTTCCAGATCCTTGAGCGGCTTGGCGCTCTCCACGGGGATGTTATTGTCTATGATGTTCTCGGCGATGTCGTATGCGGTGGGTTCGCCATGCCCATGCGGGAGGGTTATGCCCAGGAAATCTACCTGGTGACCTCCGGCGAGCTCATGTCTCTATATGCTGCAAACAATATATGCAAGGCGATCAAGAGGCTTTCCAGCCGCTCACGGGGAATCTGCCGGCTCGGAGGAGTTATCGGGAACGGTAAAAATCTTGAGGCCGAAGAAGATCTCGTCTCCCTTTTTGCCGAACGGATTGGGAGCTCCCTGATCCAGTTTGTTCCTCGAAGCCCGGTCGTACAGCGTGCGGAGCTCAACAAGAAAACGGTCATCGAATACGATCCCGGATCCTCCCAGGCAGCGGTATACCGTCAACTTGCCGCAAATATCATGAAAAATACCCGCCTTGATATTCCCGAACCGATGGAAATGGAGGATCTGGAATCCCTTGCATATGAATTCATTACGAACTGAAGGATGCACACTCACCGGGGCACTCTCGGTCACCATGGCCGTGACGGATGGCATTACTGTCATACACGGGCCGGACGGCTGTGTGCACCACACCACGTCACTTATCCACGCCCTCCAGATCGATCACGACCTCTCGTTTTTCCCGATAATCCTCTCGAGCTCCCTCACCGAGTCCGAGGTTATTTTCGGCGGTGAAGAAGCCCTTGAAGGGATCATCAAGAGCGCCGCCGCCCGCAACCCTGGAATCATCTGTGTCCTCTCTTCCTGCGTCTCGGCCGCCATCGGGGATGATGTCCGGGCCGTTTGTGCCAGCTCGGCAGTCCCTGACATCATTGTCGTTCCCACCGGAGGCTTTCTCGGAGGTGGATTTACAGATGGTGTCGAACAGGCCCTGCTTGCCCTTTCCACACTCAGCAGCGATGACCGGGCTCCGGACGGAACAGTCACCCTGATCGGAGAGAAGAACCTGGAATACGAGGCCGATGCACACCATCGCGAGATTTCCCGCCTCCTCGCGCTTCTCGGTGCACGGGTCAGGCTCCGGTTTGTCCGGGATGTCTCTTCAGAAGATCTCAGGTCCCTGGGATCGGGGTCACTTAATATACTTCGCGATACGTCGCTCGAATCCATCGGAGAGAGATTCCGCCACCGGTTCGGTACCCCCTGCATCCATTCTTTTCCGGTAGGGTTCGATGGGACGCTCCGGTTCCTGGAACAGGTTGGAAAAGAACTTGGCATCGACCCGCGTCCAGCGCTAAAGGAGGAGAAAAAAAACCAGGATCGACTGATCGATTCCTTCCGCATACTGAAAGGAGCCAGTGTCTCATTCCAGCCATTACCGCCTTCTGCTCAACCGCTTGCCGAAGAAGTGGTTGATCGGTTAGATCTCCGCACCGGCTCCCACGGGTTCCCAGTCGTAATTCCGGATCCGCTGCCTGTCGGGACTGCGGGCCTCGCACGGCTGCTCCACAGGTGGAGGAGGATGCGCATTGCATAAGTGCTTCAACTCGCTCTGGCCCTGCGCGATGACCGGCGCGGTCTCCTGCATGGCAGGAATCGAGGGCATGGGGATTATCATTCATGGGTCAAGTGGATGCTATTATTACCCGGCAACTGTTCTTCACCGCGATCTCCACTGCACATTCCTCATCGAACAGGACATCATCTTTGGTGCAGTGGAACGCCTTAAAACCCTGGTCAGGGATCTCCAGGACCGGTACACCCGCCTGGCGGTCGTTAACACCTGCACACCTGCAATAATTGGCGAAGACATCACAGAATTGCCCGGATGCGAAGATGTCCTGGTCATCGACAGCCCTGGTTTTCTTGGAACCTATGAGAACGGTTACCGCCTTGCCTGTGAAGCGCTTCCGGTAACTATCGATCCTGGGTTCAATGGAGTCAACCTGGACGGCATCAGCCTGCTTGATCCCTTCGCGCGAGGAAACGTCATCGAGGCTAAGAGGATCCTTGCCCTTGCCGGAATCCCTGTCGCATCTGTCTTTGCCTCCTGCAGGCTTGAGGAACTTGGACATGCCGCCGCCCGCACCATCTCAACGAACCCCGATCTCATCGGTCCCTGGGGGGATTGTGCCGGCAACCTTCTTGGCATCGACCGCACCCTTGAGACCGTGTCTGCTATCTCCGAGCTTTTCTGCGGGGATTACCCGGAGGCGCTCCAGCGTGAAGCAATTACTGCAGAAAACCGGATAACCCAGGCGGCCAACCGGTTCCTGAGGCGCTTCGATCCGCCTTCCGCCGCAGTTTTCGGTGAATTTTCCTACGCGGAATATGCATGCCGAGTTCTCGAGCGATACCTGGATGCGACCGTTACCGTTCTTGGCTCGCGCAACCGGCCCCGGAGTACCTCATTCAAAACATCCGAGGCGTCATCCCTTGATTCTGTGAAGGATCTCCTCACCCGTGATCCTCCGGATCTCGTAATTGGGTCCTCATTCGAGCAGAGGTTTTGCCCCGGTACTCCTTTCGTACCCTTCACCTATCCCCTGCGGGGTACAATACGGCTCCTGGACCGCCCATTGATCGGCCTTCAGGGAGAGCTTGGGCTGGTGGAGGCTATCCTGAATGCTTGCATGGACCATGCAGTCCGGGACAGGACCCTGCTGGTGCCCCGATAGCCAGGAATCGCCAGGGAGAAGGAAACGGGAGAGGAATTCACTTTCGCCCCGCGCGAATTGAACCCTTTTATACCCTCCACTCTGACATTGGTTCAGGAGAAGAGAGATCCATGAAGTATGCAGGGTATGCCCAGTTAAACCGGCGGCCGGTCCTGGGCGAGGATGGCGCTCCGCTGGATATCCTCGAGCTTCATATCTGCAGAACCAGGCTCTGTATCAGGCTCTTTGACCTTAATTCGGCCGTACACTCAGGCTTCGCTGTAAACGTTGAGAAGTTGAAGTGGAACTGGATGGCATACACCGGCGGTGTTGTCGGGAGTGCGCGGGTTTCAAAATCGGGAAAAGCCCTTAATATCGAACTCTTCAATGGAGAACGTTTCACACTCGCACTGGAAGCCCTCCAGGCCGTTATCAGCTGCCGGGAGCACTCTGCGACAGTTGCCTCACTCCCGCCCAGGGTAAATCCTGCCAGGATAAAAGACCGGTGTATTTCCGATTTCATTGCCCGGGCAGCCGGTGAAGGCGAAAGGAGAATTTCTCCTCGCGATCCCCCTGCTCAGCTCAGCCTTATCGCTTGTGAGACGTAATCTCCCACTTCAGATGTCGACGCGGTACCTCCCATGTCACGTGTTACGATCCCGTCTGAAATCGCCGTTTCGAGTGCACTGATGACCCCGGCGGCAGCTTCGTGTTCCCCAAGGTGGGCGAGGAGAAGGGATCCAGCCCAGATCGTAGCCATCGGATTTGCGATTCCAAGTCCTCTGTACTTTGGGGCGGATCCGTGAATCGGCTCAAACATCGATGTACCTTGCGGATTGATATTTCCTCCCGGGGCAAGACCAAGCCCTCCCTGGATCATGGCTCCCAGGTCTGTGATGATATCACCGAACATGTTTGGGGTCACCACCACATCGAACCACTCAGGATTCTTGACAAACCACATGGTGACAGCATCGACGAAGGTGAATTCTGTGGTAATGTCGGGATATCCTTTTGCCTGCTCAGAGAAAACTTCCCTCCAGAGTCCGTAGATATCCGAGAGAACATTTGCCTTGTCGACCGAAGTGAGTTTCTTCCTGCGCTTCCGGGCCATTTCGAATGCATACCGTATAGCCCTTGAAGCCCCTTCCCGGCTGATGACGCCGATCTGGTAAGCGAGTTCATCGGCATCGGACTCAATATCCAGGTTGAACTCTGCGTGGTAGAGTTCACGCTCGATGGAGAGAGATGCTTTCTGTGCTCCCCTGAACCGTGAACCGATACCAACGTAAAAATCCTCGGTGTTCTCGCGGACGACGACAAAGTCTATATCCTCCGGACCTTTCCCTGCCAGTGGGGTTGTCGTCCCCGCAAGCATCCTGATCGGCCGCAGGTTGATGAACTGGTCGAAGTGGAAACGGATGCGGAGAAGGATACCTTTTTCGAGGATGCCCGGGGCAACTCTTTCATCACCGATAGCTCCGAAATAGATGGCCCTGAACCTCCCCAGCTCGCGGAGCTCCTCATCGGTGACCAGTTCTCCGGTCTTCAGGTACCGATCTGCCCCAATCCCGAAATCATGCCATTCAATATCAAAGGTATAGCGTTCTCCTGCAGCATCAAGGACCTTTTTCCCTTCATCGATAATCTCAGGCCCGATTCCATCGCCACCTATACTTGCGACCCGGTACATGTCTTCACCTCCTTGAGTCCCTGGGCATAGGCCACCAGACCTCCGGCATTGATGATATCCTGCATGAATCCGGGAACCGGCTCGATCGGGTAATGCTTTCCTTCAACCTCGACATATCCTTTTTCGATATAAAAGGTGATATAAGCACCATCAGGGATCTCATCCGCCCTGTCGCATACGAGCGGGAGAATGCCAACATTTACGGCATTCCGGTAAAAAATCCGCGCAAACGTCCTGGAGATAATGACCCGGATCCCGGCCCCGGTGAGCGCGAGCGGTGCATGTTCGCGCGATGATCCGCATCCGAAGTTCCTGCCTGCCACGATGACATCACCGTTGCGAACCTTTTGGGCAAATTCGTCCCTGGTTCCTTCAAATACGTGCCGGGCGAGGACTGAGGGATCGTTGTGGACAAGGTAGCGTCCGGGAATGATGGCGTCCGTATCGATGTTGTCGGCGAATTTCCATACACGCATATTCATACCTCCCTCGGATCAGTGATCTCCCCGTAAATCGCACTGGCTGCCGCTGTTGCCGGGGAACAGAGATATACCCTCGCTTCTGTGCTCCCCTGCCTTCCTCTGAAATTCCGGTTGGACGTGGAGAGCGAGACTTCCCCTGGTCCGAGCAAGCCGAATGCTCCTCCCATACACGGGCCGCAGCAGGGAGCTTCAACAAGGGCACCGGCGATGACAAACTTCTCTATCAGTCCTGCCCGGAGTGCTTTGAGATATTCGTCGCGCGATGCCGGGATGATGATGACCCGAACCGCATCCGAAAACCGGTTGTTGGAGAGAACCTCCGCTGCTTCTGCCAGATCTTCAAACCTCCCATTGGTGCATGACCCGATAAAGACCTGGTCGATGCGGGTACCTGCCACCTCGTTGACCGGTACCGCAAGGTCCACGTTGTGCGGCACTGCAACCTGAGGTCCGAGGTCGGCCACATCGTACGTCCGATGTTCACGGTATATGGCATCCGGATCCGGGGATATGTCAACAGGTTTGATCGGTCTGCGCCCCTCGAAATATTCATAAGTGGTATTATCCGGGGGAACGATCCCTGCCTTTGCCCCCATCTCGATTGCCATATTGCAGCAGGTCATCCTCCCATCCATCTCCATGTTCGTAATGGTCTCCCCCCCGAATTCAAGTGCCTGGTAGGTAGCACCATCCGCTCCGATATCTCGGGCAATGGAGAGGATAAGATCTTTTGGGCCGACCCTCCGGGCAAACCGGCCGGTGACTTCAACCCTGATGCTTTCTGGAACCCTGAAGTAGAGGGCTCCAAACTTGAGCACAAAACCCATATCAGTTGAACCGATTCCGGTTGCAAATGCACCGGCAGCACCATACATGCAGGTGTGCGAATCTGCACCGACAATAATTTCTCCAGGTGCCGCAAGGCCCTTTTCCATGACTACCTGGTGACAGATACCTTCCCGGATATCATAGTTGTGGATGCCCTGTTCAGCCGCAAAAGTCCGCATGAAGGCCTGATTCTCAGCAGCAATAATGGAATCAGCAGGAACCTGGTGGTCAAAGAGCATGATGATCTTCCGCGGATCAAAGACCCTGGTGCCCCCCATCTGGTAAAAAGTCCTGATGGCAAGGGGTCCGGTGATGTCATGGATCATCGCTCCATCGATCGGGGCCATGACGACTTGTCCTGCACTGGTCACCCGGCCGCATCTGGACGAGAATATCTTCTCTACAACGGTTGCTCCCATGCAATGCTCACTTATCATGTGAGACATGAGGATAAGGCAGTTGTGGCAGCTCTCCGGGCTGCACTGGTTTCGGATGATTGGGTCGGTGATGCTCCTGGAAATTCTTGCAACCAGGGTTAATTATTTGGTTCCGGCACAAGATCGGCTGAGATCTCAATCAACAAAAAAGGATCTTGGTTACCCAACTAACAAGTATCTCGGTCATTAGAAAGTGAACCCGTAGATCCGCCGCGGCAACGCCTCGTCATGGGCGGCGGCGCCTGTCGTAACCGGGGTGTGAGGCGAAGTCTCCGCTCTGTACTGCCCTGCTAACTCAAGATGGAACCTGGGGAATACGCGTATCAATCGAGGATTTAATCACAATCGATGAAAGGCCATGGAGCCCCATGCATTCATTACCAAATCACCGATACAACCAGGGACAGGTGTAGCGAACGAGAATAAGTCTTAGTATGACTTCGAACCCCTGGGTTGTCCATCGCATCCATTCATGCTTCACCCTTTGTAACTGTTAAGGGTCAACCGCAAGATCCTTGTACAATTCCGTTTTAACAGGAAATCGACAGAACAACCATATCAACGAAATAACCCCTGCATCCTATATTCAATCGCTTCTCGCCATCATCGAAGAATAAAATCGCCTCATATCAGAGTGGCGAGCAGAAAACGCCCAACCGAAAGCCCGCATCGCAGAGCTCGAAGCACGGCTGAACCAGCACAAACGGAACAGCAACCGGCCATGCAGACGCCTGTCGAGCCGGGACGGGTTACCGGAGCAGCCCAGGCTCCATAGCCTGCCTGATACCTTTTCACAAGCCGGGACCTTTTTCCCGGCAACCAGTCCAATACCTTTTAAGGAACTCTCGCACTAGTATATACTCGATTTCATCAATGGATCGGACTACCGGTTTCAAGGAGAGGAGATATATCGAAGAACTCCGGATCCTGACCAAAGCAACCGCTCTCGATTGTATTATTGATGAGAGATTCGAGAGAATCATCTATATCATCAGGCCGGGAGACATGGGTCTTGCTATCGGCAAGAAGGGAGAAAATATCAGGAGGATGCAGAACGTTCTCGGGAAACGAATAGAGATGGTGGAATATGCGGAAAACCGTGACGATTTCATCGCCAATATATTCCGCCCCATCAGCATTTCGCGGATTGAAAAAGACCCAAAGAGCGGGCTGCTCACCATCACCCTCATGAAGAGAAGCGATCTTGGAACAGCTATCGGAAAAAAAGGAGCAAACATAGAGAAGGCGAGGATCCTCGTGAGGAGGTTCTGGGGTGAAGAACTGGGTGAACTCAAGGTCGAGGAGGGTGACCTATGAATGGTGTATCTGTACTCGATGAGCTTTGGGCCGCGATCACCAACCGGTTTGAGCATCCATCACCGGAATCCTACATTTCCCGGCTTGTTTCAGGCGAGAAGGGAGCTGACCGGACCCTGGAAAAGGTTGGAGAAGAAGCAACCGAGTTTATCATAGCGGTTAAAAACGGCGACCATGTACAGACCGTCTCTGAAGCTGCCGATCTCCAGTTCCATTTCCTTGTGGCCCTCAAAGCTGCAGGAATTGAGTTTTCAGAAATTCTCGGAGAGCTTGCTAAACGCCGGCGATAGATCATCCGGCAAGGTAGGTCCCGATATCCATCAGCGAGGGGAGTTCATCGATCGGGATTGCAGAACTGCGGGCGACTTCATTGGTGACCAGGATACCTGCCTTGCACCGGATGCTTATAGCGATACCATCACTTGGCCTACAGTCCATGGTCATTTCGTGGTGGTTATGCTCAAGGATCATGTTTGCATAATACACCCCATCGTCGATTGAGTCTATCACCAGGGTTTTTAACACGATGTTGAATCGTTCGAGGAAATCCACAAACAGGTCGTGAGTGAGAGGCCTGGGCGGGATCTCGTTGTTGAGAGCGGCCTGAATCGACATCGCTTCCCACAGACCGATATAGATGGGCAGGCACGTATCGTCTCCCAGTGTCAGGATCACTGCAGGTGAAACCCCGGCAGTGCCAACGGCCATGTACACACCTTTCACCCTGCATGATACCGTATCCATACGCACTTGATGATTGTTCGGGGGGCACATAAGGGTTATTCAACCCGCCCCACTCGCTTCACGCCGGATGATGATGAGGCTGGAGATGAGCCCGAGCAGGACGTTGAAATAGAAAAGGATCGAGCGCCACAGCACGACAAGGATACCAAGAATTGATGAATTGACAAAAAGGCCATAGAGAGATGTGAACATTATCTCGGCAATTCCCGAACCGCCCGGTGTGAGTGGAATCATCATGATCAGAGCGATGACCAGCTGGATGATGAGCGATTCGATAAAGATGGGCGGCTGCCCGAGCCCGAGCAGAAGCAACGAGACGATGATAAACTCGCAGAACCAGAAGAGAGCGGTGAACAGCCCGCCTGAGATGAGACCTCCTTTTCCATGGCTCAGGAAATCGGTAAGGGTCTTATGGAAATTATCAACTTCCTGATCGATGGATTGGGCGAAGCGTTCAATCTTCCTGCTTTCCCACTTTCGTGTAAAATGCCCGGAAACTGCATGAATGATCCTCTTGAGCAGGTCTGGCTTTTTTACAGAATAGATAAAAAGGACGACAAATGCAGTGATGACAATCCAGGAGATATACATGAAGTAGCTGAAGGCTGACCCGATACGTCTCCATTCACTTCCCAAAACAAACATAAAGAATGCGCCACCCATCCCAAGAACAATCCCATCGAGGATTCTCTCGGTGAGGACGATGGCGGTTGCATCTCCGATCTTAACTCCTGCTTTATAAAGTTCGTGAATCCTGACGGGTTCCCCTCCTGCCTGGGACGGTGTGATGGCAGCAACAAGCATATTGGCGGAAACGAGGTTCAGTGTATATAAAAAACCAACCCGGTAGCCGAGGGAACGACTCATGAATTTTATCCTGAGAGCCCATAACATCAGAGCAACAATGTGGGTAAAGAGAGCAAGGATAAGGAAAAGGGCATTGAGCTGTTTCAGGTAGGTGACGGTTTCAGCATCAACGGTGAAATAGAGAACTGCAACAAGGACCACCGCAGAAAAGCCAAGCGATATCCAGAGCCATTTCTTTTGATTTTTCTCCATTGACGCAGCTCTTATCCCCCGTTTCGGGATTCATAAGGAATTGCCATGCATAGTATAAACGCTTTGAGGAGTGGTGGTGGTTCTATATGGTGAAGAGTTCCCGGTTCCTGAGGACTTTCAATAGGCCGGTTCGTATCCCTGCATCGAGCCATCCAAACCCATAGCTATAGGCGGCGAGTGCCATCTCGTCCTCCCCTTCTCCTTCGCGTCCTGACCCATGGTCATAAAAGATTTTTCCGATGAGAAGAAACCGTAAACCCCCCTTCGAAAGGCAGGTATCCATTTCAGGTGCAGGCTCAAGACTGGCAAGGGCACGTGATAGGAGAGAACGGTACCGGGACGTTTTCTCATGCAGCGCTATGTTCTCCCGACCAGCAGTACGTTGCTGCGGTGTAACAACCGGGATACCACAGTCCTGCGATGAGATCAGGCCAAGGCAGATAGAAGCATCCATCCATCCCAGCGCATAGCTGAAGCTTGCAAGGGCATTGGGATAGTCACCACGGGAAAGGAATACCAGACCATCCTTGTGATACGCCAGAACCATATCGACACTGTCGCGGGCACAATCATGGAGGATACTTCTCCCGGTAGGGACGAGCATCCTGTCCGCAAGCCGCTTTTCAAGGGCTTCCAGGCAACGGCACATCATAAGCCCGCAAACATCTCCAGGTATTCACGTTCCATGACGTGTAGTTCTGCCGGTATGATAAGGATATGAAGAGGTGGGCCAAAGTCCACCTCTTTCATTCTCGCGGCGTTTCCGGCGGCAACTACAGGAGACTCCGACCCGGCACGGGCGATCCCTACGTAAAGTGGTAAAGAAAGATCAATTTTTCCGGCCATTGTTTCAAGGATGTCGACCGCTTCGGAAATGGTCATGCACCGGTCTTCCTGGATATCGAGATAGACAAGGGTATGGAGGCCGAACGCGCGGTTTGCCTGTACCACTTTGGCAGGCGCCAGAGGGATCCATGACCGGTGGGGATAGGGAAGGGAGCAGGACTTACCGAACCGGTAGTTCTGGAGGCCTGAAAGACCACAGACTGCCGTGGAAATGGATGATGCATGGATGATGCGTGTCGCTATTCCCCGGCGGAAGGCTCGCATCCGCAGGTCGATATGGGTCGTGGAAACCATCGGGTCCCCACCAATCAGGAGTGCCACGTTGAACTCTTCGGCCAGGCCAAGCATGAAGTCGGGGTCGACCTCAACCTGATCACGTGACAGGATCGTTATCGTTTTTCCATAGAGCTCTTCCATATCCCTGATGGTTGTGCCAGAAAGTCGCGAGGTATATGATTCGAGGAAGACGTGATCGGCTTTCCTGATACTGTCGAGCCCCTTGAGTGGAATGTCACCAAGATCATACAGCCCAAGACCCACAAACGTTAGCATCCTGCCTCCTTTGCTGGTAATGTTCCCCGGTCACTTCCTCCCACGAGAACCCACACTCCTGATTCAATCGTTCGGGGCTTTCAAATTAGATGTCACCATCGAAGGATAAAGCAGTAATTGACCGGTGTTTGTCTTCATGTCAGGAGCATATTGAGGAGCGCACCGACAAGGATGCCTGTAATGAGGGTATAGGCCGAAACCACGAAAGCTGTCTTTATCCCCACTTCTTTCTTCAGGACTGCTATGGTTGCGATGCACGGGATAAAAAGTACACTGACCACGGCGAAGATATAAATTTGAGCCATGGAAAGGACCGAGCCGAGATCTGCTGTCCCGGCAAGGATCACCAGCGTTTCGAGGGCCATCTCCTTTCGCAGGATTCCAAATATGAGAGCGGTTGTTGCATAGGAGGGGATGCCGAACACTGCAATCGAAAATGGTTCGATGAACTCCTCAAATGCGGCCATGAGTCCCGAGTACTGGAAGAGTCCGAGCACAATGCTGGCAACGACCAGAAGGGGCATGGCTATGACCAGGAATTCTCTTATCCGCAGCCATGATTTGAGGAGGACGTTCTTTGCGATCGGGCGCCGGAGCGGGCTCATCTCGAGGATCATGCCAAACTGTTCACCAGGAGTGACCCGGGAGAGTATCATCCCGGTAATGAGAATGATGACCATGACAATCAGGTATACGCTCATCGCTGCAGCGAGCCCGATAAATGCGGCAACAAGCCCGGCAATGATGACGGTTCGTGCCGAGCAGGGGATGAGGGTCACGAGGAATGACGCGATCACCCGCTCCCGTCGCGTCCGCAGGAGCCTGATGCTCATGATTGCCGGGACATTGCACCCGAACCCAAGAACCAGGGGAATGATCCCTTGCCCGTGCATACCGAAACTGTGAAGAGTGCGATCAGCCAGAAATGCAGCGCGGGTGAGATATCCAGAATCCTCCAGTAACGCGATGAACACGTAGAAGGTGAAAATAAACGGAAAGGCTATTCCAAACCCAGCCTGTATGGCAAGGATGATCGAGGTTCCGAGTTGCTCGGCGAGGGGATGAAATCCTGCAGCGAGAAACGGCTGCATGACAAGGTTTTCGATAAGGTTCACAATCGCCTCTTCCAGCCATGATCCGATGATGAAGACCGTCAGGAGGATGCTGATAAGAATAGTGGCAAGTATCGGTATTCCGGGAATCCGTGTGGTGAGGAGGCGATCGATATCAGGACCCTGTTTGGGAAGACGAGACAGGATTACTTCAGAGGCAATACGCTCGGCACAGTGATGCCGATTCCCTGCAACAATCTGGGCTACAGTCATGCGATGCATCCGTTCGATCTCCTCAGAGAGGGCGGATACTGCTTCTAAGACATCAGGATTGTCGGTATGACCCAGCAGGGCCATAATGGCCTTGTCCCAGTCCAGATTATGGATCGTCTTAAGGCTTTTTGCCGCAGCTTCGATATGGTGGTCGTAGAGAACTTTTACAGTCGGCACGCGCGCTGCTGAAAGGGCCAAGGGTATGATGGTGCCAGTATTTTTACCCTGAACAGCAACGGTTGGAATAACTTCGACACCAAGGAGCGATGAGAGTTTCCGGGTATCAATCTGGATGCCGGATCTCTCCGCTTCATCCATCATATTCAGGACTACCAGCATCGGGCGCCTGTACTCGGCAACCTGGAGCATGAGGTAGAGATTGCGTTCCAGCCTTCCTGCATCGAGAACTGCCACAATAACATCGGCTTCACCCGAATCGACAAACGCCCTGACGGTTCGCTCCTCTTCGGTATCTCCTTCGATGGAGTAAATGCCTGGCAGGTCTACGACCTCGATAATCTCCTTCTCAAAACAGATATTCCCACTCTGGAGACCGATGGTGGTGCCGGGATAATTGCTTACCTCGACCCCGAGCCCGGTCAATTGGTGAAAGATAAGTGATTTACCTACGTTTGGATTTCCGATGAGCCCAATCTTCATCCTGGCCGCTCCACGAGAATCGATGCGGCAATTTCTGGGCTGAGAGCGATATCCGACTCTTTTACCCGTATTACAATTCCATTCCCGGGGATTTTCCGGACAACCGATATCGGTGTACCAGGGAAAAGGCCAAGGTCGTTCAGGCGGCTTCCCGGACCCCGGCACCTGACACACGAGATGACGAGGTGTTCACCCTCAGCCGCCTCGATAAGTGTCAGGGCCTGCCACCGCTTTCCCCGTCGCATTCCACGGGGCCCGCCACGGCCCGGGCCCCTGATATACCGCCCCAGCCGTTCTATTGTCTCGTCCGAGATACTATGTTCGAGCGTGCAGGCCTCCTTCCCGGCAGTCTCAGGGGCCATGCCAAGCATCTCCGAGAAGAAACATTCGAGGATACGGTGTTTCCTCATAATTTTTCCCCCTGTTTCTGCTCCCCGGGAAGTAAGTATGATGTTGTTGTCAGGAGAGATCTCAAGATCGCCGTCCTTTTCCATTTTACTGAGGATTCCATCGAGATCTTTGGCCTCTCGCCCAAGCAATGTGGCAAGACGCTGGACAGGAGTGGCCGGGGCACCGGTCACTTTCTCTTTATAGAGCGTTTCCAGAATATCCTCCCGGAATGAGGACTGCATTGTGGATAATTCTGCACGAAGCCACTTATGGATTTGTATTATACCTATGTGGCCTGACTGTGCCAGAAAAAGGATATCCTTTTTCTAAGATCGATTATATTGCTTCTGGCGAATTGGGTTAAGTCGTTTAAATTTTATGGAACTACGAAAAAAGTGGCGAAGTTAGTTTTTTAACCCGTCCATAAAGCGAGGATAACTGCCGTATAATTCAGGACAAGCGGGGTGGTAAATTCATCTTCCGATCTTCCGGGGTGAGGACCGGAACATCGCGTCAGGATGGTGTAGAGATGCCCGCTTAGTAACAGGGCACTTATCGCAAGAACACGTATCCGGTCAGCAGCGGGGGCTGACCCCCTGTCCCGGGCCATTTCACCAGAAAATCCACAGGTTCAGCACGATACCGGCCAGCAGCGTAATTGGGACCCAATATACCAGAGGCACACTATCACCCTGATCTACAAGATGGGGGGCGATCACACATGGAAAGGAAAAAAATTATTATTAAATTTGTCTTTTGTTCATTGAGATTAAAATGGCCCCAATATTATCAAGAATTTCCCAAGAACTTTTCTATTTAACGAATAATGCACGGGTGAAATACGACAGAAAAATGCTAAAACGGGATCCCATCCTCACAAAGGCGGCTCTCTATCATAGTCGAGATATGGCAAAAAACCACTATTGCGACCATATTAACTTAAAAGGAGAAGATCCAACCGACCGAGTTATCAGGTTGGGATTTGATGTCAATGCCGGATATTACTGCGGCGTTGGGGAAAATTGTAATCAAATTTCTATTGGCAAAGTGAAAGGATCAGGATTTATACCAAATACCGAAAAGGGAATTGCTTTAGGATTAATGAAAAATTGGAGAAAGAGCGAGGAACATTGGAAAAACATCATAAGATGGGATTATACTCAAATTGGAACTGGTGTTGCTACTACTAACAATAAAACATATTTTGCGACTCAAGTTTTTTATGGATAATCTTCATTTTCATCCTGCATACTACCTTAGGATTAAAAGTATGCGAGGGGTGGGATTCGAACCCACGAACACCTCCGTGACGGGATCTTAAGTCCCGCTCTTTTGGCCTGGCTTAGATACCCTCGCACAAAATGTGATTCTGTAAATAGTAATCATGAACAATCATAAGATAGTCGATTGCATTTTTTGGTAGTGTAAGGATTTTACTGTAAAAACGTAACTCCGATCCTGCACAGTCACTGTACACTCCCCATAGGAAAAACCAACCGAATTATATTCATCAGATTAAGCACTCTTTCCAGTGGAACTTACAGTCCGAGGATATTCTGTGATACGTTACCTTGTTAAGCTGGGGTGGGGATGTGTGTGCCATGTTTTAGTTCCTCCTTAAAATATTCGGGCAGAGCATGCCTCACGGTGAAAGTACAAACAGAATGATGATGGATAAATGTTGTGTAGACTGAAGCGCGGTATCTGAAGGAATTGGAGAGGACCGACATTCTGATACCCAAAAAAATTGGGAAAGAACGGATTTAGTTCAATCAATCCCTCATCAGGCTCCTCGATAAGGGCCGACCAACGTGTCGAAATTTTTCAATTTCTTCGACACGTGTTTGGGACATGTCGATGGTATCGACAGGTGAGAGGAGGAGAGTGGAACAAAATGCAGGGATACTCCTATCTTTTCAAGGACCCCAGCATGTGAGCCATTTGACCCGCTGAAAATCACGTTCGTTCGTGACGATATGAGCGAGAGTGAAGGTATGTGCATACGCTACAATTGCCGCATCCTTTGCCATGAGGCACAGTTCTTTTGAGAAATGATACATGAGGCCTGATATTCCCCGTTCATTCTCGATCATCTCAAATCCTATCGTTGGCAGACTATCGTATACATTCCCTGCGATAGTCAAATGCCTGATTATTGCAGGATCCTCTTTCAATACCCTGACTGCATCCTGGGAGGTGCATGCATACCCCTTCTCAACCGTCTCGGCAATCATGATACGGTGGAGGAGTTCATTCAGAATGGTTGCCGGGATTACTCCCTGAATCTCCCCTTTCTCAACTCGTTTCACGCACTCTGTACAGAGTTTTCCGTATCGGGGATGATCGGTCACCCAGTAGACGAGAATATTTGTATCAAAAATTGCCCTGGTATCGGGGGGAATCTCTTGAAGACTATGCAAGGAGATCACTTTCGGCGATCTCTTCGATAATCCGCGGATCTTTTATTTTAAGAATGCCAGAGAGTTGCTCAGCGCGGGAGTCCTGCTCCTTCCCAAGGACTGTACTACCCTTCCGTTTTGCGCTCTTTATGAGTGGTTTCTCAACGTTCCGATGCACTTCAACAGGGGGCATTTCCGTAATTCCACAGTGTAGTTGACATTCCCGTTACATAAGTGTAATTGAGGGGAGAATCCTCCCGGCATCAGCAAGTCCCAGCGTCCCGCCCACGACCCACGTGACGCCAAACGGGACCCCAGCCGACGAAATCATCATAGGGACGGTTTTGCCAACCAAACCCATCGTGGGAGACCTCGCGGCCACTGCAACACCCGCAGGTGCCATTGCAGTCCTTGATGAAAAACATTCCAACAGTACTCCCCTGCATCTTCCGGGATGTCGAGCGGGGCTACCATTCGCTTTCGATCAGCAGCCCCGGCTATGCACCCTGGAACACAACCGTCTTTGTGAGCGGTGGCGAGACAACCCGCGTGTTCATCTCCCTTGTTCCATCCCCCACGCTCACGGCCACTCCCACGCAGGCGTCTCTCCCGGACATGGGCACGACGTCGATTTCATCCGAGCCATCCGTTGCAGAGGTCTCCGTTGATTCGGTCTTCCGCGGCACTACTCCTCTCACGCTTGGGTCGATTGAGAAGGGGACTCACACGATCCTGATCACCAAAGAAGGGTATGAAGCATGGCAGACAGAGACCCTAGTTCAGAATGCGAGCAATCTTTCGATTGAATGCACAGTTGGTTCCGGTTGAGACGCCAGTTCCGATGAGGGCGAGTGTTGGGGGCTGGGTTGCGGTGTTGGGGGTGATTTTGGGGGTGGTGGTTGTGTGGAGGAGGAGGGAGGGGTGAGATGGATTGGTGAAAATCAATATTGGATCAGGCCCCTCTAAAATAGGTTTCATCAGCCTCAACCGGGGCAGAGAAGATGCGGGGCATCTTTTGCCAGAGCTACCCGGGGTTTAGAAATTCACGGCACTCGCTTTTTTATCGATTATATTGTAATTGGGTAAAGACTCAGATGTACCGCGCCTTCTTTGACAACGTTGCCAGGGTATAGAGCGGACGGAAGGGCATTCCGGAGGTCTTCTTGCGGATCTCCTCGATCAGAACGTCCTCGGTCATGGTCTCCTTATGAGGCTTGTTTGGCTTTGACTTCGATCGGATGGTGACGGTGAGCGTGCCTGAGCTTATCTCGGCATCCCCAATGACTGCCACAAACGGCACCCAATCCATGCCGGCGTCCCGGACCTTCTTGCCGACGCTCTCATCGCGATCATCAACATCGGCGCGGATTGTGGAATTGCGGAGGCGCTCCCCCACCGCTTCGGCAGCAGCGAGGTGACGTTCGGCGACCGGGATCACCCGGACCTGGACCGGGGAGAGCCAGACTGGAAGGTGCGGAATATCCTGGTGGGCGGTGTTCTCGAGGATGGCGCAGATAACCCGCTCCACGCTGCCGGTCGGGGAGCAGTGAAGGATGGGCGGATGCACCTCTTTGCCGTCAAGATGGTACTTGATATCGAATCTCATCGAAGACTCCACATCGATCTGGACCGTGGGGTTTTCGATGGGGCGGCCCTGGCTGTCGATGGCGGCAAGGTCAACTTTGGCCACCCAGTAATGGACCCGATCCGAGAGGATCTCGATCAGCATCGGCACGTTTGAATCGGCGACTATCTTCTTCACCCAGTCGGCATATTCGTCCCAGAAGGCCCTTGTGCAGCGGAATGCCCCGACGAGTTTCGTGCCGAAATCCTCCCCGGTTTTCCAGCCCATGGCCAGTTGTTCTTCGAAGCAGGCAAGGGCTTCGGGCATGTCAGCGCAGAGACTGTGCATGTCGGGCATGGTGAAAGCCCGCAGGCGTTTTAACCCGATCACCTCTCCCTTCTGCTCGTGTCGGAACGAGTAGGTTGAGAGCTCGTACATCTTCATAGGAAGGGTATTTGGAGAGATGTGCATGTCCCGCATGATCGAGAACATTCCGAAGCATGCCGCGAACCTGAGCATCATGTTCCGGTTTCCGCTCTTGAACCGGTACTGGCGTTCGCCGAATTTATCGGCATGCTCGAAGATGGCCCTGTCGTCAAGGTCGTACATTACCGGAGTCTCGACCGGGGTCGCCCCATAGGGAAGGACACAGCCAAGTGCATAGTCTGCGATGAGGTCGCGGATAAGCTTACCCTTTGGCAGCCACCGGAGATGGCCGACATCGCTCGCCGGCTCGTAGTCCACGAACTCTTTCGACCGCATCAGTTCGACATGGATGGGTTCCTCTCCGGCGGGAGTACCCTCGCCGAGCTCCTTGCGTAGCAGGCAGCCGAAGGGGGAATCGTCCATAAACTGCCGGGCTTCATGGCATGCACCGTCAGGTGTGAGCACGAATAATTCGTGGGTGACGGTTTTTTTCTCCTTCTTCACCTTTTCCTCGGATGGGACGATGGTCTTCGAGAGCTCTGAGAGAGGGTGGCCCTTGCATGAGATCTTGAATGACTTGTACCATCCGAAAGGAGCCCGTTTAACCGAAAATCCCATCTCGCGGAGCCCTTCTTCCATGGACTTGAGCGCCCAGACAGCAGCATCCGGTCGGGAAAGATCGTTAGAGAGGTGGGCATAAGGATAGATCACGATATTTTCAACCGAGAGCTTGTCGGCGACAAGCCCTATCTCAGAGAGTGCCTGTTCGATTACGCCGGGCAGGTCGTCCTCGTCAACGGCTTCGATTGCGGAAAAGACGGCAAGGGCCTCTTCCTGGTAGTCTTTCAGCAGGTCGGTATCTTCGGCCATGCTGGTCCGCTTTTTTGCTTCATACTCGATAAAATCAGTATGTATCAGAAGGAGCCGCATGCTTCATCTCCAGGGTATAACCGTTGTCCTTACTCTGTCTTTTTTTCATTGGTCATAACCCTTCAGGCACGGGGTTCTTATGGTAGCGGGAGAGAGTAGCCTGCCGCTGGTCCATGTACTTCGCCCCGGGCTTCCGGTTGTAGGGCTCGGCAGCCCGCTCGGTGGTATAAAAAACCAGCTGGCCGATGGGCATTCCAGCATAGACCCGGACGGGGCGGGCGTTGACGTTGCACATCTCAAGGGTGATTGAACCCCGAAACCCGGCATCGATCCACCCTCCGGTCTGGTGGAGTTCTACTCCAAGACGGGCGATGCTGCTCTTGCCCTCGATACTAGCCACGATATTGTCCGGGAGGCCGATCACCTCCATGGTCTCGGCCAGCATGAACTGTCCGGGAGCGATCACAACCGAGTCAGTGATGCACTCTCGCGTACCGCTGGCGATGGTTTCTTGCCGGTAGGGATCGATCACCTCTCCGCTCTCTTCGTACCATACAAAGTGGTTGCCGAGCCGGATATCGAGCGAGTTTGGCTGCACGAGAGACGACTCGAAGGGGTCGACGCAGATAAATCCCCTGGCGACACGGTCCAGGATCTGCCAGTCAACGAGGATCATTCGTGTAAACTATGGGGAATGAAAGGTAATGAGAGTGCCTGAAGGGAGATGGAGAATGATGGCTCCAGGGGATAGGCCGACAGGGTTGTCGAGGTTGACGGGGATAGGAAAGAAAAGAAGGTGTTTCGCAGTCACGGCATGGTATCGTAAATCATGCTGATCTTCCCGGTCCCATCCGAGAGAGTAAGCTCGTTGCCGGATATCTGGTATAGCATTATCTGTGGCAGCACAGCGAGATAGGTCTTCTCGAGCTCCATGACCTCTGACTCATCGCATGACCTGGCCGTGGTTGCAAAGGCGTTGATGGAGATGGTACTCCCGCTCACCGCAAAGGAGCCGGAATAGTCGTTACACCCGGCGTTACCATTGAGCTTATTGTCGTTGGTGAGATGAAGGGAGATAGGGTGGGACTGCCCCTTGGTATAGAAGTTCCCTTCTGCATCAACGAACGAGTTGAGGAACCAGGTGCTTCCGATCAACGGAGCAGGGGTTAGTTCTCTGGGAGGGCTGAGGGAGTAGGTGAGGATGGTATTCCCGTTGCTATCCATGATAGTCAGGATGTTTTTCTCGATCTTGAACCGCGAGGCGCCCTGGAGAATGATAAGGTAGAGGCTCTCCTGGCTCATGGTGCCCGGCGGGGAAAGGCATTTCATATCAGTCGTTGACGGAGTCCCGATGGCAAGGTTGTTCAGAAGCCCTGAGTAGGAAGCAGTATACTGGTTGCATCCCGATGAACCATACACCTTCCCATGCCCGTCGAAGAAGGCCGTTATCTCGGTCCCCGGCAAAACATTGCTGCTGGCTCCGCTACGCATTGAGATCAGGTACCAGGTCACCCCGAAGAGGGTTGCCTGGGGCGGTGGAGTGGAAAGCGGGGTCGCAGTCGGCATCGTGGTCGTTGCCAGGGTCTGGGTGGGCGTAGGGGTTATGGGGAGAGGGGTCGTGCACCCACAGGAGAGGAGCAACAGGACGAGGGCTCCTGCAAGAAGAAAAGAAGCGAGAGGCTGCATATGATGAGGGGTGTGAGAGAGATGTATTTAAAGCCGTGGTGGGTATCCGGAACATTGTTCTGCGATCCCCGGATTGGGAAGATATCCGGCTGCGGATACAGGCAGGCAATCCAGGAAATGCGCCGGGATACCCGGAATACTCCTGAAGTTAATCCTCATCCTGCATTGTGATGGACGAAATAACAAACTCTGTATTGCAAACCCGGAACACCCATGAAGTTAATCCTCATCCTGCGCCTTCTTTCGCACGAACGCCGCAGGATTGAAATGCCACTCGGACCGCCGCATCAGGCCATGCAGGGTGCTCGCCTCCCTGGCGGTGAGTTTCGTCCTCCCCAGCACCCGGCGGATCAGGAGCATGGTCGGCTGGCGCTTGAACAACGGATGGTCGATCTTGTCCAGGTAAGAATCGATATGGGCATAGAGATGGTCCATCTCTTCGCGTGATGCGAGCAGGTAGTCACCGCGCGAAAGGCGTGAGAACTCGTAGCAGATGATGCCCACGGCGTGGGATAGGTTAAGGATGGGATAATCAGCTGATGCAGGGATGGTGCAGATAACATCGCTCCTGAAGATTTCATCGTTGTTCAGCCCCCAGTTCTCCCGTCCAAAGAGAACGGCGATCCGGCCATCGATGTCGGCGATGATGTCCCGGATCTCGGACGGCTGGAAGTACGGCATCCGCATTGGGGTGCAGACCGATTTGCTCACCTCACCGGTGGTAGCGATTACAAGATCACTTCGCGAGAAAACTTCTTCGAGGGTAAGTATCTCGGCAGAATCAAGCACATCGCCTGCATGCGCCGCCCGGGCCCGGGCTTCCAGGCCCAGCGTGCAGGGATCGATCAGCACCAGGCGGGAAAACCCGAAATTCTTCATTACCCGCGCGGCAAATCCCACATTACCTTCGTACAGGGGGGCAACCAGGACAATATCGATCTCGGGCATCGATGGCCTACTGGACCGCTTTCACCGTCTCTTTCAGAACATCGATACACCGGTCATAGACGGCATTACCGACCACGATGGTATCGGCGTACTTGGCCATCTCCGCTGCCCGCTGGCCCGAATTGATCCCGCCGCCATAGTACAGGACTGCAGAGTCGATTACTTCCGATGCCGCCTTCACCGCGGCAGGATTCCCGTACATGCCGGAATACTCGATGTACACGATAGGAAACCTGAAGTAACGGTCGGCAACCATGGCATAGGATGCGACTTCCGCAGGAGAGAGCATGCAGTTCGACCGTGTAACTTTCCCGACCGCAGAATCCGGATTGAGCACGATATAGGCCTCGGGAATCACCCGCTCCCAGTCAATACGGTTGTTGTGGAGGATCCAGTCCCGGTGCTTCCCAACGATCCATTGGACCTCGGATGAGTTGAGGACGCTTGGGACAAACAGGAGATCGATTCCGTTTGCCAGGACCGCCTCTGGGCTGGCCGGTTCCATGACCAGGGGGAGGCCCGATACGGCGACTTCCCGGTGGAGTCTCTCAAGGTTCTCGAGGGTGACATTGAGAGTTCCCGAAAGCATGAGTGCATCGGTCCCGCTTGCGGCGATCTCGCTGACGATTCCCGGAGGCAGGGTCTTGTCGGGATCGAGTTTGGTCACATGGACCCAGTTCTTCCATTTAGTGTGCATCGTCAGGGCCTCAGATCACAATAATATCATTGCGGGCCTTCTTCTCCCTTTCCTGTAACACTGCCTGCCAGGCTTTAATTTTCCCTTCCGGGATACCGCACTGTGCAGCAAGGGTCGCGGGATCCGCAGCGAGAAAGAGGGTGCCGCTGATGATCCCCATCTTCTGCAACTGCCCGATCAACGGTTCGGTCATACCCGGGAGAGAGCGGAGCTCTGCGCTGCCACGAGCTACCTGCCCTTTTGAGTACTTCACCGGAGGGGTCTGCCCCTTCGCCCGTGCCACCATCTCAACGTGGCGCTGGACGGTATCAAGGGAGAGTCCGACAACTCCGGAGAGCCAGACCGGGTGGCCGGAGAGGAAATCCTCCGGGGAATAGATGCCGGCAGCGAAATATTTCTTCATGCTCACCGCCGGGATCCCGGCATTCCTGAGGAACTGTTCGTTTTCCACCATCTTTGCTTCCCGGAGGATGGAGTCGCTCTCCTTCTCACTGATACCCAGTTTTTTCAAGAACGCGGGATCGGCACCGGCAAGACCCGTTACATCGTTGATCCCTGCATCCTGGAGCTGGCGGATGATCTTTGCCGGGCTTCTCCCCTTCTTGGGGGCGAGCATTCTGCGGACGAGCTTGCGGCAGTCGGTCCGGCGCCGCAGGAGGGTGAGAGCATCCCCGGCTTCCCGAAGGAGGGTCTGCGCGGTATCATGGCTCACATTGAGAATCTCGGACAACCGTCCAGGAGTGGTTCCGGCTAACTCGGAGACAGTATAGATGTGGTGGGCGAACAGGGCTTCGCGGTGTGCCGAAGAAAGAGACGGCATGAAGGTGAACGCCTCACGGTTCGACTCGATATGGTGGCAGAGGGGACAGCCGATCTCCCAGGGTCGGTTGCCTTTCCGCACCAGCCTGACGTGGTAGAGCCCGTGCACCGGGCACTTCTTATCGGTCCTAAGCGCTTTGCCCCACATAGCAGCCGGCAAGCCAATATTGAAGCTGCACTCCGGGTATCCGGTGCAGCCGATAAACTGGGTCTGGTTCCGGAGCTGCCGTATTCGGAGGTCGCGGCCGCAGACCGGACAGGGCCCAAGTGTCTGTTCTTCTGCGGTCTGCTCCATGATCTCGGACCCTATTTCAGCCCCATGGGCTTCCAGCTGGTTGAAGACTGCGTGGAGCATGCCGCGTGACTCGGTGATCACATCGCTGCTGGTCCGCTTCCGGGCCTTGATTTGTTCCATGTGCTCTTCGAGGGTCCGGGTCATGGCCGGCCGGGTGATGGTATCGGCATGGTTCCCGAGCGATTCGGTAACCGCCCGCCCCACCAGGGTAGGACGAAGCGGGGTTCCCTCGACATACTTCCGGGAGAGGAGTTTCTGGATCACTTCGTGCCGGGTACTCTTGGTGCCGAGCCCGAGCTCCTCCATCTGCTGGATCAGCTTGCTCTGGCTGTATCGGGGCGGGGGCTGGGTCTCCTTCTCTTCGAGATCCACCTGCCGGATCGGGAGCCGTTCTCCCTCCCTCATTGCCGGGAGGATATACTCTTTTGCGCTGCTGTAGGGATAGACGTACCGCCATCCAGGACTGGTGAGCTGGCCTCCCGTAGCGGTGTAGGGTTCGCCGCCGGCATCGAAGTTCACCTTCATGGTCCGCCATTGTGCGTCCGGCGAGAGGGTGGCCAGGAACCGGCGTACTACCAGCTCGTAGATCTTCCACCGCTCCTCGCCAAGCGATGCCCTGGTAGCGGCTGAAGTAGGATGGATTGGCGGGTGGTCGGTCGAAGATTTCTTGCCCCGGGCAGGGGAGACACGGCGGTTGGCCATCACCCAGGAGATGTCCTCCGCAAACTCGGTCGATTGGAGTGCGGTAAGAATTCCTTGGATGTCGAGAGTTGCAGGATAAACGGTGTTGTCGGTGCGGGGGTAAGAGATGTACCCGTTCATATACAGGTCCTCGGCCACCCGCATAGCACTGGCTGCCGGAAACCCAAGGCGGGCGGCAGCTACGATGAAGCCGGTGGTGTCGAACGGGAAGGGGGCCTTCTCGGTCCGCGTCCCTTCCTTCACCTCGGTCACCACCAGGGGTTCCCGGGTCCGTTCCAATGCGGAGGTTGCTGCTTCCTTGTCGCAGAACCGGGTGGTCTGGTGCCTGGCTTCAACCATCTCCCCATCCTTCTCGGTGGAGAGTGATAGCTCCCAGTAAGTCTGGGGGACAAATGATTCGATCTCCTTCTCCCGGTCGACAATCATGGCCAGCGTCGGGCTCTGCACCCGGCCAACAGAGAGGATGTTTGCCCCACCCCTCCGGGCGGCAAGGCTGATGAACCGGGTAAGGGATGCCCCCCACATCAGGTCGATCACCTGCCGGGCTTCACCAGCAGCAGCGAGGTCGAAATCAATTGTGGTGGTCTTCGCAAAGGCTCCCCGGATTTCATCCGGGGTGATCGCGGAGAACCGGGCCCGGTCCACCATCACCTTCGGGTTAACCTCCCGGATAAGTTCGTATGCCTCCTTGCCGATCAGCTCCCCCTCGGTGTCAAAATCGGTGGCGATTGTTACCCTATCGGCCTGCCGGGAAAGCTTCTGGAGAAGCTGGACGATCCTCTTCTCAGTTGGTACCTTGATGGTCCGGGCATCGATCAGGCTCCGCGGGGTCTTCTCCCGGCTTCGCCAGTTGGTATAACCTTCCTCGAAATCGACCTCGACAACGTGACCCCGGAGCCCTATAACGGCACAGTCGTCAAACCGGTAGACCGGGACCCCTGCATCGCGGGATTCCCGGAGCTTCTCGTGTCCGGCAAGAATGGCGGCGATGCGGCGTGCAGAAATGTTCTTCTCGGCCACGATCAGGTGCATCAGGACACTACGCCTCCTCGAGCAGATCCGAGAGAACCTTGTTCACATCGCCTGGCTTGGCGCAGCCGCGGGTTTTTTTCATCACCTGGCCGACCAGGAAGTTCAATGCCTCTTTCTTCCCGGCCTGGAAATCGGCGACCGCCTGGGGCTGTTCGGCGATGGCTTCCTGTGCTGCTTTCACGATCGGATCCTCACCGGAGAGCGTGGGTGTGGCAGAAATAACCCGGAGTCTCAGGCGGTCGACACATTCCCTTGCCCCCTCGCACGTACCGCACTCCTTCAACTGGTCAAGCAGCACCCGTAATACTTCAACGCCGCTCTTGTCGGTGATGCTCCCCTCCTTAAGCAGCCCCAGGAGCTCCCGGAAATGCCCGGGGGGGACGAGCTTGATGCTCATGTCCCGGTAGTTGAGTTCCCCGAGCAGGGTGTCAGCGACCCAGGTGGCAGCAAGCGCCGTGTCGATACCGGCAACCTGCTCGTAGAACTCGGCAAGCCGCAGCTCGCCGGTCAGGGTCCGGGCATGGTCCTGCGAGCAGCCGTACTGCTTCACAAACCGCGCCCGCCTTGCGTCCGGAAGCTCGGGTAGAACGATCTCCGCTGCCCACTCGCATAATCGAAACGGCCGGAGGTCCGGTTCCGGGAAGTAGCGGTAGTCCTGTTCCATCTCCTTGCTCCGGGATGAGGTAGTGACCCCTCGTGCCTCGACAAAGTGCCGGGTCTCCCGTGCAATCCGCTGTCCCCGCCGGATGGCGTTGCGCTGCCTCGTTATCTCGAAGGTGAGTGCCTTCTCAACGCCTTTGAACGAGGAGATGTTCTTGACTTCCACCCGCTCGTGGCCTTCCTGAGAGATGTTGGCATCGACCCGGAGCGACCCTTCCTTCTCGCTGTCAAAGACACCGAGATATTCCAGGGTTGCCCGCAGCTTGGTGAGAAACTTGCGGGCTTCTTTCGGCGATCTGAGGTCTGGCTCGGTGACGATCTCGATCAGGGGGATCCCGGCCCGGTTATCGTCGACCAGGGTATACTTGGGCCGGTCGGCGCCTCCCTTGTGGACCAGCCTGCCGGGATCCTCTTCCATGTGTACCCGGGTGATCCGAACCCGTTTTTCGCCATAGTCCCCCTCGATGTCAAGATATCCCTCCACGGCAACAGGCTTGTCGTACTGGGTGATCTGGAACCCTTTGTTCAGGTCGGGGTAGAAGTAATTCTTCCTGGCAAACTCGGCTTCGGCTACGATCCGGCAGTTAAGGGCTTTTCCGACCCGCAGCGCATATTCCACCGCCATCCGGTTCACCCGCGGGAGCGATCCCGGCAGGCCGAGGCAGATGGGGCAGACATGGGTGTTTGGTTCATCATCGCGGTAATCGGTCGAACAGCCGCAGAAGAGCTTGGTCTTGGTGTCGAGCTGGCAGTGAATCTCGAGGCCAATGATGGTCTTCATGCCGTTCCCCCATGTTCATAGGCAGCGGCCACATCGATCACCTTTTCATCCCTGAACCACGGGCCCATGACCTGGAGGCCTACCGGGAGTCCGTCCTGGGTCCCGCAGGGAACTGATATTGCCGGAACCCCGGCCAGGTTGGCAGGAGAGGTCAGGACATCAGAGAGGTACATGGAGAGCGGGTCGCTCTTCTCCCCGAACCGGAAGGCAACGGTAGGCATGGTCGGCCCGGCGATCACGTCGACGGTCCGGAACAACCTGACAAAGTCCTCGCGCACCTGCTGGCGGGCTGCCTGGGCCTTTGCATAGTACTTACCGTAATATCCTGAGGAGAGGGCGAAGGTCCCGAGTATGATCCGGCGCCGGACCTCGGTCCCGAACCCCTCCCGCCGCCGCTCCTGGTATGCTTCGTGCCAGGGCCGTTTCGTGTCGGCCGGAGGACCATAGCGAATCCCGTCAAAACGTGCCAGGTTAGAGCTCGCCTCGCTCGTGCAGGTAACGTAGTAGGCGGCGAGTGCAAAGGTCATGCTCGGCATCCGGCAGGCCACGATCTCGGCTCCATCGCCCTCAAGCCGGGTTATGGCTTTCCAGACCACTGCGGCAACCCGGGGGTCCACGCCTTCTCCAAAGAACTCTTCAGGGACCCCGATCTTCACACCGGTGACTGAGGGATTGGGGATATGGCGATAGGGGCATGAGATGGCCGTCGAATCCCTGGGGTCATATGCGGTAAGAACCTCCATGAGGAGAGAGACGTCTTCAACGGTCCTGGCCATAGGCCCAATCTGCTCGAGCGAATTGGCATAGGCGATCAGCCCGTAACGGGAGACCCGTCCGTAGGTTGGCTTGAGCCCAACGATGCCGCAGAATGCGGCCGGACAGCGGATGGAGCCTCCGGTGTCGGTCCCCAGCGCCATCCTGACCATACCGGAGGCGACCGCTGCAGCGCTCCCCCCTGATGATCCTCCAGGCACCCGGGAGGGATCGACCGGGTTTAAGGTTGGACCGAAGACAGAACTCTCTGTTGTGTTACCCATCCCGAATTCGTCCATGTTGGTCTTTCCGACAATGGCCGCTCCTTCCCGTTTCAGCAGTGTGACAACGTGGGCATCGTATGGGGGAACATAGCCGGTAAGGATCCGGCTGGCGCAGGTGGTAGGGATCCCCCGGGTGGAGATGTTGTCCTTGATAGCAACCAGGGTTCCAGAGAGCTTCCCGGCACCAGTCTCCGCGGTCGAAAGCGTGGTGATGAAGGCGTTGTACCGGTCATCGGGCGAGAAGGTAACGGAGGTCACTCACATCACCCGTGGTGCCCGGAAGAATCCGTCTTCGGTGTCAGGGGAGTTAAACAACGCCTCGTTCTGCGGAAGAGACGGCTCGATCTCGTCCTCCCGGAAGACAGTGGCATGTTCATGTTCGAACGTCACGGTTCCTTCCACCTTGTCGAGAATATCAAAATGGTCGAGAATCTCGTTGAACTGCATGGTGAACTCAGACAGTTCCTCTCTGGTGATCCCGATATCAGCAAGCATCGCAATATGCTCTACATCTTTTTCTTCTATCATGGCGTGGATCCCCGGTCCGGTAGTTTCTGATCTAAGTACCCTTGCAAAGACCGTTTATAACCATTGGTACATGCTATATTCTGCAGGGCCGACTTGATCCCCGGTCCCGAATTGCATTGTATTCTTATCGTAATAGGCGATTTACGGGGGGAAATACCGGGCTGGAACCTCCCGAAGCGATCGTCCCCGGACCCCGTCCTGCACTGGCAGAGAGGACGGTATTGCGCGGGCAGCGCGCACGATCCCGGCAGGGCAGGGAGAGGGAGTTGCATTCAGGCTGGCAAGGTCTGGTCCTGTAGGGCCTGGCGCTGGAGGCTGGTGAAACCGTGTTTGAGTTCACGCCCGGGGCCGGGCAAGGATTGGTAGCGGGCAAGCCCTCCGAAGAACTCATCGGCTTCCTGTTCCTGGCCGGACAAAACCCGCTTGTAGCCGGTCTCGCATCCAGGATGGGTGATCAGGAACTGGGTGACGGTGGTGGTCGCGTTGACGGGGCGAGGTCTGGATAACCGGGAGCACGGGCATAGAGCGCTTCACGGCTATCTCGTTCCGAGAACTTCACGATGGTTCGGGATGACTCCATCAGGGCTGCTGCCTTTCCATGCGTGGGAGAGATGGTGAGATCCTGGCAGCCCTGCCGCTATCCAGGGGCGGATCCAGAGGCTGCCGGAGAGGACGGCGACTCTTCCCTCAAATACGCGGGATCCCTTAATTGCTCCGGAGCGGGAACCACGGAGAGAATGGCCCTTTTGAGCGCGGCATCCCGCGGTCCGTGTTGCAACCCTCAGACTCTCAACCCTGGCAGATGCCCGACCAGGGTTCGATGTCACCGGGAACACTCCCGCATAAGTCTGGGGCGGTGTACCTGTCCCGGGCAAGGAAAAATTCATTGCCGGACCAGACAAACATGCCGGGCGGTTCTGCAGCGATCTGCCGGATCTCCGGCAGTGCGAGCCTTCTTCCTTCGTATTCAACCCTTTCGGAAGATCATCATACGACAGTCACCTCACCGGCTCTCATCAGTTAGACATCAGGGATTAGCTCCCTGAGCCCCTTACTGGATGTACCTCGGTAACTTCATTGCCCTCCCGGTCAAACCACCGGGCATGGTGCGCGTAGTCGCCGTTGATCTCGGAGCGACAAACACGAGGGTTGGAGTCCTCGACAACGGTGGCATTATGCTCGAAAAGATCGAAGCAAAGACCCCGACCGGGGGAGCCGATCCAGCCATCCTCACCGGGTTTCTCACCGACATGATCGGGCGGGTATGCGGCACCGGAGCCCTTCGCGGTTTTTCGGGCATCGGTCTTTCAGTTGCAGGGCCGGTCGACATCAGGAGGAGGATACTGCTCAATCCGCCAAACCTGCCTTTCCGTGATGTGCCGCTGCCCGGTTCGCTTGAAGAGCAGTTCGGCATCCCTGTCCGAATGGTCAATGATTGCCATGCCGGTCTCATCGGTGAACTCTCGTATGGTGTGGCGAGAGGGAGGAAGAACGTGGTTTATATAACAATTTCCACCGGGATAGGCGGGGGGGTGCTGGCAGATGGCAGGATCCTGCTTGGACGGGACGGCAACGCCGCCGAGATCGGCCACTTCCACGTGGATGACACCTACAATCTGGTCTGCGGCTGTGGGCATTCCGGGCACTGGGAGGGATATGCATCCGGGAAGTACCTCCCCTGGTTCTTTGCCCAGTGGTGCCACTACCATGGTAAACCCCACTGGGGTCCGGATACAGCAGAAAATATCTTCCACTCGGCCCGGGAGGGTGATGATGACGTGATGCGGTTCCTCCGTGACCTTGCCCGGATCAACGCCAGGGCGGTCTCCGATGTCATCGTCGCTTACGATCCGGAACTCATCGTCTTTGACGGTTCCGTGATACGGTCTAATGCTGATCTCCTGCTGCCACCGATAATCGATACTGTCGACCGCCATCTCAAAGTGCCGGATATGCTCATGACCGGGCTGAAGGGCGATGCCCCGCTGCTTGGTGCCGGGGTGATTGCCCAGGGCTACGATACACGATACAGGGACTTTCTGGATTTAACCGGGGTGTAACTATGAAGGCTTGGCACCGGAACAGGGTTGAACAAAGGTAGATCTGATTGTGATGTTTGCAAGAACTCAAACCGGGTCCTTTGAAAAAAAAACCAGGAGTGCACGGAATGAGAACAGAATGTGACTCCATCGAAACCAGGTTTCTTGCCTGACCTTTTTCAATCCCACGGGATTGATTCCGTTTATATTTTTTCTGTCCTCGAATTGTAGGTTAAAGCTGGTTATCAGATTATTTAAGAGAAGGAAATCCGGGAACCGGATTTCCCAGGTGTTCATGACAAACCAGTAATTATTCATCGGGTTAAAAAAAATCCCTGAAACAGGCTGCTACTCTTCTGTTGCTTCAGGAGTAAGCGTAATCACCACGAGCCCGATGCTTCCCGCCGGTACCTGAACGGTCTTTGTTGCAGTCTGGTAACCGGGCTTCTCGATCTCTAGAGCATGGGACCCGACTGGCAGGTTCTGGATGAGCAGAGGAGTATATCCTTTCATCTCCCCGTCAAGCAGAATTCTGGCGTTCCAGGGGAATGATTTGATGCTCAAGCTTCCAGAGCCGGATACAAGACCGGCAGTCAGGATGTTTGAGCTTCCCTGGTGGATGGTGATTGATTTTTCCCAGGTGAGATATCCCTCTTTTTCCACCCGTACCACGTAGGAACCGGGCATGAGACCTGGCCGGGTTATGGGGGTTGATCCTACCAGTTCATGGTTGAGATAGACCCGGGATCCGGAGGGAACCGAGAGAACTGATACCGATCCGGTTTTTGCTTCCGGGAAAGGCGATACTTCTCCGGAACGGGGGATAACCAGGACTGTGAAGATAGAGATCGGCTGGGGCCCGGTCATGAACGGCGATGCATTCGGACAGAGTGCTGCAGATGCCTGGCCTGATATAAAGGTTACATTCACACCCGATTGGTCTTCCTGATCAAGATAGAGGCATGTATCACCCGGATAAAGAGATGCCGTCGCCACGGTTTCACCGTTCCTGGAGACGGTTATCCTGGCAAGGATTGCTTCACAAACCGAGCCTGTACAGGTATGGCAATCGGGCTCGGTCACCGGAGTGACTGAATAGCCGTCGATGAGGGGGACAGGAAGTGAGCCAGGATCACCCACCAGTGCGGTGCCGAAGTATCCCTGCTCTGCATAGATAGGAGCGAGGACTCCGATTCCCGTCCAGTGCCCGCCCGGCATGCCGAGGCTCGATGCTTCGATGACCTGACCGGAAAGGATCATGGAAAAGGCAGCAGCAGAAGGCACGGTTCCCATTAAAGGAACCGGGGTGATGCCGGTCCAGCCACAGCTGGCGGTGCCGTTCTCATAGGTGCACCGCCACTGATGGGTTGCCAGCATTGAGAGGTTGCCGCTTTCAGTGTCGATACGTGTAACATACCCCCGGTAGGTGAACGATTGCAGTGTCGCTTCTGCCGGCAGGCAGCATACACACAGCGCCAGGGCGAGGGCCAGGGTTGCTAGAAAACGTATAGTTGTCATATGAACATCATCTCAGTTGCGATATTTGGTGCTTACCGGTAATGACCGTTGTGCTGACTCCACACAAATGAGTACTGGGACCCGGGAAGCGAATTCGAGATGATGATAAAATAATGAGGGAAATGGGATACCTGTGGATCCTATTAATACATTGGTCTGCCCGAAAGGGACTGGAGCAGGGATTGTTTTTGCGGTGAAATTGTTATCATGGACTGGAATAATTCTTTCTTCGTGATCGGCAGAGGCTCGGGCACTATCTTAATCGGTTTCCAGGTAGGTGTTTCATTTTCAGGAGTAGTTATTTTCGGAGGAGGATAGAACTCGTCATAGAGATTATAAATCTTGAATTCACCAAACGGACTTAATTTTTCCATAAAACTTCTTGAGAATCCGGTCCAGTTGGGGTTGTTCATTTCAATCGGTTCGTCTACAAATCCCGCGCAACTTACTGCTACCAGCAAGCCGGCAACAAGCATCGTGATTATTCCATGTTTCATCATGTCAATTCTCCTGTGGCATTATCTTATTATAAAACCAGGTTTCCCTCCATGTTAATTTGGATTGACATGCTGGTTTTGTTGTTTCATGTATCCTGAAAAATTAAATCCTTTCTCCTTTTTTTATCATGGGCAGTGGTCATGCATTGCACTATTCAGAAAAATACAGGGGCGGATGGCCAAGATCCAGTATCCGAAAGGCAGGTCGAAGAAAAGATACCTGCCCGGGACCGGATAAAGGCGATGTTCGTTTTTTTCAAAAGAAGGTGGAACACGGCAGGGATAAGTTGCCTCTTTGCCTTGGTGAGTAATGTGTGAAGAGACCACAGAGAGGGGATGCTAAAAAAAAAGATACAACGAATTCTCTTGCTGTTAGAGCAGGATGCTGGTATCCCAATTGTCACCACGCCTTTTTCCTGTTCCTGGCTACCTGTGTTCAACAGGCTTTTTTTTAGCCGGCAAAATGGTACAATACAGGGGAAATCTCACTACGCCGGGATATACCAAACGCCACTGGAAAGGTCTCCGCACGCTTTCAACCAGTTATCATCTGGCCGACCATCCTTTTTTTCAGATTTGATTTTTCCTTTATTCTTCTAATCGTGAGAGAGCGGGGCTCTTCTCCCTATATAGACCATCACTGGTTGATGTGCACCACTTTTGCCGGGGGAAATCCATTGAAGTAGGTGGAGGAGGCGATCGAATAGGCACCGATGTTCTCGGAATAGACCAGATCCCCGATCTCGAGATCCGGGAGCTCGGCGGAGAGGGTAATAGTGTCAAAGGCATCGCAGGTTGGACCAAATACCGCCGAGATAGTTGTCTCCTCGTCTTTAAAGGCCCTTACCGGGTAAACGCAGTGGTCGAAAACCTGCCCCGAGTAGGTATGGTAGATTCCATCATTGATGTAGTAACACGGTTTCCCGTCACGGAACGCTTTCCCGATAACCTTGGAGACCAGTGTGCAGGAGTTTGCTACCAGAAAACGCCCAGGTTCAGCGAGGATCTGCATGTCGGGCTCAAATAACCTCTTCAATTCGGCATCCAGTTTCCGCGTGAGCACCCGCAGGGAAAGGACACCGGGATGGTACTTTACCGGGAATCCCCCGCCGATATCGAGGATTCTTATCTTTCGTCCCGTCCGGGTCTCGACCTCTGAGAGAACGTTTGCTGCCAGGTTCAGGGCCTGGACGTAGTTATTGAAGTTGGTGCACTGGCTGCCGACATGGAAGCTCATCCCTTCCACAACAAGTCCCATTTTGAAGGCCTCGATGATCAGGTCGACCGCCTCACCAGGGTCGGCCCCGAACTTGGAGGAGAGTTCGACCATCGACCCGGTATTGGGGACGCGCAATCGCAGGACCAGCCCCGCGTGGGGGGCATGCTTCCTTATCTTCTTGAGCTCCTCGATGTTATCGAAGGTAACGAGCGGTTTATACAGGTCAAGGGCTTGGAGAGTCTCGATGGGCTTGATGGTGTTTGCATAAATAATCTTGTCCCAGATCCAGTCCTGCCGTTCGTGGTCCGGCAGATCCCTGATGTTTTCATAGACGATCATGAACTCCGGCATGGAGGCAACATCGAAGCTGCAGCCGATATCATAGAGCGTCTTTACAATGCCGCGATCCGAGTTTGCCTTGACCGCGTAGTAGACCTGGACCTGAGGCAGGAGCTTCTTGAACTCGCGATAGTTCTGCCGTATCTTTTCATGATCGATCACGAATATGGGTGTCCCGTGTTCCTTTGCGAGGTTCTGCAGCTGCTTCTTCTTTGCCTTGCTGATATGATGGACATCGCTGTCTTTCCCACTCCTTTTTGGTTCCCCGTTCATGTCCTCCCACCTGTTTTCTGTTATTCTAGTGGTTCATTGCACGAATAAGAAATTTTTGAATTGCCAGGGATCGGTCATATCGAACCTGTTTTTTACACCACTCACGAGCCTTTGCCAGGCAAAGGGCGAAATGAAGCCGGGGTTTGGCTTGTAGTCTACAATGCAGGTGAGAGCATCGTTCTACCTTTACGTAAAGTCCGTGCAGATTCATCTGCCGGCGGTGAAGCGATTCTTCTTAGGGACTCGAAGAGAACAAACCGGCTTTGAGGCCCCATATCTCCACGGGTGGATTGATTTTTCAGGACATCATGGCCATGGCACCACTGCAAGAACTCGCCAGCGGTTGACAGTCCAGGAAAAGGGCCCCCCAATACCTCCAGTTAGCCTGATAACACCTGATCGAAGTTGCCCGGAGTGCCCCTGTGTCATACAGAGAGGAGGTTTCACGGGGTTTGTCCTCGGAATCGATGATGTAATAGTCTCATCAGCGAAATGCAATATGCCTCAGCAGGATGGTTAGGGCGCACTTGACTCCAGATCCATAGCCGATAGTGAGCATCCAGTCCCCGAAATCTACCCCAGTCTCCCCATGGTATCCTTTCGGAAGCGGGGTGGCGCTTTTTTCGTTTATGAGTGGATCGCGGAAGAACCACTCATTACAGGAAGTTCTCCAAATCATCACCAGACCTGGATCAAACCGGTACTGTCCCCGGTTATGCTCCTGCCACCCCCCGGTGTCACCACGAAAGTATTCTCGATTCCCACCATTCCGACCCCCCTGATTCCCTTTTTCGGTTCGAGAGCAATGGTCATCCCTTCCTCGAGGGGTTCATCAAACCCCCTGGCGATAACCGGTATTTCATCGACCAGGAGCCCTACCCCATGACCGAGGAACTGCGCCTGCCGGCTGCCATATCCCATGAAATTCTCCCGGAACTCGGGGCTGAGGCCACCCATTACCTGGGAATAGATCCGGGAGGGAATATTCCCCGGCTTCAGGAGCGTGGCGAGCTCGTTTTGAAGATCGACACACTGGTGGTGGATCGCGATGGCGTTGTCGGGTATCGGCTTTCCGAACATGTAGTTCATGGTCTTATCAGTCTGGTATCCTTCGAATCCGCAGGCGTTGTCGATGAAGACCAGATCTCCTTCGTGCAGGGTCCGCTCGCGGCTTCCGAGCAAGGGCGCTGCCGGACACAATCCACGGCACCCGCCCGGCCCGTCAAAGCTTGTGGGATAGAGCGAATTTTCACCAAAACCGAGTTGCCCGACTTCGATCTCGATTCCCAGTCCGCCAAACCGTACGACCCCCTGGTGCCCCTCGCGGACCATCACCGAATAGACCATGGTTCCGAATTCAGCCTCGCTCATCCCCTCGGTGAGGATCAGGGGGACACATTTCTCGAGCACCCGTTCGTGTATCGCCCCGGCCTGTTCCATGCGCGATAGTTCAAAGGCGCTCTTCACCGCCCGGACCTTCCCGACCTGCAGGTCGAGAGGCCTTGCCCGGGAGAACGCGAAATGTTTCTGCAGCCGCTCGAACAATCCCAGTGTAACATATTCCGATTCGAGATAGACGGTGTCCGGGACGTTCCGGGAACCCGACGCAGCGTCCCGGTAACTTTGCATCGGCTCGATGCGGGGGAAGGAGGATTCGGCGAGCGCCCGTTCGTAGCTCCTCCGGACAAAGAGAACTGCCTCCCCGTCACGGGGAACGAGGAGCATCGCATCCTGGATCGTCCCGGTGAAATAGTAGAGGTTGACTCCTCTAAACAGCGCTGCATATTCCCATTCGGGGTTATCGATATCCATCCTATCGATGAACCTGCGCATCCGTCGTTCAAGTTCATCGGGCGGAACCCTGCCCTGCATGCTCCAAGGTTAGACGCCAACCATATTTTACGACTGCGCCAGGGTTTGAGATAATACCGGAACTTCAATCAGGAAGATAAACTGACGTCATCTCCATGCAAACATATCCCGGCCTGGAAATCGCCATATTTGCTGCCGGCTGTTTCTGGGATGTTGAGGCTGCGTTCAGGAAAATCGATGGGGTCGTGGGCACCGAGACAGGGTACACAGGAGGAACCATACCGGACCCGGACTTCGAGCTGGTAAGATCCGGCACCACCGGGCATGTGGAGGCGGTCCGGGTTGCCTTTGATCCTGCAGTGGTCAACTACGATGAGCTTCTCGAAGTATTCTGGAATATCCAAGACCCCACGGAGCCCGCCGAAGAGGCTTGTGAGCTATCTGCTATATTCTTTTCCACAGAAGAACAGCAGCGAACCGCTGAATCTTCCCGGAACCGGCTACAGGCGTCCGGGGGATACGGAAACAGGCCCGTTATCACAAAAATTCTCCCCGCATCCCGCTTCTGGAGGGCCGAGGATCACCACCAGCAGTTTTTCGAGAAATGCGGCCGGAGTTATGTGGCAGCAGGGAAATACTGGGATTGAAATGGTTCCCGGGCAGGACCGTGGATTTCACCGGATTCCCCTGGTGAGATCCAGGTTTCCATCCACTTCCAGCGATTGTTTATGGTGGTGGCGGGCAATTCTGGAGCGGTTCCGGCAGCCTGGCCGTAGCATCCCGGGAGAAATGAGTGGCAATTCCAAAGTCCATCTCAGCGGAGTGTGGAAAAACAAAACCAGATCCTCTGGCCTCCTGGCTGGCGACACCTCCTTACCAATGGACTGATAAGGATTGGCTAAAAAACATTGATCCATGCGAAGGGATCTCTTAGTCATCGCTGCCATAATCCTGGTCGTAGTGGTGGCTATAGCCATAATCACCTTCTCTTCGGGTCCAACCCTGCCAGATATTCACTCTGTTTCAACCGACAAAGATCTGTACCACTCAAATGAGGTGATGATGGTCTCTATCGAAGTGACCTCATCAGGAACACTTGACAACACCCTGCTGAAGATCGAGGGGATCGAAGACCGGTACGGGAATTATCACGTTTCCCGCGAGATCGAAGCAAACCTCACGCCTGGAACCAATCCGTTCTCCGAAGAGTTCCGGCTCCCTGCCTGCTCGAGCTGCGCCGGTATCAGCGCCGGCACATACTTTGTCAACGTCACCATCGAGAAAGACGGAGTGGTCATGGACGCGGTCAGCCACCAGGTGCAGATAGCACTGTGACACAAGGGTAACTGATGCCCTGAATCCCGGAGTGTACCATCATGGACAGGAATACCGTGGGCCTCATCAGTGCAACGGCATTATTTGTGGTGTACGCCATATTCGCTGCAACATCATCCCTGCCCCCGTCCACCTCTCCGGGAAACTGGTCCGGTCTCTCGATCGTTGCCGATGGAGTCATCCTCATTCTCCTCGGGTATGGAGTTTTTTATTTCTGGAGCGTCCGCACATAGACCGGCAAGTAATCTAGAACCATGCTGGCATCTTGCGTATCCGCCGCCTCCGAACGGTTTATCCCCGTTTATACCCGAATTTCCGCAGCAGGTCGGTCCGGTTCTTCACATCCTTTGGCCCTTCAACACCCAGGGGTGGATACCCATCGATGACTCCCATGATCCCCCGGCCGAGGGAAGACTCAGCGATGACCACCTCGACCGGGTTTGCAGTGGCACAGAAAACGTTGCATACCTCCTGGACGCCTTTGACTGCATTCAGCACGTTGATGGGGTAACAGTCCCGGAGCATGATGATAAATGAATGGCCGGCACCGATTGCACGGGCATTCTCCGCCGCGAGTTCTGCCAAATCGTCCGCGGTCCCCTCCACCCGCACCAGGCGGTCAGCGGACGCCTCGCAGAAGGCAAGGCCGAATTTTGCGCCGGGAACGGACCCTGTCAGCACCTCGTAGAGGTCTTCTGCAGTCTTGATGAAGTGGGACTGACCGAGGATGACGTTCACATCGTCAGGCTTTCTGATGGATACCCGGGAAAATATAATAGAGTCACTCATAGGCACTACGATGATCCATCGATCCTGCAGGATATAACCCTTGGCGCTGTACACCCGGATCGGATTCCTGTGGCGGCCCAGGAAGAGGGATTTCATAAGCCATCCTGGTATCCACCACCCCCGGCCAGGGCAAGAGAAGAGGATATGGATTGCACTTTCTGTCAGGTTGGCTCCCGCATCATGGGTGCGACATTGGCTTGCTCCATCTCACCCTGTGCCCATGCGAACCGTTCCCGTATGGTAGGAGGGAGCGCTCCCTCCGGGATTGCCACGAACCCGTAACGGGCATAGAACCCGGTGAGATTCCTGAGGGAGTGCATATACAGGGGATCGTGGCCGCAGGCCTCGACAAGTCCCTGGACTGCGGCATTGGCATACCCGTGACCACGGTGCCGTTCAGGAGTGAAAATCCCGTCCACTTCCAGGCCGTCGGGGTGCCTCCGGCACCGGGCAAGCGATACGGCATTCCCATTGATAAATGCTGCAAAGATCCGATCAGATGCCGGGTTCCCGGTAGTGGAGTGGTAATCGACCCAGAGGGCATCCGCAACCGTGAACTCGGCAGAGGTGAGTTCCCGCACAGTGACGTCCCCTGAAAGGCGGGCGCCGCGGCCTGCCTCCCCGGCCGGGAATGGCGGCGCATCCCCAACACCTTCGATGCGGAAGTTTCCTTCCGGGATGTGGATAGCGAACCGGGCACCGGCCCCCTCTGTTCCGATCTCGGTCATGGTCATCCCGGTAACACCGAGGATCTGGCGACAGATGAAGAGGCCAAGGCCGCCATGGCCCCCGGAGTCGTATTCGAAGATGGTATCCTTCATGGCGGCAGGGATACCGGCGCCATCATCTTCGATCATCAGCGTAAGGCCTCCGTCCATCCGCTGGTAGGTGACCAGGATATTCTGAAGCGATCCTCCATGCCGGAAGGCATTACCCACCACATGGCCGAGGACATCCCGGAAGAGTGGATCGGCATAGACTTCGAGCCGCTCTACCCAGAACCGGAGAGAGACCTCCCCTTTCTTCCCTGCCGGTTCCAGGGACTCGAGAGCTTTCTGAACCGGGATCCACTGGGGCGGCCGGGTCCCGAGTTCCTGGTACGTCTCCGTCAGGGAGAGGTGGCGGGCCAGGGTCCCGGCCAGAGCCCTGATCCGGGGCAGGACCCCGGCTGGTGCTGCCGCCATACTTTCTGCCCCAGGTGCATCGAGGATCTCGATCATCTCCTTGACCGTGCGGTGGAGGTGATCCCCGGAGATGCGGGAAAGGAGGTGCAACTTGTCGCGGGCATTCTTGAGTGCCTGTTCGGCAGCAACCCGCCTCGTGATATCCACAAAGGTGAGAACAGCCTGGTTCTCGGGGATACGCGCTATGGAGATAAGCACTCTTTGCTCATCGCCATCAGCGGCCGAAAGCGTGGTCTCCACGGCATACACTCTTCCCTGCCGGGAGAAGAGCGAGAGGATGTCCTCCCCTTCCTGCCTGCTCCAGAACGTGGTCAGGGGCTGACCCCGGAGGTCTGCAGGGTCCCTCTTTAGCAGGGCTGCGGCATTCCAGTTTGCCTCTTCAACCTTCCAGGTTCCTCCCTCATTCCGGATGAGAATGCTTCCCGCCTCTGAATTGTCAAAGAGGCCCTGGTAAAGGCGCTCCTGGGTGCGCAGGCGAAGGGTGAGGAGGGCAACCAGCTCGCCGATGATGATGACCACCATGGCACGTATGAGCGCCTCGGCAACGGTCAGCGATGCCATTCCCACAACCGCAACGACCATTAGGGCATAGGCCCCGCTGATACACCCGGCAAGGATAAGCCCGCGTTTCGGATAACGGTAGGCGCTGATGACCACCGGGATGTAGAGGAGGTGGGGGATGATGATCGTGATCCCGGTCAGGAGTCCGGCAAGATTGACCCCGAGTGCAACGACTGTCGAACCGACAATAGCGCTGTTCCAGAGCGCATTGCGTCCCCTCAGAAGATTCGGCACTTTCACCGCGAAAGCACCCCCGGATCGCCAGTCGTTTGCAGCACACCGGCACTCTTCCAGCCTGACTTTCGCGCCTGTTTCACCCAGCGCAGTTCCATACAGGAATGGTGCGGGGACAGGTATGTAATGATTTTCAAACCTTTCGGATGGAGACTCCTTCCCCGGGCAGACCCGCTGGTTAAGGGTACCGGCACTGAACCGGACTTCATGGATGAAGCAGGAATTCCCCCTGGTTTTCGAAGAAAGCATGATGAACTCTCCCATCTTATCCAGCGGTATGGCCGACAAGACGTTCTGCATCACCCTCGATCCCGATCTCGAGGAACCGATCCGGCAGCATTCCCGGAAGCAGGGCTGTCGCACCCCTGACGACCTGGTCAACTCTGCCCTCCACATGTACATTGATACCTTAAGGGGGGCAGGGGCTAGCGGAAAGGATCTTGCATTCGAGAACCAGATACTGCGAAGGAGGGTCGGGGAACTGGAGCAGGAGATACAGCGGAAAGACGAGCAAATCTCGGTGCTGCTCAGGCTCTGGCAGCAGTGCCCGCTGAAGGGAGGTGAACGGGAGGTGCCGCCCGAACTTGAAGAGCAGATCTCGTCCCTGCTCCAGGGCTGGTACAACGACTTCGAAAAGAAGGACTTCTCCGGGGCAGATGGCGGCGAACCGGGCCGGATGTGATAGTATGCAAACTGCGCCATGCGTCATGGTTCGATCGTTCACCTCCCATCTCCCAAACCAGCCCGGCCCTAAAGACCAATTCCACCGGAACAAACTTTATGCTCTTTTTGGCCTGTACAAGGGGGATCCTTTCCCCGGATATCATTGCGCCCGTTTTCCCTGCAACAAGCCTCTCGATGCTGTATGCGGTATGGACACTCTTCAGAAGGCCTGATACAGAATGAACAGTGTTATAATGAACGCGGACCGCTGGTCGCTCCCGGATCTTCCGGCCGCCCTTTCCTGGTGCGGTGAACGGAACCGGCAGAGGATAGCCTGCACCCTCCACGCACTCGGAGAGTCTACCCGGACACCGGAAATGGCTGATACCATCACGGCACTATACCGGGAGACCATTGCTGCTATCTCTGGAAAAAGCCTCGCGGCATCGGTCTCAGTCAAGCTCTCATCCCTTGGAGCCCTCTTTGACCCGGACCTTGCCATCGAGCTGACCTACGAGCTCTGCAGCGAAGCCCGGAAGAACAGGGTTGGTTTCGAGATCGATATGGAAGGCCGGGATCTGGTGGGGACCACCATCGAGGCCGCAGCCCTCTGCGCGAGAAAGAACCTCCCGCTCACCCTGGCCCTTCAGGCCTACCTGTTCCGTTCACCGGGGGATCTCCGCCTGCTCCTGGCCCTTGGGGTTGTCCCACGGTTTGTCAAGGGCGCCTATCTCGGAGACGTGGAGGACATGGAAGAGATCCGGAGCCGCCTGTTTGACCTGGTGCGGGAGGCTGCCAGGTTCGAGGTGGCCTTCCAGGTCGGCACCCATGATCCGGCACTCCTGCCGGAGATTATGTCGCTGATGGAATCCCACCGCGACCGGATCACGTTCGGGTTCCTGATGGGACTGGCAGACAAGACCAAGCAGGAGATGGCAGCAGCCGGATGGCAGGTGTCGGAATACGTCCCGTTCGGCAAAGATACCGGCCCATACGTGGCCCGGCGGGAACGGTATCTCCGGGGCCTTGCAGGGGCAGGAAGAACCCCGGTGGGATAAAAAAAACGGCCCTATGACGGGACGAATCCCGGCGCTCCCGGGGTCGTGCCGGTATCGGTCCTCCACCCGGTTTCCGGGAAAAGATCTATTGCGGGAATATAAGAGAAGGCCCCTTCCGGGAAACATGCAATCAGGCGGTACAGTCAATCCATCATCTTTCGGATGCTACTTGCCCGGCCGGAAAACAAAGATCCGCGTGCAACGAGCCATCTTCATTAACAGGCCGACCTGAGGCGGGCTTGAGCCTTCCCGGGGGTCCCTCTAAATCGCGCGCACCATAAGTCTCTTCGAATGAGCCGGAACCCTGCAGGACAACCTCACTTCGCGACGCCAGTCCACGGCAATGCGATGCCTGGGGCGCTCTCTCCAATGCGGCCTACCGGAGGATGTTTGGCAGGGTTCCCCCCCCGGATTACTGCTTCATACACATGTACCAGGATGGTCCCCCGCTCCACCGGCATCTGCATGATTTGCTGACCGGGCGGGCAATCTTGCCGGAGAGCTTTATTTATTCATTATTCCATCCCCTAACCACGGTGATGCTCACAACCGGCATCGAAAAAAGAAGGGATCCCCGGATGATATGAAACCTGTCGGTATTCACCCGATATCCCGGGCTACACCCGATACAACTGCCGCTTCCCGGACGGCCGCTGAAACCGCCTGCACGACATGGCGGTCAAGGACCGGAGGCATGATGTGTTCCGGGGAGGGTTTCTTCACATACCCGGCGAGAGCATGGGCCGCAGCGATTTTCATTTCATCAGTTATCCGCTCGGCGCAGGCATCGAGCGCGCCGCGGAAGACTCCAGGGAAAGCCAGGACGTTGTTGATCTGGTTTGGAAAATCGCTTCTCCCTGTGCCGACGATAAAGGCCCCGGCGTCCAGGGCGATACCCGGCATCACCTCTGGAACAGGGTTTGCCATGGCAAAAACGATGGGATGATCGTTCATGCGCCGGATCATCTCGCCGGTCACGATTCCCGGTGCCGATACCCCGATGAAGACATCGGCCCCTTCCATCGCATCGGCAAGGCTCCCGGCCCGGCCGGAGCGGTTGGTCTCACCGGCAAGGATGAACTTGAACTTGTTGGCGTACAGGCCTTTCCGGTTGCGATGGATGATCCCCTGGGTATCGCAGACGATGATATCGCGGACCATGGTGCAGACGTCCTGATTGTAGCCGATGCACTTCAGCAGGCGGGTGATGGCATAGCCCGCTGCTCCGGCTCCCGAGACCACGATCCGGAGGTCGGCAAACTCCTTTTTCGAGGCCCGGCAGGCGTTCAGGAGCGCGGCAAGCACGGTGATGGCCGTCCCGTGCTGATCATCGTGCATCACCGGGATGCCAATATCCTGGAGGGCCTCTTCGACCTCGAAGCACTTGGGGGCTGCGATATCTTCGAGGTTAATCCCGCCGAAGACCGGTGCAATATTTCTCACCTCGTCCACGAAATCGGTATGGTAGCTTTCAAAACAAATCGGAAAGGCGTCGATTCCGGCAAACTTTTTGAAGAGGAGCGCCTTCCCCTCCATCACCGGTATGGCCGCGTATCCCCCGATGTTTCCGAGGCCGAGCACGGCCGAGCCGTCGCTCACGATTGCCACGGTGTTCGACTTCAGGGTGTATCGCCAGGCCATGTTACGATCCTTCTTGATAGCCCGGCAGACTTCTGCCACTCCCGGGGTGTAGGCAAGGGAGAGATCCTTTCTTGTCTCGATAGGAACCTTTGCCCGTATCTCGATTTTTCCCCGGTGCTGTTCATGGAGCATGAGGGATTCCTGGTAGAGCCGGGTTTGTTCGTTCTCGTCCACGCTGTTGTCACCCTGCATGAGAGTGCATCAGAACAGGAGAACAAAGCCATTTCGGTCTCTTGCGGGCACGGGACGCAAGGTGAGCCTGGAATTCGGCGTTCTGGTGCAGGCAGCTCTGCAGGATACCCCGGGTTTTTTCCCTGATGCACGCAAAACGATGGGAGATGAAATCCTGCATGCTCCCGGCAATGCTCCTGGCCGCCCTCGTTACCGCCTCCCTGCTCTCCACTGGATGCACCCTGCACATCGGTAACGACAGGCTAGGGGGTTCGGGCATGAACCGGTTCGCCCCCGGCACTCCGTATCCCTGCCGGGTTGTCCACGTGACCGACGGAGATACCCTACGCGTAGCGTTCCCGGGCGGGAACGAGGAGACAGTTCGGATTGTGGGAATCGATACTCCCGAGGTGACACCGGAAGGAAACGAACCATCATCGTTTGCAGGAATCTCCGATCCCTGGTTCCTCTCGGCCTGGGGCAAGGAAGCGTCATCCATCCTGCGCCGGGAAGTGGAGGGCGGGGTGGTGACGATCACCACTGACCGGGCGGCTGGCGAACGTGACCGCTATGGCCGGCTCCTCGCCTATGTCCATACCGCGAACAGGACCGATGTTGGAGAACTCCTCCTTTCCCAGGGACTGGCACGGGTGTACACCAAGGAATCCTTTGGCCGGCGAGCGCATTACCTCGATATACAGGACCGGGCCATGAGCAACCGGATCGGGGTATGGAGCGGTATGGTACCCAGCCCGTTACAGCAGTCCGGAATCTTCATCGCTGCTGTCCACTACGATGCTGCAGGAGATGACCGCTTCAACCTCAACGATGAGTACATCACCCTTGGAAACGAAGCTGGATACCCAATCACCCTCACCGGATGGCAGGTCCGGGACAGCGACGGATTTTGCTATATCCTCCCGGAAACCGCACTCCTCCCGGGTGGCAGGCTCGTCCTGCACACCGGGCCCGGCACGGATAGCGGCACCGAGATCTTCATGGGGTCACCGACCCCGGTGCTGAACAACGATGGTGATACCGTTACTGTCCATGATGCTGCTGGCACCGAGATTTCCCGGTTTGCATGGTAGGCACGGATCTCCGAGTAGAAGCATCACCGGGCAGCCAGGCACTGTTTGAATCCAACCCCTTTTTTGCCTGGTCGAGAGCGAATGCCACTTCGAGCCATGCCTTGTCAAGGAGCTTCCGGTAGTAGCCTACATCGAAGCGGGTCGCGGACCAGTCGAGTTCCACCGCCCAGGTCCGTGCATCGGTGACCACATAGCTCACCTGCATCCCGGGGAATATCTCGATCCCGGCCGTGGTACAGGCCGCGACCGCTGAAGCCTCCGGGCAGCGGTGGGAGTACCGGAGCCTGCTGATCCGGCGGGAGATAGCCATATCCTCAGGGGCTGCCATGGAGAGACCGGCCACCGCTTCCCGGTACTGTTCGCCGACCCTGTCCGACAGTGCGGCCAGCTCCTTGCAATCCTCCGCATCCCTGATGGTGGAAAGCATCCGCTCCTGCACGTCCCGCACGAAGACCGGAGTGTCTCCCCTGCGGGCAGCGATCCCCCGCACCTTCAGATCCCCGGTGGAGAGTCGCCCGTAATAGCGGTTGTAGGCACCGAAACCATCCGGCATGGGGAGAAAGGCGATCCAGTCGTAAGCATCCACTGTCGTAGGAAGTCCGGTCTCCGACTCGACCCGCTCCTTGAGCACCGCTGCCGGCCCGTCCTGCACAAAGAGGCAGTCCACGATCCCGTGAAGGACAGAAAAACCCAGGTCTTCAGCGATCTCCTTGGTCCGGACCAGGATCTCCCGGGCGTGCCCCGTGATCTTCTCGTGCACTTCAATCTGCCCGAACTTGGCGTTCTTGTATCCTGTGTACCCAAAGCAGGTCACGAGCATCCACTTGAGGAGGGCATCGGTCCCGGCAAACGCCGGATCCGTGGCCTTCCGGGCCTTGCTCTCTTTCCGGAGGGAGAGGAGCGGGGCAAGCACTTCGGGCAGGAACCCCTGCCGCTCCGGGAAACCGAGGGTCTCGGGTGAGAGGTTGCAGGCAACGATTATGGAAGGGTAGAGGGAGGTGAAATCGATCTCGTACACCCGCTCGTACAGGCCCGGAACCGGCTGAAACATCATCCCACCCCGGTCGGCAGCTTTCAACTCGTCGAACTTACGCACGCACTCGGGGTCGCTCTTCCGAAAGGGAACAGCGATACCCTGCCTAAGGGCTTCGTAAACCTCGTAGGCCGATATAAGGGTCCCGGAGGTGAACCGGGCGGTGAGGTTCGGGGGAAGCCCGGTGAGCCGGGCACCGAGAATGATGCCGGGAAGCCCGCTCTCCCGGTACTGGAAGCTCTGGATGGTATCGACCAGGATCCTCCCGTCCGGGATGAGCGATCCGGCCCGGAACTCGGTCCTGCCGTAGCTCCAGTAGGACTTCTGAGCCATTTCCCGGTACCGCCCGCTCCTTGAGAACGGGAGCACCACACCTTCCTCCCGGGCCAAGGAGAGGAGCCGGGGCAGCCAGAGGTCCGAGCGGGGGAAGAGCACCACGTCAGGATCGCAGGATGCCAGCAGCCCTGCAAGGTCGGCGAGCGCGGTCCGCCACGGGCCCCCGAGCCGCTCGTGCCGTTCGTGGACCACCGTGAGGGCACGGAACGCTTCTCCCCTGAAGGAACTGCCCTCCACCTCCACGGTCATGGTGCGAAACGGGATCGGGAAATCGAGAGAGAACCGGGATTCTCCCAAGCAGCAGCAGGGGACCTGCCCCACCCCGGCGAGATAGCGCTGGTCGAGCCGGACGTCTACGTTGTAGAGCTGCGCGGCATACCCGGTCTGCCGCTCGATCGCCTCGGCGATTTCGCGGCCAGCCGGGATCCGGTAGCCATCACACTCGCCGAAAATAGTCCGGAACGTGCACTCCTCTGCTCCGTACTCTGCCTCGAGAGATTCCAGGAGCTCCCGGTGGAGGGCAGGATCGGGAAGGTGGAGATAGAACGAGGGGGCGTACGGTACCGTGGTCCGGCGGGTCGTCCCTGCCGACCACTCCCAGATCTCGACCCCGTCACGGTAGTACCGGGTGTCGATGATCATGGTCCTGCCTCGCCACCACCGGGAGGCCTGGCATCGCGCGATCGGGCCGGACCAGGCGTGCGATCACCGGCACTGCGGTCCTGCTCTTTCTGGAGCTCGATGAGTACCGAGAAGACCGCCGCCTCAAGCGGGTCGCTGAAGGCATAAAACCCCTCGCTGGCGTGCTGTTTTGCCATGGCAGCCACCCGGAGGGCGGCCTCCCGGTCGGCGCCCGGAAGGACACGGGCCATCCGTTCCCAGCGCCCGGTGATAGCTTTTACCCCTATCCGGACGCTCTCGAAACTCCGGCCCATCAGAACCGCTCCAGGGTGGTCTGGTCCCGGGCAAGGGCGACCGGGTGGCGCACCTTCCCTGCACGGCGGGCCCGCGACAGCGGAGGGGCAGGGGGTGAGGAGAGCGAGAAGAAGCGATCTGCCACCCGGGCCATGCCCGAGAAGGAGGGGTCCTCTGCCGGGGCGTACAGCACCACCGCCGAACCCTGTCCGGCGCTCTTCATGGCCTCCGACACCTGCCCGAGGACCTCCGCTCCTACCTCCTCGTACAGGGTGGGGTCGTGCTCGATAAAGATGATGGTGTGGTAGGACTCCCGGAGGATGGTGAGGAGCTGGAAGGCGGTGAACGCCCGTCGCACCTCGATGCTGACCGACCTGCGGTTGATGCCGGATAGGAGCCGGGAGTAGTTCCCGCAGATGAAAAGGAAGAGGAACCGCTTCAGCACGGGGTTGTCGTTGAGACCGGCAAGCACCAGATCCTCCGGTGCCACCAGGGCGGAGAACGTCCCGCTGGAGAGCGTGACCGAGGGGTGCAGGTCGAACTGCATGCAGGTACTCCTCATCCTGCCAGCCCCATAAGGGTGGAGAGCATGCAGGGCGAAAGTGAGAACGATACGTTCAAGAGCAGGAAAAGGGGCGATAAAATCTGCCGGAACGGGGAGATACCTTTTTTTTCACGAGAAAGCGGGAAGAGCCCTGCCAAAGAAACAGGATTCCGGGTAAACGAAAACCCCCCGGCTTTCCGGGAAGAGCACTGTCCTGTTCGTTCAAGCCTTAGGGCGGAAGGTGCGGGATGGGCAGCGACCGGCATCGCGGTCGGCAGGGACCGGGCCGTTGATGGCGCACACCCCCTCCTTCCCGTCCTTCGGGGTGTAGAGGAAACAGTCGGCACAGGTAGGCATGGGAGTCTATTTTCCCCCATGCCACGTGAAGTTTGCCTACAGGAATGAAAGTTGGAGGTAGGTGTAAGCGAAGGAGGAGCCCTGCACCGGTTATCTACGGGACGGCCGCCCTGTCTTCGATCCCCGGGGTGGTGCCCGTATCATGTCATTTTCTATGGAGTGGGAGGCGCCGTCATCATCGTCGCCATCATTCCGGACTTCGATACCTTCCGGTTCGTTTTCCTTAATTTTTTGTTCATGCCCTCATCGGGCATTCCGCATCCTCTGACCTTGTTAGCAACCATCGCCCTGGCTTATTTAAGGTCGCTGGTGGCTGTGTCAAGAGAAGCGACCGTGAAGACAGGTCATCTCTGGCAGGGCAGTTCGTAACAGCGCTGATCAATACCTTTCCAGGCCTGATCGTGATAGGGATTTCGATCTCAGGATCGGTCCTTTTTTGATCTGCCAACCCCGTTTTGTACATTTGTTACATGGAGGATGGTTACGTGACATTTATGAAAATAATCGTAACACCAACTCACAAAGAATATATAGATCGTGATATAATCGAATGGAGTGGGGGTGATCGAAGAACCAGGGAAATCTCCACCCTGCCAGCCGACAGATTCACGCCATCCTCATTGAATGGATGAACCGAACTATGCTAAAATGGGGGTTTTAGCGTCATGCAAATGAAATTTGTTACCACGACAAAACGGGAAATCCTGGATACCGACAAAGATGTGTGTCTCTACAGGTCACCCCGGCCGCCTTTTGAAGGTTCAAAAGCCAATATCCGGGGTCGCGATCTCTACATCCACCAATCGAAGAATAAGAAACCGGTGTATTATTTCCATGCCTGGAGCATGGAACCCGCAGAGACCGAGCGTATCATCCCTGCATCCACCCGGCTGGTCGAACGGTATCTCGCATCCAGGGGGTTGGTGTGCGATGATTTGCCGGGAGCGGAAGCAGCGCGGAAGCTCATGCAGTGGGGATACGGAATTCTCGAAGAGTTCTGAAGAGGGAGTACCATTCCTTCATTTCCGGCAGAGGATAGACCTGCCGGATCACATCCCCTCACCTCATCATGTCGTATGCCCGGAATGAAGCGATCACTCAATAGTGCGGCAGGGACTCTTACCGGTCTCTCCAGTAATCGGTTTACAGGAAGGTGTAATACCTGGTGCGACACTCTAAAACACTTTTCGGTCTTCTTGCTAAAATATTGAAGTCTTATCGTTTTTTCCCGGAAAAAAGGATAATTTAAGGGTAATGTTTATAGTTCATGGACGAAGTGCAAGACTATTGGGGTAAAACATGGATAATGGTTCCGGGAACTTGACCTATCCGGATCTGTCAGCCACCGGGGAAACTTTTCTTCGATCGGATATTCATCTCCATCTTTTCCTGGGAATCCTCATCCTGTACATCCTCTTTAGCATTGATATCATTACCACGGAAGCAATCCTTCTCTTTGGAGGGGTTGAACTGAACCACCTGATGACGGCCGTGGTGGCCTGTCCAATGGTCCATATTATCGTGAAGGGGGGAGTGCTGATCTATATTTCCGGGATCTGCACGTGGGCAGAAGAGAAAGTCGCCTGGAGCGGAACCTCCGCCATGGCGCTCATCATCGCCTTCTACGTGATCGTCGCTCTCCACAACACCGGGGCGCTCTGGCTGATGACGCAGGCGGGCTGAAGGTCGATCTCACAAAGAAAAAAGGTCAGATCCTGCCGCACGATTGATTGTTCCCGGGATCTCTTCACATCTCCTCCATCATCCGGAGATACTCTTCTTCGCTCATGACTTCCCTTACGACTGGTCGGGGAACACCCCATTCGCCATACGGCTCTGCAGCCGATTCGTCAACCCCGCCCCTGAACTTTACCTCGATCCCACTTCTCATCCCATAGATATTGACATGGAACTGCCCGCTCTTCCGGATGACCATCCGCTTGTAGGGATCCGAGCTGTAGAGCCCGTTGTACCCGTCTTCAAGGATAATCTCCCCGGTGCAGGGATCCCTGACGGTGATGACCACGAGCGAGTCGTAGGGGTTCTGGTTGTAGGCGCTGGTCCAGAATTCGATCACGAACGGTGCCTGTTCAACCGTCGCGAGCAGACCGATGTCGGTATACCTCAGACTGTACACCGATGATTTGAACGTAGCCGTCGGCATCTCGTTTGGCCGGGCCAGATTCCCCCCGTCAGGGCTCATTTCCCGGTAGGAGGGGGTGACTGCCACCGAAGGAGGGATGGGTTCTGCGTCCACAACCGTCCCGATGACCTGTGTAGGAGATGGTGTGACGACCGGTCCGGAAGGAGTGAATACCGGAGCTGGAGATAAAGGCTCCGAGGGAACTGAGGTCTGCACGCGATGTATTTCGTCAACCTCATTTCCCATCTCAATACAACCCGGAAACAATGAGAATGCAAGTAAAAAAAACACGATCAGTAGGGTTCGTGGTCGGGGGGGAGAGCGTGCCATTCGAAGTTTTGTATGACGTAATATCATAAATATCTTACAGATTAGGTTTTTTCGCGGAGAAGTTATATACGTCATCGGATGCACAATTCGAATCGTCAGGTCGATGCCAACCAGGTATCACGACCCCTTCTTCATAGCGGGACAGTGCCAGGGCACTCCTTTCCTGGCACAGGCAACACGCTGGCTTCTCACGGGAGTCACTGTGCCAGGTGCAGCAGTGAACCGCGGCGTCCTGGCAGGTCATGGTGGTTGCATCGGCAGTAGTATCTTGAATCCCCTTCCCGGTCTCGAGGATTGCCCGTGTCTTTGCACTGGCCGGCTATGTAAGGCCTTCCAGCAGCCCGTTGGCGCGAGATGCCCTCACCGCTCATACCGATGGTACTGATGATGTTTCCCGAGATTCCCACCGTGATTAACACGGCTGGGAACCCGGAACGGGAGATCACCATGGCACCCACGGGAACGGCAGGTGAGCATCCCGAAATACAGCGGACCCGCCCTACTCGTTCCAGGCAACCTCCAGGGTGGTCATCGTGCCACATGCGCGGAACAGAATTGTTGAAAAGGGCGGTGGCCGGACCGATACCCTCCATCTGTTCCTCTCGGGTTCATCTTCAATAATAAGGGTGGAATCTGGAAAACAGCATTTCATGTCAGTTCTCCCAGGAATGAAAGACTACCCGGAAATGAAATATGTATTCGTCGACTTAACAAGTAAGCCTTAGTTACAGAAAATAAGATTGATCAATATTTATAGTTCTAACTAAGACTCAGTTGTGTTGTTCAGGGACGGGCCCTCCCTGTGCAACTCCAGAAGTTGGAGGAATACTGATTATGAAACGAAACGAAGATGCCGTCTCACCGGTCGTTGGCGTCATGCTCATGCTGGTGGTGACCATCATCATCGCCGCCGTGGTGAGCGGATTTGCCGGCGGTTTGGCGGGCGGCACGAAGGCAGCGCCACAGGCATCGATCGATGTCAGGTTCATGCAGGACGATGGCGGCATGAGACCGGCAAATGTCCAATGGAAGATGGTATTTGAGCATCTTAGTGGCGATTCAATCCCTACGAAGGATCTTGAAATCGTCACATACTACACATTAACAGATGGTACCATAATAAAACACAGACAGACACCAGCAAGCGAGAGCACCGATCTCTACGGGTATGGAACATTTACCAGGGTGCCTTACATCAACGATATGTCATTGGGATATTCTGGCATCAATCTAGTCACGGACTTTGGTAATTATACCTGGACGACAGGTGATGTCTTGAGTTCGGGCTCTGATGCGGGCACCAGTGCCCTCCTCGGATTCGATATTACTGATTCTTCCTATGGATTCGGATCGGGAGGGGTTGTTGACGTAAAGATCCTGCACACACCGAGCGGGAAGTACATCTACGACAAAGAGGTGATTGTTCTATGAAGAGGAGGAATACTGATGCAGTATCTCCTGTCGTCGGCGTTATGCTGATGCTCGTCGTGACTATCATCATTGCTGCAGTTGTGAGTGCCTTCGCAGGAGGCCTCGCATCAGACACGAGTAAGGCTCCGCAGGCGTCACTCTCGGTTGTCGCGGTGATAAAAGATATCCAGGACACCAACAAGACCAATTGGGACCCAAATTATCCTGATGATTTCACCGCCAAGAACGGGTTGCTCTTCGAACACATGGGTGGCGATGCCTTCGCCCTCTCTGATATTTCCATCCAGTTGCAGAGCCGTGATGCAAAGTATACCATAAGCACATATGACAAGATCCCGACAACGAACTGTCTTCCCAATGATGTGGAGTCCTACATCATGGAGATCGGTGATAGCGACGGGTTCATCACTCCGGGCGACAAGTTCATGCTCTATGCAGATAATTGCCGCATTGATGATCACTCTGGTTTCAACAATGCAGCCCAGATCTCCTGGAAACCCGAAGGCGCTGCTGGCGGGATGGGACTTTACCTGAACACGAAGGCGGAGTATAAGGTCATCAACAAAGCGAGCGGGAAGGTTATCCAATCGGGAACTGTTGTTCTGGTATAATTGCCAGGTTATCCGGTTCTGATGCTACCGATAACATGCTTTGTCGAACGGCAGAGAGGAATGGAATGATTTGGAGTGATTCTCCCCATTCCTCCTCTTCATCATTACCTTGCTTGTTAGGAAGACAGGATGAATGTCAATATGATCCAGGATAAACCTGATAATATGCATGTATCAAAACGGCACATTACACTCACCATCGTACTTTTTGTCGGTTTTATTGTATTGCCAGCCACCGCCGTCGCCCTCACCGACGACATGGGCACCGCGGTGATCATCAACGGCACACCGCAGCGGATCATCTCCCTCTCCCCGTCAAACACCGAGATCCTCTACGCTCTCGGCCTGGGTGACCGCATCATCGGTGTCACCGAGTACTGCAACTACCCCCCTGAAGCGCTGGAGAAACCGAAGATCGGAGGATACAACACGGTGAATATCGAGAAGGTCATCGCGCTCAAGCCAGACCTTATCCTCGCCAGTTACGGCAACGGCGAGGAGATCCTGGAAAACCTGCGTATGCTCGGCTATCCCGTCGTCGCCCTGCACCCCCGAACGCTCGCTGACGTGCTGGATAATATCCGGCTGGTCGGCAAGGCTGCCGGCGCGGAGGCTAACGCCGCCGCTCTTGCAGGAGGCCTTGAACAGCGCATCAATGCCGTGGAGGAGCGGGCCGGCATGGCATCGGAGCGCCCCACCGTTGCCCACGTGATCTGGAACGATCCCATTTACGTGAGCGGGAAAGGCACCTTCCAGGACGAGTTGATCATGAAGGCTGGGGGAGAGAACGCCTTCCCCGGGGTTGAGGGATGGAAGAACATCGGCATCGAGGACTTCATCCACGCCGACCCTGACGTTCTCATCGTGAACGCGGGCTCCGGCATGGGAGGAGGAGAGGATGCGATTGCCCGGTTCTTCCGAAACGAACCGCGGTTTGCCGGGGTTACCGCCATCAAAGAAAACCGGATCTCCATCGTAGATTCGGATACGGTGGACCGCGCCGGCCCGCGTATCGTGGATGCACTGGAAATGTTTGCGGCGGCCATTCACCCGGAGTTGTTTGGGAACGATACACCGGTTATGACGCCGACGCAGGGAGCCCGGGTGCCCGGGTTCGGGATGCTGATCGCATGCATGGCCTGCATCGGTGCAGGCCTGATCGCCATGAGGAAGGGGTTCTGAACCAGGTCTGGGGGTCCTTCCCCTGCGTGATGCGATGTCACCCATATTTTGGACACAGTCCATACGGCACCGTGAAAAGTGCCGTGGAATCGTTTGAATCGACTACCCATGTCCGGCGCGCCGGGGGTACTTCTGGGGACCGTGTTACGTGGGCATCCACAGGACGAAATGGGCCGTTGCCGTCGCCTGCGGGTGGACCCACCACCCGGAAACCCGGGGACCTTTCACCGGTCTACGAGGTCAGGTGTTCCTTCCGGACAGGGGACGGTGCACAGTTCACCATACTTGATACGCGCGAGGAATCGCCCCGGATTATCTCCGGAAAATCATTTCCCCCGAGTGATGCATTCGTGCTGTGGACCCTGAAGGAAGAGAGCAGGCGGGTCGGCGGGAGTGAGAATAATTTACGGGACCACTCTTCTCCGCGACTTTTTTTGCATTGATGGCTGAACAGACAGGTTTCGCCCCCATTCACTGCAACCACCAGTATTATGTACTACCCCGGGGGGGCGCTTGGGAAGGTATGTACAAATGTCTTTGCTAAAATAGTATTTGCGTAGAGTAAAACCAGTTGAACTTTTTAAAAAACATCGTTTGCGGCCGGAAACACCGCTGCAGTGGCAGAACACGTGGTAAAAGAACATGGCAAAGGGTGGTCCCGGCTGCACCACTTTACTGTTTCAGACTGAATCAATCCGGTAAGCCCGGTTCATGCCGGTTGTTGATTCCGTCTCCTGCCTGGAAACAAGCATTGTCACCACGCCATGACAGCGGCAGGCTGTCCCGATGATGACCTGCTTTCTTCCCCCTACCTGCCTGATTAGGTCCGCGACGTCGTTTCCCCGCAAGGCCCCGAGCCCGGGAGCGACCTGGATGCTCTCCAGGATAAAGGCCCGCGGGAGAGCCTGCCGGAGCCGCTGATGGAGCGGTTCACTGCGGTCCTCTCCGGTGACAGGGCAGGTATCAGGAGAGGGGCAGTCAGGGATGCAGGTGGAATCCCGGTTCACCGAGAGAAACACCGACCCGCCCCGGGTGCCCAGCACCAGTCCGGGCGGGATACGCTCCAGGATCCCTGGGATGCCGCCAGGGGATTCGCGGAACCCTCCTGCTTCGCACACCAGCCCTGCTGCCACGTGCGCCGGTGCGGTGGGAAAGACCAGTCCCGGTCTGTAGTCCATGAATGCCCGGAGTGCAGCATCAAGCCCTCCAGGAATTACTGGATATGTTCCCTGCTGTTTCCTAATGCCTGCAACTGCCGTGCATTCCGGATCAGGGTCCACTACCACGAACTGCCGGCGCTGCTCAATGAGATATTGGGCCGCCCGCTCACCGTACCGACCCCCGCCAACGATCAGGTCAGCCATGTCATCCCCGGCTTCATATGAATAAATATAATTTTAATTAAGACAAATAAACTTTCATCATCATGCAGAAACGTGGGTTGTTCCTCGTCCCCCTCTCCCTGGCGGTGGTGGCAAGCGTCCTGGTCTGCACCGCAATCGGACCGGCGGGTACCCCTTTCCTGGGCCTGGCATGGGATGAGACCTCCTCGATCATCCTTTTTTCCGTGAGACTCCCCCGGGTGATTGCTGCCCTGCTGGTCGGGGCCGGCCTTGCCGCGGCAGGTGTGGTGATGCAGGGATTGTTCCGCAATTCGATGGCCGACCCCTACCTCCTCGGGACCTCCTCAGGCGGTGCGCTCGGGGCGGCGATTGCTATTGTTTTTCTGGCCGGCGCGTTCCACTGGGTGCTCGCCTTCGTAGGCTGCATCGTGGCCACGTTCCTTGTCTACGGGATTTCCCGAAAGGGAGGGAGAATCCCGGTAGAACAGCTCCTTCTCACCGGGATTGCCGTCTCCCTGTTCCTTTCGGCAATCCTTTCATTCCTGATGTATACCGCTGGAGAGAGTCTCCACCAGATCTTTCTCTGGCTGATGGGCGGATTCTGGAGTACCTCATGGAATGACGTATGGATAGGACTCCTGATCGTTCCCGCTTCGCTCTCGCTCTTTCTCTTCTCCAGGGAGCTGAACATCTTCGCCTTTGGTGAGGAGGATGCCCTCCACCTTGGCGTGGACACCGAGTTCCTGAAGAGATCGCTTTTACTGGCAAGCTCGTTCATCACCGGCCTTGCCGTTGCCATCGCCGGCAGCATCGGGTTCATCGGGCTGATCACCCCCCACCTGGTGCGCCTGGTGGCCGGACCGGACCACCGGATCCTCCTGCCGGCATCAATGATGACCGGCGGAATCCTGCTGGTCTTTTCCGACACCCTGGCCCGGACGGTTGGCAACGAGGTTCCCGTCGGGGTGGTTACTGCATTTTTCGGCGCCCCGTTCTTCATCTTCCTCCTCAAGCGGAGGTACATGAAATGATAAAAATCCGGGATGTGGACCTTGATTACGGGGCGCAGGCAGTGTTGCGGGAGGTCTCGTTCCAGAGCGGGACAGGAGAGTTCCTCGGAATCATCGGCCCCAACGGGTCGGGAAAGACCACGCTCTTAAAGGCGATCTCCCGCATCGTCCCTCCTTCGAGAGGCGTCATCCTTCTCGATGACCGGGCACTCGGCGAGTTTTCCTCCCTTGAACTGTCGCGGGAAGTCGCTGTCGTCCCCCAGGCGTCCGAACCGGGGTTCGACTTCACGGTAAGGGATGTGGTGCTGATGGGGCGCTATCCCCATATCGGGAGGTTTGGGCGGGAGAAAGACGAAGACCGGGAGATTTGCCGGAACGCCATGGAGACGACCGGCATAACCCACCTAGCAGACCGGTCCGTCCGGGCTATCAGTGGTGGGGAACTCCAGCGGGTTATCATCGCCCGTGCCCTTGCCCAGCAGCCCCGCATCCTTCTCCTCGACGAACCTACCGCCCACCTCGACCTCGGGCAGCAGGTGAGCATCCTCCATGCCATGAAGGACCTGTCACACCGGATCGCCGTCCTCGGGGTCTTCCATGACCTGAACTATGCCGCCCATTTCTGCGACCGCCTCATCCTCCTCCACAATCACCGGATCCTGGTAATGGGCAGCCCTGAAGAGGTGCTTACCCGTGACGCAATCCGGACCGCGTTCGGGATCGACGTTATTGTCCGGAAGAACCCGTTCACCGGCCGCCCGGTCATCTCCCCTCTCACGAGGCCGGAGAACGGCCAGGGGAAGGGCGGGAGAGTGCATGTCATCTGCGGTGGCGGAGAGGGGTCTGACCTGCTGCAGGGCCTCTTCACTGCAGGCTACCAGGTGACCGCCGGGGTGCTCTCGGTAAACGACTCCGATTACCGGACCGCACGAATGCTCGGGATCCCATGCATCTCCGAGCCGCCCTTCAGCCCGGTTTCCACCGGTTCCATGGGTGAACTTGCCCTGGTGCTCGATGAGACAAACGTGGTGGTCCTGACCCGCGGGTTGTGGGGAGCAGGGAACATCGGGAACCTCCGCGTCCTCGAATCGGCGAAAGTCGGGGGTATCGTGATTCTCGACAGCCACCAGAAAGAAGGCGAGGAATGGGACTTTACCGGTGGCGAAGCCGCAGCAGCCCTGGAGCGACTGGCGGCAAACGGGGCCGTCATCACAGAGGATGTCCGCTCGACTATGAGTGCCGTTGCCGGGATTATCGGGAGAAGTTCATGACGGAGTTAGGGTGCTCGACCTGGTGCCTCTTGAACCACGATCTGGCCGATGTCCTGGATATCCTCTCGGCCCGTACCGGAACCGTGGAGATCCTCTCGGATGCCAGGCACGATCTCCTTGCCTGTTCAGAAGCCTGCTCCTCCTTTGACCTCCGCTACACCGTCCACTCCCCGACAACCGATATCAACATCGCCAGTTACCGGGAGCCGATCCGGCAGGCTTCGCTGAACCTTCTCCGGGAGGTATGCAGGGAGGCGGGCGGGATCAATGCCGGATGCGTGGTTGTGCACCCGGGGTTCTCTCCATGGCTCGGGATGCGTGACCAGTCTTATGAGGCTTTGAGGGCTTCCCTCCGGGATCTTGCGGCAATCCAAGAAGAGTATGGCGTACCGGTCGCCATCGAGAACATGGGGGCCTGGCAGGTCTGCCATTTTAAGGACCCCTCCTTCCTGCCGGTCCTGGAGGAAGAAGGGCTTTCTTTCTGCCTGGATATCGGCCATGCCAATGTCAACGGGCTGCTGAAGAAGTTCCTCGCTGCCGGAAATCCACTCCACGTCCATCTTCACGACAACAACGGATACTCCGATGAACATCTGGCCCTGGGGACCGGGTGTATCGATTTTTCCCGTGTGTTCCCCAGGCTTCCCAGCGAGGCCACATGGATCATCGAAGTGGAGAAACTGGAAGCATTTGATGAGAGTGTCCGGTTCATGGCGCAAAACAGGAGATGGCGGAGAGATATGAATCTTCAACCGAAGGGTTAATTTCTGGTGGATGGATCTAATTACAGATCAATAAAAAAGTATGAAACAATATGGATGAACAGTATATATCAGTTATGCAACCCGGTGATCCGGAATTTACCCGTTTCCCCGGTGATACGCTTCCCGGCCCCCCTGCAACGGGAAACATCCTCAAGGTCGTGATATGACAGGTAAGAAAGGTCTTGCCGCTGTCCTGAAGTCACAGGGCGACGAATCGGCAAAAAGCGGCGATTTTGACCAGGCAATCAGATACTACCTGAAGGCACTCGATCTGGACCCTTCCTATAAAGCGGCCTGGAACAACCTCGGGTATTCCTACGTAAAGTCCGGCAGGGACAGGGATGCCGAGCGGTGCAGGGAGAAGATCAGGGAGCTGAAGACTTCCGGGGTAACGGAGAGCGAATCTTTTTCGGGATCAACACCGGGTGGTTCACATACATCGGAGCCTTCGGGGAGAGAGACCACATCGGTTGAAGAACCTGCCGGTCTGTCGGCAGACGGGCTCCTGGCCAGGCTCGGCTTGCTGCATCAGGAAAAATCACCCCGACCCGAAGGAACAGGACAGGGCATCGCCACGGTTGCAGTCCCCGTGGAGAAAGGGAGGGGGGAGCGGCTCTGGAAGAGGTTGAAACATTCCTCTTCGGGTCCGCATGAAGCGGATGGCTACGAAGGCAGCCGCGGGGAGCAGGTATCCAGCGAAGCAGCTCCTGCCCGGGGGCTCTGGAAGAGGCTGAAACATTCCTCTTCGGGTCCGCATGAAGCGGATGGTTACGAAGGCAGCCACGGGGATCAGGTATCCACTGAGGCAGTACCTGCCCGGGGGCTCTGGAAGAGGCTGAAACATTCCTCTTCGGGTCCGCATGAAGCGGATGGTTACGAAGGCAGCCACGGGGAGCAGGTATCCACTGAGGCAGCTCCTGCCCAGGGGTTCTGGAAGAGGCTGAAACAATCTGGAGGATCTACCGATCAGGATGAAAAGAAGGAGACCGGGGTTCCCGGTAGCGGATCGGCACGGGCCTCCGATACGGCCCTGTCCCCGGGAAGGGGTCCCGGTATCCTCACCGGGCTGAAGTCGCTGGCCGGTGGAAAGTCCCGGGAAGGTCTGACAGCCACGAAAAAAGAGCAACTTCTGCCCGATAATGGGGCGGATACCGTGCTCGATGCCCTCAGCATGGAGGGTGGCGAAGTCTACCGTTTCCAGGGAGGGCGAAGTGTCTGCACCATCAAGAACTGCGGCCAGCTGGTTGACGGGTTCGACCGGGTGCTCGAGCAGCGTCCGGAACTCTCGGCAGGGTTCCGGGGAATCGCCCTGTACTCCCTCGGACGCTACCAGGAAGCGCTCGAGGATTTTGACCGGGAACTGGGTCGTGACCCCGGGTCCGCAGGAATCTGGATCCTCCGGGCCTGGGTGCTCTCCCGGGTGGGGAGGGAGGAGGAGGCCCTGTATTCCTGCAAGCAGGCACTAAGCCTCGACCGGGACAACTTCGATGCCTGGCGGCAGCAGGGATTCGTGCTCCAGAACCTGGGGCGCGAACAGGAGGCACTTCATGCCCTGGACCGGGCCCTGTCGCTCAACCCGCATTCGGCCGAGATCTGGGTCGCCCGGGGCCGGATCCTCCATAGCCTCTCGCGGGACCACGAGGCCCTCCAGTCCTATGACCGGGCTCTTGCCATCGACCCGCGATCATCGGATCTCTGGCTTTCCCGGGCACGGTCGCTCGCCAGGCTCGGGAGGGAAGAAGAGGCCCTTGGCTCCCTTGAGCAGGGGATTGCCGCGAACCCCGGCAACCCCTCGCTCTTCATCTGCCAGGGGAGGATATTTCATGCACTGCGCAGGTTTGGCGAGGCCCTGACCGCGTACGATCGGGCCCTGACCATACAGCCAGATGACGGCCGGACCTGGGAAGCCATGGGGGATGTGCTGCACGAGCTTGGAAAGTTCCGGGACGAGGCCGCGGCATATGACCGGGCGATCGCCCTCAATACCGGAAACATGTCTCTCTACGAGAAGAGGGGGGAGGCCTTTGCCCGGAGCGGAATGTATTCGGAAGCCACCCGCGATTTCCGGAAAGTTATGGAGCACCAGCCTGGCAACATCGCCTTCATCCAACGCCTGGGAAGGGTACTTGCCGATGCTGGAAGGGTAGAAGAGGCCCTTGAGATCTTCAAGCCCCTCCTGGAATCTCCTGCAGGAGGAAAGGAGATGCTGAAGGCCCGGGGAGAGGCGTTCCTTGCGCTTGGCCGCTCACGCGAGGCTTTGGCCGCGTTCCGGAAGGCTGTCTCCCTCGACCCCGGCGATGCTGAAGCGCAGCAGGGTTTCCGAAACGCTGAAGCAGCACTCGGAACCGGTCAACCGGAAGGACCGGGGACGCCTGCCGTAGAATCCACAAGATACGGGCAGGAGGAGAGAGAGTGAAAGGCCTGGAGTGGGTTCGGGGAGCTGTGAAGGAGAAAGAGAACGGAGACGGGAATGCAGGTTCCCCGCTTTCATGGCTTTCCGGTCTCTTCCGGGAGAGCAGGGAGGCGGCAATTCCTCCCGGATCAGCCGATGATGTACCACCTCCCGATGCCACCCCCCTCCCCGGTGAGCGCCTGGTCGACCGTTACTGGCTGAAGAAGGGGTTCTCCTACGCCCTGGTAGTGGAAAACGACCTCTTCGACCTCCTGTACCGGATCGTTGAGCCACCGGTCAGCTTCCAGGAACGGCTGCTCCTTGAAGAAGTGCACACCTACCTCCGCGACGTGGTGGTCTTCGAATCGCTTCGCAAGAAAGGTGAGGTCCGGCTGGTTTTCCCCGAGGTCCGGGGCGCCGTGCACCGGTTCTCGCCGGGCATGCCGGACGAACGGGTCTCGGTGCTCTTCTACTACCTGGAGCGGAACCTCCAGGGATACGGCCCCATCGACCCGCTGATGCACGACCGGTTCATCGAGGATATCACCTGCAACGGTGCCGGAAGCCCTGTGTACATTTACCACAACGAGTTCGGATCGGTGCCGACAACCCTCTCTTTCACCGGTGAGGAACTCAACCGGTTTGTCCTGAAGCTCTCCCAGAAAGCGGACAAGCAGGTCTCGATCGCCTCACCCCTCCTCGATGCCCCCCTCCCGGACGGATCCCGGGCCCAGATCACCTATACCGACGTGGTCTCATCAAAGGGAAGCTCCTTCACCATCCGGCGGTTCAAGACCGACCCGATGACCCCTGTGGACCTGATCCGCTACGGGACCTACAGCCCCGAGATCCTGGCCTTCATCTGGCTTGCCGTGGAGAACCGGAAAAGCATGATCATAGTGGGAGGAACGGCGAGCGGGAAGACATCCACCATGAACGCTATCTCCTACTACATCCCTCTCACCGCAAAGATCGTCTCGCTCGAGGATACGCGGGAGATCCAGCTCCCGCACAAGAACTGGCTCCCCACGAAGACGCGGGAGACCACGGGGCACGCGGTCAAGGGGGATATCGACCTCTTCTCCCTGCTGCGGTCTTCCCTCCGCCAGCGACCGGAATACATCATCGTAGGTGAGGTCAGGGGGCCCGAGGCCCAGACCCTATTCCAGGCCATGAACACCGGGCATACCACCTACTCCACCCTGCACGCCGGCAGCGTGGACGAGTCCATCAACCGGCTGGTCAACCCGCCCATCAACGTCCCGCGGGCCATGTTCGGTGCGCTGGACCTGATGGTGGTCCAGCTCCTGCAGTACAGGGAGGGCAAGGCCATCCGGCGCTGTGCATCCCTCAATGAGATCTCGGTTGACCGGAACGATGCCATCCAGTCCCATGAGCTCTACACCTGGTATCCGCGGACCGACCGGTTCCAGCGGAACTTCAACCATTCCCGCGTATTGGACAGCATCGGCTACGCACGGGGATGGTCCCGGAGCGAGGTCGAGGAGCAGCTGGCCATCCGCAAGCACCTGCTCGAGCTGATGGCCCGCAAGGGGATTACCCGTTCCGCCGAGGTGAGCGGAGTCTTCAACCTGATCCGGAAATCGGAACGGATCACTCCCGAAGATATGGCAGAGGAGATGGCCGGTGGCAGCAGCTGATGCTTTCCGTTCATTGAGAGACAGCTTCCTTGACCGGGATAATTACAGCCGGACGCTCAGGGGGTCAAGGACCCCAAGGACCTATGATGAGTACATCCGCTACCTTCTCCAGCAAACGGCGATGATCGCTGCCGCGATGGTAGCGGTGGTGGTAATCTTCCATGTCCTTTCCATCCGGTTCACGGTGCTGAAACCATACCCTTCCTGGGTCCAGGATATTCTCATCGTGGTTATCCCCACCCTGCTGGTCTTTGGTGCGGTCTACGTCCAGCCGGTGCTTACCGCAAAAGGGCGAAAGACGCGAATCGAGATCGATCTCCCCTATGCCATCACCTACATGCAGGCCCTCTCCACCACCCTGACGCTCTATAATGTCTTCCGGAGCGTGTACGAGCAGCATGACCTGTACGGCGAGGTATCCACGGAGTTTGGCATGATCGTGCGGGACGTGGAACTGTTCGGCGACGACCTGGTCACGGCCATGCGCAACCTGGGGAGGACGACACCTTCAGCGAACCTGAAGCGCCTGATGGACGACCTGATCCTGATGTTCGAGAGCGGCGGGGATATCACCGAGTTTTTTGCTTCCCGCTCCGCCCATTTCCGCGAAGTTGCGCGAAACGAGCTCGAGATGGGGTTGAAGACCATGGAGATCATGGCCGAGGTCTACGTATCTGCGTTTGTCGCCGCCCCCATCGCCGTGATCATCATGACCGCGGCAGAGACCATGACCGGCCAGAGCCAGCTCTCGGCCATGATGGTCTTCTTCTTCATCGGGCTCCCGCTCGGGGCGGCGGCGATGATCTGGATCCTCTCCCTGGTGCTCCCTGCCGAGCGGCTGGAGATCACCCGGCGGGAGATTGAAGAGACCGAGTACGAGACCGGTGTCCCCCTGTCCGGCGGGGAACGGGAGGCGCCCGGAAAGTTCTCGCGGAGGATGAAGTCCACCCGGGCCATGATCCGGTTCCAGGACATCACCCGACACCCCCTCCGCCACTACGTTGCCGACTACCGGTTCGGTGCGGTTCTCGGGGGCATCCTAGGCCTGGCCGTGACCCTCCTCTTCTGGAACGGCACCCTTGCCGCCCTTGTTCCCAAGTACCCTTTCGAGGTCTTCATCAGCCTGTTCTGCATCGCTGTGCTCTCCCCGGTGATGGTCGCCTTCGAGCTCCGGCGCCGTTACGTCCACCGGGTCGAGGAGCAGATCCCCGATTTCCTGCGGGAGCTCGCCGACCTGAAAGATATCGGGATGACCCTTCAGGGGGCCATCCACCTCATCTCTCATTCCAAGCTCGGGCTGCTTTCGAGCGAGCTCAAGGTCGTCTCTGATGAGGTTCGCTGGGGCTCTCCTGTATCGAGCGCACTGGTCCGGATGGAGGAGCGGATCGGGGTACTGATGATCAAGCGGGCCATCTCCCTGATCGTCCGGGCAAGCGAGGTGACCGACTACATCCGGGACATCCTGATGATCGCTATCGGGGACATGGAGCACTACCTGAAGATGAAGCGGGACAGGTTCACCACCTCGTTTGCCTACATCATGATCATCTACCTCTCGTTCGGCATTTTCCTCTACACTGCTTACGTGCTGAACGTCTCTTTCATATCCTCGTTTGAGAAGCTGAACACTGCCATCGATATCTCTGGAAACGTGCTCGACATGTTCCGGATCGCCATCATCCTCGGCCTCTTCTCCGGGATCATGGCCGGGCAGCTCTCGGCGGCAAACATAATGTCCGGGTTCAAGCACAGTATCCTATTCCTCATCGCGACGGTGGTGATGTTCGTCTATGTCCTGTGAACGGGAGGAGGCGTTGTCGGAACTTGTCGGGGAGATGCTGATGCTCACCCTGGTACTTATCCTGATGGCCGTGTTTGCGGCGACTGCATCGAGTTTCCTGCCGCCGCCGCGCGACCCGAGCGTGACGGTTATCATGGACTGGGAGGATAAAGGAACAGGTTTAATCGACGTTCATCTCTATCACAAGGGGGGGGACTTTATCAAGAGATCTGACCTGACCGTGGTGCTGTCCGAAAATGATACAAACCGGAAGTATTCCGATTCTAACGCGTCCTTCTTGCTTGGACCACCCGATTGCAAGATGTTCGACCTCGGCTGCTGGATCACCATAACCAATGTCCCCAGAAGAACCTACAAAGTCTCGCTGGTCACCCCGCGGGCGGTTGTCTTTTCCGGGATGGTGAACCCGCCATGAAAAATGATGATGCCATCGCGCCGGTGGTCGCGGTCATGATGATCCTTGTCGTTGTGGTGACACTCTTAGGGATCTGGAATGCCATCTATCTGCCGGGTTTCAAGCAGCAGGCCGAGGTGGAACATCTCAGGGATGTGGAGAACGGTATGGTTCGGTTCAGTGCAGACATCGACAATTCCATATTTCTCTGGCGGAACGGAACCATGTCCGAGTCCATCCCCCTGGGCGGGGGGGATATTCTTCTGAACAGCATCCGTTCAGGGGGAGGGATTCGAATTAATCAACGGGAAAGCGCTACAAACGTCATCGATGTTGATGGAATTCCTTCCGCATATGGCTTTCTTTCGAATATCACGTATGAACCGGTATCAAACTTCTGGTTGAACCAGGGATATTCATGGGAGGAAGGAACAATCAATGTCAGCAGGGGCCCTGTCAGTGTTCCGATCTCCCTTGAAAACCAGTACCTGGAGGCCAGGGATGCGTTCCGGAAAAATCTTTTGAAACAACCCGAATATTCAAACGATTACCATAATATCACCATAAAAATTGTCAATATCACACCGCATTCCCTGAACAGCGCTTCGAGCGGGAACGGTAATTCACAACTGAAACTGAATGCAACCGTGGTGAGACTTCCTGAATGGAGCGGTGTCACCAATCTCACCGTGAATGGCCTTCCCCCGAGTGATCTTAAATATCCCGCGAATGTGACCATAGAAAGGCTGGATATTATTCTCTCTGCAGAGTAATCGCTATTCTCCCCTTGCCGGAAGGGGAGGGCTTTCCCCCCTCGTGGTTCTTCGTCATCGGAGAACCATATCCTCATTACACCGGCTAATAACCGTCCAATTTCATATACCAGCTCAGTTTATACCTAAAATGCTCGAGTTAACGAAAGTGCCAGCTTTTCTGCCAAAATCCAACTTCGTCGATATATAAACAACCCTCACATTCGCAGTTCAGACCCGGATCCCATCTTTGATCGATGTACGGGGCTTGTCCACTGCTGTGTCAATTGCAGGTTCGATAAAAAGCATTTTCTTGAAGCGATTTACCGGGTTATTTCTAACAGATAACCGGTTTTATCGATATTTATCATGCGGATGGACACCATTTCCCGTGGAGATGCCACCCTGTCCCGATTCACCGGTAAAAGAAGCCTGAAATGGGCCCGGATTGGGTTGTTCGGGATATGGTTGACCGGCTATGTCTATTGTCCTGTCTCAGTATAAGGTTTACGATAAAAAACCCGGTTTAAAGGGTGCGGGCTCCTACCTGGGCGATGGCATTCGAGCAAGCCCTCCATCATTTTGACTGGGGCATCAATCAGTTCACGGGCGGATCTTTCCTCCCACGGCAACAGACCCTGCAATACTTTTTCCCGGAAACACCGGGGGCCGGATCTACACCGCACCAGAGACATTCTTCATCGTAATTCGCGATTTTTCCAAGGTTCCTGAAAATACCTGCTCTCCGGTGATTCTGGAACTGGAACATCACGCCCCCAATCTCCCTCCTCTCATTCAAGAACTCCCCCTTGCGTTATCTTCACTTCCAGGTAACAGGGATTGTATCACGGATTATTAAATCTTTGTAGTTTCGTAATAATGGTTTGATATCCTGAATCATGTTTACACATATAACCATTCCTGGACAAACCAGGGATCCGCTCTGGAGGGAGATGATGCCAGAATGCGTTATAAGGTTCACCATAATTGGGACACGACCGGGGTTTGATATTTTTACGCCGGACTGAAATTCTGACCGGAATGATTTGATTCTACCTGTAAAACCCGTTCAATCTTGCCGCTTGTCCGGGGATGCTTGACCTGTTTGACGATTCGCTCAATATCGCGGTCAGTTAAGTTCTGCACATATTCGCCTGGTCTTGGTGCAAAGTTATTTCGGGATACTGCAGTTGTGTGATAATGCTGATAGAAGAACAATTCTGCATCTTTTTAAAAAAATAATCCGGACTCTCCTGAACATCAAATTTCAGGGAGTGCCATCTCCCTTCGGGACCCATATGGATATAGGGATGTTTATCATACCGTAAAACGATAAGGAATAATCGTCATACATTCTGGAGGTGTCCATGATCAAAACCAGGGACTGGCAATCCGCCGTTTCGCCCGTAGTCGGCGTGATGCTGATGCTGACTATCACCATCATCCTCGCTGCAGTAGTCAGCGCTTACGTTGGGGGGGTCGGGCCGACCAAGACAAAACCGCCGCAGGTATCGATTACGGGGACTGTGTACAACAACGGCACCATTTTATTCGAACACATGGGCGGTGATGGCCTCAACATCAACGACCTTGCCATCGTCCTCGACCAAGGTGATCAGAGGTTGCGGATCACCAATAGGACCATTAACCGAAGTTCATGCGATATGAAGATCAAGGGAGGATCCGATTTTTCGTTCATACGGTCCGGCGACACCATCGTTCTTTCGGGAGACCGTGGGTCCGGGATGACGAACTTCAGTGTCAATGATACATCACAAAAACCGATATCCATCAGGCATAAGGAGGAGTTCACCTGGACGCTGCTCTCGCAGCGGTGCGATGCCATCATAGCGTTCGGGAGACTGGCGTTCTACTGATAACCCGGGAAACGATAGGACGATGGAAATCCGGAAGAATGGAAGACAGAACGAAAAATCGTGTTGTGGACAGCGAAATCATAATCTTTTATAAAATACCCATAATAATCCATAATACTGAATTGGTATCTCATTATCTTTAGTAACATTTATCTAAATATATGTGCTACTGATCCAGTGTAGGGAGTTTCGGTGCACCCTGCCGTGCACTACTGCCATGCACATTGAACCGTTGCATGGCCGGATGCCACCTTTTTCCGGACTCCGTCCCTATTGCAATTACGGAGGAACATTCTGATGATAAAAGAGTATGAAAAAGACGATGCCGTCTCACCAGTAGTCGGCGTGATGCTGATGCTCGTTGTCACCATCATCATCGCCGCTGTCGTCTCAGGTTTTGCTGGAGGACTGGTATCCAGCACCGAGAAGGCCCCACAGGCGAGCATCGCGGTGAGTACCGGGACTGTCGATGGAAACTTCGACATCAAGTTCGAACACCAGGGAGGTGACCCGATCCGGACCAAGGACTGTGAGTTCATCACGTTCCTTACGCTGCCGAACGGGACCGTCGTCAAGCATGTCCAGACGCCGACGTCTTCAGTGGCGCGGAGCGAGAAACCCCAAATTGCTATGACTCATTATACTTACTCCCGTGGTCCGCATCTAACAGACCCGCAGAAGTACGCTTATCCATGTAACCCGGCGACAAGTGTTACCGTCAATGGTTGGGTGATTTCAGGGTATCAGGACGTTGGTGATAACTACGCCTGGTTCGGGCAGGCAGTCTGGCTGCCGGGCGATGTCGCACGCACTTTCAATAACGGCTATACCGCGAACTTCGTCGGCCTCGTAAAGGATCCATTGAACCCGACTGATGAAGAGTTCGCACTGCTGGGAGAATGTGTCCAGAGGAACTGCAATCTCGAGATCAAGCTGCTTCACGTGCCGAGCGGGAAGTACATCCTGGACAAGACCATCACGCTGCAGGGGTGACGAGAGATGAAAGACAGAATCAAGAAAGATGAAGCGGTATCACCGGTTGTCGGCGTGATGCTGATGCTCGTCGTCACGATCATCATTGCCGCGGTCGTGAGTGCATTCGCAGGTGGGCTTGCTGGTGACAACCAGAAAGCGCCGCAGGCGTCAATTGTTGCGACAGACTTTGTGGCGAGGGGAATTGTCGATACTGTGGAAACCTCCGGGATGACCAATGCATGGGGTCAGGGCCAGTGGCGACCTGACCAGGGAGATACGGGCCCCGCAGCTGACATTTACGTGGTCTTCGAGCACATGGGCGGCGATTCGCTCAACCTCGACACCATAGAGATCCACCTCGGCAAACTGAGCGAGCCACAGATGGGATCGCTCGTTTCCAGAGCGCTCACGCCACAGGCCGGACCGGACCTTGTTACATCGCAGGGTAATTTCGGGACGATTGGCGTCAAGGCGGATATACCCGGATGGAGTAAAGGCTGGACCAAGTATCTCGAGAAGTACCCTGACCGGACGAGTGTAGTCATCAAGCCAGGCGACCGGTTCGTCCTTCACGCCGATTATGGGGCGCGGAATGCGGGAGGAGAAAACCGGGTGATGTGGCTCCAGCAAAGCGGGGACTACCCGTTCCCGATCGGGAAGGGCGACGTCCTGACCTATGACATCATCGACAAGAACAGCAAGAAGATCATCTGCTCCGGGCAGATTGCCGTACCGGACTTCGGGGTGGCGAGCTCCTGAGGAGGGATGAACGATGAAAAAACAACACAGAAAGAACGATGACGCGGTCTCGCCGGTTGTCGGTGTGATGCTGATGCTTGTCGTCACCATCATCATCGCCGCTGTCGTCTCAGGTTTTGCCGGAGGACTCGCCGGAGGAGCAAAGACCGCGCCGCAGGCCAGCATCAAGGTGAAGACGGGGTACGGGTTTGACACGAATGGAGTGAATCTTGATAAAAACAACTTTGACATCAGTTTCGAACACTTAAGTGGTGACCCCATTCCAACGAAGGATATCGAGATCATCACTTACCTGACGCTTCCGAACAGGACTGTAGTTCAGCATAAACAAACTGCGAGCTCACAATTTAGTCTAATGGCAAATCCAGGAGCTTCAACTATTCGATATGCTAGGATTCCATACTTAATGGACCGGCAAAATGAGAATCTGACTGGGACAAATCCCGTTTATAAGACACAAACAGAAATTGGAACACAAGATCCTTCGAACGCATGGTTCGGTGAATATGTATTCAAGCCCGGACAGGTTGCACGGACATACAAGAAGGCAGGGACTGCCTCATTCTTAGGACTCGTTGCTGAAACGGATATGTATCCAGCTGATACGGATGCACACAATGTTGCATGCAACATCCTTGATGAATGCATCCGGAAAGGTTGTCCTGTTGACATCAAGTGGCTCCATGTGCCATCCGGGAAGTACATCCTGGACACGACAATCACGCTCCAGGGGTGAAGAAAGATGAAACATATGGCCAAAAAAGATGATGCGGTCTCGCCGGTTGTCGGCGTGATGCTCATGCTCGTCGTCACGATCATCATCGCTGCGGTGGTCTCTGGGTTTGCTGGTGGACTTGCCGGAGGAACCGGGAAGGCGCCGCAGGCGAGCCTTGTAGCGAATGAGATTGTGGTGAACGAGGCGTATGATACAAACACAATAAACAACATGGCTCCAAACCCTGTTGCTGATAAGGCTGCTGATATCTATGTAATCTTTGAGCATATGGGTGGAGATGGTATCAACCTGAACAACATTGAGATCCATCTCGGGAGCCTGAAATATGCTCATGAGAAAACGTTGATTAGTAATTCAAAGACACCAAATAATGATCCAGGTCACTATTGGGAATAAATCCTTTATTGAGTCAGATTTCTCAAGGAGCTGGGCTCAGTACATAAGAGGTTTCCCGGATAAGAAGAGTCTGATTGCGCCTGGTTCTAAGTTTGTGCTTCATGCAGATTATGGCCAGTGGACAACCACATATTATTCCTCTGGCAACATTGATCGGAAAGCAATTGGCTGGAAACCCGATGGTGCCGCCGCTGCATTTACTATTGAAGCAGGCGACTACCTGACCTACGACATCATCGACAAGCAGACACATAAGTCCATCTCGTCCGGCCAGATCCTGGTTCGGGACTTCGGTGTGGCTGCTTCCTGATCTTCCCTTTTTTCCAGGTGAATTGATCACTTACCAAATGATGCATTAATTCCAACGTAATATGATAACAGTGTGAACACCATGCACAACCCTCGTCCTGAACCCCGCCCCATCACCCTTCACCCCGTCGGAACGGTCCACAACAACATCACCAAGCCCACCTTGGTTGCCGGGAAGGACGGCCTATCCCTGCAGGGCAGTCATGCGGCCATGGTTGAACGCTCCCGGAGTACCGGTACCGAGGTCTCCGAGATCGTGATCCGGGAAGACCTGGAGGACATCCTCACCGGCATCGAAGAATACTCCCACCTGGTCGTCCTCTACTGGGCACATGCCGTTCCCGGTGAACGCCGCACACTGACCCGGGTGCACCCGATGGGGAGAAAGGACTTTCCCGAAGTGGGGATCTTCAGCACCTGCAGCCCGGCGCGGCCTAACCCCGTTCTCACCACCGTTGTCCGCCTCGTGCAGCGGGAAGGAAACGTGCTCAGGGTCACCGGCCTTGACGCCATCAACGGCAGCCCGGTAATCGATATCAAGCCTTACGCCAGCGAATTCTATCCGCGTGAAGGAGTCAGGATCCCCGCGTGGATGCAGCAGATCCACGATGAGATAGGGAGAAGAGACCGGTCCTGATACCAGGACCGTCCTGCATCTTCTTGAGCTCTATTGGGATGGGGCTGCCTGAGAGGAGGCAGTCGAGAACAGGAAAGATACTCCGGGGACAGTCTGTTCATAAACCGTGAATCTGCCCGGGAGATGTCCGAGAACCAACTTGAAAAACGTGCGGGACCAGGCTCCCCCGTCCCGGCCCGGCATATCTTCTGTTTTCGAGTGATGGTGCTTTCTTTCCGAGGAGATTTCTGCCTGAAATCGTCCTCGGGGAATACTTGTTCTCTAGGGTAATAAGATTTGTTGTTTCTGTGTGAATAGTTATGACTCCCCACAATAATCCTTCAAGGATCTTCAATCTCGCCCCGTTTCCTTCATTGAGAGCAGGAACGTTTCTCCCCTGGCTCCCCGCTCCGGGTAATTCATTGCCAGCATGAATGCTGCCCGGTGGGAGCAGGGTGCCGGAAGGTTCCCTGTACCGCATGGCATGACGGAGATCCAGGACACACCGGATCAGCCGGGACCAGGATGTTGGAACAGGAGGCCGCTGGTGGAGAACGGGAATGGTGCCGGGGCAGTCCTGCCTCCTGGTGAAAAAGAGGGGACGGGCAGGGAGGAAAGGATATGATCAGGTAACTTTTTTCTTTACCGTTTTCCCTGCAGATCCCGCTGCTGTGGGTGAGGCTGGTTTCTTGGTCGTTTTTGGCGGTGCAGACACGGACTTCTTCGGAGATGCAGGTTTTGTCACATCTCCTGCCGGGCTTATTTGTGTGGAAACGGCCTTCTTCTTCTCCGGCCGCTTCTTCACACCTTCTGCCTGCTTCACCGGTGCGGTTCCGGGAGTTGTACTTACCGCCACTGGTTTCCCTTTTTTTGATCCGGGCGCTTTTGGTTTCTCAGTCTTCTCCATGGTTCAGCTCCTGATACGAGCATGCATGGTCCGCGAGACGCAGAGGTGATCCGCGGGTGCCAGGTGCTCTCACCAGCGGTGAGTTGCACCTTATTCATACGGATATGTTTATGAGTAATAAACATTAAGATGACCGAACATGCCTGTAGCATTATGAACAGATGATCCCCTGAACAGATCGTTAAAAAAATGCACCCTGGGACCGGCTTCCCCTACCGGTCCCGGGAAACGTCATTATATATACAGCGATAGTTGTCGGTTGTGAGGAGATCTCCTCAAGGAGAAAATCATCCCCGTAAGGAGATGTATCCTGGTTCGTATTAAGCCTTATTGATTTCGTGTGAAATAATCACATTAATCTGTATCAACCACCTGGAATGAACAGTGGACAAGGACAATGGAACCATTACCAGGGATAGGGGATGCCCGGACCATGGGCAGGGACCGGCGGTGCCTGCCCGACACAAAGAAGGGAACTGACCGGAATCAGGGGGACAATGGACCTGCAGTATCAGCAGTGGCCGGGAAAAACCGCGGGAGAAAGACAGGGTCCGGGCACTGCTGGAGACGAATCACATCCACACCCGGAGCCTGTGGATCCTTCTGCGGTGGAGCCTCCCACGACCTGGAACAGGACATCCGTCCCCGGCGTCTGTAGGTCCTTTTTCCGCATCGCCAATAATCCTCATTTTCCCGGCGAAAACCCCACCACCATCCCGACAAACCCTGAGGTGAACGGGATAGCCGCACGGTTAAACCCGGACCTCGCGACGATATCGCGGAATTCCGCAACCGTGGTGAAGGTAGGCAGGTGCTTCGCCCGCTGGGCGATCATCCCCCTGATAACGTCGTCCGGAGTCCCGGCCAGTCTCATGCCCCGGCACCAGGCCTCCACCAGCAACCGTTCTTCCCAGTCTTCTTTGGCCCGGAAGATATCCCCGCAGATGAAACGCCCGTCCGGTGCCAGCGCCTGGGCAGCCCTCTTGGCAACCGCTATGCGGTCCTCGCGCGGAACATGATGGAGACAAAGTGACGTGACAACGGCGTCGTAGCATTCCTGCGGCCAGGAATCCCGGAGATCCTGCACAAGAAACCTGGCTCTTCCGAGACCTGGTTTTTCCGACGCTATTGCCAGCATCTCCGGTGACAGGTCGATGGCGGTTATCTCCACATCGGGATACCTGCCCAGGATCATTTCAGTAAGGATTCCTGTACTGCACCCCAGTTCGAGAATCTTTTGCGAACCTGTCGGCAGGTAATCGATTATGGATGAGAGTAAAAGGGCCTGGACAGGCACGATGCTCCTGATGAGACCATCGTACTGGTCTGCCTCCATGACCCCGTGTACAGTATGCTGTTCAGCCATTTGCTGCCCCCCACTATTCCTGTAATATAATCTGATAAGGTGTATAAAATGATTATATTTATTTCATACCAATTCTGATCCGCCTAATTTTAAATATCACTTTACAGATTATAGTATATGGATGCCAATACTCATTCCCACTGTAAATTCTATAATATCGATCCCCAGTTCTCTGTAGCCGACCTTGCCGCCTTCCACGGGCACCTTGGCCCCTATATCGTGGTCGGCTACCGCATCGGCAAGTACGTCCGTAACGCGTTCTGCGACGATCCGTTCCGGATGAAAGCCGAGGTGCGATGCAGTGGCACCCCGCCCCAGTCCTGCCTGGCCGATGGCGTCCAGCTCGGAAGCGGGTGCACGCTAGGGAAACGGAACATTGAGATCATCCCCTCGGAGACCATCAGCTGCACCTTCACGGCCGATGGAAAACGCCTCACCATCACCCCGCACCCGTTCCCCCTCCCGAGAAAGGACATGGACTACGAGGCTGCCATCGAGGCTGTTGCCGAAGAGATGTACCACCTGCGCGATGAAGAGCTCTTTGACGTTTCATTATCCTGAAAAGAGCAATGCCCCAGGCTGCACCCCTCATCGAGCTCAGGAACGTCTACACCGCCTACGAAGGAGCGGATCGTCCGACCCTGACCGACATCTCTCTCTCTATCGGGAAGGGCGAATTCGTGGTAATCGGCGGACCTAACGGGGCCGGCAAAACCACCCTGCTCGAGACCATCAACGGGATGCTCCCCATAACCCATGGAACGGCCACCGTATGCGGACATGATGTGCGGGGTGACGGGATACAGGTACGGTGCCGCGTCGGGTATCTGCTCCAGAACTTCGCCTTTGACCCGCTGACGCCGTTCACGGTAGGGGAAGTGGTCATGATGGGCCGCTTCGGGATAATCGGGCTCTTCCGGAAACCGGGGAAGGAAGACCGCGAAGCGGTGGAAGAAGCCCTGCACCTGCTTGGGATCGAAGACCTCGCCAGTCGGCCCATCGGGCAGCTCTCCGGTGGGCAGCAGCAGAAAGTGCTGCTGGCCCAGAACCTTGCCCGCCATCCCGAGATCCTGCTGCTGGACGAGCCGTTCTCCAACCTGGACATGTTTGCCCGGGAAGCCATCAACAGCCTGCTCACCCGGCTGGTCGCTTCCGGGATCACCGTGGTGATCGTCTCGCACGCCTTCGATGACCTGCCTGACCGCCCGGTCAGGGTGGTGGTGATGCATGACGGAAAGATTTCCCTGGACCGGGAGTGCCTCCCATCGGAAGTCGGCAGTATCATCAGGAGTGCCGGGAGCGTCCCTCTCAATGCTTGAATTTCTTATCCAGAACAATATCGTCTGCCACGCGGTGGAGGCCATGTTCTTTGCCTCTATTGCTTGCGCCGTTCTCGGAGTCATCATTACCCAGGTCCAGATCTCGTCCATCGGGTTCACCATGGCGCATGCCGCCTTTGGCGGAGCGGCAGTGGGGATGTTTCTCTCTCTCAATTCAACGGTCTGTGCGATCTTGGCCGGCGTCTGCGTGGCCTTTCTCATCGGCCCGTTGTCGGACAAGGCCCGTGTTTCCCCTGATACGGCCCTCGGTTTGCTCTTCGGGATCAGCATGGCCGTGGCCATCTTCTTCATCGCCTACATGCAGACGCTCGGTCGGGGATTTTCGGCCATGGGACTACTCTTCGGGGACGTTATCTCCCTTTACAGGGAAGAGATCTACCTTCTAGCCATAATCTGCGTGGTGGCGGTGGTCTTCATCGTGGTACTCTACAAGGAGATTACCGGCATCATCTTCAACAAGAGGATCGCTGAATCGGTCGGCATCCGGGTAAAACCGGTCTATTATGCCATGCTCTTCGTCATCGCCCTGACCGTATCCCTCTGCCTCCCCATCATCGGGGGCCTCCTACTCTATGTCTGGCTGGTCACACCGGCGGCAATCGCCCTCCAGTTCTGTTACCGGCTCTCGGCAATGTTTATCGTTGCCCCGGTTGTTGCCGCGGTCATCAGTATCTCCGGTGCACTGGCCGGGCTTGAATATTCTATGCCCGTTGCCCCCCTGACCGCCGTCCTCCTCTCTATTGTGTTCATCATGGCGGTGATCCTATCTCCCAAGCGCCGGGTAACATTTCGAAAATCTTAAACGATTCCTCACATTTATTCCTAACTATGAAAAGTGCGGTTTTATTTTTAATTCTAATCATATGCGTAATACCCGGGGTGGGCGCGCTCAACGTGGTCTCCACGACCGCCGTCCTCTGGGACCCTGTCCAGTACATCGGCGGGGAAAAGGTCGAGGCCATCTACATCGCCGACCCGACCATCTGCCCCCACATGCAGGCCGACATCATCCCCAACCGCATCCAGATGCAGAAAGACTTCATCCGCGATGCCGACCTCTTCGTCGCCCATAACGGCTCGGTCGACCAGTCCTACGTGATGCCCTATATCACGGACTTCATGGCCGCCAACAGATATGGTACCGTGGAATGGGTCACCCTGGAGAACTCCTCCATGATCTGGAACATCCCCTCAGGAGCAAAGATCCTCTCCCGCGAGGTGGCGGGATGGCTGGTCGCTGCGGACCCCGCGAACAAGAGCTACTACGAAGCACGCCTGGACGATTACCTTGCACAGATAGATGCAGCCGACCTTACTCCAGCGGAACGATCCCTGATTTCCGGGCAGGACGCGGTAGTCATGATCTGGCAGAAAGAAGCGGCCGGCGAGTGGCTGGGTCTGGATATGGTCAACATTTATGCTCCGGACTTTTACGAGCGGGGGCAATACACTCCGAGAGCCGTTGTGAACGATTTTTACAACACCCCCGGGAAATACCAGGACGTCAAGTACATCATCGAGAACATGCAGTCGGGCGAGATGGCAAAAGGCCTTGAAGAAGCCCTCCGTGACCACAAAATCCCTGTCAAACGGGTCATCTTCACCAATTTCCCAAAATCCCTTCCCGGAGTTGATTCGTTACCGGACGTTATCCGTTACAATAAAGGCCTCGTCACACCGCAGCAACAGCCCGGAGCTGCACCGGCACCAACCAGTGCCCCTTTCAGCGGCATCCTTTCGGTTGCAGCGGCCCTGGCATGTGGTTTCATCGCCCTTGGATCCCGCAGGCGCTAGGGAATTTTTCCTCAATTTTTCTCCCGAAGCGGCACCGGATAACATTTCGAAACTCTTAAACAATTTCTCACAAATAGTTCCCATATGAGAACTATTCGTATAATCTCTTTAATGCTCATGGTATTCCTTGTGGTACCGGGAGTGAACGCGCTCAACGTGGTCTCCACGACCTCCGTCCTCTGGGACCCTGTCCAGTATATCGGCGGGGAAAAGGTCGAGGCCATCTACATCGCCGACCCGACCATCTGCCCCCACATGCAGACCGACATCATCCCCAACCGCATCCAGATGCAGAAAGACTTCATCCGCAATGCCGACCTCTTCATCGCCCATAACGGCTCGGTCGACCAGTCCTATGTGATGCCCTATGTCACGGACTTCATGGCCGCCAACAACTACGGTACCGTGGAATGGGTCACGCTGAAGGATCCCTCCATGACCTGGAACACTCCGCCGGGGGCAAAGGTTCTCTCCCGTGAAGTGGCAGGATGGCTGGTCGCTGCGGACCCCGCGAACAAGAGCTACTACGAAACACGGCTGAACGATTACCTTGCACAGATAGATGCAGCCGACCTTTCTCCAGCGGAACGATCCCTGATTGCAGGGCAGGATGTCATTGTTATGGTCTGGCAGCAGGACGCTGCAGACTGGCTCGGGCTTAACATCGTGACCTTCTATGGCCCTGATTTCTACATGGGAGGAAAGTACACCCCGGTAAAGGTTGTTGACGATATCGGCAACAACCCCGACAAGTACCGGGAAGTGAAGTACGTCATCGAGAACATGCAATCAGGAGAACTGGCAAAAGGCCTTGAGGAGACACTTCGCGACAGGGGTGTGCCTGCCAGGCGGGTTATCTTCACCAATTTCCCAAAGTCCCTCCCCGGCGTTGATTCTTTGCCGGACGTCATACAGTACAACAAAGCGCTCGTAACCCCGGAACAGGCACCGGCCGCTAGTCCACCCACCAACGCTCCGCTGTCATGGATGGTCGCCGCTGGAGGAGTTGTTGGATGCGTTCTTGTCCTGTGGTCCCAGAAGAAGAAATAGCTACTATCCCAACCTCTTTTTCATCAATCCGGTGTTTTCATTGGTCGTGACCGGTATTGAATCCCTTAAAATTACTCTCCGGCCTTGGTAAAGAGATGGGGCCCGGGTTGGACCCTCGCTCTTGATTCCTGTTTAAATTAGATACGGTCGAGATCAATGGGCGCAAGGATCTGCAGGCCTGCCGGTACATCAACCCAGACCGTCTTTGGCTGGTAGCCGGACCGGTTCAGGGTCAGGTTCCGGGTCCCGGCCGGGACACCCGTGACAAACTGGTTCGTGGTACCGCCCAGCACGCCGTCGATATAGATCTCAGCGCCGGACGGCACTGATGCGATATACAGGGTACCGGTATCTGCAGGTCCGCCACCAGGGGTCAGAGTTATCGGCGCAAGCACCTTAATGCCGGTCGGCACATCGACCCAGACCGTCTTGGTCTGGTATCCGGATTTGACCAGGGTGATGTTCCGGTTGCCGGTTGGAATGTCCGTGACGAACTGGTTCGTGTACTGCCTCAGCACACCGTCGATATAGATCCAGCGCCGGACGGCACTGATGCGATATACAGGGTACCGGTATCTGCAGGTCCGCCACCAGGGGTCAGAGTTATCGGCGCAAGCACCTTAATGCCGGTCGGCACATCGACCCAGACCGTCTTGGTCTGGTATCCGGATTTGACCAGGGTGATGTTCCGGTTGCCGGTTGGAATGTCCGTGACGAACTGGTTCGTGGTACCGCTCAGCACACCGTCGATATAGATCTCAGCGCCGGACGGCACTGATGCGATATACAGGGTACCGGTATCTGCAGGTCCGCCACCAGGGGTCAGAGTTATCGGCGCAAGCACCTTAATGCCGGTCGGCACATCGACCCAGACCGTCTTGGTCTGGTATCCGGATTTGACCAGGGTGATGTTCCGGTTGCCGGTTGGAATGTCCGTGACGAACTGGTTCGTGGTACCGCTCAGCACGCCGTCAATATAGATCTCAGCGCCTGACGGCACTGATGCGACATACAGGGTCCCGGTTGCACCTGCAGAAACGGTTATCCACCCAGTCTTCACCTCGCTGTCCGAGCCGCCAGGTCCCGTAACGGTCAGGTTCACTGTATACGTCCCGGCTGAGGCGTAAGTGTGGACCGGGTTCTGGCTCGTGCTATCCACAACGCCGTCGTTCGTGAAGTCCCAGGCATAGGAGGTGATGGTCCCGGTTGACTGGTCGGTGAACGCGACGGTCAGCGGTGCCGTCCCGGACGTGGTGTTGGCCGTGAACTGGGCAACCGGGGCTACGGGTGGAGCAGTTACGGTGATATAGTTCGTCTTCACCTCGCTGTCCGAACCGCCAGGTCCCGTAACGGTCAGGTTCACCGTATACGTCCCGGCTGAGGTGTAAGTGTGGACAGGATCCTCATCCGTTGAGTCCACCACTCCGTCGTTGGTGAAGTCCCAGGCATAGGAGGTGATGGTCCCGGTTGACTGGTCCGTGAATGCGACGGTCAGTGGTTCCGTCCCGGACGTGGTGTTGGCCGTGAACCGGGCGACCGGGGCAGGTTCCTCGTACTCGATCACGAGGATGCAGTTCATCGCATACATGTTATCACCGCTGCTGCCCGGGTCCCGGCTCTGCAGGCGGGCTTCGTTGTTACCGCTCACCAGTGCACCGGTGACATCATATTCAGAGAACCCGATCTGCGGAGCAGTGAGATAATCTGGCCAGAACCCGGGATATTCCTGCTCGTTAAAGAAGAAGGCACTCTTGTCTGCATCCGCGGCGCTGGCAAGGATCGCGATCATTGTCGCTCTCTCCACCCCGCCCGTATCGATGCCGGCGAACGGTGCATACACCGTCGCCTCGGTATCGTTCACGGAGTAGGACGCCCGGGAATAAATCATGTCGAACCCGTCATTGATCCGGATAGATTTCCAGCTCTCCAGTGGGTCTTCATAGACCACCACGAGGTAAGCACCGTAGATGCCGTAATCATTCCCTGCCTCAGGGGCGATGATCATGCTATTGCCCGTTGTGTTGAACGATCCTGTGACATCGTAGACATACAGGCCGTAGGGGTAATCGAAGGACCCGAAGCCCTTGCGATCCTTGTAGGTCGCAACCGGCTGTACTGTAACCCCGTTCAGGGACAGGGTACAGGCAGGATCGGTTCCCATCTTGTTGTAGGCGTATCCCTGGTACAGGCGGGCGCTCACAACGGTCGCTCCCGGTGGGACCGGGAGATCGGACGCTGACCAGACAGCAGTCGTTTCAACCCAGTTCGCTCCCTGGTATGCGGTGGTGCCGGGAGAGGAGAGCAGCCCGTAGCGCCCGTCAAACGAGAGCTGGGTTGTGAGATCATCTCCTCCGGTCCAGCGCTTGCCTTTGTAACCGTTGTTGTACACCGTTTTTTGTACCGATGCAGTGTTGTTGGTCTCGTCCGACTCTTCAACCATCCCGGCAGAATCCGCGGTCGCCGTGATGGTGACGCTCTCCCCGCCACTTCGGAGAACCGTATCGGGCACGGTTACAGTCGTTGATGCTCCCATGGCGAGGCCGGTGACATCAACGGTCTGAACTGCTCCACCAATGTCCACGCTCACGGTGAATGCACCGGCATCGGCCGTTCCGCTGTTCCCCACGCTCACCATGACATCGTTCGGCTCAGCGGCGAAGAGGTCGTTTCCTGCACCGCTATTGGGAATGATCGATACAACGGTCAGATCGGGCATCCCTGCTTCATTCACGACGATATAGTCGATCTTCACTTCACTGTCCGAGCCGCCAGGTCCCGTAACGGTCAGGTTCACCGTATACGTCCCGGCTGAGGGGTAGGTGTGGACAGGATCCTCATCCGTTGAGTCCACCACTCCGTCGTTGGTGAAGTCCCAGGCATAGGAGGTGATGGTCCCGGTTGACTGGTCCGTGAACGCGACGGTCAGCGGTGCCGTCCCGGACGTGGTGTTGGCCGTGAACTGGGCAACCGGGGCTACGGGAGGAGCAGTTACGGTGATATAGTTCGTCTTCACCTCGCTGTCCGAGCCGCCAGGTCCCGTAACGGTCAGGTTCACCGTATACGTCCCGGCTAAGGGGTAGTTGTGGACCGGGTTCTGGCTCGTGCTATCCACAACGCCGTCGTTGGTGAAGTCCCAGGCATAGGAGGTGATGGTTCCGGTTGACTGGTCCGTGAACGCGACGGTCAGCGGTGCCGTCCCGGACGTGGTGTTGGCCGTGAACCGGGCAACCGGGGCTACGGGAGGAGCAGTTACGGTGATATAGTTCGTCTTCACCTCGCTGTCCGAACCGCCAGGTCCCGTAACGGTCAGGTTCACTGTATACGTCCCGGCTGAGGGGTAGGTGTGGACAGGATCCTCATCCGTTGAGTCCACCACTCCATCGTTGGTGAAGTCCCAGGCATAGGAGGTGATGGTCCCGGTTGACTGGTCCGTGAACGCGACGGTCAGCGGTGCCGTCCCGGACGTGGTGTTGGCCGTGAACTGGGCGACCGGGGGTGTATATGGGTATTCGACCACGAGAAACGCATGGCTCGCAGCCATTACCGGTGTCGATCCGGCGGTTGATCGGACACCAGCCTCATTCCTGCTCCCTGCCAGGAATGTCAGAACATCACGGGTATCCACCGCGACCTGCGTCCCGGTGAGTGGACCGTAGTCCCAGACACTGTTGCTGATGGTAACACCGTTCCAGAGCAGGTCCCCTTCAGGCCCGTTTCCTGACGGGACGAAGGTGGTCAGGAAGGCGCCAGACGCTTCTTCCGGGGATATAGTCATCCCGGAGAACGGGAGGTACGCGGTAGCCTCCTCCGGCGTGGTGCCGTACTGGGTCTCGTCCGCGCCAAGGATGTCGAAGCCCTCGTTCAGGAACACCTGTTTCCGGGAAGCAGAGGAGTCCTCGTAGACGACGGCAAGGGTCAGGCCGTACATGGCGACATTGGTATCGATGTTATCCTTGGAAAGCAACGCCGTATTTCCTGCCGGGTCAAACCATTGTGTCACGTTGTAGGCAAGCAAACCATACAGGTGGTTCGCATAGCCCCCGAAGTTGCTCTGGTCGGTATAGTGTGCTTCGTGGGCCATTACCTCCCCGTTGAAGGTGAGGTTGAAGTGGTCCGGGACTTGCTGCGAATCGTCCCATGTATAGGGCACGTACAGCCTCACTTCCCGGACCGTTGCGCCAGGTGGGAGAGGGAGGTCGGATCCGGTCCAGGTCACTGTATAGGAAGACCACCCAGACCCTCCCACGCCACCGGCCCTGTACGCGCTGTTCCCGGAGGAGAAGAGGAGCCCGCCGTGGAGATCAAAGGTCCGGGAGGTGAGCAGGTCGCTTTTTCCTTCCCAGTAGCGAGCTCCCTTGTAACCGTTATATCGGACCACCTTTTCGGTGCTACTCTTCTCGTTGTTCTCTTCGTTTGTCTCAAGGACGAGGTTGTCAGGGTCAACCATGGCGGTGTACGTCACTGTCCCACCGGCAAGGTTTCGCACGGTAGTATCGGTCACGGAGACGATGGTCGTCTGCCCCGCGGCGATTGAGGGGACGTCGCCGCTGCCGTCAAACCCGTCCGAGGAAGTGAGGCGCACCGTTGTTGGAGGGGACGGGTTGGCCCCGTTGTTCTTCACGGTGATGCGGACGGTGTTCGGTTCTTTTGCAAAGACATTCCCTGTCACCGGGTTCACGAACGTGACCTCGAGGTCACCGGGTGGCGTGGACTCCATCCTCACTTCAAGGGCAGCGAGCGGGATCTTGTAGTAGTTGACGATCCGGTCATAAGTGAGGTTGTTTAAATCGCCGGGAAGGACCATGGAAGTCAGGTCCCATGTGTTGTACCCAAAGAATGCCCCCTGGGAATTTCCCCCGGAGGGATCGGTCGGAACCTGGTTCCCGTTCCACGCATAGGTCCCGTCTGTGCTGGCAAGGTGATTGACCGTGAGCGTCGCAGACTCGATCGTTCCCGATAGAGAACCCAGGTCGAATATTGACTGCCCGCTGTAGGGCATGCCAGCGTCATCAGCAAGATAAGAATCCACGTCATGCCCCTGGTTCACCCAGTAGTACACTTCATCGGTATCCCCATCGTTGTAAGCGACAACAAGAGTGACCATCTTGATCCGACCGTCAAAACTACTACCATCGGTTTTTTCGGTCACTACCCGGGCCTTTGGTGTTTGGGAAGCTATCAGGGATGTAACATCGTACCACATCAGGTAGTCACTCGTTACCCGGTTGCAGTGATCGTTGACCGTGATAGGGCCCGTGCCGCCCTCGCCCGGGTAGGTATAGCCTCCCGGGGTATCAAGGGTCTCGGTACCCATAACAGTCCATGATGTACCATCGCCACTCCCGTCAAACGAGACAGTTGCATTGCCCGGGTTGTTGTTCTGCATGTGCCCGGAATAGACCACGACATAAATCCGGGCCCACTCGATATCATCTACAGAAGGGATGGATGCAAAGGTCTTGGTAACATCCATCGATCCCCACGAAGGAAGTTCTGCATCAACATAGAGCCCTCCGGAGACGGTACCGGACTGGACCGTGGTGAGTGGGATCCCTCCTACGTATTCGTCTGCAGAGATGCAGGGAACAAGGCAGAGGGTGAGAATGAGAAAAATTGGGAGTTGTGCCAAATACTGAGAGTATACCGTACACTTACCAGTCTTCATAATGCCACCTTTTGATTGGTAATCTGCTTATCTCCCACATAAGTATTAATAGTTATCAGCATATGCACACCAGAGAGAAGAGAATTTTTAACTTGACTGTTTGTCCCGCCCAACCAGTGGCCGTGAGCTTCACGGTGTAGGTGGCGGCTGTGGCATAGGTGCAGCTCAGGTTCTGCACGTTGCTGTCGGTTATCCCGTCGTTGTTGAAGTCCCAGGCCTATGACGTGATGGTGCCCGTGGACTGGTCCGTGAACGCAACAGTGAGGAGAACGGTGCCGGAAGGCGGAGAACCAGTAAAGGCTGCCACCGTGCAGGGGCAGATGAGATCTCGCCGGTTATGGTTAATGAGTCAGCGGCGAAAGCAGTGATGGCGAGGAGGGCGAGGGCAACCAGGGGTGCGACAAGCACGGCTGTACCAGTTCCTGCTGTACTCGGCTTCATACGACCCCTCCCGTGAAGATGAGGGTGATTGTATAATCACCCGGTGCCTCAGCCGCTACGATCTCCTGCTAGACGTCCGCAGTATCAGTCCGGCTCTCGTATTGTGCGCAGGTCATGAACCCAACGAAACAAGAAGGCATAGCCTAGAATGAGTAGTTACCGTTCGCAAAGCAGGAACCGCTGCTGGTTGAAAAGAACGCGTATTTGAATAGGTCGTACATACCGGGCACCCCCTCCGCAGGGCCTGTCCCGTTTCACGCCGGGAAGAGCGCATCATGTGACCCGGCAGTCTCAAATGCGTTTCGTTCGAGAAAAATTGAGTTCCTGGTAATCCAGGTGCAGTCCCGGCCCTCGATGGGAGAGTGCCAACGGTGAGCGCTCCCGGGGTGATACCGGATCTCCTGTTACGACCGCACTGGCAAACTGCGGTCCACGGCAAAATCCTGCCTGAAGACCGGGTCCGGGCCGCCGCCAGGTGCAATGCCCTGCAGGGGTCATACCATGGAAACTGAACCTGGGAAAGGAAGCTGGCAGGATGCGGGATGCCAGACAACAAGAGGACTTCCATCTTATTCTCCAAAGCTCCGTGGGTGATGGGGTGCCCCTGGGATCCACCTCCCGATCCCCTTTTTTTCACCCAAAAAAAGCCCTATACGGGCTCTGTTTTCCGGTGCACCAGTTGTCAGGCTCAGTTCCATGGGCAGTTGCGCTGACCCATGAGGAAAAATCTCCTATATTCTTTTGTTTTCAATAAACAAGCCTTAAAACCGCTCCAAAAAGATGCTCTTTATTGCGCTTCCAGAGGCGGTCTTCCTGGCCTTGGGTAATTCATCGATCAAACCAGGCAAACGCCGCCATACGCAATCTGTGAAGATCTCCAGGAAAAGGCTGGTTATTGACTATTTTCAGGAAATACGCCGGATATAACCTTCAGAAGTCCTCCGGTCTCCGGGACATCTCCACCCGGGACCGTCCTCTTTTTTCGTTCCACGAATATCCGGATGGTCTCTGTCATATCCAGGGTGTCCACCAGGTAGCAGGGATCGATCGCTCCGTGTTCCTGTTTAAGCCGGTACCGTTTGCGAGACCAAGGCGGGACATCTGCCCTTGATTCCCTGGTATCGATGACAGGGGCCTGGACCAACAGGGTGAAGATCTCCCGGTGTGTTGAGGGCCTTCCTGCGTTCCGGGCAGGGACCGGGTCACATGCAAGACCGATGACGGCATTCATGAGCGGGAACAACACCATAGCGGAAGCATAAAAGTTCTTCCGGTCGAGTTCACGCCGCTCATGAGTGGAGAGAAACGACGTGTCCCCTATATACCGGTCGATATCCCCACAGGTCCGTGCCATCCTTCTTGTTTTCCTGCAATCGTATCACCAAACGTGCGGGCGATATGGCGGTCTGCCAGGGAGGCTGACGCTTACGGCTGCAACAGGTGCCGGTGGGGGTAACGGAAAGCCATGGAGTATCCCGCAATGGAACAATGGGAACCTGGCAGGAGGGGGGGCCGGAGAAGAGCGATACCATAACAGTCTTTGGACCGAAAGGGAGGAGCTTTTCGCTGTACACCAGGCCATGGACGATGAACGGTCACAGAGCACTCCTCTCCGCTGCCCGGGAACCGGACATGCACTCCACCGGGAAGATCGGGGATCATGCGTACCAGTTTCCGCATGCCCGAAAGAGGAACTGGCCCCTCCCTTCCATCTTCATGGTCTCCAGGAAGGTTACCCCTTGCAGAATAAGTATGCCGGAGCAACATGATCGCCTGGATGAGACGCCGGGGCTTTGATTCTGCCGCTCGAAACCTCCGGCCGGGATGAAAAGGTGAGGTTGCCCCGAGGTGCAGTCATGACCCCGGTATTCTGCGACCCGGTTCACTCCGGGAACACCGCATGCACCCGCTTCTCCTCCCCGGCTCCCATGACCACATCGTAGGTGCGGGACACGTCCGCCCCCACCAGCCGCACGCTGTAGAAGCCGATGGGAAGGGACGTTATGGTGACCGGGGTCCGCTCGCCCGTGTTCCGGCCCGAGAGGTATACCCGGGCACCGGGCGGACTGCTGGTCAGGTTCAGGCTGCCATGGGGATATTCCTCGAGCCTGATGAATACCCGCTCATCGATCAGGTCGGCGATGATATCGGTGACCATCAGGTCCCGTTCTCCGGGAAGGTAGCCCGGCGCCTGGACCATGACGCGATGCAGGCCCGGCGAGACGTTCTCTATCACGGCCGGTGTAGTGGATCCGGTCGAAAAACCATCGAAGAAGATTGCTGCTCCGTTCGGCTCTGAGGTAACCACCACGGAAAGCGCCTCCCGGTCCTGCGGACTTGGCCGGATAAGCAGGCTTCCACCGCTCTCGAGGAAAGGGGGGATGACCCGGGATATGAACGAGCCTTCGGAAAAGATGACGATATAGGCCGGAGTCCCCTCGATCCCGACCTCGTCAGGGATCTCGCGGACAGGTCCCCGCCCGTTCACAGTGAAGGATGCACCTGCATAAGTGTCGCTTTCAACCGTCACCATCCGGGAATACCCGGGCCCTTCCATGAAGGAGACCGGGATAATCGTCCCGGGAGATACAGCGACCCGCAGTGGAGCGGGAAACACCATGTTCTTCTTCTCCACCCCGACCGTATGATAACCTTCCCGGAGCCCGTACATCACGCTGGGAGTGACCTTGTCGGTCTTTCGCCCATCGATGATGATCGTGGCCTCAGAGGGATAGGAAGTGACATAGACCCCGCCCAGATGTCCGGCGTGGGACAGCCCTGGTTCCTGCACGGGTATGTACGGGGGGACAAAGGAGGTAAAGACGATGTGGAGGTCGGAATCCGTGGCAGGAATTATCGCTGTGCGGTAAGGATCATAGCCGTCCAGCATGACCACAACTTCCTGGGTCTCGTTCCGGGGTACCGCCACGATAACCGGGGTCAGGTCGTCCTGTTCAACGCCGTTCACCTTGACCCGGGCACCCTCGGGATCGGTGAAGATGGTAAGGTCGACCTGGGAGGAGAGCGCGGCAACAGGGGGTCTCTCCCCGGCCGCAGGTGCCGTTGTCGCAGGCATGACCGGGGCGAAGATGAGCCGGAAAAGGTACTGGAAGAAGCCCGGGCGCTCCTCACCGCCAGCAGGAGCAGGTGTCACATCCGCAGGAGCCACCGTCCTCGTCACCCGGACCGTGTCCTGCCTGGTGACTGGGATGGATGCCGGCTGTCCGTCATCCGGTTCCACAACCAGCACCGCCCCCCGGTTCTCCAGGTAGTCCCCCCGTTTCAGGGTAAGGTGACTCTGGATCGTGGCCTCGTTGAAGCCGGGACGGATGCTTTCCAGCACATCAACCATGGCAATGCTGGTCGCCGCTGAACCGTTCACCAGCAGGTTATCCCATTCCGCCTCGTTGAAGGTGATCCGGTTCTCGTCATCCGGCTCTCCGGATGCCGCGGTGCTGATCAGGTAGAGCCTTGCCGCTGAAAGAGCTGCGGGAACCGCCTCAAAAGGAAAGACCGTGGTCGCATCTTCGGAGCTGGTCTGGAACTCCGTGCCGGCCAGCAGCACATCGCTACCCTCTGCGATCCAGTACCGGGTGGGAGTCCCTCCCTCGATCTCGGTGGCAAGCACGAGCAGCAGGCCGTAGACTGCAAAAGCCTCGTTGCCTTTTCCTGTATTTCCAACCGAGAAGGTATAGTTGCCCCCGCTGTCCAGGATCTCATGGACATCGTAGACGAAGGTCTCGACAGGATAATCGTAGATCCCGAACCCCTTCCGGTCAGAGTACTGTGCCACAGGAGGGACTGTGCTGCTCCCATACTGCAAGGTCAGCGGAGCCGCACGACCTTCCCGCCTTTTTTCATCGTGGCCCCAGGTCGTGTACGTGTAGAGGCGGGCGAGGCGTACCGCATCACCCGTGGCCAGTGGCACACGGAGCGTGTAATTCTTCGAATCCCCCACCGGGATAAGCCCCGAGTAATCGCTGGTCTCGATGACCTGCACGCTCCCGTTCACCATCCCGGTTAACGATACCGGGATGGTCCGGCCAAAGTACCCCTTTCCATCCGCAACGACCTCCCCGGTACCGGGATCCCCGGGTGCAGTGCCGGCGGCAGGGGGCAGTGTCGGCTCTTCCTCAGGAGGCTCCTCCGGTTCGTTACCCTGCCGGATGGTCAGGGAGGCAATGATGATCTTGTAGAACTGGCCTCCAAAACCTGGTCCGGTGCCACCGGCCCGGTCATAGGTCAGCAGGTTCTCTCCATCGCCTCTGACCTCCCCGGTCACATCCCAGCGATTGGAGCCGAAATAGGCTCCCTGGTTCTGGCCACCCTCAAGGTCTTCTCCGTTGAACCGGTAGAACCCGTCCTGGCTGGAAAGGTGGTTGACATAAAGCGTTGCCTTCTCGATCGGTCCGGAGACCCCGGAAGTATCAAACGAGGTCTCGCCCCGGTAGTCCTCGCCCAGAATGTCATCTGAGTAGTAGGTGTCGGTATCATGCCCCTGGTTTACCGCGTACCAGACCTGATCGTCATCCCCGTCATCGTAGGCAACAACCAGGGTGACGGCCTTGATCCTTCCATCGAAACTTGGGTTGAGCTTGGCGACCTCCACCCGCACCCCGGGTTTCCGGGAGCTGATCCGGTTCGCGACATCGTACCACATCAGGTAGTCGCTCGTCACCCTGGTCGTTTGGCTGTTCACCACCACGTATCCAGGTCCGCCGTCGACCAGGTAGGTAAACGGGACATCGAGAGTCTCGGTGCCAAGCACCGTCTCGTAGGTCCCGTCACCGTTCCCGTCGAAAGAGACCCTCACTGTGCCGTTATAGTTATTCTGCATGTGCCCACAGTAGACAACCACGTACAGCCGAGCCCACTGGATACGGGAATATTCCGGGAGCAGGAACGACTTGGTGACCGTGGCCTGGCCGAATGAGGGCACAGTGGCATCCATGAAGAGATCCCCTGATACCACCCCGGTCTGGACCGTCTCGAGCGGCATGCCCCCCACGTATGGATCAGCCGAAGCCGCAACCACAACCGTGAAGAGCGCGATCAGCATCGCGGATGCCAGGATCCGGATACTCCGCCCATCCCATTCGTTCGTTCTGGTTTGTTCCATCCTTTCCATAACTTATTACCACCCCATACGGTCAGCTGCCCGACCGGATAGCCTCCACCGGGTTGAGCCGTGCAGCCTTCACCGCAGGGTAAAGGCCGGAAAGCACGGCGAGCAGGACCGAGACCACGAGCCCTGCAAGGATAAGGCCGGGAGTCACCCGGGCGATCTCGGTTCCGAAGAGCACGGCAAACTCGTCTCCCAGCCGCGAGAGGATAAACGATCGACCTGCCGTGTTGATCAGTGCGGTGAACAAGACGCCAAAGATGCAGCCGAGCACTCCCCCGGTGGCCCCAATGATGGAACACTCGGTCAGGAACAGTGCGATCACGTCCCGGTCAGACGCCCCGACCGCCATGGTGATCCCTATCTCCCGGACCCGCTCGTAGATCGACGTCATCATGGTGTTCATGATCATCAGTGCCCCGACAACGAGCGATATGACTGCAAACAGGGCCAGGAACAGGACCACCATATCCATCAGCCGGTTGACCGACTCGATCTGCTCGAATGCACCGGTCGCCCCGAGCTGGAGCCCCCGGATACTGTCCACCACCTGGGCGACCCGTTCCGGGGAATCGACCCGGACCAGGATCCCGTCATAAGACGGGGCATCGGTCCGCGAAGCGACAACCGTGCCCCGGTCGGCAATGAGGGTCTCGTCAATCGCATCACCCCGTTCCTGGAGCACTCCCACCAGGGAGAGATCGAGCGCGGTGTCACGCGGTCTCCCGGATGCATCGTACTCCCGGATGGTCACGGTAAACCGGTCCATGATCCGGATCCCTTCGTAGCGCTGGAGTTTCTCGCCGAGACGGTAGCCGGCTACCACCTCGCGGGTATCGGGCGAGAACGGCCTGCCCCGCGAATACCTGAAGCTGAGGAGCCCTCCCTCCTCGGACGAATCGATGCCCATCACCGGGATAAAGGTCTGGCGGGCCGTTGCATAAGTATCGCGGGTGATCCCTTCCGCGCTCACCACGTGGGGAAACGTGCGGATCTCGGCAATCCGTGAACCGGTCACCAGCTGGACCGTGCTCCCCCTGACTTCCGGTTGGACGGTAACCAGCGTGAGGTCCGAATGTGTTTTGATGGTCTCGACAGCATTATACCGGATCCCCTCCCCAAGGGAGATCGTCCCGATCACTGCAGCGACCCCGATTGCTATCCCAAGCACGGTCATGAAAAACCGGAGCCGCTTCTTCCAGAGGTGCCGGATCGCGATTGCTGCATAATCGGCAATCATGCCACCACCTTCCCGTCCAGGAGCTCGATACTCCGGTCCGAGAAGCCGGCAAGATCCCGCTCGTGGGTCACGACCAGGAACGTGGTGTTCCGTTCCTGGTTCACTTCACGGAGGAGACTGTAGATCCCGCGGCTGGTCTTTGAATCGAGGTTCCCGGTCGGCTCATCGGCGAGCACGATCGGGGGGCTTGCCACAAGCGCTCTCGCGATAGCCACCCGCTGCTGCTCACCGCCTGAGAGTTCAGCCGGGTAGTGCCCTGCCCGGTCGGCGAGGCCGACCAGGTCGAGCAGCTCCTGTGCCCGGGCCTGCCGCTCTACGCGGGGCCTGCGGTGGAACAGGAGGGGATAAGCGACGTTGTCGGCCGCGGTCATGGCCGGGAGGAGGTTGAACTGCTGGAAGACGAACCCGACCTTCTCCCGGCGCAGCCTGACCAGTGCCGCATGGTCGCGGTAATTGGTGGGCGACCCCGAGACCCAGACCTCACCGGCAGTCGGGTAGTCGAGCCCTCCGATGATGTAGAGGAGGGTGCTCTTCCCGCTCCCGCTGCGCCCGACAATGGTCACGAACTCGCCATTCTCAACCGAGAACGTGACCTCCCGGAGTGCGCTTACCGTAGCGCTGTACTGCTTTGAGACCCCCCGCAGGCTGACCGCACCGTCATCTGCCGCCATAGGTCACCTCCAGGACCGCATTGGTTAGCTGGAGGTAGTCCCCGTTGTCCTGTACCTCTGCACGGTTCCCGCCTGCACGGAGAAACGGTTTTACTTCCCGCCGGTCTATCCCGATCTGCTGCAGCTCCGTGGCCGTGAAGATGTCAGTCCAGGTCTTCCCGGAGAAGGAGGGAAACAGGATATGCACAACAGGCCGCAGCACGAGCGGGACAGCACCCTCGTCTCCCCTGTTGAAAAACAGCCGGTTCATCTCCGGCACTCCGGTGAGAGAATAGCCTCCGGAAGGGGCAACAAGGAAGAGCTCGGCGTCCTCAACGCGATCGATGGCAAGGGGGAGGGGGAACTCAACCCTGCTTGTTGCCATTTCAGGGGTGATACCGTAGCGGCTGTACAGGAGGTCGGCCCCTTCCATGACCTGGATAACCCGCTCCCTGCCTCCCGGGATAGTGTAGACGGCCAGGAACCCGATACCCTGGATGGTGAAGGTCTCCCCCTCGCTGCCGGTATTCAGGATCCGGATGGTGAAGGGAACGCGGAGGTCGGTGCCGGCCGGAAACTCGTAGGTGTCCATTCCTGAATAGAAATCGTTCTGGCTGGCAAACCCCTTATTATCAATGAAACGGTCCCGGAACACGGGCGCAGACCCTGGCCGTTCTGGCACTGACTGCACACCGATCCCAGGAAAGATTGCCGCCTGCCCGCGCTTGCTCCAGGACCAGTAGACATAGATGCGGTGGTACAAGGGACTCGATCCAGCCGGGACCTCAGGCAGGAGGGTTGATTCATAGGCTGACCCGGGCTCCAGTATGCCGCTGTAGGTGCCGTTCCCGAGCACGAAAGAGTACCCGCCAACGACCGTTTCCAGGAAAGCCGGGCGCAGCGTGTTGTCCCCGGCATATGTGGCTGCACCGGGAGGGATGAGGAGGACGAACGCGATGACCACCCCGGACAGCAGTACATCAGGGAAATGCATAGACCCGCTCTGCAGTGTTATTTAACCGGTTGTTATCCGGGATGGTGCCCCGTTCATCCGCTACCACCCGCAGGGTGTGACTCCCGGGCAGGGCGAAGACCGGAACCCGCACTGTTACCTCCCCTCCGGCCGGGACGCCGTCCGTCACCTCGTGCTCTGTCACCTTCTCGCCGTCCAGGTACAAGGTGAGGATAAACGTTGGGGCATCACTCCCGCCGCTGTTCCTGATGGTGACCGGGACCGACACTGCCGAGATCCCGCTGGCTGTTCCCGAGGCGGCCGGGACCAGGGCCAGGGCAAAGATCCCGGACACCAGGATGAGGCAGGTGAGTAGGTTCGGGGGCGCCTGCCTGCGCCTCAGCCACCAGGCCAGGACGAGGACTTCTGCGCAGGCGCCGGTCATCGGGAACGGGATATCCCGGGAGCCGGTCATCCCGGAAGGTTCGAGGTCACCCAGCGAGACCGAGAGGTCAGGGAGGCTTCCCACCTTGAGGGAACGGGACGCCCGGTTGTTGGAGGGATCTGGATCCCCGGCGACGGTGACTGAGACTGATACGGTATGGTCCCCGGGTGTCGCCATCCAGGTTCCCTGCACCTCCTGGATTCCCCGGTACCCGATCGCCACCTGCCGGGTTTCGACCGGTGTGTCATCAACCGCATAGACCACTTCCGCCGGCCCGGAAGGAACGAGCCCGGTATTCCTGATGATGGCACTGATGGTCGCACGCTCACCCTCATAGGCATTCGTGACGGTGATCGGGTCAACTGAAAGATCGGCCGGGTAATCCCCGCTCTCCCGCCTTATGGTGAGCATGGCAAGGACCGGGTGAATATAGTCCTCGCCTTCGGAGAGAAGACCGGTGGTCGTGATCATCCCATCCCCGTCGAGATCCCGCCCCAGCTCAAAGATGACCGTGTTGGTCTCCCTGATGAGTGGCGTGACCTCGAAGGTTTCGAAATCCGTGTAGCGGCTGTCGACACCCTGTCCGCCAGAGCCATCAAGCGACCGCTCGTTGCCGATATCGCGGGCGCCCGGCAGGTAGTCTGCCGCAGGAGCTGCCGGAACTCCGAGATCCATGCCATTGAAGGTGATATAGTCCGGCTGGCCCCTGGTGGAGGCGAGGAGGACCGCGGACAGTTCAGCCGAGCGGATATCCCCGGGAGCCACCCTGCCGAAGGTCACGGCGCATGAATCGTGACGGGTCGGGCTGGTCCCGGCCCATCCCTCTCCATGGAGGTTCTCGTTTCCCTCGGCAATCCAGTACTGGATAACGGTCCCCTCACCGGTCTCGAGCAGCGCTATGACGAGGATACCGTAGACCCTGCCATCGAGCTTGTTGTTTGGCTCACCGCGGGAGGTGGTGACCGTCACCGTGTTTTCCCCTTTCCTGACCAGGCCGGTTGCTTCGGCAGCAAGCCAGTACACCCCGTGGCCGGAGACATAAACTCCTTCGGACATATCGTCCTTGCCGTAGAGCGTGATGCGCTCCTGCTTTTTCCCGTTGATCTCAACCTGGACCCAGCCGGTGTACTGTTCAGTCCCGCCCCAGACCCCGGTGTAGACCCGTGCGAATACCGGCTGGCTCTCGAGCGTGAAGTCATGGGTGTATGGCGGAGCCCCGATTCCCATCTTCCACGTCTGAACAATTTCCCCCTGGACAGCCCCCTGTGCCGTGATCCCGAGCGGGACACCTTCAAACGAGTATATGGCGGTGGAGGGGAAGACCAGGAAGGAGATCACCATGAGGCTGAACAGGAGAGGAGGGCGGTGGGCTACCATGGATAATCAATGGAGAAATCGCTATTCTTATTCTTATGCATTTTCAAATAATTAATAATCGATACTAATAATGATCGGTTTATATCCATTATTTTTTAATAAAATAATTACCGTAAAAATGTGTGCGATATCATTGACTATTTAATTTACCAAGCGAAAGAATACAACAGGTATAAGACATGGCTGTCCGTAACCGCCGCATCCTCCTCCCGTTCTCGGCCATCGTCGGACAGGATCGCATGAAAAGGGCCCTCCTCCTTAACGCCATCAACCCCCGTATCGGTGGTGTGTTGATCCGCGGTGAGAAAGGGACGGCAAAATCAACCGCTGTCCGGGCGCTGGCCGAGCTCCTCCCCGCCATCCGGGTGGTGAAGGACTGCCCGTTCTCTTGCAACCCTGACGACGAGCGAGAACTCTGCGAGAACTGTCTTGAGAAGCAGGATGCCGGTGAGGTGCCCGGGGTTGCGGAGCGCCCGGTCCGGGTGGTCGATCTCCCCCTGGGGGTTACCGAAGACCGGCTGATCGGGACTATCGATATTGAACAGGCTATCAAGGAGGGGAGGAAGGTAATTGAGCCGGGAATTCTTGCTGCGGTCAACCGCGGGGTGCTCTACATCGACGAGGTTAACCTGCTTGACGACCATATCGCTGATGTTCTCCTCGACTCGGCAGCCCTCGGCGTGAACGTGGTGGAACGGGAAGGGATCTCCTTTGCCCACCCTGCCCGGTTCATCCTGATCGGCACCATGAACCCCGAGGAAGGTGAGATCCGTCCCCAGCTCCTGGACCGGTTCGGCCTCCAGGTGGCGGTGGAAGCCCTCTCCGACCCCCGGCAGCGGATGGAAGTAGTCCGTGCGGCCGAGCAGTTCGACCGCGACCCGGTCGGATTTTCAGCGGCGCTGGAACCGGTCCAGGAGGAGTTGCGGCGAAAGATAAAGGCCGCGCAGGTCATCCTCCCTGAGGTCACGCTCCCGGAAGGTCTCCTGGAGACCATCGTTGCCACCTGCGTGGAGATGGGCATCGCTACCCACCGGGCCGAGATCACCATCGTCCGGACCGCAAAGACCATTGCTGCCTTCTCTGGGCGGCGGCAGGTCAATGATAGCGATGTACGCGAGGCCATGGAGCTCGCCCTCCCCCACAGGATGCGCAGGAAACCGTTCGAGGAACCAAGGCTGGATCCCGACCAGCTCGATGAGGCCCTGAAGAGGGCGGAAGAATCACGGCAGGAGCAGCCCGCAGCGGATCCCGAGAGCCGGGAAGAAACGCAGGAACCCCGACAGGAACAGGAGGAGCCACAGAAGGGTAGTGGCGGGGGCACTGGCAAATCCGCTCCGGGATCAGCCCGGGAGCGGGTCTTTTCCATCGGGGATCCCGTCGAAACGGGGACGATCCGGCCATTCCGGGGAAGAGATCGTGAGAAGAGAAAGAACCTTACCGGGAGACGGGTTGAGAGCCTCTCTTCCGGCCCGAAAGGCACCTACATCTCTTCCCGGATCCCGTCCGGTGAATTCGACCTCGCCCTCGATGCCACCATCCGGGCTGCCGCCCCCTGCCAGGCATCCCGGGAACACTCCTCCTGCGTCCTGGTGGTCAGGGACCAGGATATCCGGGAGAAGGTCAGGGTGGGGAAAGTCTCGGCCTCCTGCCTGTTCGTGGTCGACGCCAGTGGCTCAATGGGGGCTCACCGGAGGATGGAGGCGGCCAAGGGAGCGGTACTCTCCCTCCTCCTCGATTCCTACCAGAAGAGGGATCGGATCGGCATGATCGCCTTCCGGGGTGACGCGGCCGAGTTGGTATTGCCTCTTTGTGCCAGCGTCGACCTTGCCAGGAAATGCCTCGCTGACCTGCCAACCGGTGGAAAGACTCCGCTTGCCCAGGGCCTCTTAAGGGGGATTGAGACCCTGCTCCGCGAACGGCAGAAGAACCGGGAGGTCATCCCGGTCATGGTTCTCATATCCGACGGAAGGGCAAACGTCTCCCTGAACGGGGCTGTCCGGGAGGAGGTGCTCGCCGTTTCCGGGCGGGTCCGCGAGTACGGCATCCACCTGGTGGTGATCGATACCGAAGAACGGGCCGGGTCGTTCGTGCAGCTCCGGCTCGGGTTCTGCCGGGAGATCGCCGATGCAGCAGGAGGTCACTATTACCACCTGAGCGACCTCGGCCCGGGAGCGCTTCAATCGATCACCGTACAGGAGATCGCCGGTCTTTGCGGGGTTTTTTAGGAGAAGGGCAGGAAAAGGAGCACCCGCTCAGGGCATACCGGAAGGAAAGGTACCGGAAATGCCCCGCTGCCCGATTACCGGAGACCTCCTTCCTGCCCGTTCTTCCGGTCCCGCCGGTTCTTCCCGGCTTACCAGGTATCAGAGCGTCACCTTCCTGAAACGGTAGACGCTCACGGCGATCACCACGGCCGCCATAGAAACGAGGAGCCCCAGCCGCGCCCAGAGGATCACGCCTCCCTGGAGGGCACGGATTGAATCGATTGCGTAACTGACCGGGTTGATATAGGCCAGCGGCCTGAGCCATGCCGGCATCACATCGTAGGGCATCAGGGCGCTGCTGGTGAAGAAGAAGGGCATGCTGACCATGGCGTTGAACGCCGCGTAGGCATCGTGGTCGGAGAGGTGCAGGGCGACCGTGGTGGAAAACGCCGAGATAAGCAGGCCGAATAAAGCGAGGATCCCGTAGGTGAGGAGCAGTTCGGCCGGGGAGAAGAGCGCTGCCCCGAGCAGGAATGCCAGCACGAGGATTACCGTTGCCTGCAGCAGCCCGCGGGTGGTGATGAAGAAGATCTTTCCGAAGAGGATGCTCTCCCGCGGTGCAGGAAGGGCCAGGAACTTGTTCAGGAACCCGAGGATCTTGTCGAAGATCAGGAGCGAACCCCCCTGCAGTGCGGCGCCAAGCATGGTCAGCACCAGGATTCCCGGTGTGATGAAGTCGATGTAGTTGGTGGTAAAGCTGGTGGGCAGGGCAAGTCCCACGAAGATCAGCCATGCTGCCGGCATGATGAGCGCTGACACAACCGAGAGCCGCCCCCGTATCCAGCGGAGGAAATCGCGCTCGAAGTAGTAAAGGATATCCTTCATCAGCGCCTCCGGAGCATGGTCCTGAACCGGCGGTCATCGAAACCACCGGCCTCGTCCCTGCTCTTCACCAGGGTGAGAAAGATATCATCGAGCGTAGGAGTCCTCACAGAAATAGCCCGCACCGATGCCCCCTGTCGTTCGAAGTGCCGGACCATAACCGGCGCCACCGTGCTTCCATCCTGCGCGGAAAAGACCAGTTCATCTTCTTCTTCCCCGAGGAACCGGACCCCTTCCGGGACGGTCCCGTCCCATGCGCCGGCGATGCGGACGGTGATGATGTCAGCCGCCTCGTGGTTCTTCAGCCGGGCCGGCGTGTCGACCGCCACCAGCCGGCCGTGCTCGAGGATCGCTACCCGGTCGCAGGAAATATCGGCCTCGTCCATGTAGTGGGTGGTGACGAAGATGGTCATTCCCCGCCCCTTCAGGGCGCGGATATGCTCCCAGATCTTCCTCCGGGCGGCGACATCAAGCCCGATTGTCGGTTCATCGAGGAAGAGGACTTGCGGCTCATGTACCAGGGCCTGGGCAAGCTCCAGGCGCCGCCGCATCCCACCCGAATAGGTGCGGACCAGGTCATCCGCCCGCGCGTCGAGTTCCATGATAGCCAGGACTTCATCGATCCTGTCATCCCGGTGATTTACGCCGTAGAGCTTGGCAAAGAGAGCCACGTTCTCCCTGCCGGTCAGCTTGATGTCCACCGCCATGTCCTGCGGCACGTAGCTGATGTGCTCCCTGACCTCGCGCGCCTCTTCCACCACATCATGGCCGCAGACCGTTGCCGATCCGCTGGTGGGCCGAAGCAGCGTGGTCAGCATAAGGACCGTTGTTGTCTTTCCCGATCCATTCGGCCCGAGAAGCCCGAAGATCTCGTTTCCAACTGAGAGCGTGAGCCCGTCAACGGCATAGAGATCCCCGTAGAGCCGGGTCAGGTCACAGGCCTCGATCGCGGTATCAGCCTTCACCTGGTTTCCCCTTTAGACGAGTGTGGTAATATATGTTGAGTGAGTGGAAAAGACCCTCATGAACCTGGCGGGGATCTGGGTGGTCATCCAACTTTTTCATAACATAACAACTGGGACGTTAATAAATAAGACAATTTTTATGATATGTGCTACGAAATTCAAATATGCATATGCGAACCGGAATCCCGGCCACGGCTCTCGTTCTTCTCATCCTCGTCACCGCCCAGGCAAGCGGGGCGGACATCACCCGTACTGTGATGACGGAGAACAACACCACTGTTGTCACCCTGGTCATCTCGGAACGTTCCGTCACCGGGATCACCGAGACCCTGCCTGCCGGCACTACACTGGCCGGCTGCTCTCTTCCCCCTGAGCAGTACCGCTTCTCCGATGGTGCCCTCCACCTCGCAGTGATCGGTGAACGGGAACTGTCATATACCATCCAGGGAGCCGGTCCGCTCCCGGTGTCCGGGACCTGGATCGATTTCTTGGACGGTTCCCGGGGAACCATCCCCGCCGAAGGGCAGTCCCTGCCTGGAGGACGGCCCACCACACCCTCACCTCCGGCGACAGTGGCGCCCGGCTTCACGGGTGTGGCTGTGCTGGGAGCTCTTGCCATGCTGATACTCCTGTCCTGCCCTGGAAGGTGGGACCGATGACTGGCCGGTACTGGGGGTACGCGCTTCTGGTCATCGCCCTCGTTGTCGGGCCTGCAGCAGGAGCCCTGCCTGCCGACAGCGACGCGGACCTTTCCCTCACCCGGCAGGAACTGGCCTCGGCCATGCTCACCTTCCTTGACTGTCGGGCAGGTGGTTCCTGCAGCGGAGCGCTCCCGGAAGGCGAGCTCATCGATGCGGCATACGTCTTTACCATGTGGGGCGGAAAGCCGAAACAGGTAACCGATTCTTCCAAGGTGACCCGCACCCTCACCCGGCCGCTCCACCGCATCGTGGTGATGAACAGCGAGACCCTAGAGACCCTCCGATCGCTCGGAGTGTCCCCGGAAATGGTGGTCGCCGTGGACAAATACATCGCCCAGAAACCTGAATTCTACCCCGAGTTCCGGAATTTTCCCTCTGTCGGGTCAATCTGGGCCCCGGATTACGAGCGGATCCTCGCGGCCCGCCCCGATGCTGTCTTCCTCTATGCCACGGTCAGCATTACCGAATGCGATGAGATCGAGCAACGCATCACCTCTGCCAACCCGGCAATTACGGTCTTCCGGGTGGACTGCTACCACCCGGCAACCTACCTCGAGGATGTGGAGATCCTCGGAGAGATCTTTGACCGGCAGGAAGAGGGAGAAGAGCTTGCAGGCTTCTACACTTCGATTCTTACAACGCTCTCCGGAGGTCTGGCCTCTCCTGCCGCATCCCCACGTCCCGCGGTCTACTTCGAGACCTGGACCGACTACAAGAGCGCCGGACCCGGCTCCGGGTACCATGACAAGATCGTGCTGGCCGGAGGTGAGAACATCTTTGCCGACAGCGCGGTAGAGTACCCGGTAATTGACCCTGAGGCTGTCATTGAACGCAAGCCCGACATTGTCGTGAAACTGGTAGGAACCGGCGATTACACGTTCGGGGGGTATTCCGGGACCAATGCATCGGCATTCGCTCCCACGTGGCAGGGTCTCATCACCCGTCCAGGGTGGAATGCCATCCCGGCCGTGCAGCAGGACCGGGTCTACCTCATCCACAACGCACTGGTAGGTGGGCCCCAGTATATCATCGGGGAAGCCTACCTTGCCCGGTGGTTCCATCCCGGACTTTTCGGCAGTCTCGACCCCCCGGCACTGCACAGCACCTACCTCACCCGGTTCCAGGGCCTGGAATCATCCCTCGCGGACCCGGCTCTCTTCGTGTACCCGCTTCCATGACAGCGGAACTTGAAGACCAGGGGATTGCCCAGGGGGAAGGTGAGAGGATTGCCGGTATCTACCAGAAGACGCTCAACAAACGGGCGCTCGCGCTCGTTGCACTCGCAGCCGGCATAATCCTTCTCACAGCCGTGGCCGTGACCCTCGGTTCGGCAGGCCTCACCGTATCCGAGGTCTACCTTGCCATTCTCTCCCGTTTCTTTCCCGGATCGGTGGAAGTCGACCAGCTCCATGCCACCATCATCTGGGACCTCCGCCTCCACCGGGTGATCTTTGCCGTTCTGGCCGGGTTCGGCCTGGCCATCGCCGGGGCCATGATGCAGGGGGTACTCCGCAACCCGCTCGCAAGCCCGTTCACTCTCGGGATCGCCTCGGCGGCAAGCTTCGGGGCAGCCCTGGCCATCATGTTCATCCCCACCTACCTCAAAGGAGACCTGGTCATCGTGATCTGCGCATTCCTTGCCAGCCTCCTTGCAGCGGCTGCCATCTACGGCCTCTCCCGCTACCGGGGCATGTCCGCGGAGAGCATGGTTCTTGCCGGGATAATCCTGATGTACTTCTTCGGCGCTGTCACCTCGTTCCTGCAGTACACCGGGAGCACAGAACAACTCCAGGCCGTGGTCTTCTGGATGTTCGGGAGCCTCCAGCGGACCTCATGGCTGAAATGCGGGATCGTGGCCGTTGTGCTTGGGGCCTGCGTTCCCTACGTGATCCTGAGGGCATGGGATTTCAACGTCCTGGCCATGGGCGACCAGGTGGCGCAGAGCCTCGGCGTCCGGGTGGATCGGGCGCGGACAGTCCACATGTTCATCGCTTCGCTCATCACCGCATCGATCATCTGCTTTACCGGGACCATCGGCTTCATCGGGCTGGTCGCACCCCACATCACCCGCCTTGCACTTGGCGGTGACCACCGCTACCTGCTGGTGGCATCGGGAATGATCGGCGCCCTTATACTGTTGCTAGCCGACAGCCTGGCCCGGACCATCCTCGCACCGGCCATCATCCCGGTCGGGATCATGACTTCATTCATCGGCATCCCGTTCTTCCTCTACCTGTTCCTGCGCCGGAAGGAGGAGTACTGGTGATCGCGGAGGTCCGCAACCTCTCGTTCTCTTACAATGAACGAGTGGTGCTCTCTGGTGTCTCCTTCGCGCTTGGTGATGGGGAGGTGCTGGGGGTGGTCGGCCCGAACGGCTGTGGCAAGACCACGCTCATCAAGTGCCTGGACCGGATCCTCATCGCTTCCGGTGAGGTGACAATCCGGGAAAAAACCCTGTCCCGCTACTCCAGCGAAGAACTGGCGCGGACTGTGGCCTACGTGCCCCAGGCCCTCTCGATAGGCATGGCCATGACCGTGCTCGAGGTGGTCCTGATGGGGAGAAGGCCCTATGTCCGGTGGAGCGTTTCGGATACCGACCTCTCCCTGGTAACCGCGATGCTCACCCGCCTGGACATTGGGCACCTCGCCTTCCGGAAGCTGACCCAGGTCAGCGGAGGGGAACGACAGAAGGTGATGATCGCCCGGGCCCTGGTCCAGGATCCCTCGCTCCTGCTCCTCGATGAACCGACCAGTGCGCTGGACGTCCGACACCAGCTCGAGGTAATGTCGATGATCCGGAACATCACTAGGGAGCGGAACATCGGGGCGCTCATGGCCATCCACGACCTCAATCTTGCAGCACGGTTCTGCGATACCATCATCGTGCTCCACCAGGGGAGGGTGGTGGCTGTCGGCTCGCCGGCATCGCTCCTCAACCCTGCCCTCATCGAGCAGGTCTATGGGGTCACGGCAATCGTGAAAAACGAGGGAGGACTCCCCTACATCCTTCCGGTGGAACCTGTCGGGGTAAGACAGCAGTGAGGGTAACGGCAATCGTCTGGGGAAGTGAACTTCCCATGCTCACCACCGCGGCAGAGAGGACCGGCATCTCCCTGACCGGATGGGCGACCTACCGTCTCAAGGACCCGGAGACACTGGACCGGGCGATCAGGAGCCTTAGCGGAGCAGACGTAATCCTCCTCCACCCGACCCCCGATGCCTTCTGGGATAGCATCATCCCGCACCTGGAAAAGGTGGTGCCGGTCATATCCTTCGGCCACGACCAGGTCTTCTGGGAACTCTCCACGGTTCCCCTCCAGGTCACCGCCACGGTGAATGCCTACTTTAGCTACGGAGGGCCTGCAAACATGGAGAACCTGGTTGCCTACCTCCGTGGCCGCATCCTGGGAGAGAATGTCACCTTCGAGTTGCCGGTGGCCGGTCGCTGGGAGGGCATCTACCACCCCGACGCCCCGGATTTTTTTTCCTCAACCGAAGATTACCTGCGATGGCGCGGCCCCTCACACCCCGATACCGTGGGCATCCTGTTCTACCGGATTTACTGGGCGAACGGTGACATGGATACTATCGATGCCCTGATCCGTGAGTTCGAACAGCATGCCAACGTGATCGCCGTGATGACCACCGGGACCGGTGACGAGGAGGCAGGAGCCCTGCCAGCGGTCGAAGTGATGCGGAAGTTCTTTGCAGGACGGATCGATGCTCTTGTCTGCCTCCCGTCATCTGCCCTCTCTCCCGATCCCGGAGCTCCTGAAGAATTGTTCCGGGAACTGAACGTCCCGGTCTTCCACCCCCTGGTGCTCTACTACCGGACCATGGAGGAGTGGTGGGAGAGCAGTGACGGTATCGGGAGCGCGGAGCTCGGATGGTCGGTGGTCCTGCCCGAGATGTACGGGATGGTCGGGATGATCCCGGTCGCAAGCGCCATGCAGGAAGGCCCTGAAGGACCCGACCATGCCTGGCACCGGCCCATCGCTGAGCGGGTGACTACGCTCTGCCGCAGGGTGATGGCCTGGGTGAGATTGAGAAAGGTCCCGGACCACGAGAAGAAAGTGGCCTTCATCCTCAACAGCTCGCCCTGCGCATCGGTCGAGGCGAATGTCGGGGCGGCGGCTCACCTTGATTCCCTGGAGAGCGTGGTCCGGATCCTCCGGAACTTCCGGGACAGGGGATACCAGGTTGAGGTCCCGGAGAGCGGAGACGCGCTCGCCCAGGAGATCCTTGGGAGAAGGGCGATTAACGAGTTCCGCTGGACGACGGTGGAGGACATTGTGCGTCGTGGGGGAGCGCTCGGTTTCGTGGATGGCCCCACCTACCAGCGCTGGTTTGACGAGCTCGATCCCGGTCTCCAGGAAAAGATGGTGTCGTCCTGGGGGGCTCCACCCGGTGAGGAACTTGACAACGTCCCCCCGGCCATGGTTCACGGTGAATCGATCGTGGTGAGCGGGATTTCGCTCGGTAATGCGGTAATCTGCACCCAGCCCAAGCGGGGGTGTGCCGGCTCACGCTGCGATGGCCAGGTCTGCCGGATCCTGCACGACCCGTTCCTCCCCCCGCCACACCACTACCTCGCAGCGTACCGCTACCTGGAACGGGTGTTTGGCGCCGACGTGATCGTTCACGTGGGGACCCACGGTACACTGGAATTTCTCCCCGGAAAATCGGCCGCCCTGTCCGGCGCCTGCATCCCGGATGCTATCATCGGATCACTGCCCTTCCTCTATCTCTACAACTCAGACAACCCTTCGGAAGGAACCATCGCGAAGAGGAGGGGGTCAGCCGTTATCGTTGACCACATGCAGACAGTTATGGCCCCGACCGGGACCTACGGGGCACTCCGGGAACTTGAAGACCGGATCAGCGAATACCGCAAGTTCCGCGACTCGGACCGCGCGAAGGCCCATGCTCTCGAGCATGAGATCATCGACCTCGTCCGGCAGGCCAACCTGGAACAGGATGTCGGGCTGGCCGGCGCCGGGATGGATTTCGATAGGATCCTTGACGGAATCCACCGCATCCTCTCCGGTATCACCCAGACCCGGATACCTGAAGGGATGCATATCTTTGGGTCTGTCCCGGAACGGGAGCGGCAAGCCCGGTTCATCGCTACTACGCTCAACCATGACGGGCGCGTGCATTCCCTCCTGTCCGGGCTGATGGGCCTTGATGAAAAGATTGCAGACTCCGAAATCGCGCTCCTCCGTGTCCTCGACTGTTTTGGCGAAGAGCTCGTCGGGACAATCCTTTCCGGGACGGACCCGGTGGATGCAGCCGGGCAGGTACTCGGTGACCGCCTCGTCCACAAGGATACGGATGGGCTGGAGTTGTTTGCCGGACTGGTCCGGGACCTGGCCGGACGGATGGACTCTTCAGACGAGATCGGAAGCCTGGCAAACGGCATGGCAGGGGGGTATATTCCCCCGGGACCTTCCGGCCTCATATCCCGGGGAAAGACCGAAATTCTCCCCACAGGGAGAAACTTGTATTCGCTCGATCCCCGGGCGGTTCCCACCCCTGCCGCCTGGACCGTGGGCCGCCGGCTGGCCGAACTCACCGTGGAGAAATACAGGGCCGAGCAGGGGGTGTTCCCGGAGAACATTGCGCTGATCTGGATGGCTTCGGACATCATGTGGGCCGACGGGGAACAATTTGCCCAGATCCTGGCCCTCATCGGCGTCGAACCGGTATGGGAACACGGGCGGCTGAAAACGTTCCGGGTCATTCCCCCCCAAGAGCTCGGGCGGCCCCGTATCGATGTGACAGTGCGGATCAGCGGGATTCTCCGGGACTGCTTCTACCAGTGCATCGAGCTGCTTGATGATGCACTGGCGATGGTCGCAACGCTGGATGAACCCGAATCCATTAACTTCATCCGGAAGCATACCGGACCGGGAGAGAATCCCCGCATCTTCGGTGCACCGAAGGGAACCTATGGCATGGGGGTGAACCTCGCGGTCTACGCTTCGGCATGGGAAGGGGTAGAAGACCTCGCGGATATCTTCATCTACTGGAACGGGTTTGCTTACGGCAGGGGAAAGTTCGGGGACGAAGCGCGGGCAGGCTTTATCGCGCAGCTCGGGACAGTAGACCTCACCTTCAACAAGACTGCAACCGACGAGTACGACCTGCTGGGATGCTGCTGCTACTTTGGCTCGCATGGCGGGATGACGGCTGCCGCCCGCAGTGTTTCGGGGCGGAAAGTCGAGGCCTATTATGGCGACACCCGGAATGTGAACCGTGCTGAAGTCCGGACACTGGCCGACGAGATACGGCGGGTAGTGCGGACCAAGCTGCTCAACCCCCAGTGGATCGATGCTCTGAAAGCCCACGGGTATACCGGGGCAAGCGAGATCGCACGTCGGGCAGGGAGGGTCTACGGATGGGATGCCACCACCGGGGAGGTCGATGACTGGATCTTTGACGACATCGCCAGGACCTTCTTCCTTGACGAAAAGAACAGGAAATTTTTCCGCGAGCATAACATCTGGGCACTGGAGGAGATGGGAAGACGCCTGCTCGAAGCAAATGAGCGGGGTTTATGGAAACCAGACGAAGAAGCGATTTCCGGGTTACGGGATGCCTACCTGGAGATCGAAGGCGACCTCGAAGAGGAGATGGGGGAGGTGAGCGGGAGACTTCAGGGCGGGGCGGTCGAAGTCATCACTTCCGAAGAGATCAGGAACTGGCGGACGGCCATGGAGCAGGCCGGGATACATACCAGGAAAGAACGCTCATGAGAACCCCGGGGTATCCACCGGTATGTCATCCTTCGATGAGAATGAAGATCCCGTTAATAACCGGATATCGGGGGATCCGACCGTCCGGGTTTTAAAACCTGACTTCGCCAGAAGAAGGATGAGAAGGTAGTGTTTATATAATTTCATGCAAAAAAACACAGCCTTCTCATTAGGTAATATAGCATTAATCGATAAAATTGATTCGGAGACCAACTTTTTCGCATCAGTTCTTGGCGGAGTTGGTGGTCGAAGCAAGTCATTCATACCATCCGTAAAAGCTTCTCATCAGCAACAAACTCAATCAATCGGTATCGATCAATAAGATTCTGGACTTTACCCCCGACGAACTTCTCAAGACACTGGGGTTTGAAGATACAATTTCAGACCGGAGTTTGTATCGGACTCTGGAACGACTGGGAGAAAGAAAGTCGATTGTTCTTGACCAGTTTCAACGCTGGATCTCCCAGCAGAGCCTCGTGGATCCAACCCAGTTCGTGGACTTCAGTTCGAGTTACTTTGAGGGGACAAAATGTCCGCTGGGGGAGTTAGGGTATTCCCGGGACAATCAGCCAGGGAAACTCCAGATCGCATTTGGGATCAGTGTCGGCCTCAATAACATACCGACGATGCTGACCATCCAGAAAGGAAATGTTCAGGATAAAAAGCATATGCAGATGCTGATCCGGTTATGCTCGAGCGTTCTTCCTGAAGGCAGTCTTCTGGTGTTTGACTGTGGAGGGAATACCCAGGATAACAAACGAAGGATCCGCGATCTGAAGTTCCATTATTTGACCCTGAAAGCAAAGAAGAAAGGACCATACCGGAACGAGATAACGATCTACCATGCCAGGAAAGAAAGCCAGGTTTCATTCGTTTCTGGCAACCGGGTCTATTCATGTGTCAAATATCGGGATGGCGAAGAAGTCCGGTACATATTTTTCTGTGACGACCTGGCCTGTGACCAGTTGACGAAGAAAGCAAGGAAACTTGAGAAAGACCTGGAGAAGGGGAAGGTTCTCACAAAGAAGGTTGAACGCGGAAAAGATCTCGGCCAGTATATCGCTCCTGAGGGTGGATCATCGCCCGTGGTCATCTCCAGAAGATCATTGGCGATATCCCCAACCCCTATGTAACCGGTCTTGAAGGTTTCTTCGTGCTTGAATCAACCATCGATGATGATCCCGAAAACATCCTGAATGCCTACAAGAATCGTGACCGTGCAGAGAAGTTCATCCGGGACCTCAAAGAAGGAGCCGAGCCCGGCCGATCCGGCACTGGTCCAAACACGCGGTGATCGGGTGCGTGTTGATCGTTTTCCTCACCAAAGTCCTGGTGAGTTTGACACAACTTTTCTGTAAAGATCCCGTCGTGAAAAATCTGAAAGTCCTCAAAAATTATCTCACGAATTTGACACTTACGATCATATACCCTTCTTTTGGGTATCCTGTCAAGATCATTTCCAACTTCTCCCCAGAAATACGCCCAATTCTTGGAGATTTTATCAAGAGATATGGTAGCCTGGAGGCGCCAAATCACTGGTAAATTGCTTCTGGCGAATTGGGTTAAGTCGTTTAAATTTGATGGAAGTACTGAAAAGTGGCGAAGTTAGGTTTATATGAGGCCGTATCCAAATGGTGTAATGAGGATATCAATAGTGGGAAATTACCTCGTAATACGACCCTGATCCGCATCCCCTGCACACCCCCCCCTCGATCGTTACATCAGGGACGAGTTCACCGCAGGAGGTACACCGAATTGATTTCCACGACTGCTTGAGAGGAACCCGCACCCTGACCCGCTGGACGGAAAGGATATCCCTTCCGGCCTTGAGTATCTCATCGATTAGTGGGTAGATCATGCTCAGGCTGCTGAACCCGGGGCTGCGCGTATACCACGCATTGATGATCGGAAACTCTTTCAGTTTTTCCGCATCGACATAGACCCGTACACCTTCCGTTTCCGGTGTTTCAGCGGGGCGATTCATGGTCAGGGCGAATTTTCCGATTGGAATAACCTGCAGGCGGTGATTTCCGAACGTGCACCCCGTAATGACCTGGACCGGATCGGGCACGCACCGGTAGGTCTCGGCGATAGCATACAGTCGTTCCCGCGGATGTGCTTCGAGGAGTTCAAGGCAGAAGTCCACCATGAAGACCGCGATGAACGCTCCAGGCGCCGTTACGCCATGAAAGGTGATACTCCGGGTAAACTGGTTCTGGAGCTCGGCGGAAATCCCATATGCATCCATACTCCCCCGCAGGTCGCCAACCTGATGGCCGTCCTTCGGATACTGCATATTTATTCGAGGGATATGTTCAGAAATAATGATTTGGAAAGGATTCTCCTTAAGGTCAGATCGATATATTGATATATATTCTATCGTCTTTATAGACAGTTAATGCCAATATATTAACTAATAAAATTGATTTATTAAAATTTATATAATATTGAGATAAGTCATTAACTGCACAAAAAAGTTAAACCAAATTTTCTGGATTTCCGGAAAATACTCTATGGTGAAGTTATGAGTAAAGACGATGCATTACTGAAGTATGTCACTACCACCTGCCCCTATTGCGGGGTGGGGTGCGCTCTCAACCTCGTTGTACAGAGTGGTAAGGTGGTCGGTGTCGAACCTTCGCAAAGGAGCCCGGTAAACGAAGGGAAACTCTGCCCTAAGGGCGCTACTTGCGATGAGTTCATCCACAGCCCTGACCGGCTGACGAAACCGAAGATCAAGAAAAACGGGAAGTTCGTAGATGCCAGCTGGGACGAGGCCCTAGACCTTGTGGCAAAGAAGTTCAAGGAGATATCCGATAAATACGGGCCGAAGTCGCTCGGCTTCCAAGTCTCTTGCCGGACTCCGAACGAGGAATGCTACATCATGCAGAAGCTCGCCAGGGTAGCCTTCAAGACCAACAACGTCGATAACTGCGCCCGCATCTGCCACGGACCCTCGGTTGCGGGGCTCTCACTCTCGTTTGGTTCAGGTGCGGCTACGAATCCTTTCGAGGACGTCCTGAACGCTGACCTGATCGTCCTGTGGGGCTCCAACGCGGTCGAGGCGCACCCGCTGGCAGGCCGACGGATCGCCCAGGCCAAGAAGAAGGGCATCCCGATAATAGTCCTCGATCCCCGGTATACGCCAACAGCCCGGCTTGGCGACGACTGGATCCGGTTCAACCCGTCCACGCACATTGCCCTCGCCAACTCAATCATGTACTGGATAATCAAAGAAGATCTGCACGACAAGGAGTTCATAAAGACCCGGACCAAGGGATTCGAAGACCTGAAAAAAACCGTCGACAATTATGCCGAAGTCGAGCACATCACCGGAGTGCCGACCGAGAAGGTCAAGGAATTTGCCCGCACGTATGCAAAAGCAAAGAATGCGGTCATCGTGTACTGTCTCGGGATAACAGAACTAACTACAGGCACCGACAACGTCCGCTCGATGGGGAACCTCTCCATGCTGTGCGGAAACATCGGGAGGCCGGGTGTCGGGGTTAACCCGCTCAGGGGCCAGAACAATGTCCAGGGCGCCTGTGACATGGGTGCCTACCCGAACGTCTACTCCGGGTACCAGAAGTGCGAGGTTCCGGAGGTACGCGAGAAGATGGAAAAGGCATGGGGCATGCCCGCAGGATCGCTCCCCGATTGGTACGGGTCGACCCTTACCGAGCAGATCAACCAGTGCGGCGATCCTATCAAGGCTATGTACATCTTCGCCCTGAACCCCGTCGTCTCTTACCCTGACTCTAACCACGTCAAGCGGTCCCTCGACAAACTCGACTTCTGCGTGGTTCAGGACATCTTCTGGACCGAGACCTGCGAGCATGCCGACGTGGTACTCCCCGGCGCCTCGTTTGCTGAGAAAGACGGTACATTCACCAGCGGTGAACGCCGTATCAACCGTGTCAGGAAGGCCGTCAACCCACCCGGTGATGCCAAGGAGGACTGGGAGATCTTCGTCCTGCTGGCAAAGAAGCTCGGGCTCAAGGGCTTCGATTTCAAGTCACCCCAGGAGATCTGGGACGACATGCGCAGCGTAACCCCGTCCATGTTCGGAGCCACTAACCCGCGTATTGACATTCCCGGGTCCGTTCACTGGCCTTGCCCTGCCGAAGACCACCCGGGAACCCCGATCCTGCACATTGGGAAGTTTGCAGCGGCCGATGGCCTCGGTAACTTCTTCGGAATCGAATACCGCCCGCCCGCGGAGGTTGCTGATGCAGAATACCCGTTCACCCTGATGACCGGGCGCCTGATCTTCCACTACCACACCAGGACCCAGACCGATCGGTCGCAAATTCTCCACTACGAGGTGCCAGAAGGCTTTATCCAGATCAATACCCTCGATGCCAAGAAACTCAACATTGCCGATGGGGAGAAAATCAGGGTCAAAAGTCGCCGGGGCGAGAGCACCCCTGTCGCCCGGGTGACTGATGAAGTGGCCCCCGGGGTCCTGTTCATGGCGATGCATTTCCCCCAGGGTGCCAATGCACTTACCAACACCGCGCTTGACCCGTTGTCAAAGATGCCGGAGCTGAAGCACTGTGCCGTAAAAGTGGAAAAGATTGCGGGGGCGAAATAAATGGCTCTCTTTGGCGGAAAACCTGACGTTAAGAAGGGGGACATGTTCTACGCATGGACCACCGATGCTGACATAGCAAAGAAGGCGGAATGCGGCGGTGCTGTCACCACCCTCCTGAAATATGCCCTCGAGAACAAGATGGTTGATGCAGTCCTGGCCGTGAAGCGGGGTGCTGATATTTACGATGCGATCCCGACAATCATCACCAATCCCAAGGATCTGGGAAATACTGCCGGATCCTTGCACTGCGGTACCCTCCTAGTCTCGAAGCTGGTGAAAAATTACTTTGACGGGGCCAAGAAACAGAAACTCGGTATCACCGTAAAAGGGTGCGACCTGATGGGCATCCTCGAGCTTGCAAAGAGGGGTGAAATCGATCTGGACAACCTCCTGTTGATCGGCGTAAACTGTGGGGGCACAGTCAGCCCGATCACTGCACGGAAGATGATTGCCGAGAAGTTCGGTGTCGACCCGAATAAGGTGACCAAGGAAGAGATCGACAAAGGCCAGTTCATCATCGAGTATGAGGGCGGCCACAAAGGTATCAAGATCGACGACCTTGAGGACGAGGGATACGGCCGCAGGAGCAACTGCCGCCGTTGCCTCTACAAGATCCCGCGCCAGGCCGACCTTGCCTGTGGAAACTGGGGTGTGATTGGTGACAAGGCCGGGAAAGCCACCTTCGTCGAGGTCTGCAGCGACAAGGGTGCCGACCTCCTGAGCAAAGCAGTGAAAGCAAAGGCACTTGAGGTGAGCGCTCCGGAACCGAAGGGAATCGAGATCCGGGGCAAGACCGAGAATGCCATGCTCAAACTCGGGCAGAAGTGGCGACAGAAGGATTTCTCGGCTATTTCCAAGAACCTCTGGGAAGTCATCTCCGAAGAAACCGGGCGGTGCATCAAATGCTACACCTGCATCGAGAAATGTCCGGTCTGCTTCCCGGTTGCCGATATGCTCAAGAAGGACTCCACCATGATCCGCAGGGGATTCATTCCTGCCGATCCTATGTTCCACCTGCGCAGGTTCGCCCACATTTCCGACAGCTGCATCAACTGCGGCCAGTGCGAGGAGCTCTGCCCGATGGAGATTCCGCTGGCGCTGTTTGGCAATGCGATCAGGGAAGAGGCCGACCGTGCTTTCGCTCCGAAGCTTGGTCCATCAAAATACTCCAACTAATTTTTTTCCGAAATGTCTCTTTATACCCACCAGTAATCAACAAATTTTCAAGAAAAATAACTAGTTTTATTAATAAAAACTAACACAAGCTTATCGGTTAAACTGCATGCAAAAGTAAAGCATTGCTGACTAACTATTCATTTCAGGAGAGACTCCATGACGAGCAAGCCATCCGTACCATCATTGAAATATGTGCAGACAACCTGCCCCTACTGCGGGGTGGGCTGCACGTTAAACCTCGTGGTAAAAGACGGGAAATTGACCGGTGTTGAACCTTACCGGAGGAGCCCTATCAACGAGGGGAAACTCTGCCCGAAGGGTATGACCTGCTGGGAATTTGTCCACAGCCCGGACCGGTTGACAAAACCGTTAATCAAGAAGAACGGCACGTTCGAAGAAGCCAGCTGGGATGAAGCCCTTGACCTTGTTGCCAAAAAGCTGAAAGAGACGTGTGACAAGCATGGGCCGAAGTCGCTCGGTTTCCAGGTCTCCTGCAGGACGCCGAACGAAGAGTGCTACATCATGCAGAAGCTCGCTCGTGTGGCATTCAAGACAAATAACGTCGACAACTGCGCCCGCATCTGCCACGGCCCTTCGGTAGCAGGGCTCTCCCTCTCGTTCGGGTCTGGAGCGGCCACGAACCCGTTTGAAGATGTCCTGCACTCGGACCTGATTCTTCTCTGGGGTTCAAACGCGGTAGAAGCACACCCGCTGGCCGGCCGGCGGATTGCCCAGGCAAAACAGAAAGGGATTCCGATCATCTGCCTTGACCCGAGATACACTCCGACCGCAAGGTTGGCAGACACATGGATCCGGTTCAACCCCTCCACTCACATCGCACTTGCCAACTCCATCATGTACTGGATCATCAAAGAAGGCAAGCATGACAAGGAGTTCATCGAAAAGCGGACCAAAGGGTTCGAGGATCTGAAAAAGATGGTGGAGAAGTATGCCGAAGTTGAGAATATCACCGGAGTTCCTACGGAGAAGGTCAAGGAGATCGCCTCCCGCTATGCGGCGGCAAAGAACGCCGTCATTGTCTACTGCCTGGGGATAACCGAGCTCACCACCGGTACCGATAACGTCCGGTCGCTCGGCAACCTCTCCATGCTCTGTGGCAACATCGGGCGCCCAGGCGTGGGTGTAAACCCCCTCCGCGGCCAGAATAACGTCCAGGGTGCCTGTGACATGGGGGCCTATCCAAACGTCTATTCGGGATACCAGAAATGCGAGCTCCCGGAGATGCGCGAAAAGATGGAGAAGGCATGGGGCATGCCGGCAGGATCGCTCCCCGAATGGTACGGATCGACCCTGACCGAGCAGATCAGCCAGTGCGGCGACCCCATCAAGGCTATGTATATCTTCGCCCTGAACCCGGTCGTCTCCTACCCTGATTCGAACCACGTAAAGCGGTCCCTCGAAAAGCTTGACTTCCTGGTAGTCCAGGACATCTTCTGGACCGAGACCTGTGAGTATGCCGATGTGGTACTCCCCGGCGCCTCGTTTGCCGAAAAAGACGGTACATTCACCAGCGGTGAACGCCGTATCAACCGTGTCAGGAAGGCCGTCAACCCACCCGGTGATGCCAAGGAGGACTGGGAGATCTTCGTCCTGCTGGCAAAGAAGCTCGGGCTCAAGGGCTTCGATTTCAAGTCACCCCAGGAGATCTGGGACGACATGCGCAAGGTTACACCGTCTATGTTCGGGGCCACGAACATCAGAATCGACAGACCAGAGTCCGTGCACTGGCCCTGCCCGACCGAAGACCACCCAGGCACTCCCATCCTGCACCGTGAAAAGTTCTCTTCGGCCGACGGCCTTGGCACTTTCTTTGGGATCGAATACCGCCCGCCAGCGGAGGTTGCCGATGCGGAATACCCGTTCACCTTGATGACCGGGCGCCTGATCTTCCACTACCACACCAGGACCCAGACCGGTCGGGCGGCCATATTGAACTACGAAGTGCCAGAAGCATTCGTACAGATCAACACCGATGATGCCGGGAGACTCAAAATCGCCAACGGAGAACGAATCAAGTTGCAGAGTCGCAGGGGAGAGACCACGCCGATCGCCCGGGTGACCGATGAAGTGGCCCCGGGAGTGCTCTATATGGCAATGCACTTTCCCGATGGAGCGAACAACCTCACCAATACTGCCCTTGATCCGATGTCAAAGATGCCGGAGCTCAAGCATTGTGCCGTGAAAGTGGAAAAGATCGCGGGAGGTAATTGAGATGGTGAAGAAAGGCGACATGTTCTATGCCTGGACCACCGATGCTGAGATGGCCAAGAGGGCAGAATGCGGTGGTGCCGTCACTCAGCTGCTTAAATTTGCCCTGGAAAGCAAGGCTGTCGATGCGGTCCTTGCGGTGAAGAAAGGAGCCGACCTTTACGATGCGGTCCCTGCCGTCATCACCGATCCCAAGGAGCTTGACCAGACCGCTGGGTCCCTCCACTGTGGAACCATGCTACTCTCGAAATACGTGAAGAAATATCTCGACGGGGCCAATAATTACCGGATCGCCATGACCGTGAAGGGCTGCGATATGATGGGCCTCTATGAGCTGGCGAAACGGCAGCAGGTCAACCTCGATAACATCCTGATGATCGGGGTGAACTGCGGAGGGTCGGTCAGTCCAATCGTTGCCCGCAAGATGATTGCCGAGAAGTTCGGTGTCGACCCCGACAAAGTCCACAAGGAAGAGATCGACAAAGGCCAGTTCATCATCGAGTATGAGGGCGGTCACAAGGGCATCTCCATAGATGAACTCGAAGAACAGGGCTACGGCCGCCGGACGAATTGCCGTCGGTGCAAGCTCAAGGTGACCCGCCAGGCAGACCTCGCCTGCGGGAACTGGGGGGTTATCGGGGAGAAGGCTGGAAAGGCCACTTTCATCGAGGTCTGCAGCGAGAAGGGCGCAAACCTGCTCAAGGCGGCCACCGATGCCGGCATGATTAAGACCGAAGCTCCCATCCCGAAAGGAGTCGAGATCCGCGCAAAGGTAGAGGGAGCCATGTATAAGCTCGCCGACAAGTGGAGGAAACATGATTTCGAGGAACTCGGGACCGGGCAGGCACGGCTGAAAAAGATCGTTGCAGATACCTCCCGCTGTATCAAGTGCTATGCCTGTATCGAGCAGTGTCCCATCTGCTACTGTGTCGAGTGCAGCACCAAGAAACCGTACCTTGTCGAACCTGGTACCCTGCCGGTCAATTTCATGTTCCACCTGATCCGGTTTGCCCATATCGCTGATTCCTGTGTCAACTGTGGTCAATGCGAGGAGAACTGCCCCATGGAGATCCCCAACTCCCTATTCATGCATGCCCAGCAGGTCGAGCTCGAGAAGATGTTCGGCCATGTCCCGGGAATCGACATGTCCTTGCCACTACTTGCCCTTGTCGAGGAGCGGGAAGAGCGGGACCGGCTCGCTGCGACCGGGAGCGACCAGATCTTCGATATATTCAGGTAAATCTAACCTTTATTGATCTTTTTTTTTCTCTCTCCATGAGGCATCGTTCACCCTGCATCACACATTCTCAAAAAAATACCCCATACCCCAAATAATTCTGTTATACATTTCAAATGCATCCAGGATCACGAACCACTTTAAGGCATCTTCCGTCAGAACTATCTCCCTTCAACCCAAAAGACGGTACAGATGCGGTGCAGTGCACTGGCGAGCGGGAGCAGTGGCAACTGCCTCTATGTTGAATGCGGTGACGATGCACTCCTCGTAGATGCCGGGCTCTCGAAGCGGGAGATCCTCTTCCGGCTCCGGGAGGCAGGGGGGTCGGAAGAGAATATCAGAGGGATCTTGGTCACCCACGAACATATCGATCATATCCGTGGAGCCTATGCCCTGGCCCGATACCTGAATGTCCCGATCTACGCTACCGGGGGGACCCTCCGCGAGATCATCAGGTGCCGGGGGACAGGGGCCATTTCTATCGACCTGGTCCGGTGCAGGTGGCAGAAACGGTTTGAGATTGGCAGCTTTTGTATCGAAGCCTTCCCGGTTTCCCACGACGCCCGGGAACCCTGCGGTTTCAGGATCTCGGGCAACGGCGCGGTGCTCGGCTGTTGCACTGATACTGGAGTAATCACCAGGGAGATGGAGGAGTGGCTCTCTGGGTGCAACATGCTGGTGCTCGAGAGCAACCATTGTCCCGAGATGCTCCGAACCGGCCCCTACCCTGATATGCTGAAGCGGCGGATCCGGTCCCGACGGGGTCACCTGTCGAATCCGGATGCAGCGGCCTTCATCCGCAGCTGCTGCACCAGTGTCGCCCGCATCATGCTTGCCCACCTGTCGGAAGTGAACAACACACCGGAAAAAGCCCTTGCCAGTGCAAGAGAAGCGGTAGGACTGTTTGCCGGCGACCTCGATATCGCAGTTGCCTCTAACCCAGGCACCGATCCCGGATGGCCACAGCGGATCCGGCTCTAATTGTCCTCCGATGGGAACTCTTATTCCCTGACCCCGCCAATGCTGTTCTCGAAACGGGGGCTGTGTATGGATTTCATCGAATTCGCCCGGATCTGCGAGCAGCTGGAAGGAACTTCCGGGAGGTTGGAGATGATCGATATTATCAGCCGGGTCCTCCCCGGTCTTCCCGATGATGAATTACCGATCTTCATCCGGTTCGTGATGGGAAGGATCTTCCCCGACTGGAGCCCGGCAAAGCTCGGAATTGGTCCGAACCTCCTGTATGAAGGCATCGCGTACGTGGCTGGCATTCAACGGGACGATGTGGTCCGGGTCATCAACCGCACCGGGGACGTGGGACGGGCGGTCGAGGAGCTCCTCGCCCAAAAAGAGCAAACCTCATTCTTTCCCGAAGACCTGACCATCACTGACGTGTATCGGGACCTCACATCCATCGCTGCTTCGGAGGGAAAGAAGTCGCAGCGTGAGAAGCTCCTCCTGGTCAGGCGTCTGTTCACAAATTCCAGGCCACTCGAAGGGAGGTATCTCTCCCGGATCATGCTCGAGGATCTCCGGATCGGGGTCGGTGAGGGAAACGTCAGGGAAGCAATCGCCAGGGCCTTCTCAGTTGATCCCGCTCTCGTTGAACACGCCTTCCAGGCGGAAAACGACCTCGGGAAGGTTGCCCTCCTGGCCCGGCAGGGCAGCGATCGCCTTCGTGATGTCAGGATCGAACCGTTCCGCCCGGTACGGATGATGCTTGCCCAGCAGGGTACCGTCACCGGAGCGGTTGCCGATAACGGTGCGATGGCCGCCGAGTACAAGTATGATGGGAGCAGGTTCCAGTTCCACAAAGCAGGGAACCGCTGCAGGATGTACTCGCGGAAGCTGGAAGACGTGACCGCTGCCCTTCCAGACGTCACCGAGGTTCTGATGGCCGCCACCACGCATGACGTCATCCTGGATGGCGAGGTCATCGCCACTTCGGACGGAAAGCCGATGCCGTTCCAGACCGTCCTCCGGAGATTCCGGAGAAAGTATGGGATCGATTCGATCCGGGAGGAGATCCAAATGGTCCCATACGTCTTCGATATCCTCTTCCTGGACGGGGAGACCTTGATCGATCTCCCTCTATTTGAGCGAAGGAGAAAGCTCGTGGGCGTATTAAACGCGCACCTGGCCCCCCAGATCGTGAGCGACGATACGGAGGAGATAGATCGGATGTATCGCGATGCGCTCGCCGCCGGACACGAAGGGTTAATGTTGAAAGTGCCGGGGTCGCCTTACACCCCGGGAGTGCGGGGGAAGAACTGGATCAAGATCAAGCCGGACGTTGATACCCTCGACCTGGCAGTCATTGGTGCCGACTGGGGCGAGGGGAAACGGGCACATGTCTTTGGTTCATTCCTTCTCGCCTGCCAGGATCAGGGCGAGCTTGTCCCACTCTCGAGGGTGGCAACCGGGTTTTCCGATGAGCAGCTCCAGGAGATCTATGTCCTACTGAAAGACAGGGTAATAAGCCAGCAGGGAAAAGAGGTCCGGTTCGAGCCCGGGATGGTGGTCGAAGTTGGTTACTCCGAGATCCAGAAGAGTCCAAACTACGAGAGTGGTTTTGCGCTTCGGTTCCCGCGTTTCATCAGGCTGCGGGACGACAAGTCCATCGATGAGATCGAAACCGTTGACGGCATCAGGGAACGGTACACGCACCAGGGGGGGGTTCGTTCCCAGGAAGCCTGATTCTAAAGGAAAGGTCCGTTTCTGACAGGTCCCGATGAGCAGTCCCATTCGGGATACATACGGTTTCCTCCGGAAGGCTGCACGAACTGACGGCTTTACCTCCCGGAGCGGATTATCTCCACCCGTTCTCCGAGATACCCGATGAGATTTTCCACAACGTCATCCCAGGCAACCATCTTCCCCGGTATCATTCCCTGGATTTCCCTGCCGATATCATCGTCCCGTTCCCGCACGGCACGGGCGATGACCGTTCCCGGGGCAAATGAAGACGGCACGATGCCATCTGCGTCGCCGTCAACGATGCCCAGGACCGGGATGCCAAGGTGGGCAGCGATATGACCACAGACGGCAGTCGTGTCATCCCCTACACAGACAATCCCCCTGGTTTCAGGAGTGATCACATCATAGAGCCGGTGCCCGCAGTGGTCGATGAAGAGCACTCGGCCCGGGCCGGTCCGGGGTTCACCTGCCCGTGGAAGAGCGGTCCGGACCAATCCGCTTTTGCACCATACCCGTGAGAGGTCGATGAACGGCTGATCTGCGAGCTTCTCCAGCCCGTGATCCTTGGCATGCATACCGGAGACCGGGATAATACTCCTACCTTCTTTCCGGATCACCACCTCCGGACCGGTGGCCTGCCCGATTACGATCCCGTTTACAAAGACTGCCTCGCCAGGAAGACATCCCCGGATGATCCGCTGTGATGTATCCCCAAGTGGAGGAGTTCTGACCTCTTCAATCATATAACCGGTTCTCTCCGCGGTTTCCTGTGCCAGCGTATCAGGCTCCCGGTTCCAGAGAAAGAGGGTCCTGCTCGAGGCTTCAAGATGGAGGATACCGCGAGGGGCGAGGCGTGAGGCAACTATCTCCCCAAATATCCTGCCCGAATCCGGTGTCTTGCCGTGGTTGGCGAGGACCGTTTCGAGAGGGAGATCGCGGATTACCATGCTCGGGGGAAGACCGGCCAGCTCGCAGGGGATCCCTGACTCTTCTGCAGCGGTCCGGGCCATCACCCCGGCTACGATAATGCGGGAGGGAGCCAGCTGTTCGATGAGAAAAGCGGCCTCTCCGGAGTCAAAGGGTTCGGGGCCGTGAATAACGAGGATAAGTTGACGATGCATAACAGAGGGAACGCCGGTTTTTCAGAGGTATCTTTGTGTATAGGAATGGCATCCGAAGATTCATAATCCTGCGGGTCATGCCTACCGAACACCCTTACCCGATTCATGGTGCCGGGATGACCATACGTACCTTAAGGACAAGGATACCCCTGATGAAGCTCATGCTCCTGGCTGGCCTGGCGTTACTGCTGCTCTTTTCCTCCGGATGTTCGGCCCCCATATGCCTGTTGTAAAATGATGGTTACCGTTTCCAAACCGCGATGAATGCCAAGCAGACCAGAGGTGCAATAGGAAGGGAATGATGAGAGGGAGACCCGGCCCGGGAAGTTAGGGTATTGGTTGATATGCCGGTTTCATGAAAGAAGTTTGGTTTGGAAGAGATGGAGGGTATTTCTCACAACACCAACCGCGGCCTGTATCGCGCATCATATCGCGGCGGCGATACCTGCTGGATTGAATGATGCTGATACTGCCACTATGACCACCATCAACAGGCCCAGGGCAATGAACTGGCCATCTGCGATCAGGTCGCATAGGAGGTTGCTCTCACTGATCTTCCGGTAGTTGCGGATATACCAGTGGGCATAGAAAATTCCCATTACGATAAGCATGATGTAAGCCAGCGGAATCTTGTTCCATAACAGGAGCACTACTGTTACCCCGAAGATAATATTGACCATCTTCAGCAGCAGCGTTGTGGCAGCTATCCCGATGCAGACCGGGATGGTCCTTACCCCTGTGAGCCGATCTCCTTCAACATCCCGCATGTCGAAGAGCACGGTATTGATAAAGACCAGGGAAAAAAAGAATAGGATTGCGGCCAGGGTAATCGTGTCCGGAAACGCCCCAGCTATGTATACAGGAAGGAGGGTAGGCGGGAGGGCCCAGGCTACAGCAACGATGAGACTCTTTGCGACCGGGATCTCTTTCAAGCGGCGGTACGGAAATCCCCGGGGAAATACCGGGGCGCTATAAACCACCCCGCTGATCAGGGGGATGGCCGATATCACCACAACAGCGGGACCGTAGAGCCAGGAAATGGCGAGCGCAAGGATATATGCCCCTATTGCCGTAGAGAAAAGGAGTCTTTCATATTTTTTGGTGAATCCGTATCGTTTCGAATGATTGATGGCGTCTTCGCTCTCATCGGTCTTCCGGTTCAGATTGTATACCGAGTAGGTTATCAGCATGCCGAGAACGAAAACAGCAGGATTGAATGATACTTCATGGAGAACACTGGAAATATATGCCATGAACCCGGCGGCAAACGAGAGATAAAGCGAGCTATACACGAGGTAATCGAACACAACAACGAGATTCAATGTAAACCAGTCATGCGGATACCAGTATTCAGACATGAATTATTTGTCTTGCCTGAAATTAACATACATTCCCATGATTAAAATTAAACAAAGTGACTAAGATCCAACCAACTAGTGAATATTCATCAGATCAATTAATGATCTTATGCTCCACTCCGCCTCTCTTCGCCTCAGAACCGGGAACTGTCTACAAAAAGAAAATGAAATTGATGGAAATATAATAGTTTGCCCGGCACTAATGCCTTTGATTTGATAAAGAGAATGGATTTGACAAATATTAATCGCATCTTACAATATTAATTCGGTCGCTTGTTTCCGGTAGTAATCAAAGAGCCGCTGGCCCCACCTGACCGCCCGTTCTTCTCTTGAGAAGAGGTCAGATGTCGAATCATAGGTGATCCCGTCGAGCTTATACAGGCCGAGGGAGATTGCCTTGTCAGTCACAGTCAACCCCAGTTTCGGCATGGGATCCAGTATAAAGATTTTCCCCCTCCCGGTTCCGACCACCTCGGATATCTTTTCGGCATAAGACGGTCGGGAGAACTGTTCGATGAGTTCTTTACCCACAAGAAGATCTATTGTCGCCCCTTCCATCGCACGTTTTGCTACCGCTTCGGTATGAGCAGGGCTGGAGATAGGGGAGACTATGCAGACCCGTTCAGCCTCATTGAGTACCTTGAGGAAGTTAAAATAGACATTGAAAATGTCTACATTCGTATCAGAAACGATCTCGGTTTGATAGAGTTCTCCAAGATCTTGCAGAAATGGTTCCGGGATCGCATCAACCCGGTGCTGATCCCAGAAATCCTTGTGCTTCCGGGTAACCGATTTGAAGAGGATGATGTCCTGGATCTTCAGGGCCAGGATTTTTCCCACCGGGGTTAAGTGGTATTCGTACTCCGATATTGCGATATAGTTGTTCGCTTCAAGCTTCCGTATCTTCGGGATGAGGGCCTGTGAGGAACTCCCAGTAATCTCGCGGAGCTGGGCTAGGGTCTTGTTTCCATCAGAAAGAGCGAGGAGGATCTGGATCTGAAGGCGCGAGCGGAAAAGTGCCTGAATGTCCCCCATTATCCGGGTGTAGTGGTCGACTGCCATATGGTGCTTGCCGTGGTGCTTCGTTATAGTCGTTCTCATCGCCTGGTGTTTTTAACCAGCCACCCCTTCTTCCTGAAACCACCAGATTACCTATAATCTTGGCAGTGAAGATTACCTGAACCAGAAAACCGTTGGCTGGAATTTTAATGACAATATATTGTGAAACAATCGTTTAAAGGTTATGATGATCCGGATGCATTCCACCAGAACTGCTCAAAGGAATGCAATATGTGGCCTGTCCCTCAACTCTTTTCACCACTTCGAATGGGGATCTTCCTGTATTAATTCATCATGATCTGAACTGCAGTTGGATATCTCTGCATGATTGCAAACACGATGGCACGACCAACCCAGAGCTTTCCTCCGTCAAATTCCCGAAACCGGGAGAGTTCCCCGAGGATCTGGAGCGCTTCTAATGCTACTTCATCGGTGAGCAGGCAGCTGTCAGGCACGGTCGAATCAAAGAAGAAGATGATTGGAAGTCTCAACAGAGGATGGAGCCGGTGAGGAAGGTTTTCTCCCAGTTTCCTGATAATCCCAAGATTAAAGGTGAATTCCGTACCGTTCCGGGTCACAGCTGAGGGGTGTTCTTCTGATAAAAGTTCGGAAAGTCTCCGGCGTTGAGCTACGACGCCATCGTTGACTTTTCCCATCTCGAGCGCCATCCAGCGCATGAGCACCGATTCATCAGGAATGAAAGGATGGGGTGTCACGGCACAGATTCCATGGCATTCCATGGTCTTGAACCTATGCGCTCCGGCAACGCAATGTGAGTGACCCTTCGAGGTATGAACGTTTTATCCAGAAGATGGTGGTTTCTGTCACCTGTATTCCAGTATCACGGTTGGTTAAGAATGCTGACACCCCGGAAGAATCCCCGGATGCAAAACCTTATTGGTACTGAGGAAGAGGGGAATAAATGTGGCTCCCCTATGGATATCATAGCATTCATCGGATTCCTTGCCCTGGTTATCATCGGGATAGCGATCGTCCTGTTCATTGTCAGGTTGATCTGGATGCTCCTTCCTGCTGCGCTCGTTGCAGCCATTGTCTTTTTCCTGACCTTCGACCTCTGGTGGACCGGTATGGCATTTCTAGCCATCGCTGTGCTCACGGTAGTGTGGAAAATCCTGAAAAAATGATCAAAGGCCGGGAAGATCCTCTGGCACACTTAGATAAACCTGAACGACGCGATAACCCTCTCGATTTCGGCTTCTCTTCTCATGATGTCGTCAATACCGGTCAACGATGTCCTGATTGTATATTCGCGACCCTTCCTCACCGCCGAGATGAAACGTCCACTGCCGTGGGGACTCTTGTAGCGGTAATACACAGTGTTTGCCTCGCCCCCAAGGCAGAATCCCTCAATTTCCTTGATGTCGGTCTCCATAAGTTCAAGAAATACGTTGAATACCAGGAAATCACATACCACAGCTTTCCTGATGATGGTGCTTGGCCAGATATTTGCTCCGGCAGAAACGGTGAGCCGTGATAGGCCGTCCGCGGATTCGAAGTAGTGCTTGTCACCGATGAGGCCGAAAAAAACGCTGTGGTGTGAGAGTGTCCCAAACCGCCCCCTCCGCTCCTGCCATCCATCAGGGAGTTCGATCACGTATCTGTTCTTTTTATCCTTAAAGATCATTCCTGCCACCTCTCTGTATTGAAGCCACGAACCCAATCCCCGGATGTTCCCCTCATAAAAGTACAGGGATAGTCCAGTCGGTCCAGCTGATCGGGCGTATCAGGAGAGGGGTATGATTTAACTGGAAAAAAATGAATCGATGAGTGCACCCGCCAGGTCCTAAGCCGGGAAATCATCGGATCGTGGAGTCAGCCTTTGCGGATTTCTTCCGCTAAGATCAAGGTACTCGAGAACTTCCTCATCTGAAAGATCGTGCCAGTTCCGGTAAGCATCAGCCACGGCAAAGGGATACCTATCCTTCAGGTTCATGCAGACGACCGATTCAGATTTTTCTGCGACGAGAGCGGCTGCCCCCCTTGATCCTGTCGGCACCGCAACTACAATCCGATCGGGCTCATCGGAAATGACCGCTTCGATTGCTGCAAGCATGGTGTAACCCGACGCGAGACCGTCATCGGTCAGGACGACAGTCCGGTGGCGAAATGACGGAGGGGGCTGCCCTCTTGCAAAAAGTTCCATTCGCTGCCTGATAACTTCCTGTGTCTGTTCCTTAGCCAACCTGATCTCTTCGGGGGAAAGGCGGAGCTGGCTTGCCAGCGGCTGGTTCAGGAAGATCCGTCCGTCCCAGGTCATGGCTCCAAACCCCGCTTCAGGGTTCCAGGGGATCTTCAGCTTCCGTACCACCGCGGGCACCAGATCGGTATGAAATACCCGGGCCAGCTCCAGCCCGACCGGGATGCCCCCTGCCGGGATGGCACACACCATGGGTGTATCAAGCCTGAGATGCTCGCGGGTAAATTTCGCGAGTCTGACACCTGCATCAGTCCGGTCCCTGAATACCAGGGTTTTGTTGCGGAGTGCAGGGTCTTCGATTATCCGCCCCATGGTGATGCATTAGAAATCATCCTTTCTATACCTTTTCCCGGATCGAAAGGACTGATACTGTCACTCTACCCTCTGGCCACCGGACTTGCAATCCACTTGGGATCCCTTGGTGCGTTTCTTTTTCCGGCCGCACTCTTCTTTCTCGTATATTTCCTCATAACACTTCACGAAGAGGAGAAGAAAGTCTCGAATTTGAAGATTGGCATACCAAATATGCCCCCGGTGCCAAGATGGATTTGTTCCCAGGCGCAAGTGTTAAACCGTGCCGTTTCACCTCTTCCATAACGGAAAAACAGGGATGGGCTCGAGGAGATTCGAACTCCTGACCTCCGCCATGTCAAGGCGACGTCATAACCAGCTAGACCACGAGCCCGCAACGGATAGAAATTGCGTCTACAAGGTACGTGAACACAGTATAAAATAATTCTGATATCCTTGTGGTGTCGTACAATTTCAAATCGGCATTATTTTACCAGAACAAACCTGAATTTGTCCCTATACAGCCATCGGGACCAGCACATTGTAGCAATTGAACTTCACCATTCCTTCACGCTTCATTCCTTCACGAAAAGAGGCGGTTAACGATCCACCAAATGTTCGTTTCACGGCAGAAAACACCCCTTCGATCTTCCATCTCATCCCGTAAAACCAGTTCATTTCAGATGCGGTAGGGGTTTATTCTAATAACCACAAATTAATACTCAAACAATAAGACTCCACATAATTCCCGGGTGAAGGTATTTGATTTCTGAATTTACAGGAAAACCAATCGAATTAAGTGTCATATTACCGACCTTGAACGAAGAACAGACCATTGAGACCTGCATTAGGAAAATACAGAATGTTTTCAAAAATCAAGGGATAAACGGAGAAATAATTGTTACAGATTCCTCAACCGATAAAACCCCGGAAATAGCCCGATCTCTCGGAGCAAGGGTCGTCCATCCAAAATCACGAGGATATGGATGTGCATACATGGAAGCTTTTACGCATGTCAGGGGGCGGTATATCGTCATTGGTGACGCTGACAATACCTATGATTTCAACGAGATCCCGCTCCTTATTCATGAAATGGAAAAAGGTTTCGACTTGGTGGTGGGATCGCGGTTCAGGGGAACAATAACGAAAGGGGCAATGACCCCTCTCCACCGGTACATTGGGAATCCATTTCTCACATTTGTCCTCAACAAGATCTTTCATACCAATTTCACAGATACCCATAGTGGGTTCAGGGCGATTCGTTCCGATGCTTTGGAAAGTCTTCATCTCCAAAGTTGCGGGATGGAATTCGCCTCGGAGATGCTCATAAATGCGTCCCGGGAAGGGTTAAAAATCTCCGAGGTCCCGATAACCTATTACCCGAGAATAGCGCCATCCAAGCTTGCAAGCTTTTCCGATGGATGGCGTCATCTTCGATTTTTCCTCCTCTTGAAACCAATTCCCTTTCTTGCTGTTCCCGGAATGCTCTCTGTGATCTTTGGGCTTATTCTGATGGGAGCATTCCATGATCCTTCGGGTGACCCCTCTGCACGAACCCATTCGTTCATTCTTGGAACAATGCTCATGATGGGGGGCATTCAGCTGTTCTTTTTCGGCATTGTCATCAAAATATATTCGAGCTTGCATGGGTATGGAAAAGAAGGCCTGACAGAAGATATTTTATTGAACTATCAGAACCTCGAAAAATTTTTGATAATGGGATCAGTGTTCATTATTGCAGGAGTATGCCTTGGCGGCTATATTCTCTATGAATGGATCATATCAGGATTTGGTGCCCTCAATGAAATTACCAATGCAACGTTGTCCCTGGCACTGGTCACGGTTGGCGTTGAGATTGTCTTCATCGCGGTACTTATCAGTATGATGTGTCTGAACAGGGAACCTTTCTCTGACTGAGGGACTATGCGCATCGCTTATGTCTACGATGCTGTCTACCCATATATTACCGGAGGGGTTGAGAGGAGAGTATGGGAAATCTCTCAGAGGCTCGCCAAACGAGGCCATGACGTCCACATTTATGGTATGCGTGTATGGGGCGAAGAGAAGATCCTCAAGAAAGGTGGTGTCACCCTTCATGGGACTTGCAGTCCCCGGTCACTGTACCGGAGAGGGAGAAGAACATACTCCCAGGCCATCATTTTTGGGTTATCCGTATTCCTGCCACTGGTGAAGGAAGATTTCGACGTGATTGATTGCCAACAGTTCCCGTTTTTCTCTGCGCTGAGTGCGGTGCTTTCCAATCGCATAACAGGATCTCCCCTCATAATCACCTGGCATGAAGTTTGGAATGGCTATTGGTACGACTATATCGGATTTCCTGGTTGTGCCGGGAAATTCCTTGAACGTGTCGTTGCGCATAACTCTTCCCATGCGGTAGCAGTTTCAGAGCTCACAAAAGAAGGTCTCCAGAAGCTGGTGAGAGACAAAGAAATAAAAATTATCCCGAATGGTATTGATCTGGAAGCAATTGATGCAATCATCCCATCCGATCAATCTTCCGATCTTATTTTTGCTGGTCGGCTCATAAAAGAGAAACATATCGATATCTTGCTTGAATCAATCGTTATTCTCAAAGAGACACATCCTGATATTACATGCATGATTATTGGAGACGGACCGGAGCGTCACAATCTTAAATTGATGACTGAAATGTGGGGATTGAATGATAATGTTGTATTTACCGGGTTCCTGCCCTCACCCGAGGATATAAATGCCCATATGAAATCATCGAAAGTATTTGTACTGCCGTCAACCCGTGAAGGTTTCGGAATTGCGGCTCTTGAAGCACTAGCCTGTGGTCTTCCTGTTGTAACCATCGACCATCCTCAGAATGCGAGTGCGGTCTTTGCAGGTCATGGATGCGGGGCATTGTCCCGGCTTGATTCAAAAGACATGGCAATTAAAATACATGAAGTCCTGGCCGATACATCAAGACGCTCTGCCATTTGCCGCCAGAAAGCACAGGGATACGATTGGAACGTGATTACTGATTACCTCGAAGAGCATTACCATAGAATCAGTGCACAGAAACGCTCGGTTCAAAGGTTCCCGTAAGAGCTATATGGTTATTCTGTTTTCCGCAGATCTCGTTTCATGCATAATAATTTTCACACCTTCCTGCTGTGTTGAATAAATCTGGCTAAAGATTACCAAAATACAGAAAATCTGAAGATCACGAAATTCCCACCATTCTATCGCGACAAAGAAAGAGCGATGGGGACGACCGCATGTAGCTATTCTTGCTTTGTACCGTATATAACGAGCGACTCGTGAAGCTAGGCCGAGTTTTACCTCTCTTTTGATTTCATTGATCAGGCAATGGAGGTAACGCACATCCTATCTGCCAGGTTCCAGGTGATGGAGGATTTGACCAGGTCCCTTGTCTACGAGGAATCAAATCAGGAGCCAAAACACGGGAGAACGCTGCCACAAGATCCACCGGATCACACTATCGCGCTAATTGTGTCGGCAAGCGTGTGAAGAGCGGAGGCTATCGAGAATGGGTAGACAAGGCAGGATACGGGAATAGATGGAAGAGCGAGGGAGTGTTTTTCCGCTGTGAAACGAATATTCGGCGAATCAGCCACTACCTCTTCCCGTGAAGGAATGGTGAAGTTCAATTGCTACAATATGGCGGTCTCGATGGCTGTATATGGGCTAATTCACGTTTATCCTGGTAAAGTAAGCCCGATTTTGAAATTGTAAAACACAGCATACCTAGTTAAAAGTAATAAAAACAACACCAATTATCATTGCAAGAAAGGGTAATTGCAGCGAGGTATGGTTCCCGGGGACTCGCGTACCTCAGTACAGCATACCACGTGAGTCGGCTTAACTGCTGGGTTCGGAATGAGTCCAGGTGTTCCCCGACTGCTATGGCCGCAATTACCCAAAGCCAAGGTCCGGATTTGAACCGGAGTGTAGTTGATCTGCAGTCAACCGCGTAGCCGCTCCGCCACCTTGGCAAGGGTCGTGTAGATGACAGGGATATCCGCTCTCGTAATTGCTATCACTCCCTTTTTGGGAAGGGTGATGTTACCGATGAGAGAGATGTCTCTGCCAGATACCTTCAAGTGTATGACAGATGAGGATATAATTTCTCGGTTTGCACTCAGAATTTCGTCTGGGTTTGACTAAGAGTACTGGGGAGTTTGGACATTAGTGCCCGCGGACTGAACACGTCGTTGCCTTCGTGCTTACATCCCAGGTCTATCAAACCGGTCTTTTACCGGTGTCCTATAACGGAGTCTCTTTTTAGGCCGGGTTTCAAGCTTAGATGCTTTCAGCTTTTATCCCTTGGCGCGTGGCTGCTCGGCATTGCCCTGTCGGACAACCGATCGACTAGAGGCGCCGAATGAAAGTTCCTCTCGTACTATTTCATTCTTACCCTCAGACTCCTGACACTCCTATTAGATAGTAACCGACCTGTCTCACGACGGTCTAAACCCAGCTCACGATCCCCTTTAATAGGCGAACAACCTCACCCTTGGCTGCTGCTGCACAGCCAGGATGGAAAGAACCGACATCGAGGTAGCAAGCCGCCGGGTCGATATGTGCTCTTGCCGGCGACGACTCTGTTATCCCCGGGGTAGCTTTTCTGTCGTCAATAGCCCTCATCAAAAGGGCGTATTGGTTCGTTAGACCCGAGTTTCCTCTCGCGATTGCTTGCTGTGCACAATCGCGTCAGGCCAACTTTTGCTCTTTCACTCTATTGTGAGTTTCTGACTCACATGAGTTGACCTTAGGGCACCCTTGATATTTTTTCGAGGGTGTGGCGCCCCACCCAAACTGCCTACCTACCGGTGTCCTCGTTAGAGTTAGGACTACAGCAAAACAAGGATGGTGTCTCATTGGTGACTCCCCGTCCCCCGAAAAGGACGGATTAACGCCTCCCATCTACTCTGCGCATGTAAAACCGTAATCCAGCGACAGGCTGCAGTAAAGCTCCACGGGGTCTTCACTTCCCAATAGGAGTCCCTAGTCTCTGCACTAGGACAAAAGGTTCAACGGACTCGTGTTAGGGACAGTAGAGCTCTTATTAATCCATTCATGCAAGTCGCCAATTAAGCGACAAGGTACTACGCTACCTTAAGAGGGTCATAGTTACCCCCGCCGTTTACGAGTCCTTCGTCCCGTTGTACCGGGTATTCAGATACTCGCACTGGGCAGGAATCAGTGACTATACTAGTCGTTTCCGAGTTGCAGTCACCTATGTTGTTATTAGACAGTTAGAGCTCCCTAGTCACTGCGACCTGCCTGATCTCCAGGCAGGCACCCCTTCTCCCGAAGTTACGGGGCCATTTTGCCGAGTTCCCTTAACACGATTATTCCGACACGCCTTCGCCTTTTCAGCGAGGGGCACCTGTGTCGGTTCTCGGTACGGACGCCGTCTCCCTTTTCATGGGCTCCGGGAATTTGTCGAATTTCTCCATCACGCTTTCATCCGTTTCTCACCATTACGGTACTCCACGGAGTTATACGCTTGGACGGGGCGACGACCCCGCTCAACATACCCCGAAGCGTCAGGGCTTCACGCTTCAGACGGACGGTACAGGAATATTAACCTGTTTCCCTTTCGATGTACTCGGGTTACGGTACATCTTAGGACCGACTAACCCTCGACTGACGAACATTGTCGAGGAAACCTAGCCCCTGCGGCGGTTGGGATTCTCACCCAACTATGCTTCTACTACTGCCAGAATTCTCAATACTGCACGGTCCACTGGACCTCACGCCCCAGCTTCTACCCATGCAGCACGCCTCCCTACGAGATCACCTTGCGGTGCTCCGTGGTCTCTGTAGTAGGCTTTAGCCCCGTCCATTTTCAGCGCCCTAAATCTTGACTGGTAAGCTGTTACGCACTTTTTAAAGGATAGCTGCTTCTGAGCTCACCTCCCAGTTGTCTTTGACCTAGGACCACTTTCAGTGTTTACACTTAGCCTACATTGAGGGACATTAACCACGGTCTGGGTTGTCTCCCTTACGGACTACAAGCTTACCCCGTAGCCCGGACTTCCGGCCTTCTAGGACGATGGGGAGTTTGGAGTTTGACAGGGGGGTGAGGGCTTTCGCCCCCAGCTCCCCCAATCAGTGCTCTACCTCACCATCTATCTCCAGCCAGGTCATACTGCGGTATGTTTCGGGAGGAACCAGCTGATGCCTGGTTCGATGAATCTTTCACTCCTATACGCAGGTCACGCGAATGATTTGCATATCAAAACCGCTTGCGGCCCTCCACGCGCCTTTCGACACGCTTCAGCCTGCCCACGCATAGATCACCAGGCTTCGGGTCTTATCCTGCTGACTCCACGCACTTTTAATACGTCGTCCCACGCTTGCGCTACGGACTTGTTGGTTTCCCTTTGGCTCCCCTTGCGGTTAACCTTGCCAACAGAATAAACTCTCTGGCCCGTTCTTCAAAACGTACGTTACGACATCGGCAACCCTCGCCCGTACTACCGCCTCGCGACGGGTTCCTTCGCGGGGAAGATCCTTTCATGCCGTAACTCGCCATCACCTGTCAATTTCAGGCGCTTTTAACCACCTTTCCAGGGTTACTTTTCAGCTTTCGCTCACGCTACTATTTCGCTATCGGTTTCGAGTTGTATTTAGCTTTGGAGGTTGATGTCCCCCGGATTCCCGCGAGAATTCCAACCCGCGGTACTCAAGACACCACCTGACCCTGTCGGCCATTCGCGTACGGGACTATCACCCTCTGGGGTGCAACCGTTCCAGGTGACTTCCGCTTGACCTTCAGGTATCGTTCGGTGGGCTTACAACACCACATCTCCCTTGCGGGATTCGGTTTGAACTGTGTCGTGTTCGATCGCCTCTACTAACGACATCTCGATTTGATTTCTTTTCCTGCCCCTACTAAGATGTTTCAATTCGGGGCGTTCCCGATCCTCAACGGATCAACACCGAAGTGCTGAGATGTCCCATTCGGAGATCTCCGGATCATAGATTCCTTGCGTCTACCCGGAGCTTATCGCAGCTTGGCACGTCCTTCTTCGGCACTCGAACCGAGCCATCCACTGACAGGTTAAAGCCCAGTGCTCCGTCAAACCCATTTAACGTCCTGAGTGCAAACCTCTACACGGCCTCTTTGAGTCATTGGCTTGACTCTCAGCCCTTCCCTGGTGACTCACATCTCCAGGTGCATCGAAAGTGGACTCACTGGGATTTGAACCCAGGGCCTCCGCCTTGCAAAGGCGGCGCTCTTCCAGCTGAGCTATGAGCCCTCTGTCCTTGCTGACACCGGCAATTGTGCAGTCTGCATGGTAACCGCATCCTGAAATTTGTCATTAGGAGGTGATCCAGCCGCAGATTCCCCTACGGCTACCTTGTTACGACTTAACCCCCCTTGCGAAACCCAGATTCGACCGCGGCGACTACCGCAGCCTCATCAAGACCTCACTCGGGTGGTTTGACGGGCGGTGTGTGCAAGGAGCAGGGACATATTCACCGCGCCATTTTGAGACGCGATTACTACGGATTCCAGCTTCATGTGGGCGAGTTGCAGCCCACAATCCGAACTAAGGACAGGTTTAGGAGATTGCCTTCACCTTTCGGTGTCGATACCCATTGTCCTGACCATTGTAGCCCGCGTGTAGCCCGGATAATTCGGGGCATGCTGACCTACCGTTGCCCATTCCTTCCTCCTCTTTAGCAGAGGCGGTCCCAACAGTGTCCCCACCATCCCGGAGGACATGCTGGCAACTGTTGGCGTGGGTCTCGCTCGTTGCCTGACTTAACAGGATGCTTCACAGTACGAACTGACGACGGCCATGCACCTCCTCTCAGCTAGTCAAGCAGAGTCTTCAGCCCGGCTATCATCCAGCTGTCTTATCCGGTGAGCTTCCCGGCGTTGAGTCCGATTAAACCGCAGGCTCCACCCGTTGTGGTGCTCCCCCGCCAATTCCTTTAAGTTTCAGCCTTGCGACCGTACTTCCCAGGCGGCACGTTTCACGGTTTCCCTTCGGCACCTCGGTGACTCGTGGTCACCGACACACCTAACGCGCATCGTTTACGGCTGGGACTACCCGGGTATCTAATCCGGTTTGCTCCCCCAGCTTTCGTCCCTCACTGTCGGAGCCGTTCTGGTGAGACGCCTTCGCCACAGGTGGTCCCCCAAGGATTACAGGATTTCACTCCTACCCCTGGAGTACCCCTCACCTCTCCCGGTCCCTAGGTTGCCAGTATCTCCTGAACGCCCATCGGTTGAGCCGGTAGATTTCCCAGGAGACTTAACAACCCAGCTACGGACGCTTTAAGCCCAGTAATAGCGGCCACCACTCGAGCCGCCGGTATTACCGCGGCGGCTGGCACCGGTCTTGCCCGGCCCTTTCTTCACCAGTTATTTACACTGATGGACAGCCCGAATTTACGGGCACTCGGGGTTCCCTTATCACGATTTCTCGCATTGTAAAGTTTTCGCGCCTGCTGCGCCCCGTAGGGCCTGGATTCGTGTCTCAGAATCCATCTCCGGGCTCTTGCTCCCACAACCCGTACCGATCAATGGCTTGTTGGGCCATTACCCCAACAACTACCTAATCGGCCGCAGACCCATCCTGAGGCGGCGGACCTTTGGACCAGAGAGCATTCCAGCACTTCTGGTCTATGGGGTATTATCCCCAGTTTTCCGGGGTTATCCCCCTCCTCAGGGTAGGTTATCCACGTGTTACTGAGCAGTGCGCCGAGGTCTTGCACCTCTCGACTCGCATGGCTTAATCGAACCCCGATAGCAGTGGCCTCTGGCAGGATCAACCAGAATTCTCAAGTAATGCACACTATCGGATGAAATTTCGAGGAATTAGCGGTTACCATTGCAGATTTCCGCATTGCCAGTACCAACGTCAGAACCAATTCCGGCCTACCGGGGTGGTTGGTTCTCCATCACAGAGGGTATGTTGTTCGCATTGTTGGTATTTAACCATTCCGAGGAAACGGGATGGTATGACAGCCCTGAACGATCAGAACCTGTCTGCCGGGCACGATCACACGGCCGCTGTGAGTCCGGCCTTATAGTGGGATCTTCCGGCATCAGAACCAGACATTTCCTCGCAGCAGCGTCCGATTCATCATCGCAATATGAGGACTTAATTATTGTCCTCAATCATATATCAATCCATCGCCCTTCCCTGGTGGGCGTGAGCGGTGATATCTTGCCATCGCCAGCGGAACAGACACGCTGAACCAGTGCAGGCGAACCATATCATTTGGATCCCACCACTATAAAAACTGATCCAAATAACCAACACCACTACGAGACATAAACTCCATCACCTATCATCATTTGTTAAAAAAGGACCAGGATTCTGCACTCCGTTAGCGCTACCAGGGCTCCGGTTGAGGGGTTACTCGCCTGCGCGGCAGGACTGGACCAGGATCTCTCCGAAGAACTCCTCTTGCCAGAGCGAGAGCTTCCCCTCGAACATCAGGTAGAGGAGCGGAATGTAGACATCGAGGATCCCCCTGCCAAGAAGCCTGGCAAGCTCGTGGAGGGTCATCACCCCTTCGGCAGAAATCGCTGCCTCGCACTGAGAGAGCACCGTTTCTGCGGCCTCTCGGTAGTTCTCCTCGTGGGCAATACCCACCACTTCCTCCACGTCCATCAGGCCCATGGAAAAGGGATCGCGGAACCGCTGTCGACGCCGCTGCTCCTTCTCAGCGTTCTTCAGCTCGAGGATCAGCTCGAAGAGGGTGACCGGCCGCTTGCGCAGGTTCTTGCGGTCAAGTCTCCGCCGGATCTCCCGCTCGAGTTGCTCGATCGGTCCCCCCGCCCCTTCCGGGAACTCTCCGGAAAGGTCGATTCCATCGTCCTCGTCTTCCAGGAACTCGTCGAGCACACCCTCGTCGACCGCCATATCCAGGTACTCGGACTTCATCCGCAGGAGGAGCGCCGCGTAGAAGAGCGTCCGGCCCGAGATGCGGAGGTCGAGCTCCTTCCTCCGCTCCAGCTCGGAGAGGAACCGGTCGGTCACCTCGACGATGTCGATATTCCATGGATCGATCTCACCCCGATCGGCCATCTGGACCAGGATCTCGACAGGCTCTTCAGACATCGGCCCTGACCCCGGTCACGAACGAGCTCTTGTCCGGGAGGAGCGTCACGCCCAGAATCCGGTCGGCCCCTTCGATCATCGGCTTGCGGAGGGAGACGATGATGAACTGCGAGGTCCCGGAGAGATCCCGGATCATCTCGCCGATCCGTTCCACGTTGGATCCATCAAGCGACATATCCACCTCGTCAAATGCATAGAACGGCGCCGGGAGGTGCTGCTGGATGGAGAAGATGAAGGCCAGCGTGGTGAGCGACTTCTCCCCGCCGGATAGAGCGGAGAGTAGGTGGACCGCCTTGTCCCGCGGTTGCACGGCAAACGAGAGCCCGCCCTTGAACGGATCCTCCTCGTTCTCGAGAATAAGCCTGCCGCTCCCGCTGGTGAGGCGGGCGAAAATACCCCTGAAATTTGCATCGATGGCCCGGTAGGCGGTCATGAAGGCCTCGAACTTCATGGTCTCGAACCGCTCGATCCGCGAAAGAAGCGTGGTCCGCTCCCGGGAGAGGATCTCCTTCTTCTCCTGCCGTTCGTTCACCCGTGATTCCACCCGATCGTACTCCTCGATGGCCAGCATGTTGACCGCCCCGATCTTCCGCATCGCTGTTGATGCTTCGGCAATGCCGTCCTCGATCTCGGAGAGAGAGAGATCGGTGGTGACCTCCCCGACCTCACCGCGGAGCGATTCGATCTCGGCTGCAAGCGAAGCCTGACGCCCGTGCAGGGCATCGAGCTGGATGGCGATCCTTTCCTTTGCGGAATCGAACTCGAGGAGCTTTTTCTCCGATTCATGGATGGCATTGGCAGTATCGGAGTGCCGGGTACGAAGACCATCAAGCTCACCGGAGAACTCCTTCTGCCGCTCTTCGACCTTCTGGATGGCTTCCCGGCTTTCCTCGATCTGCGCTTCTGCGGATGCAATATCAGCATCGATTTGCCGGTTCACCTCAGCCAGTCTTGTTTTCTCCCCTTTCAGCTCTTCCACTCGCGCCACAAAGTGCTGCCGCTCGCGGGAAAGGTCAGCGATATCGGACTCCTTGTTGCGGAGACGGCGTTCGGCATCATCGAGCTCGCGCCGCTTCTTTTCCAGCGACTCAGTCAGGGCAGGGATAGTCGTGTCGTCCAGTCGCTTCTTGAGCTGCTCCATCCGGCGGGTAAGTTGGGCGATCTCCCCGGTCGATGTATCGAGCGATGCCTCGAGTGCCGCAAGATCCGCTGTCCCGCTCCGCACCTCTTCAGCGAACACTGCCAGGACTCCTTCGACCCTCTCCTTTTCCTGGGAGAAGAGATCGGATTGCCTGCCGATCTCCTCCGCGGTGATCGTGAACCGCTGAAGCTCCCCATCGATCGCCGACCGCCGCCCCCGCCTCTCCTCGATTCCGGCGCTGCCCTGCTTTACCGCATTTTCCAGATCCGCAATCTCGGACCGGATCTCCCCGGCGCGCTGCCGTAGTCGATCGATTTCGTCCTCGACCGCCGCCCCAAACCCCCTGGGCGGCTTCTTGAATGAGCCACCGGTCATGGCGCCGCTCCGCTCCAGAAGCTCTCCATCCCGGGTGACCATGCGATACTTCCCGAGCAGCTGGCGGCCACGGTCAAGTGACTCCACCACCACTGTCGCTCCGAAGACAACTCGGAAGGCCGGCTCGAACTGTGGCTCATACTCGAGCATCCGAACCGCATGGCCGATAATTCCATTATCGGGAAGTTCCGGGAGCGGTGCCGGCCTGAGCTTGGCGAGTGGGAGAAAGGTGAGGCGTCCAAGCTTCTGGTCTTTGAGGTATCGTATCGCCGCTGCAGCAACCTTATCGTCATCCACTACCACATAGTGGAGCTTGCCCCCTGCCGCCACGTTCAGGGCCGTGGTGTATTCGGGGGGAGCCTTACCGAGACGAGCGATGGTCCCATGAACCCCCGCCATGGCCAGCACCGCCTCGAGTGCCCGTGAGCCGGGCTCTCCCTGGGCCTGTTGCTGAGCCTCGAGCCGCATTGTCTCGTGCTCTATTCCCCGCAGCTCCTCCCGCAGCCGTTCTGCTGAAGATCTCTTCGCGAACACCGATGCTTCGAGCGCGGATATTTCCTGTTCGATCGCTTTTTTTTCTTCCCGCAACGAGGATTCCTGCTGTTCCTCCCTCTTTCGCTGCACCACCCGGGATGCGAGATCTCCTTCAATCTCCCGGAGGCGCTCCTCCAGTCGCTCCCGTTCCAAGGTCCGCATCCGGCTCTTTTCAAGGATGAGATCCTTCTGGTGGAGGATTCCTGACCGGTTTGCCTTCTCTGCCTCTATGGCCTGCATAAGGGAGAAGAGTTTGTCGCGTGCCCCTTCCACATCCCGGCTCTGGTCCTGGATCTCGGCCCCAAGTTTCTCGATCTGGCCCCTTGCCGCCGCAGTCTCCATGGCGAGGTTGGTACGGTCGATGGTCATTTCCCGGATCGCATTGGTGCACTCCGTAATCCGTTCTTCCGCCCGTTTCTGGTCCACAAAAGAACGGTTCATACCTTCGAGGTTGGCTTCTTTCTCCTTCCGTGCCCGGCCAATGGCCTGCTCGGAGAGCCGGATGACCCCTTTCGCTTCTTCGAGGTCCGCGATCAGCTTCAGGTACTCAGTCCCGCTCTTCTGGTTTATCTGGCGGGCGATATCGTCCAGATCTGCCTTGAGGTAGGACCACTCGTTCTCCTCCAGACTCCGGTCCGATGCCACACGGGAGAGCGCCAGTTCCTGGTCGGCGATCACCCGCACCAGCGAGGCGAGGTCCTTTTCTTTTGCGTTCAGGAATGCACCGGCGCGGCAGGTTTCTAATTTCCGGAGTTTCTCCTGCCATTCCCGGTACTTCAGGGCCTGCTTCCGTTCCTCTGCCAGTTCGCCAAGGCGCTGGGAAAGCTCGGAAAGCAGCATCTCCTCTCGTTCGATCCGTTCCCGTACCACTTCGAGCTCCCTGATAGCCTGCTCCTTCTTGGCATCGAACTCTGCCACACCCGCAATCTCATCGATGATCTTGCGCCGTTCGAAATCGCTCATCTCTATGATGCGGGTGACATCCCCCTGCATGACCACGTTGTAGCCATGGGGAATGATCCCATGCCGGGAAAGAAAATCAGTAATGTCTGCCTGCTTGCAAGGCTTCTCGTTTAAGTAGGTATAGCTGTAATAACCGCTCGCCGTCCGCTTAATCCGCCGCCTGATCCTCGTGCCGTCCGAGAACGAGAGGGAGACCTCCGCAGTCTGCTTCCCTGAATTGAGGTTGATCAGGTCGGTCAGCTTCTCGGCGCGGAGGGTTCGCGAGGAAGAGAGGGCCAGCACAAAGAGGATGCTGTCGATGATATTACTCTTCCCTGAACCGTTCGGGCCCGAGATGACTGTAAAACCCTCAAAAAAGGGAATCTTTGCCTTTTTTATAAAAGATTTGAAGTTGTCTATCTCAAGCTCAGTGATGTGCAAATATCGGGTCTCCCATCACACCGTGCTGAAGTTACTTCTTCTCTTCTTTCTCCTCATCTTCGGCCACGATGAGTTCGGCCTTTTTACCCGCGCCCGCAGCCTGCTGTTTCCCTTTCCTGGAATAGGACGCTGAGGCAACGATGTATTCACTCGATCGCCTCTTCTCGGGCTTGAGCGTACCATCCGGCTGCATAATCATATCCTTGGGCTCTGGTTCTGGCGGCGGTGAAGTCCGGGCGGCCTGTGGTGAGGCCCGGGTTTTTGGGACCACCACAGTGCCACCTCCGGCAGCTGTGGCAGGCCGGCCCATCTTCACCTCGGTACGGCCACGATCTTCCGATACTTTGTTCAAGCGCATGGTGATCGATTTGAGATCGAGCATCTCCTCGGTGAGTCCCTTGACCATGGCCTCCAGTTCCTTGACCTTCTTTTCCAGGGCAGATATCCTCTCTTCAGGGGTGGCAGGGGTAGCAGATGACGGGTTTTTTACAATCTCCATATTCTTCTCCTTCCCGGCAGGGATGTTCTTCAGCAGTGATTTCCGGAAATCATCTGGCATCATAAGAACCCTCAGTGATAGTCATGGATTATTCCCCTATAATAATTATGCTCTCATTTTTTGGTCAGATTGACAAGAATATCCCGTTTTCTTGGAGTGGGGCTCTCCAGGCAGGAGATGGTGCCTGCGGCACATTCAGGCAGCTGGGGATTCCCTGCCTGTTCCCGGCCTCTTTCACCTGCGGGAGCACAAAGAGTATTACCTTATCAGGGCGACCTTTCTGTACATGTCCTGTCTGGCCACCAGCGATCACGAGATTGCCGATATCATTGAGAGAGAGCGACAACGCCAGGTAAACGGGCTCGAACTTATCGCATCAGAGAACCTGGTCAGCAAGGCTGTCCTCGAAGCGATGGGATCGATCATGACCAACAAGTATGCCGAAGGCTACCCCGGCAAGCGGTACTATGGAGGATGCGAGTTCCATGATATGGCCGAAAGCCTTGCCCGCGAGCGCCTGAAAGAGCTGTTCGGCGCTGGTCATGCTAATGTGCAGCCGCACTCCGGCACCCAGGCCAACATGGCGGTATATTTCGGGTTCATGAAGCTTGGAGAGACCTTGATGAGCATGAAGCTCACCCAGGGAGGACACCTCTCGCATGGCTCTCCGGTCAGTTTCACCGGCCAGTTTTACCGGGTGGTGCAGTACGGGGTGGACCCCGTCTCAGAGACCATCGATTACGGTGCTGTCGAGGAGATCGCCCGGAAGGAGCGGCCAAAGATCCTGGTCTGCGGGGCATCGGCATATCCCCGGACCATCGATTTTGCGGCCTTCCAGGAAATCGCCGAAAGCGTCGATGCATACTGCATGGCCGATATCGCCCATATCGCTGGACTCTGTGCAACCGGCATGCACCCGACCTCCGTGGGTGTGACCAATTTTACCACCACCACCACCCACAAAACTCTCCGTGGCCCCCGCGGCGGGGCGATCATGTGCGACGAGGAATACGCACTGACCATCGATAAGGCGGTCTTTCCAGGAATGCAGGGCGGGCCCCTGATGCACAGCATCACCGCCAAGGCCGTCTGTTTCAAGGAAGCCCTAAGACCCTCGTTTGCGGACTATTCCCGCCAGGTCGTTAAGAACGCTGCAGCTATGGCGGAGGTGCTCGAAGAGGCCGGACTCCGCCTTGTGTCCGGGGGGACCGATAACCACCTCATCCTCCTTGATCTGACCAGCCTATCCATCACCGGGCTCGAAGCCGAGACGGTGCTCGGGAAAGCCCACATCACGGTCAACAAGAACACTATCCCGAACGAGAACCGGAGTCCTTTCGTGACCAGCGGTCTCCGGATCGGGACTCCGGCAGTAACATCGCGAGGTATGAAGGAGGCCGAGATGCGCCAGATCGGGCGCTGGATCGCCGCGATCCTGAAAGACACCTCCAACGAGGTACTGGTGCAGAAGGTCGGCGCCGAGGTCAAAGCCCTGGCATCAACGTACCCGCTCTACCCAGAATGATATGATCCTCGATGGGACAATGGTCCGGCAGAAACGACTCGACCTCCTGCGGGAGGAGATCGATGAGTCCGGGCTCTCCCCGCGCCTCGCCACCGTCATCGTGGGACGCGACCCTGCATCCGAACTCTATGTTCGGATGAAGCATGCTGCCTGCGAGCAGGTGCACATCGGTTCGGTGGGAATCACGCTCCCCGGACACGCACAATCGGCTGAGGTGATCCGGGAGATCGATACCCTCAACCGCGATCCGGATATATCGGGTATCCTGGTCCAGCTCCCCCTCCCGCGCCAGGTCAATACCCTGCAGGTGATCGAATCAGTTGCACCGGATAAGGATGTCGACGGATTCCATCCCAGGAACCTCGGACGGCTTTTTGCCGGCCACCCTGTCTTTTCTCCCTGCACCCCGCTCGGTATCATGAACCTTCTCGACGAGTACTGTATTGACGTTGCCGGGATGCACGCGGTCGTGGTGGGAAGGAGTATTGAAGTAGGTCGACCCATAGGAGCCCTCCTCCTCTCCCAGGACGCGACAGTCACTACCTGCCACTCGAAGACCCGCGACCTTGCTTCCATCACAACGCAAGCCGACCTCCTTGTAGTTGCGGTAGGAAAACCAAGGTTCGTTGGTCCTGCCATGGTGAAGGAAGGGGCGGTGGTCATCGACGTGGGCACCAACCGGGTCGATGGGGTGCTCTGTGGCGATGTCGACTTCGAGCAGGTGAAAGACCGCGCTTCGGCCATAACACCGGTTCCCGGTGGTGTCGGCCCCATGACCATTGCCACGCTGATGGAAAATACTTATCTCGCAGCCCGGCGGTCGCTATGTCCCGGTGCCTGGTGAAGGGTATCCCGATAGGTCGCAACGAGCCGGTCAGGCTGATGGGTGTGATCAACTGCAGCCCGGAATCGTTCTACAAGTCCTCCTATGTCACCTCTGGGATCATTCTCCGAAAGGCCGAAGATATGATCAGTGCCGGGGCAGACATCATCGACATCGGAGCGCGGAGCACGGCGCCCGGCTCCCCGCCGCTCCCGGAACGTATGGAGATACAACGGCTGGACCGGGCCCTTGCCGAGCTCGATGGATCCGGCATCCCGGTCTCGGTCGATACCATGCGTGCCCCGGTCCTCGAACGCTGCCTCTCCCATGACATTCACGCGGCAAACGATATATCGGGACTCCTGGATCCGGACTATGCCCGTCTGCTTGCCGATGCCAGCCTCCCTGCCTTCCTGATGGCATCGGGGGACCGGCCGGGTGATGCCACCACGCTGGGCGGGACTTTTACAGCGCTCGAAACGGTAAGCTCGCGGTGTGCCGATACCGGAATCCACGATTATGTGCTTGATCCTGCAATCGGGCTCTGGATTCCGGAGCGCACCACAGATCTCGACTGGGACCTCTGCCGTCACTTCGGTGAATTCGCCCGTTTTGGCAGACCGCTGCTTGCTGCGGTCTCGCGCAAGACTTTTTTAGCCGGGCCTGAAAAGCGCCCTCCCGAAGAGCGACTGGTTGCATCACTCGGCCTTACGGCGCTTCTCATAGCGAAGGGCGCTGATGTGATACGTACCCATGATGTTGCCGAAACCGCCGAAGTCATCAGGACAGCAAGCCTGGTGGTGAGGCGGACGTGAGCTCGTTTCTGACTGTAGGTATCCGGACCGGGATCATCCGCTCCGGTGACGACCTGGCCGATATCCTGCTGTCGGGGATCTCTATATCGGAAGCAGTGTCCTTCCAGGACGGCGATGTCCTGGTTGTTGCCGAGACCGCGGTTGCAACCGCTGAAGGAGCGGTTGTCGAGCTGGCGTCGGTGATCCCTGGAGAGGACGCGCTCAGGACCGCGGAGCAGTACGGGATGGACCCCCGACTGGTCGAGGTCGTACTCCAGGAGAGCGATGAGGTTGTCGGTGGAATACCCGGATTCCTGCTCTGCATGAAGGCAGGGACCCTCCTGCCCAATGCCGGGATCGATGCCTCCAACGCCCCGCCCGGAACGGTCGTGCTCCTCCCTGCCGATTCGGACGCGAGTGCCAAGAGGATTCGGAAGGAGATCGGAGATCGGACCGGTGCCCGGATCGCGGTAGTTATCGCCGATTCCCGCACCCATGCCATGCGAGCGGGATGCAGCGGGGTGGCTATCGGGTGCTCCGGAATTGAAGCGGTCATCGACGCCCGTGGGAGGTTCGATATTTTCGGTCGCACCCTGGAAGTCACCAAGCAAGCCCTGGCCGATAATATCGCATCGGCCGCCGAGATCGTGATGGGCGAGGCCAACGAGTGCACCCCGGCAGCGGTCCTGCGGGGACTCGGTATTCCGATCGGGAATAACGAAGGGATCGAATCGATCGATGCTGATAAGTGCCTGTTCATGGGAGTGTTCAGGGGCCGCAAGCGGTATGAGGCAGAATATTGACAGGTACCATTGTAATCAAAGACAGCTTGGTTGACACAAAAAAGCCATATACCTCTTGGGCGTTCGGGGTTCGTATTTGACTCACTCCCCCCCCGCTGCAACGTCATTCTCCCGGTTCGAAGGGGGGGGCGGCAGGATGTATCTACCCCTATGAATTATTATTCTGGCAAACCCGATGAAATATCAGAGCACCAGCACGGAATCCTCACCCGCCCCCTTCCGCTCCACTCCGGTTCGCCCCCGTTCAATAGTGACAGAAAAACCGAGCTCCTCGAGATATATCCGCGAAAGCCCTTCACCGTGGATGAGGAGCTCCACCAGGTCCTCCTTCTCATCGATATCGGTGTGGATACGGAACGAATCGATGATCTCGCAGGTAAGTCCTGCTTCCCGCGCAATCTCGCGGTGCTTACAGAAGCTCCCTCCGTAATAACTCACCCTGAAGCGGTCGGCACGATGAAGGTATATGGCGTTCGTCCCCCCGCCCCTTCCTGGCACGATGGCCACATCCGCGGTTGAGGAGGTCAGGCGCCGGACCGCATCCGGGGTGGTGAGCGGGAGGTCCGCCATAAGGATCAGCAGGTGCCCGGGTGTCCTTGAAAGGAGGTCATTTAGCGCATCATTTAAGCCATGCTCATCCAGGGTCACGCGGGCATCGCCGAACGTGAAGGGTTCGGTGGAAAGAATGAGCGGCTCACACCCTGCCTCCCGTGCGGCTGCAACCACATCACAGAGCATGAGCCGGGCAAATCGCTCCCGCTCTTCTTGGTCGAGCAAGCAGGAGAGGCGGGTCTTCGGGTTCGTTGGTTTGAACGGGATGACTGCGGGGATTGCCACGTACGTACCCGGTTTGTGCCCTGGGAATATAATCTTCTGGTCAGGAACGGCGGAAGATCCCGTTACCTTATAAGAAAGCAATAGAGAACACTACTATAGAACCAGATGGACAGGCCGGTCATAACCTACTCGAAGAATGTCTTTCTTCCCCTTACCACCGTATGCCACAACCGGTGCGGCTACTGTATTTTCCGGACCCCTGTGCACGAGGGCTGCATCTTGGACCCGGCGGAGGCAAATGAGATACTCACACGGGGTGCCGCGCTCGGCTGCACCGAGGCGCTTTTCACCTTTGGGGAACGCCCCGGTCTCGAGATGGGTTTCCCGGAGATGCTCTCCCGATACGGATACCATGACATCCTTGATTACTGTTACGACCTCTGCGAAACAGCGATAGACCACGGGATCCTTCCCCATACCAACGGGGGGATCCTGACCACCGCCGAAATGGAACGACTCAGGGAGGTCAACGCGAGCATGGGCCTCATGCTCGAGACCACTGCAAATCTTGCCGCCCACCAGTTCTCTCCCGGGAAAGACCCGGTGGTGCGGATCGCCATGATTGAGGATGCCGGCCACCTGAAAATCCCGTTCACCACCGGCATTCTGATCGGCATCGGGGAGACCATGGAAGACCGGGAAGAGTCGCTCTTGGTAATCCGCGACCTCCACAGGCGCTATGGTCACATACAGGAAGTGATCATCCAGAACTTCTGCCCCAAGGAAGGAACCCCTATGGCTGCCGGAAAGGGAGTCGATTCTGATGAGATGTGTACCGTGATCAAGATGGCTAAGGACATCCTCCCAGATGATATCGCGGTCCAGATCCCGCCAAACCTCGCAAACGCCGGGAAACTCATCCCCTGTGGAATCGATGATCTCGGAGGTATCTCTCCCCTCACCATCGACTACGTTAACCCCGAACATCCCTGGCCTGAGTTCGAACGACTGGTAGAGATTGCCGGTGATCGTATCCTGCGGGAGCGGCTCTGTATCTACCCCCACTTTATCAAGAAGAAGTGGTTCCATCCCCGGCTGGAACCCCTTATTATGAGACTTGACCAACATATCAGGAGAAAGGAACGCACGTGAAGCAGGGTGAACTAGTCTACACCGGGAAGGCAAAGTCTCTCTATCGGACCGATACCCCAGGACATCTCTATGTCCGGTTCAGGGACGATATCACTGCATTCGACGGCGGGAAGAAGGATGTGCTCGCCAGCAAAGGAAGCCTGAACGCCATGGTCTCGGCAAAGATTTTCTCGCTCCTTGAGGATAATGGGATCCCTACCCATTTCGTCCGGAGGGAGGGGGACTGCGGCATGATCGTGAGGGACCTCCGGATGATCCCTCTTGAAGTGATCGTGAGAAACATCGCTGCGGGATCGCTCTCCAGGAACTACCCGGTCCCAGAGGGGATGCATCTCGACCCGCCGATCATCGTAATCGATTACAAGGACGATCTCCTCCGCGACCCCATGCTCAATGATGACATCATCGTGACCGCGCTCAGGCTGGTCAGCCGCGAGGAACTTGCCGAGATCAAAGCTCTCGCCCTCCGGGTAAACGCGGTCCTGCGCCGGTTCTTTGCTGAAATCGGCATCACGTTGGTCGACTTCAAGCTTGAGTTTGGCCGCGATGCAGACCGTATCGTAGTCGGGGACGAGATCAGCATGGACTCGATGCGCCTGTGGGACACAGCCACTGGCGTATCCCTTGACAAAGACGTGTATCGCTTCGGGAAGGGAGACGTGCTCGCGGTATACCGGGAGGTCGCGGCACGGGCTCTCTCCGGAGATGAACAGAAATGATGTTTCTTACAAAGATTACCATTGGACTGAAGGAAGGGATGCTCGATCCTGAAGCTCAGGCTATCTCTCGCGCCCTGGAAAACCTGGGCTTTCCTACTGATGGTATCCGGACCGAACGGGTCTTCCTGATCCGGTTCGATGCCGCTGATTACCGGGATGCTGAAGAGAAAGGGCGGAGGATGTGCGAGCGCCTGCTCGCAAACCCGGCAATCCACCGGTACGAGATCGAGGTCCATCGATGAGGTTTGCAGTTATCCAGTTCGGAGGAAGTAACTGCGACCGGGACGCCCATTATGCAGTTTCCGAAGTGTGCGGAATCGACACTGACCTCCTGTGGTACAAGGAAGGTCTCCGGCGGGCATACGATGCAGTGATCATCCCTGGCGGATTCAGCTACGGCGACTACCTCCGGGCGGGTGCTATTGCCGCACGGACACCGATCATGGATGAGATCGTGTCCCATGCAAAACGCGGGGGACTGGTGCTCGGCATCTGCAACGGTGCCCAAATCCTTGCTGAAAGCGGCCTTGTCCCGGGAACCTTTTCCACCAATGCCTATCCGGAGTTCATATGCAGGAAGGTGTACCTCCGGGTCGAGAAGTCCGACTCACCTTTCACCTCCCTGTACCGTACCGGGGAAGTCATCCGGATCCCAATCGCCCATAAGGAGGGACGATACATCGCACCGCATAGGGTACTCCAGGGACTCTCTTCCAGCCAGCAGGTTGCGTTTCGCTTCTGCTCGCCCGATGGTGCCCTGACCCCGGAGAGCAACCCGAACGGTTCCCTGGAAAATATTACCGGTATCCTTAACAAGGAGCAAAACGTCCTTGCCATGATGCCACATCCCGAACGGGCATCGGAACTGATTCTTGGATCTGAAGATGGAAAGAAGGTCTTTTTATCCATGATCGCATATATCGAGCGTTCAGGGAGTACATGAGCGCGGAGATGAACGATGCCCGAAGATAAACTCGAGGAGGAAATCCTGGAATGGGCGAAAAAGTATGCAAAGGAGCATGGGTGGGTCCTGAACCCTGACCAGAAAAAGCTGGATGTCGTTATCCGGGGACTGGCTCGCAATCGACGGAAGTATGGAGAATCCTACTGTCCCTGCAGGCTCCGGACCGGGGATGCGGAGAAGGATGCCCTGATTATCTGTCCCTGCGTGTACCACAAGGACGAGGTTGAGGAGCAGGGAAGCTGCCACTGCAGCCTATATTTCCGTCCCGGTGCAGAAGAACACGAATAACTGCTGCGGGACCGGCTGCAGTAATCTCGCAGATGGTGCCGCCTCGTTATATCATCTTCGCGCGACACCCATCACGTGCCAGATTGTATAAAGCCCGATAACGATTGCCACAACGTAAGCGAGGGCGGCGAGGTAGAAGACAAAATCCGGTATCCTGATATCTGCAACATTCAGGACCAGGGACGATCCCACCACAACGCCGGCGACGATCAGCCCGATCAGAATCTTATCGCTCGTCTTGTCAAGTGACTGCTGGAGCTTGAAGATATCGGAATCGGCGATGTCGATCTTGACCGTGCCCGTCGAGAGGGCCCGCAGCGTCTTGTTCACCGTCCGCGGCATCTCGAAGACGCCGTCGATGGTTTCAAAAAACGAGTGGCTCGCCCGGTACAGGATCTGGTCGAGGAGGTTATCACGCCTCCCCAGCTTCCGGACGTAAGGCTCCGCTTTCTCTCTGAAATTGAACGATGGGTCCAGAGTTACCCCGACATCGAGCACCATCACCATCACCTTGAGCATCAGCATCATGTTCTGTGGCATGGTGATCCTGTAGTTCCGGAGGATCTCGGTCAGCCCTTCGCTCATGCTCTTGAAGTTGTACTGGCCGACGCTCTCTCCCTCGGATTCGAGCATTGCCCGGTAAATCTCTTCCCGCAGCTCATCGCGATCGCTCTCGGCAATCGTTATGCCGAGGCGTTCTAGAGCCTTGAGCATCAGCTCAGGGTCAAGGTACATCATGGACATGAGGAGATGTATGAAGTGGAACCGCCGTTCAGGATAGATAACGCCGACAATCCCGAAATCGAGAAAGCTAAGTGTGCCATCTTTCGAGACTAGGAGGTTTCCAGGATGAGGATCGCCATGGAAGAACCCGTCCTCGAAGATCTGCTGCATGTATGCATAGAACCCGCGGTCGGCAATCTCTTTCGGATCGACGCCGAATGCTTTGATTTCTCCTACATGGTCTATCCGGACACCCTCGATATACTCCATGACCAGGAGGCGGCGCGTGCTGTGGTCCCAGTAGATCTTCGGGACCCTGACCTTCTCAAGGTTCTGCATGTTGACACGAAGACGGGCGGCGTTCTTCCCGTCGTGGATAAAATCGAGTTCCTTGTGAATCTGCCGCGCAAAATCGGCCACGATACCCTGAGGATTGTATACCGCATACTCGGGATAGTACCGTTCGATTCGTTTGGCAAACGATTTGAGAATCAGAATATCTGTCTCGATAACTTCTGCGATGCCCGGTCGTTGCACCTTCAAGGCCACCTGCGTGCCGTTCTTCAGGGTGGATTGGTGGACCTGGGCGATGGAGGCCGAGGCAATGGGCTTTTCATCGATGGTGAGGAACGCCGATGAAAAATCAGGGCATTCGTCCCTGATAACCGCCAGGATATCATCGAACGGGAGTGGCGCGACCTGATCCTGAAGCTTCTTCAGCTCCGCGATCAGGTCGGGCGGCAGCAGATCCGGCCGGGTGCTCATTATCTGGCCGAACTTGATGAAGGTAGGTCCAAGCTCCTCAAGGGCCATCCGCATCCGCATATAAACCGAGGTGACCGGTTCCACCTCGCACTCCTTGCAACGCCGGAACCGGTACGTGCCGGGAAAAAGGCGCTGGACGATGGATCCAAACTCATATTTGAGAAGGATGTCGGCAATCTGCCAGTAGCGCTTGAGCTTGGTGACCATGAAATACACCGAGGCCGGAAGATCCGGCTCCATTTCAGGCTGAAATACTTATCTGTGGCAGAAATAAGCAATTAATTCTTGTGGTTCCACATGGTCGATCCGGGCAAAACCCACCCGCTCAAACTGTACCACCTTTCCCTGGAGTGTGCCTGCTGCCGGCTCGCAGACACCGCTCACCGGGCCGTCCTGAGTCTCGAGGATGGCGGGAAGCGCCAGTTCTGCAGGGAGCCACTGGATGATCGGGGCTTTTAACGCCCGTGCATCGGCCAGATCCTCCCCGGCATAGGCGAGTATGTATTCCTCGTCAGATACCCCCACCCGCACATTAAATAGATCCTTGAGGCGGATCATGTCCGGGGCCTTTCCGATTTCCTCGCGGGGGATGAGCACCTCACCAAGAAACGGCAGAGTCCTCGTTCCCCTGGCGGCATCGTTCGGGTGGAGGAGGGGTCGGGCGGTATGGACCGGGGCATCCCGGACCTTCAGGCAGACCGGATCGGGAACAAAAAAATAACGGTCCGCGATCGGGTCCACGATAGTCCGGTTGTGCGCATAGAGGTTGTCCCAGGAAAACGAGATGTCCGTATCGCCTATCCCAATCTCGATCATCGCCGCCCGCACCGCACCAGGCTGGATCCCCCGCCGTGCCAGGGCACGGAGGGTTCCGAGCCGGATATCGTCCCATCCCCGGCAGGCCCCGGACCGGATCTCTTGTCTCATCTGGGATGTGGAGAGGATGACCCCCTCAATCCCCATCCTTCCGTAGTGCCGGTAAACCGGGACCGGCCACCCAAAATAATCGAAGATATAACGCTGCCGACGTGTGTTGGCGATATGATCCTTGCCCCGGATAACATGGGTCACCCCCAGAAGGTGGTCGTCCACGGCCACCGAGAAGTTCATCAGGGGATAGACGTGAGCCTCGATCCTGGGATGGAGCGGGACATGCAGGATCCGGAAAGCGGGGAAGTCCCGCATGGCCGGATCAGGGTGCTCGAGCTCGGTCCTGACCCGCACCGATGCTTCACCATCGTAGAATTCTCCGGCAATCATACGTTCCCAGAGCCCGAGGTTCTCATCCACGGTAAGACCGCGGCAGGGGCAGGCCCGGCGGGCCAGCTTGAGCTGCCTGAACTGCTCGTTTTCGCAGGTACAGACATATGCACCGCCACGTTCGACCAGCTCCCGACCATACCGGTAATAGAGATCAAAACGATCACTCTGGTAGACGACCTCGTGGATGGTGAGTCCGAGCCATTCGATGTCCTCCCTGACCATGGCATAAGCATCCGGGTCGACCCGCTTGGGATCGGTGTCTTCTATCCGGAGGATGTACTTTCCCCCGTATCGCTGAACATACGCATCGTTGAGAACCGCTGCACGGGCATGGCCGAGGTGAAGGGGGCCGCTCGGGTTTGGGGCAAACCGCATCACTACGCCGTGCTCTGCATTCTCGAGGAAGGGAAGCTCCCGGGCGTGCACCCGGGGTTTTGTCATATTCTCGGTGAAATCGGGTGCGAGGGCAGCCAGGCGCTCTTCGCGCTCAGTGGAAGAGAGTGCGGCAACTTCAGCGAGCACCGAGGCCATCACGGCAGCCACTTCCTTGGCACGGGACCGGAACTCCGGATGTTTCCCCATGACCATACCGATTACCGTACCAGCTTTGGGAAGGCTCTTGTGCTTGACCGCGTTCTGGAGGGCAAAGATGAACAGAACCTCCCTGAGTTCGTCAGCCATGTCAGTAACTCCGGGCGAGGAAGTGGTCGGCAACACTCATGAGCAGCTTTTTTTCTTCCGATGCTGGGAGGATACCGATTCGCTGCTTTCCCGTACTGATTAGGTTCCGGGCTGTATCGCGGACTTCAGCGAGTACGCCGAGCTCCTCGAGATGCCTGATCACGGTATCAATCTCGGTGTTCGTGAGAGGCCGCTGGAAAGGAGCAAGATCGAAACCTCTCTCCCGGGCCTTGATTGAGATCAGGGTCTTTTTCCCTTCGCGTAGATCGGAGGCACGGTCCTTGCCGCTCACTTCGGCCGGGGCCATGAGGTCGAGGATGTCATCCTGGATCTGGAATGCCATCCCAATGCCCTTGCCAAAGGCGTAAAGAGCATCCGCATGGGCGGGTTTCCCACCGGCAAGAATGGCCCCTATTCCGGCAGCAGCGGCATAGAGTACCCCCGTCTTTTTCTCCACCATGGTGAGGTACTCATCCTCAAGGACATCGTCACGGGCCTCGAACGAGATATCCATATGCTGGCCCTCGCAGATTTCAACGCAGGTCCTGGCGAGCATAGACACCGCCCGCACCTTCGCATTATCCGGTGCATCGGCCATCGCGATGAACTCAAAGGCACTGGCAAATAAGACATCGCCGGCGAGGATGGCCGTCGGCTCATCCCACCGGGTATGAACCGTCGGAACTCCTCTCCGGAATTCATCCTCATCCATAATATCGTCATGGATGAGGGTGAAACTGTGGGTCAGTTCCAGCGCAAGGGCTGCAGGCATCACGTCAATTGAGCTCCCCTTCCTCACCGAATCGGCAGAAAGCAAGAGCAGCGCGGGGCGTAGGCGTTTCCCGCCAGCCAGAAGAAGATGGGCGCTTGCCTTGCCAAGCTCACCGGTAACATTCCCGAAGTAGCGGTAGATGAGCCGGTCCACCTGGAGCGCGGTGCTGTCGAGAAATTCGTTCAGATCCATCCCGTTCGCCTTCTTGAAACATTACGTCAATTTGACACGGTGTCCGTTTGTCACCACGTGCACATCGTTGTGAAGGGTAAACCCGATCCCCTCGGCAAACTCTGCATATGCCGATGTCATGCGGACATGCCCATGGGCTGGAATGACATGCTGAGGGTTCAGCAGGTGGAGGAACTCGTAGTGATCCTCCTGGTAGGCATGGCCGCTCACGTGGAGATCCGGGAAGATACGGGCACCGGCCATGTTGAGGTGGGCCTCCACCATGTAGCGTTGCCCGATATTCATAGGGTTCGGGATTACCTTGGCCGAGAAGATCACCTTGTCTCCCTTCTCGATCTTGTAAGGCGTATCTCCGGTGGCAATCCTGGTCATGATGGATCCGGGTTCGCCCTGATGGCCGGTAATGATGGGCATGAATTTGTCCTTTCCCGCCTTCATCATCCGGCGCAGCGTCCGGTCAACCGTCCTACGGTTCCCGAACATGCTCATCTCCTTTGGGAACCCTACCAATTTCATCTGTTCTGCCGTCGAACTGTACCGTTCCATGGATCTTCCGAGCAGGATGGGTTTTCTCCCGATCTGTTCCGCACACTCAGCGATGGTCTTGACCCTGGCGATATGGGAGGAGAAAGTGCTCACGAGGATGGCATTCTTATCATCCTCGTAGCTGGTTATGGTGTCCCGAACGAGGTCGCGTGCGATACGCTCGCTCGGCGCCCGCCCGCGGTTGTCGATATAGGTACTCTCCACGATCAGGCCAAGAACCCCTTCCTTCCCTATCTGCCGCAGACGCGCGAAATCCGGGGGCTCGCCGATGACGGGGGTCCGGTCGAGCTTGTAGTCGCAGGCGTACACGATCGCCCCCTTGGGGGTGTGCAGCACGGCGGTTACCGTATCGATGATACTGTGCTGCATCCGGACGAATTCCAGCGTGACGTTCTGCGAGAGGGTGTACTTCTGCCCCTGCTTCAGGGCAAAAAGCTTGTTGTTGACCCCGAATTTCTGCTCGCCGGCAATCTGCTGCCGGATCAGTTCCGTGGTATACGGCGTGGAAATGATTGGGGCATTATAGCGGTGGGCAAGCTTCGGGATGGCCCCGATATGGTCCAGGTGCCCGTGAGTGCAGACGATAGCTTTCACGCTGCCCTCCACGGTATTCATCATCGTGTCATCAGGGATTGCCTTCATCTGGATAAGATCCAGCGAATGCATATTCTCGACTTCGGCTTCCTCGTGGATCATGACCTGGTCCAGGCGGAGGCCCATATCAAAAATAATAATCTCCTTTCCGCAGCGGACGGCGGTCATATTTCTCCCGACCTCATCATATCCGCCAACGGCAATTATCTCAATATCCATTATTTTCCTCCAGTGACTGCAGCATCTGGCGGGTCCTTCCGATTACGTATGGCCGCTTCTCCCTCAGTGTCCCCAGGTTCCTGGCCCCGGAAAGGAACATCGCAATCCGCAATTCTTCCACATACGCTGCAATGGTTTCTGACACCTGCTCTTCTCCCTGCATGGCAGGGGCAAGGAGCGGCAGGGCGACACCGCAGAGATCGGCGCTAAGGGCAATGGCTTTCGCCATGTCAATACCGCTCCTTATTCCTCCGGTAGCTATCACCGGACCCCCCGTCTTGGCAACCTCACAGAGGCTGACCACGGTGGGAATACCCCAGTCCTCGAAGATGCGCGAGATGGAACCTCTCCCACCTCCCGGCGGACTGTTCGTGTTCGTTGTGCGAAGGCCTTCAATCGCCGCCCAGTTGGTGCCCCCCCATCCACCAACGTCGATGGCTCCAACGCCTGCCTCCCAGCATTGCCGGGCGGTTGCCGCTGAGATACCGCTCCCGGTCTCCTTGATAATCACGGGGACTCGTGACTGCCTGCAGAGCTCCTCGATTGCCGGGAGACATTTGCGTGCATCGTGGTCTCCTTCCGGTTGAAGTGCTTCCTGCAGGAAGTTAAGGTGTACGGTGATAGCATCAGCATCAATCATGTCGATGGCACGGTCTGCCCATTCCAGGCCGTAATCGCGGAGCTGCACCGCACCGATATTGGCCGCGATAAACGCTCGCGGCGCAGCCTCGCGGACCACGGAGAAGGTGTCGGCGAGCTCCGGCCGCTCGAGTGCTGCCCGCTGTGAGCCGACTCCGATGCCGATTCCGGCACGGTCGGCCGCCCCGGCAAGTCGCCGGTTCACCTCGCGGGTATCTGGGTGCCCGCCGGTCATGGAGGCAATGAAGAGGGGAGCATCGAAGCTGTGCCCGAGGAACTCGATCCCGGTATCGATAAACTCCAGGTCGCACTCGGGCAGCGCATTGTGCACCAGCCTGACATCACCAAAACCGGGATCACCCCGTTCTATGTTCCGTTCAAGGCAGATACGGAGGTGGTCCAGTTTCCTTGATGATGTCTGGTCCCGCCGGTCCATGCTATCCGCCTCTCACCACGGTCCCGCCATGCGGGCGCCCGTCCAGGAAGTCCCCTATCCGGTCGGCGTGAAAGATGGCCGAACTCGTACCTCCCTGGGCGAGCCCGAGTAGCTCTTGCACCTTGCCTTCCATCCCCCCGGTTACATCGGTGTGCCGTGAAGCTCCGATCGCTATTGTTCCGATCAAGCCGGGTGTGATTTCTGGGATCACCCGCTCACCGTCAAAGACGCCATCAACGTCAGTCGCGAGCCCGATCCGCCGGATCCCGAGAGCACGGGCCAGGAAGACCACCAACTGGTCGCCGGAGACTATCGAAACCCCTCGTACGCCATCCATCACAACGTCGCCGTGCAAGACTGGGACTATGGCACGGTCAACCATCTGCCGGATGTGCCGGGTCTCCATGGCGACCAGCCGACCGTTCTCGGCATAAGCGGCATGGAATGGATGGATACCGACCGCCTCGCATCCTTCACTCCGGAGCGATGCCACGAGCCTGGCATTCAACCGCGATACCGCCCGGTGGGTTATTTCCACTCCGGCGAGGTTCCCGGGTGAGAGCCCGGTGGAAAGCCCGAACTTCCGCGCTTCAGGGTGTCCGCAGGAACCAGCCCCGTGAACGATGAGGAGCGGCAGCGGGCCATGGTCGGCAATCTCCCTGCTGATTCCGTCGATGACTGCCTCCCGCATCATCCCCTCCTGATCCTTTCTCGTGAGGACTGCCCCCCCGAGCTTAAGCAGAACTGTTTCAGGCATCCTTCTCCTTCCGGACCCCTTCTGTATCGATGTTCGTGGAAAACGCACGGGCGTCGCAGGCCTCGATCGCTCCTGCCACCCTGCTCTTCAGGTGCTTGGGGCAGATGGCGATCATACACCCGCCGCCTCCGGCACCGGTTAGCTTGGCTCCATAGGCCCCTGCAGCACGGGATGCCAGCACCAATCGCGAAAGCTGGGGGTGACCCACACCCAGCGCCTCGAGAAGGGCATGGTTCATGTCCATGTACTCTCCCAGTTTGTTCACATCGTTGAGGTGCCGCATTGCAGAGAGGGTGATCTCCCCGATGGCGTCAATAATCAGGTTGCAGATCTCTGGGCTCTTCTGCCGGAGTGCGGACACCTGTTCCAACATCTTTGCCGTATTGTGCTGGACAAGGGAATTTCCCACCACCAGCTGGAAGTTCTGGGGAGGTAGTCTCCGTCTCTTCGTCCCTGTGATCAGTACCAGGCCTCCGAACGTTGACACAGTTGTATCGGTCGGGCTGGCCCGTCCCTTCTGCACCTTCTTTTCAATGGCAAAAGCCATATCTGCAATCTCCTCCGGCCGGCACTTCTTACCGAATTCATCGTTGATAGCGGCGAGCGTAGCCACGGTGACCGCCGCAGACGATCCGAGCCCTGACGAACTGGCGAGCTGGGAGTTAACATACACGCTCCCCCGCACACCCATCATGTCGAAACAGCTGTCAATGTAGGGCGACTTGGCGTGGTGGGCCACCCTGCTTTTCCTGACTGTTACAAAGACACGCGGTTTGATGGCCATGGCAATGCCCGGTTTACCGTAGACCACGGCATGTTCGCCAAACAGGAATACCTTGCCTGGCGCACTCCACGTCGCCACCCTTACATCACCGCTACGGCTCCATATCCCACTACCGTAGGGTCACCGGTCACATCCCCGCTCGTGGCGTAGTGGAGCAGCTGGCCCCTCCGGGCGCCAAGCGCCCTGCAGACCAGGCAGACCACAGCGATTGGCCCGACACCGCAGGCGCTTACGCCCCTTTCAGCGACCCTGCGATAGAACGCAGGGATGTCCAGGTCATCGAGAGCAGCGATGGCATACCGGTCGTTCTCCCTGGCTTGTGCTGCGGGCACGTAATGGGAGAAATCGCTTGAGGCAATGAGCCGGACATCATCGCGGTTCGTTCGCCTGAGAGCATCGAGCACGCGCTCGGCAAGGAGGCTGGCGCTTTTATAGCCCTGGTCACCCATCAGGATGGGGACAATCCGGGTCCGGGGAAACCTGTACTTGATGAATGGTACCTGCACCTCTAGGGAATGTTCCTCCAGGTGCGAGACCTCATCGATCTTGATATCGAGGGCATCTGCGATTTCCGGATCGATGTCCACGATCCCAAGCGGCGTCTCCCAGGCAATGCGGGAGATGCAGGTTCCGAATCCCCGGTGGCTCGGCCCCACCAGGATAAACGTCCCGGCAAACGAAGCAGGTATCGCACTGTAAGCCCATGCGGCAACCTCCCCGGAGTATGGGTATCCGGCATGGGGGGCAACAATTCCGCGGGCATCGAGACCGGTCTCCTTTCCGTGGAAGAATTTCCCAAGCACCTGTTCAAGGTGATGGGGGTCCCTCGGATAGAACACACCTGCGACTGCGCATGTGCGGATCTTCATCGGATCTCCCTTCTCCCTGCTGATATTTAAAGTTCGGTCTCGAAGTCCTCAACGGTAAGGGAGGTGCCGATACCACGGAGGCGAAGTATCTCCCGGGTGAGCAGATAGTACACCATGGAAAGGGCTTTTCGGCCCTTGTTGTTGGTAGGGATGACCAGGTCGATGTAGCTTGTCATGTTGTTGGTATCGCAGAGGGCTACGATGGGAATGCTGGCTTGGACTGCCTCGGTGATTGCCTGGGAGTCTCCGATGGGATCGGTCACCACGACGACACCCGGTTCAAGGTAACCGTCAAGGTTCTGGTTGGTTAGCGTTCCTGGGATAAAACGCCCGGTCGCTGCCGTCCCCCCGATGGTCTCGGCGAACTTCTTTGCCGGGTACTGCCCATACTGGCGGGAGGTAACTACCAGGATCTTCGGCGGTTCGAACTGGTTCAGGAACCGGGCCGCGGTCTTGATACGATCGTCAGTCTCCCTGATGTCAAGGATGTAGAGGCCATCACCCCGGACCCGGTAGATAAACCGTTTCATATCCTTGCTCTTCTGTTGAGTTCCGATGTGCACCCCGGCGGCGAGGTATTCCTCCACCGGGACGAGGGGCTCAGTCAGTTGGATTTCCATCTCGTTTTCGGTCATGCTATCTGTTCCTCGATTCGTATGAGTTCGTTCAGTTTTGCGGTCCTTTCGCCCCCTACAACACCGGTCTTCAAGAAAATACACCGGAACGCGGTTGCCAGGTGTGCGATGGTCATGTCGGTTGTCTCGCCTGATCGATGGCTCATGACCGTATGCATACCGCTCGTGTGCGCGAGGTGGACAGCTTCAAAGGTATCGGTAAGCGTACCGACCTGGTTCGGCTTGATCAGGACGCAGTTCGCCGATTCCTGCTCGATGCCCTGCTGGATGCGGGAGGTCGTGGTAACGAAGAGATCGTCACCGCAGATCAGGCACTGGTCGCCAACCTGGGAGGTTAGTTCGGCAAAGCCTGCAAAGTCCTCTTCGTGGAGAGGATCCTCCACGTAGACCAGGTCGTAGCGGTCCACGAGCTCGCAGATATATGCAATCTGTTCCTCTGTTGAGCAGACGCGGTCCCGGTACCGGTAGATCCCTTTATCCTGCCAGAGCTGGCTTGCGGCAACGTCAAGGCCAATCCGGATGGTGATATCGAGATTCTCGGAAACGGTCCCGACCGCCTCGCTCAACAGTTCGAAAGCTTCGGCATCGGTGACCCGGGGAGCCCAGGCTCCCTCGTCCCCCTTGCCGCATGATTTCCCCTCCCTCTTCAGCAGCGCTTTCAGCTCCCGGTGCACAGCGGCATTTGCGAACACCGCCTCGGTCGGGCCTGATGCCCCAGTAGCGACCACCAGGAACTCCTGGATCTCGGTTGCGCCCTCGGCATGGGCCCCGCCTCCGATCACGTTGCCGATCGGCAGGGGCAGGGACGGGATAAAAACCCCACCAAGATATTCATAGAGCTCCATCCCCCGGGATGAAGCAGCTGCTTTTGCCGCGGCCATTGAGACGGCGACAGCGACATTGGCGCCAAGTACGGAGAAATCGCGCGTCCCGTCTGTCTCTCTGATCTTTTCATCGATTCCAGCCTGGTCACGGGCATCCTCCCCGATGAGGATCGGGATCAGGTTCTGCATGGCAAACCCAATCGCCACGTCCGGCTCCACAACCTTGGCCTCATAGAGCCCGGTGCTGGCCCCGCTGGGAGCGGCAGCCCGGCCGAACCCGTTCTCGGTATAGATGTCTGCTTCAACAGTGGGATTCCCCCTGCTGTCCAGTATCTTTCGCAATTGGATCTCGCAGATGGTGGTCATGGAATCCTACTTCCTCTTTACGGTGATGGGGATGATGTTGTGCTGGAATTCTTCGAGCGCGATCTCAAGGGGATCGATTTTTGTTGTCCTGATAAGCAAGGGAGCACCCATCGATATTTGCAGAGCGCGGGCGCCTATAATCCGGGCTCTCTCATACCGGGTGTACGACTCTGTCATATAACCTCAAAATTCTCCATGGATACTGGAATGGGGTCGCTGAGATTCGAACTCAGGTCACAGCGTCCCGAACGCCATAGGATAGTCCAGGCTACCCCACGACCCCTCACTGATACGGATTGAGATCGTCAATGATCTCCTTGTGGGTCAATAACATCCGGCGGCAGCAGTATCGCTCCATGCCGAGATCGTCAAGGATCCGTTTCGGATCCTCGCCAGTATCCCGGCGCCGCTTGAATTCCTCGTATGCCATCGATATTACCTTTCCGCAGGTGAAACACCGCACTGGTATCATACCTGTCCGATCTCCTAATTCATTTTGTCATATCAACGATAAGACTTTTGGAATTTCTTGCGTGCACCACGGCCGTGGGGTTTCTTCGGCTCCTTTTGCCGCGAATCGTTGACCAGGAGGGTCCTGTCATAGGACAGGAAGAGATCCTTGATTTGAGGATCGTTGTGCCACCTGATGATACCCCGTGCCAGCGCTGTGCGGACAGCCTCGGCCTGTCCCATGATACCCCCGCCGTTGACATCGATCGCCACATCGATCTGATCGATGGCGCTGGGGAACAGGAGAAGCGGCTCGGAGATTTTCATCCGGACCACCTCATTCGGGTAGACCTCGAGGGGGACGGAATTGATCCTCACAGTGCCGTTGCCCGGCCGGAATGTCGCCCGGGCTATCGCCGTCTTTCTCTTCCCGCTTGTATTGACTATCTTTACCATGCTCTCGCCTCTCCTAGAACTTGGCTCCCAGGAAGGTACTCACTGCCCCGACGGTTAAGAACTTCGGGGTGTTCAGCCGGTCCATATGCGCCTCATCGGGTATCTCCCGGTCGAATCCTGCAAGCTGGTGAGGGATCCCAACGTAGACTTTAACTCGTGAGAGGGCCTCCCTTCCTATTGGACGCTTGTAAGGCAGCATCCCGCGGATGGTTCGTTTCACGATATGGTCAGGACGCCTCGGAAAGAATGGCCCTCCCTCGCGGGATCCACGCTGTCGTTTATGGTCATAGTTCGCAAGAACCTGTGCCCGGCTTCCTGAGATTACAACCTTTTCAGCGTTGATGATCGCGATCTCTTCTCCGGAGAGGGCCCGTCTCGCTACAAGGCTCGCAACCCTGCCGAGAAGCAGCCCGTCACCATCGATCACTGTTACCATGTATGATCTCACCTCAGTATCCTGACCCTGCGCCCTTTCGGGTTGGTCGTGATCAGATCCTCGATAGTCATGCATTCGCCGTCAGCCTGCCGGATCTTCTCTGATGCAGCCTGGGAAAAGTTCAGGGCCGCAACCCTCACGGGAACCTGGAGCATCCCGCTGCCGAGCACTTTACCGGGGACGATAATGATCTCTCCGTTGTTTGCATACCGGTTGATTTTACTCAAATTGACCTCGGCATAGTTCCTGGCCGGGGCTTCAAGGCGGTCGGCAATATCCCTCCAGATGTTAACCTCGTTCTCCCTCGAGGTGGTCTTCAAGAGGGAGATGAGGCTGGTGAGGCGGGGGTTGCTCTTCCTACTCTTTCTGGTGTTCATCCCGGGTCTCTCCTAAAATCTCGGATATCTGTGCTGAAAATTCCTGCGACTGTGCCCTGAGATAGTCCAGTCCCTGCCTGATGATGCTTTTCACCGGGAACGATCCGTCCCCTTCAACAACGAAGAGGAACCTGGACTCGTCGCTCCTGACAGTTATTCCGGCTTCCTCACCGATCCCGGTATTCAGGCATGCCCGTTCACAGAGGCGGCAGAGCGAGCAGGATTCGAGCCTCCCCTCGATAACAGCCACACGCCCCCCCCTGATCTCGAGGATTTCCCGCGGGCATTCTTCCACGCATTGCCCGCAGGCGTCACACCGGTCATTGACTATGATGACCGGGTAGTTCTTGTACCCGCACGCTGTAGTGGGTTGCCACTTTGCGTGCTCCCTCCCGCGGGAAACAACAGCGCGGGCTTCCAGCACCACTTTCTGATCCTTGACGAGCTTGACGATGGGGATATCTGGGCTGGCCGGTCCGATCCGCTGGTCCTGCGAGATGAGATCCTTTGAGGTCACCACGCCGGGCCCTTCCACGCTCATGGTGAAGAGGACACTGCAGGAAGGGCATCCCACTCCGCCGCAGGAGCAAACGTCCCTGGGAATGAGGCACCCTTCATCGGTCCTGAGGGGGATCAGGCCGATGCGGTGGGCAAGCATCTCATCGAAGAGCGCGCTCGTATTATCGTAGATTTTCACATCCTCAATGGCCAGTGAGGGGACCTCTCCAATCATTGCCCTCCGGAGAGAGTTAGCAAATGCTATGCTACTTCCATCGAGTCGGAACCGGGCAATCTGGTCATCAAGGACGGAGAATGCTATCTCCATTCAGACTCTCCTTCCCCGCCGTCCGCCCTTGGCGCGGATTGAATCATGGGGGACCGGAGTGACGTCCTCGATCCTCCCGATCCTCATGCCGGCCCGGGCCAGGGCGCGGATGGCTGCCTGTGCTCCAGGCCCGGGGCTCCGTTGTTTTCCGCGGCCCGGCGCACGGACCTTGACATGCACGCCCATGATACCCTTCTCTCTCGCTGTTTGAGCGACATTCGAGGCCATCTGCATTGCGGCGTAAGGGGAACTTTCGTTCCGATCCTGCTTGACCACCATGCCGCCGCTGCTCTTGGTGATGGTCTCGGCGCCGGATAGATCGGTGATGGTGATGATGGTATTATTGAACGAGGCATAGATGTGGGCGATACCCCATTTTTCCTTCTCTGCCGCCACGTTTATCTCCCTGCCCTCGTGATCCGTGCCCGTTCGGCATGATCAGCGCCGGTGAATACCGATCGTCCATAATACGAGATCTGGCTCTCTTCGGCCCGTGTCACGCGGTATCCGGGTATGTTTACTCTCCTTCCGGAAATTGCGATGTGCCCATGGGTGATGAGCTGCCGCGCTTGTTTCGGTGAACGAGCCAGTCCATGACGGTACACCAGCGTCTGAAGCCTCCGCTCGAGCGCCTGCGGAATTTTCAGCGCAAGCACGTCATCGATATCTGCATCCGGACCGAGCAATCCCATCCTCTGCATGTGGTCGATGAGTTCGGTTTTTTTGGCATCGAACCGCTCCTGATCCGTCCCGGCGGACATGAGGGCAAGTATTTCACGGGCGGCTTTCCGGTAGCGGCGAAGGTAACTCTGAGCCTTCCATACCTCACGTTTGTTCCGGAGCCCGTACTCGATGACCATCTTGTTCTCTTCCTCAATCCGCGTCTTTTCAAATGGGCGTTTGGGTGTCTGGTACTGTTTATGGTTCTTTCCCGGGTATCCCATGCAATCACCTGGATTATTCCTTCTTCCGCTTTACACCTACCGTAAGCCCGGTCCTCCCAGTGGATTTGGTCCGCTGGCCTCGTACTTTCTGACCGGTCTCGTGCCTGATACCCTTGTAACAGCGTATCTTTCTCATGATGTTGACATCCTCTTCACGCGAAAGAGAGACATCGCTGCCGAAGAGGTGTCGCGGTTCGCCGGTATAGACATCCTTCGGCCTGTTCATCATCCAAGAGGGAACCCGTGATGTGTAGGAACCTACAACTTCGCGGATGCGGTCTGCTTCCTCATCAGTGATGCGCCCCATCAGTTCCTTCTCGTCAACCTTCGCCAGCGTCGCAATAACCTGAGCCGTATGCATTCCCACTCCGGAAATCCCGGTCAGCGCAATGTGGACCGGCTTTGTCCCGTCAAGGTCTGTATTGCTGACCCTGACGAAATACCTGATCTCTTCTTCCTGAGCCATCCAATCCTCCGTGACTGAGATTCTTGAGCGCTGAGGGAGGGATTTGAACCCTCGAGTCCCAGGGGGACACAGGTTTAGCAAACCTGCGCCATACCTAGCTTGGCTACCTCAACAGAGAAACTCGCGTCGTATCGACACTCGCAGCACCTGGTGATGCCACTCCATGAATGGTGCATCATTATTGGAATGGACAGCTATTAACCCTTTGGGTTAGTCCGCCGGGCGGACCCGGAATAAGTTCATTTTCTCTTCCTCTTCACGTCACGGGCAAACAGGGCCGAGGTAACCAGGGGGAGGGCGATGGTGGCATCGCAGAAGACCTGGACTCTGGGGCAGTCGAGCGTCTCTTTCCCCCAGGAGATGGCTTCCTCGAAGGTGCAACCTGAGAGCCCTCCCCAGTGGGGAGCATCAGTGGTGAACTGGATGGCATATGCATGACCGTGCAGGCCGGCTTCGTGGATGGAGGCGATGACCTGGGTCTGCTGGATAAAATTCTTGGGCACGCCACCTCCGATGAAGATGACACCTGTAGTAGCCGCGCCTTCCACGAATCGGGTTATCTGGTCGGCATCGGCCAGCTGATCCACATCCACAGCCACACCATCCCTCCGGGCCATGACGAGCCCGATACCGATAGAAGAGTCGGCAAGTGCTGGGACGAACACGGGGATCTCCTCCCTGAAGCAAGTGGCGATCAGCGATTTTCCTTCCGGCTGTTCCCTGGCGGCAAACTCCCCCAGCTTCCTCACGAATTCTGTCGATGACCCGGAGAAAGGGGCTATCTCCCGGGCAAACGAAGCAATCCGTGCGTCGATCCCCCTGAATTCCTCCTCAAAAGCGAAGATGTCGTAGATCCGGTCGATACCCTGCCGGAAGAGCTCCCCGTCATCCACGTGGTGGTGACCCTGGTAGTGATGAATCCCGAAGTGTTCGCAGAGGTCGTGAAATATGTTTGCTCCGGTTGATACAATTGCATCAATGTAATGCCGCTCTGCCAGGGTCATGAGGCAACGCTGCATCCCAGCAGGTATCATCGCACCGGAAAGACCCAGCAGGATCGTGCAATCGGGATCGCCGATCATCGCCTGCCAGATCTTGAACGATTCCCCGAGCCTCCGCCCCTGAAACCCTGTCCTGCTCATCGCGTCGAGGAGATCGGCAACGTTCTCCTGTGGAACAACCGGATCGGTCGGTACCATCGTCATTGTCTTCAATCACATTACCATTGATTCCAGATAATGATTCCCGTGAAGATTCACGCGGTTGTAGATAAAAGGGAGGGCTTAAAGGGCCCTGATAAGGGATTCCCGGGTAACGATCCCGGTAAGCCTGGTGCCGGTGGTGATGGGCAGCGTGCTGATATTTTTTGCAATCATCATGTCGATGACATCGTCGAGATTCGATCCTGAATCCATGGACATAACCGGGGTGCTCATTATATCCTTGACGAGCAGGTTCCGGATTCGGTGGTCCTGATGCTTGTCGTCAACAACCTCCCGGAAGTTCCGCATCGCCACTGCGACATCGGTCTCGGTGACGATCCCGACCACCTGATCACGGTCGGTGACGATAAAGCGGAGGATATTGTCATCGAGCATTCGCCTCCGGAGATGCACGACGCGTTCTTCAGTAGCGATGGTGCAGGCTTTTTCTACGACCTCGACCAGGGGCACCGCTGGCCGGTAGCGCCTGAGCAGATCATGGGCCGTCACCTTCCCGACAAGGCGGTGGTCGTCGTCATAGACCCCCACCAGCTTGTAGACTTGGAGGAGGGGGATCAGGATTTCGATATCCTGGTCCGGGTAAACGGTCGTAAAATCTTCTTCAACAGTGCTTGCGACATGGATAGAGTTTGGGGAGATTGCCGAGTTACGTCTGGTACCCAGCTTCTCGGCAACGCTCTTCCGGGAGACAGTTCCCACAACGGTATTGTTATGAATCACGATGAGGGGGTCAACACCTTCCCCGAGCATTTTGTCGAGGGCCTCCGTAATGACTGCCGATTTCGATATGGTGATCGGGCGGGACATGACATCCCTGATAAAAAGTTCGTCGCTCATTTTGCCACTTCCCTGATGAGATCATCTCTTTTAATGATTCCCTTGATATCGTTATCCTGCACGACGACCAGGCTGTTTATGTGCTCTCCCCGCATGAGCGCGACCGCATCGCTCACCGGGGCATCCGGTGCGATGGTGATTACCGGCCGGGACATAAAATCTTCGGCAATCGCCGCGGTTTCTATCACATAGCGCAGCGATTTCCTCCCGCCATGGGCTTCCTTGCGGAGCATGGTTATGTCCTTGACCGGCAGCTCCATTTTCTCGTTGACGTAGAGGAAGAATGCAAGGTTGCTTTGAGTTATGATTCCGGCAAGGGTTCCATCGTTGTTGATAACAACCACGGTATCGTTTCGCTCCCGCATCAGGTCGATGATGTGGGTCAGCGAGTGGTATCGGGAGATGGTAATCACATCCTCCATCACATCTCCTACCCGTGTTGTGATCTTCCCGAGGAGGGAGGACCGCATGAGGTCCGACTTGGTGACAATCCCGACAACGTCGCCGTTCTCCACCACCGGGACCCCGCTGATGTCATCATTGATCATCCGGAATGCGATTGCCCTGATGCTGGTATCAGGGCTGACTGTTACCGGATCCGGGGTCATGAGAATCGAGATAGGAATGGTATCAATCGGCCGGCGCCTCCAGATCGGTTCAGTCTGGCGCAGCCGGTAGCCAATATCTTTCTTGGTGATAATGCCGACGAGCTTTCCGTTCTCGATGACCGGCAACCGCGATATACGGTGCTTCAGCATCAGGTTCCGGGCGCGGGCAACATTCTCCGCAGGCCTGACCACATAGACCGGAGCAGTCATCACATCTGCCGCTTTCATCAGCTATCACCTCTTGGCAAGTGCTTTTACCATGTCAAACTCGGTGACCAGACCGACCAACCGCGCCCGTTCGATTACCGGGAGGCCGCCAACGTTGCGATCAAGCATTTCCCGGGCAGCTTCATTGACACCCTTTTCAGGTGAAGTCGTCACGAGATTTGAGGAGACCAGGTTTCTCACCGGGAGGCCCATCACTTCTGCCACATCACCGGTGACCAGCTGGTCGAAGACCTTTCTGGTTCCAAGGTATTTCATAATGTCGCTCGTGGTGACGATTCCATAGAGGACGTCGCCGCTGACAACCGGGAGTCTCCGGAACCGGTAGGTGGTCATGTCCCGGGTAACCTTCCCAATCGGACAGTCCGGATCAGTAACCCGGAGCGCGGTGGTCATGATGTCATTGACCGAGAGGTTTACTTTCTCGGTTGCGAGAACCTTCATGACATCCCGCTCGGTGACCATTCCTACCAGTACTCCATCGTTGTCGGTTATTGGCATTCCTCCAACCTTCTTGCTCACGATGATCTCAATGGCATCTTCTATATCGGCAGTATCTGGGAGAAAAGTCAGCTGCTGGGTCATAAGGGTCCTGACTGGCTCATTGATTGCGGCAAGGAGGTTACCTCCATGCCTTACCTGTACGAGGTTGAACTTGTCTCCGCCACCCATGAAATTGATGATATCCCCGGAGGTTATGATTCCCCGCAGTTTTCCGCTGCCGGGATCCACAACCGGCAATCTCCTGAACCCGCACGATGTCATCTTTTCAACAGCAGCCATGATGGTGCTGGTGGGGGGAACCGAAATCACCTCGCGGGTTGCCAGTGCCATGATGTCCCCTTCACGGGAGACGATATGGGACTTGAACTCGACCGGTCCGCGATCGAGCTTCCCCGGCATCTTCAGGAGTTTATCCGCCTGCTTGAAATTTTTATCATTGCTGTGCATCATTCAACCTCTGTTCTCATAGTAATTTGAAAAGCGATTCTTTCGAGGGCCTCTCACCCAAGAGCTTTCAGAATGTCGTGCCGATCAATAATGCCGACGATCTTTTCATCATCGATGACCGGGAGCCTGCTGACGTCATACTTCACCATCAGGGCAGCAGCATCACCTGTCGAATCATCCGGAGACACCGTCATGACCGGGGTGGACATGATCCCTTCGATCGGGATGCTGCTCTCGGATGCGGTGCGCCACCGCCCGTCTTTCAGTAGATCACGGCGTGAAATCATCCCAACAAGCCTCCGTCTCTTGACAACCGGAAATGCAGTAAAACCACTTTCGGTGATAAGGTTATGGATTCTCTGTGCAGTATCATCGGTGCTGCAGGTAATAACGTTGCGTGACATGCAGTCCTTGACCGATCCCTGTAGTTTATGGGTGGTGATGGCGACCGGAAAGAGCTCGGAAAGAAGAACGCCACCAAGGATAATGTTCTGCCCGTCCACCACAGGCACGCTGTCAGTAGCGCTGTTCCGGATGGCAACCAGCACGCTATCCACATGATCACCAGGGGATACGGGGGTGATTTCCTTTACGTATCCCTTGATGGTTACGTTTGACTTGGTTGCGGTCACCCGGAGCACATCAGTTATATCTATATACCCGAGCAGCTTCCGTTGGCCATCGTGGACATACAGTTCACGGTAGATATCTTCCCGCATGATCTTCCTGGCCTTGGTGACCAGGTCCTCATTTTGGAGGAGGGGAATGTCAACCAGGAAATCTGATGCAGTTTTCATTGGAGGAAATCCTCCTCCCTGCAGGAGGGACAGAGCATCACGTTATCGATACGACGCAGGTCATCTGACATCGTGCCGCACCTGCTGCACATGCCCACCTCGATTTCCTCCACCCTGTTGATCTCGATCAGGTCGATCATGAGCTCGTTGATCTCGGTCGATACCGTGAGAATGTCGCGCACCGTCACAATCCCTATTACCCGGTTTTCCTCGTCGACCACCGGAAGACGACGCACATGGTTCTTGATCATCATATGGGCCGCGTCCCGCACAGTCTTTTCCGATCCGACGGTAATGAGGGGAGTGCTCATCACTTCGCTGACCTTGACGGCTCCCGGCTTTTTATCTTTCGCCACTACCTTGCAGTTGAAGTCTTCCTCTGTCACAATGCCGACAGGAATGTTGTCCTGCAACACGATGCAGCTTCCCACTTCATCGCGGCACATGGCCCGTGCTGCCCGCGCCACCGATTCCTCGATCTGGATGGTGGTGGGATTCCTCCTCATCACCTCCTTCAGCGGCACCCGCGTTTCGAACCGAATCGAATCTGATGAATTTTTCACTCAATCACCCCTCAAGAACGTCCCTGAAAGAATGGTATACGCAGTAACCACTACTGCAAGCCATCATTATTAAAATAATCTCTGTATATAATACCTCCTTTGACAGTTCCCGCTCCAGCGACATACAAAACCTAATAATATCTCTATCCAAAGGAGTGTATGAAAAGAACAGGAAAAACCGGATGTGTTCCGGGGATCTTCGTCTGCTTTGAGGGAAGGTATGAGTATTTTTGTCCAGGCAAAAAGCCGTGTCTCGAGATTTCTGGCAGCATTCTTCCGGAAACGGCGCACGCGTATTGGGATTTACGGACCGCCCAACGCGGGGAAGACGACCCTTGCCAACCGGATAGCCCGGGACTGGACAGGCGAGACGGTCGGACCGGTAAGCGAGATACCACATGAAACCCGGCGAGCCACGCGGAAGCAGGATCTCACCATCACCGGTAACAACGGGAGCAGTATAACAATCGATATCGTTGATACACCAGGGGTTACAACCAAGATCGATTATAAAGAGTTCCTTGAATATGGTGTAGGGAGGGATGAGGCCGTGCTCAGAGCACGCGAAGCGACCGAGGGGGTGGCTGAGGCGATGCACTGGCTGCGGGAAGATATCGATGGGGTTATTTACATGCTTGACAGCACGGAAGACCCGTTCCTGCAGGTAAACATCATGATGATCGGCATAATCGAGAGCAGGAGATTGCCGGTCATTATCGCCGCAAACAAGATCGATCTCCCGGATGCCAGCCCGCAGCGGATCAGGAGCGCATTTCCCCAACACCCTGTCATCTCCATTTCGTGTACAGGCGGGAAGAACATCGAAGAACTGTATGAACAGATGATATACCATTTCGGGTGACGTATGCAGCAGGGTGTCCAGATAGATCTCATATCTGAAGAACGGCTCTCCACACTGACCTCTATGGAAAAGATTCATATGATCCTCGATGATGTCAGGGAAGGAACGATTGTGATTCTCGAAAAAGGGCTTGACCCCGAAGAACAGAGCAAACTGATCGAAATGACCATGCGCGAGATCCTCCCGGACGGCTTCAATGGGATTGAGATCGAGAGCTACCCGTCCCGCGACCAGGCACCGGGGTTCCTGCAGCGGCTCCTTGGCAGGAACGTGCCGGAATCCCGGCTCACGGTCATCGGACCGGCAAACCAGCTGCGCATGATCCGCAAGGATAAGGACATTATCAGCGCCTGGGTCTCATCGCGGTGAAGAAATGGTCCATATCTGTGCAGCGTGTGGAAAAGTATACCCTGATTCCTCTGGAGAGATCCTGAAGGGCTGCACATGTGGTGGAAAGAAATTCTATTTCGAAAGACCGGAGGCACAGAAAAATCGCGCTCTTCCAGACCCGCCAGCACCGGCACCTGAACCGGCACCTGCCTCTGCAGAGGGAGCGTCAGTCAAAGGGGACCGGTTTGATCGTGTGGAGAGCATCAGGATCATCGCTCCCGGAACCTACGAGTTGAATATCGAGAAGATGGCCAGGACCGATGAACGGGTTGTCGGTCTTGGCACTGAAGGGAGTTACGCCCTTGACCTCCTCTCCATGGCCGGTGCGAAGAAAGGAAAGAAGGATAAGCGGTAGCGGCCCCTGCTGCCAGCGTGACCGGGTAAAGGTTTTTTAAGGATCTGAAAAAAGCTCAACTGATATTTTCCACGCTATATCCTTTCTTTGCGAGGAGATCTTTTACCCGATCCTTGTGGTTACCCTGGAGCTCAATCGAGTTACCTTTAACCGTTCCCCCGCAGGCAAGTTTTCCTTTCAAATATTTTGAGAGATCTTCGAGATCGATATCCGTAGGGTCGAGACCCTCGATGACCGTGACCTCTTTGCCATACCGGCGCTTGTTGACTTTAACGTTGATGCGTTGTTGCTCTTTTGCTACTTCTTCACAGATACAGAGTTCTTTAGGTAGTCCACACGTCGGACAAATCCCACCATTCATTACATGGTAGGTTCAAGTTCTGTTTATATATTTGTTGGCATCCCATAGAGAGGTTCGATGGGGTTTAACGAGTCTGAAATGCGATGAGCGCCAGAATAAACCATCCGAAGAGCCCCTTCACCCGAAATAACTATCGACCCGGCAGGTATCGCATCCCCGGGATAAAACCTGGTCAGTACGGCTGTTATAACGGTATACCGTGATCCCCTTGCAACCGAGATCACGGGCGAGCAGGAAGGTACGGGAAATATCCCCGGACGTCGCATTTTCAGGGAGGTTTACAGTTTTTGAGACCGCATTGTCGATATACCTCTGGACGTGGGCCAGCATCCGGACGTGAAATGTGGGTTCAATCTCTGCCGCTGTGCGGAGAAGTTCCCGGATATCGTCACCAACCGGGAGGTGCTGCACGCTCCCGGTCCGCTGAATCTCCTTAATCATCGAGTGGCCTCTTGGAAGGGGTGCAATCAATCGCTCAACTGAAGGATGTATTGAACTGATCACCTGGCCGTTAATGCTGCGGGCCAAGGACAAGGAGAACAAGGGCTCGATCCCGCTGCTCGTACCGGCTATGATATGGAGCGAGCCGGTGGGTGCGATGGTGGTTACCGTGGCGTTCCGCATAGGCTCGGACCAGGTGGAGAGACCGATTGCTGGAAACGATCCGTTTTCTTCGGCAAGCTCCCGGGAAGCGGTATGGGCTTCATCCCGGACGAACCGCATCACCTCGCCGGTTGTGGACAATCCTTCTTCAGACTGGTAGGGAATCCCAAGAAGGATGAGGGCATCGGCAAGCCCCATCACCCCGAGCCCGATCTTGCGGGTGCGGAGGCTCGCTTCCCGTATCTCGGGAATCGGGTAGGAGTTGATGTCAATGACCCGGTCGAGGAAACGGACAGCCCGTCCGATCACTTCAGAAAGCTCCCCGAAATCGATACCATCCCGTGTTAGGCATGCCGCGAGGTTGATGCTTCCGAGGTTGCAGGATTCGAAGGGTAGGAGCGGTTGCTCACCGCAGGGATTGGTCGCCTCGATTGGTCCCAGTCCCGGTACTGTATTCGTCTCGTTGATACGGTCTAAGAAGAGTATCCCGGGATCTCCGCACAGCCAGGCCGCGGCCGCAAGTTCCTCCCAGATGGATCGTGCGGGAACGGAGTCCCACACTGCACCATTCCGGGGATTTACCAGGTCGTAATCGTTGTCCCTTGAAAGCGCGGAAAAAAACGTCTCATCGAAACCGACCGAGAGGTTGAAGTTTTGGAGACCGCCATTCTGCTTGGCATGGATGAATGCGATGATATCGGGATGCGAACTGGCCAGCACCCCCATGTTTGCACCCCTGCGTTTTCCGCCCTGCTTGAGGGCGCTCGTAGCCTCATCAAAAACATGGATGAACGGGATTGGTCCACTGGCAACCCCCGCCGTTTTTCCGACGCAGTCTCCAGCCGGCCTGATATATGAGAATGAAAACCCGGTCCCACCCCCGCTCTTGTGGATGAGGGCCATGTTGTTGAGGGCACGGAAGATACCTTCAATCGAATCGCCTACCGGCAGTACGAAGCAGGCAGAGAGCTGCCCTCCGGCCACCCCTGCGTTCATCAGAGTTGGTGAATTGGGGAGAAACAGGAGATCATCCATCATCCTGAAGAACTGTTCTTCTTCACGGGTCCCGATCGCCCGGGCCACTCTCCGGAACATTTCCCGGGGAGTTTCCCCGGGCAAGAGGTATCTGCTCTCGAGGAGGATGCGTCCGGCCCTTGTAAGACCCATAAAGTGCTAAAAGGAACACCTTTTATTTAAACTCCACGCTAACCTTTCGCCAAGAAATGTCCCTTTTTGTTCTCGGCACCGCATCACATGTCGGGAAGAGTACGGTGGTTGCGGCGATATGCAGGGTGCTGTCCAACCGCGGGATCACAGCCGCCCCGTTCAAGGCTCAGAACATGAGCCTGAACTCCTATGTTACGCGCGACGGGGCGGAAATCGGTATCGCCCAGGCTGCACAGGCCTTTGCCGCCCGCCTCGAACCGGAAGCGGATATGAACCCCGTCCTCCTTAAGCCCAAGAGTGAGCACATCTCCCAGGTGGTGCTTATGGGCCAGCCCTACCGCGACATCTCCATATCTGACTATTACCGGGAGACTGGGATGCTGCTCTCCCATGCCGTCCAGGCGGCAGAACGGCTCATGAACCGTTACGGGCATATCGTTGCTGAAGGGGCCGGCGGAGCAGCGGAACTGAACCTGTATGACCGGGATATCGCCAACATCAGGATCGAGCGGGAACTGGGGCTTCCCATCATCCTGGTTGCCGATATCGAACGGGGAGGGGTTTTTGCACAGGTCTTTGGAACCCTCGAACTTCTCCCTCCTGATATAAAGGCACTGGTCATTGGGGTCGTCATCAACAAGTTCCGCGGTGATCCAGCCCTTTTTGAGGACGGCATCCGGATCCTCGAGGATCTGTGCGGCATCCCGGTGCTTGGGGTGATACCTTACCTCTCTTTACCATTTCCCAGCGAAGACTCGCTCTCAATCGAGGATAAGAAAACATGTGACCACCCGGTCAGGATCGCGGTCATCCGGCTGCCCCGGATATCGAACTTCACCGATTTCGAATCCCTGGAACGGTCGGCGGCGGTGGTATATGTCAAACCCGGCTTCTCCCTTTCCGGGTACGACTGCATCATCATTCCGGGCACCAAGAACACGGTCGATGACCTCCGGATAGTGCACAAGAGCGGATGTGCCGCGGAAATCCGTGCGGCACGGGAACGGGGAATCCCAATTATCGGGATCTGCGGGGGCTACCAGATGCTCGGCCTGGAAGTGATTGACGATGGTGTCGAGTCACAATTGGGCCGCTATGAAGGGCTCGGACTGCTCCGCACCGTCACCCGTTTCTCGAAGTATGAAAAAACCACCGAGCAGGTGACACGGACTGCATCGGCAATCGGCCCAATCCTGGCTGCAATCGGAACGGTCAAGGGATACGTGATCCATATGGGCGAGACCGAACGGATCGGAGACGAGGAGGCTTTTTGCGGGGAAGGGGCTGTCTCTGGAGACGGCCTTGTAATTGGCACGTATCTCCATGGACTTTTCACGAACCCCTCGGCAAGGAATGCCCTACTCTCCTGGATGTACGCGCAAAAAGGCCTTGAGTATATTCCAATGGATGAAGTAGCCAGGCATGACCCCTATGAGCAGCTGGCCGCCGAGTTTGAGCGCCACCTGCAACTTGATCCCATTCTCGCCCTTTTTGAATCGTGACGGGAGTGGGGTTTTTAGGTGCGGACGCCCCATGAGTCCGTGAGAGCATGGCGCAGGGGAGGTATAGATGGCGATACGGGTATCTATCACCATGGATTCTGAGATGAGCGATCTCATCGACAAGTTTGCAAAAGAGCAAGGGTTGGACCGGAACCGGGCGATCCTCGAACTCATCGACAATGGGTTTACGCAGGTCATGGGAGGGCAGCCCGTCACCCTGAACCAGAAACGATCCTTCGAAGAATACCAGGAGATACTGGAAAAAATTGCAGAACTGAAGCATTCCTTGAAGAATCTTGCCGATGAGGTGCGACTGGTCCATCACATCATCGATGTCGAGCGGAGTGGGGAGATGCGGCCGGTGCCGTTCCAGACCAGACGGTGGTGGGAGTTCTGGAAGACTCCCTGAGCAGGAACCGGTTACCCGATGATGTTCATCATGCTGCGGTAGCCTTCCCCCGCGCGGTCAGCACAGGTTACGGCTTCCACTTCCTTCATGTTCACTTCTCCCGTGGCCCGGTGCCGCAGGCAATAAGCGAGAGCAGGGGACGTCACCTGGCGCCCCTGGACCTGGAATGAGCGGGAAAAAACACAAAACCTGCAGTGCTCAATGGTCTCCTCCCTGTCCGGGCGACAGCGGACTTTGCCGGCATGAACTTCGAGAACGCGGTATGCTTCTTCAGGCATTGAGAAGGAATCCTCCAGAGGGAAGTATCCCGGACAGCGATATAGACCCGCTGGTCCGGGCACCTCTCATGTATGCTTATTGCCAACCAGCGTGACCGGTCTACCCTCAATGTGACAGATTCCCTGTTCCATCGCAGCCATCAGTGCCGGTATCTCCCTGGCAAGGGCCTGTTCCCGCTCTTCGATTGCGGCCATCTTGTCCCGGAGACCTGCAAGCCGTGTTTCTCTCGTCTCCTTTTCATGCTGTGTCAGTCGGATTTTTTCGACTAGTGGGTGTGTCGCGTAAGCCTGCTCGGCCGCACCCAGCCGGGATTCGGCGTCCCGGTACTGATCGTAGAGCGCTCTGATCCGTGCCGCTACGTCGACCTCTTCGGAAAAGAGTTCCCGTTCTTCCTTGTTCTTCAGGGTGATCTCGCCGCTTGCAATCATGCTCCGGATCAGTGGGAGGGCCCGGGAAAGACCGGAGAGGAGTTGATCCTCGGCCGGAACATCTGGTCCGGCAAAGATATCGACCACCGCTTCGATCTCGCGTGGTGCCGATGACCCTCTCCGCTGGAGGATCTTCTCTCCTTTCCTCATAAGGTGGGCGATCACGGAAACGTCGGCCCGCAGCGCGCGATCGGCTGCAGAAACCTCACCGCTAATGGCGGAGATCCTGGCCTTCAGGCCGTCAACTTCTACGGATGCGGCCGGTTCCTCCGATACCGCCAGTGTTTTTTTGAGTTCCCCGGTTGCCTGCTCTTCACTACTGATTTCATCACGGATGCGAAGGAGGTCACGTGCCGCCTTTTCGCGGTTTGCTACTGCGGCTGAAAGCGATGCAGCAGTTTCGCGCAGATCCGCTATCTGGTCTCGTTTTTTCCGTGCTTCGGCAATGGACGGTGTCATGGCGTTCACCTCCCGCCCTATCCTGTCCACGGTCAACCGGATCTCTTTCATCTCATCAGGAAAGACCCCCCGCAGGTATCTCCCGGGTCCGGCGAGCCCTTTGATGCAACCTTTAAGGCATTCGCTTGATGCCATGTAGAACTCCTCGGAATCGCGGGGAAGGTCTTTTGCAAGTGAGTAGAGCATGGACTTCTCAAAAAGCGGTAGCGTGTTTTTGGCAATCTTTTCGAGTTTCGGATGGTATGCCTCTTCACGCTCTTTCGAGCGGAGATCTCCTATCAGTTCCTTAAGGTATTCCCGCGCAGCGATTACCTCGTTCCGGTGGCGTTCTATCCGGGCGGATAAATCCACTGCGATTTCCGCTTCACGGGTCTCTAACAGAGCCGGTACCTCGGCAATCGACACAGTGCGCAGTTTCTCTTCTCTCTCTCTTGGAAACCGGTCTTTGATGAACTTGAACATGAAACGCCTTACAGTCTCCGATCGTCTTGGCCGGACTCATCGGCGCAATCGTTGCCCGAGATCCTCCGGAGCCGTTCCACCCCGTCAATTTCGCGGATAACTCTGACCACCGCTGGAGGAACCAGCTGCTCCCATTCCTCGCCTTTTAGTATCCTTCTCCTGATCTCTGTGCCGGAATGAAGGTTCCGGGCATACATCGCCGGCGAATCAACGCTCACCCCTGCCTCTGAGAAGAGTTGCATCACCAGCGGGTTGCTGGAATAGACCAGATCAAAGGGCGGGGTCATCGATCTTACATGCGAAACCCAGAGGGCATTCCTCCGGATATCCTCGATAGGGATTACGTAGAGCGGAATCCCGATCTCCTCAAGCGAACCGGTTATCATCAGGATCCGTTCCCCTGCCGTGAACGGATTTCCCGGCTCATGGGAGAGCTGGGCGCTCCCAACCCCGATGATAATCTCCCGCGCCGCCTCTGCAATACGCTCTAGCACGTACTGGTGTCCATTGTGATAGGGCTGGAACCTCCCGATGTAGAACGCCCGGGTCATTGTACCACCGCCATGTTCGCAATCTGGGCTGCAAACGCCCCTGCCGTAAACCCTGCATCAATGTTGACCACTGCGAGGACCGAGCATGACTGGAGCATGCTTGCCAGCGCCGCCTGTCCCTGGCCCATATATCCGTATCCGGTGCTTACCGGAACGCCGATAACCGGTCGATCCACGAGTCCGGCGACAACCGCAGGAAGTGTTCCCTCTCTCCCGGCGGCGACAACAAATACATGGGCATCGAAGCACTTCCTTATGGCCGGGAAGAGGCGGTGGATGCCGGCGGCTCCGACATCGTAGGCCGTGCACACCCGGCACCCCATCTCGCAGGCAACGACACGCGCCTCCTCGGCAACCCGGATATCAGATGTTCCGGCAGTGATGATCCCGACCACTCCACCGGATGGCTCCACGGGGACCCCTCGCGAGAGGACGGCCATTCGGGCCGGTTCATGGCAAATTATCTCCAACCCTGCCGCGGTCGCCCGGTCTGCGAGGAATGTGTACTGAGCCCGTGAGATGCGGGAGACGAGGCAGCGACCCGAAGTACCGGCCAGGGCAAGTGCAATATCGGCGAGCTGCCCGGCTTCCTTGCCCTCCGCGAATACCACTTCTGGGACCCCGCACCGCAGAAACCTTCCCACGTCGAGGTTTGCGATCTCCCCGACCGCTTCGATGCGTAGAAAATCAATCTCCCGCTTGGCATCTTCGACAGTAATGGTGCCCTTCCGGAGCTGTTCAAGGATGACCTGGAGTCTTTTATTGGCAGGCATACCTTTCTCATAACGATATGAGCTCGCCTATATTAAGTTCGTTCAAAAGGGAAAAGCCGCTTATGCGGTGCGAGTCCCGCGTTCCGGCAGGTTTGCAACCGCTTCCGAAAAAACGATCAACCAATCTCCGGAAAAACGTGATGTGCAATTCCCGTTAAGTTATTGGCCGTACAGGGAGACATGTTCATACTGATGAGCTATCTCCTCTATGTCGCCCTCTTTGGAGTGGCGGTGGTTTTTTTCCTCTGGCTGAGGGATGCCAGGATTTTTTACCGGACCGCGCTTCCGGGATACCGGAAAGCAGCCTACCGGGGTGTTCTCTACGGAGCGCTCGCTGTTCTTGGTATCGCAGTTACCGGATTGTCGTCCTTCGAACTCCTCGGGCTTGGCATGATCCTTGCTGCACTCTACCTGCAGGGGCGGGAGCAGCGGGAGAAGATCTGGGAATCCGAGGGAACGTTCGATCGGGTTCTCGGAAAAGCTCCACTGCGAAAAGGTGCACTCAAGAAGGAGGTCTGATACCATGCTCCAGAAACCACGTGGAACCCGTGATTTCCTCCCTGATGAGATGGAACAGCGGCGCGAAGTGGAGGGGACAATGCGCCGGATCGCCAGTAACTGGGGTTACCGGGAGGTTTGCACTCCGGAATTCGAGGAACTCGAGCTCTTCACCATCCGCTCTGGGGAAGGCATCATCCAGGAGATGTACGTTTTCGAGGACAAGGGCGGGCGAAAGCTTGCACTGCGTCCGGAGATCACCGCCCCTGTACTGCGATTGTATGTCAACCAGGGAAAGACCATGCCAAAACCGCTCCGCTGGTTCTACTTTGCCGATTGTTTCCGGTACGAGCGGCCCCAGAAGGGACGTTACCGACAGTTCTGGCAGTTCGGGATCGAGCTGATCGGTGTTGACTCAGCGCTTGCAGAAGCTGAGGTCATCCTGCTTGCCCGTGATCTCCTTGCGGCGTGCGGCATCTCATTTTCCATCCATATTGGCCACCTCTCGTTCATGCGAAGCCTTCTTTCCGGCCTCGACCCCGATGACCAGAAGAAGATCAGGATGTTCCTCGACAAGAAGGATACAGGAGGGCTTGACGCATACCTCTTATCCCAGGGCATGGAAGAACTCTTCGATAAACTCACGGCTCTTACGGAGAGCAGGAGCCTGGATGATATATTTGCCATAACCGGAGATTTACAAGGTCGGGACCGGATAGAAGAGCTCTTCTCGATACTGGATGGAGCGGGTCTGGAGTATACCCTGAATCCTGGTATAGCCCGGGGTCTCGATTACTATACCGGTATGGTCTTTGAGATCTTCTCCGAGAACCTGGGTGCAGAGAACCAGGTTCTCGGAGGAGGGACGTACAGCCTGGCTCACCTCTTTGGGGGAGAAGAGACCCCCTCCTGCGGGTTTGCCATCGGGTTCGACAGGGTGATGGTTGCACGAGGCCAGAGGGAATCTGTTCCTGTAACGATTGCCGGAGTCGCGTTCACACCGGGAGGCAGGGATTGGGCGATGACCGTTGCCGGTGCATTCCGAAAGGCCGGTATCAGGACTGAGCTGGTTCTTTCCGGTAAATCCTTGGGAAACCAGATCTCCCAGATCGCCCGATCGGCAGACTATGCCCTGATCATTGGCGATCGGGAGCGCGACCTGCGACAGGTTACAGTGAAGAATCTTCGGACCGGCAGACAGGAAGCGCTTCCGCTTCCCGATGCGATCAGAGAGGTGTATGGGAGTGAGCCTCGCTGAAGAGCTTGCACGGCAGCAGCGAAGCATCAGTGTCGCTGAATTCTTCGAGAGAAACAAGCACCTGCTTGGGTTCGATTCCCCGACCCGGGGTATCATCACCACCATCAAGGAAGCAGTTGATAACGCACTCGATGCATGCGAGGAGGCACGGATCCTCCCTGACATATACATTGGCATCCGACGGCAATCTGGTGACGTTTTCCGCATCGTTGTCGAGGATAACGGCCCTGGAATCGTCTCCCGGCAGATCCCGTTTGTATTCGGGAAACTGCTTTACGGCTCACGCTTTCACCAGATCAGGCAGAGCCGGGGCCAGCAGGGGATCGGCATTTCAGCGGCGGTCCTGTATGCCCAGCTGACGACCGGGGTTCCCACGGTTGTTATCTCCCGGACCGGACCGGACCGTCCTGCGGTCCGGGTCGAGATTCAGATAGATGTTGGGACTAATGAACCCGACATCGTCTCGCAGCAGGAGATCGAGTGGGACCGGACCCATGGCACCCGTGTCCAGATCGAATTTAGAAGCTCGCTCGCGGCCAGAAAGCGACTGGTTGAGTATCTCAAGTATACCTCGGTGGTAAACCCCCATGCCCGGTTGCGGCTCGAACTTGATGACGAGACCATCCTCTTTGACCGGGTGAGCGATGAGGTGATCACCTGTCCGCAGGCCATAAAGCCCCACCCTCACGGGATCGAGATCGGGCAGCTTCGGCGGATGCTTATCCCCGCCAAAGAACACCTGGAAGACTTTCTTTCAAACCATTTCTCCCGTGTAGGGGCCAGGACGGCCCGCGAGATCTGTACCAGAGCGGGGCTTCCCGGAAACCGGGATGCGGGTTCACTCTCTCCAAAAGAGCAGAAACGGCTCATCGAAGCCATGCAGGAGGTGAAAGTCCCTGCTCCTCCCGTGGCCCAGTGTCTCTCGCCGATCGGAGAGGAGCTGATCATTCGGAGCCTCGAAAAGGAGTTCCAGATAGACTTTGTCAGGGCACGGACACGGCCAGGATCAGTATTCTCCGGACACCCCTTCATCATCGAAGCGGCTATCGGGTATGGCGGGAAGCTGCCCGCAGATGGCAATGCGCAGATCCTCCGGTTCGCCAACCGCGTGCCGCTTATGTACCAGCAGGGAGCCTGTGCCATCACCCAGGCCATCGCCGGGATGAGCTGGAAGAACTATTCCATTCCACAGGCAGGGTTGCCTACCGGGCAGCTCCTCATCCTCGTGCATGTCGCCTCGACCAATGTGCCGTTCACGAGCGAGAGCAAGGACGCCGTTGCCGGTATACCTGAAATCGAGCGGGAGATAGTGCTTGCCCTCCAGGATCTTGGCCGGGACCTTAAATTATTCCTTTCCCGGCGGGACCGGAACCGGCTCCAGGAAGACCGGGCCCAGGCAGTCTGCGCCATTCTCCCCGATCTCGCCGCCAAAGTGGCCGAGATTGTCGAAGAGCCAATCCCCAATATCTCGTATATAGAGGGCCGGGTCATGCGAAGACTGGTCGCCCGGAAGAGGATTGACAGTGGCACGGTGGTCATCGAGCTGGTCAACTACACCGCACAACCGGCCACTCTCTCCCTGTATAGCATCTCACCCGATGCGGCCGACGATGCCCGGCCGCCTCCTGACTTTGTTACCCGGCTGGAGGATGAATACACCAAGGTATGGCAGATCTCGGTCGGAGCTGGAGAGTCGTGGCAGACCAGATTTACCGGAAGTGGCGGAGGTACTCTGGAGCTGCGCGGTATCGATCCGCGGCAAATCGTGGTGGTGGACCAGGATGTCTAGGTCGCAGCTTGACAACCTGGCAACTGAGCGTCTGGTCGGGATCGCCAGAAAGTGGTACAGGCAGATGGCCGGTGGAGAAATACCGTCAATCTCGCTTCCGACCCGTACCAAACAAAACATCGCGTACGATGACGAAACGGAGGTCTGGAAATACGGGAACCGCGAGAGTACCCGGTCGGCCGGGACTGCAAAAAGCGCCCTCCACCTCCTTAAGATGGCCTGGGTCATCTGGTTTTTGAAAAACCAGATCAGTGAGAACCGGTCATCGACGTTAAGAGAACTCTATTACATATCCGAGGGATGGAAGAAAGCGAAGTTCCAGGCCCAGGACGAGAGCAACTTCCTCATCGAGGATCTAGAGATCCTGACCGATATGCAGCGCGAAGCGTTCCACCTCAGGCCTGAAGAGGACGGAGCAACCATCTTCGGCCCCCTGCGGCTTAAAGAGCTGACCCGCAGGGGTGCCCGCGACATCCATTGCCAGGACGATGTAGGGGAAGCCGGCTACCAGATACCGACGAATGTCGAGAACATCGAGCTCCTTGACCACGATGCACAGTTTGTGATCGCCATCGAGACCGGCGGCATGTATGCACGCCTGATCGAGAACGGCTTTGACAGCGAGTTTCGCGCGATTCTCGTCCACCTCAAGGGGCAGCCTGCTCGATCAACCCGCCGCATCCTCAACCGCATCAATGACCAGTTCGGCATCCCGGTCGTGGTTTTCACCGATGGTGACCCCTGGTCCTACCGCATCTATGCCAGCATTGCATATGGTGCCATCAAGAGCGCTCATATCTCGGATCTCCTGGCCACCCCGAAAGCCCAGTTCATCGGTGTCCAGCCAAGCGATATCCGGGACTACAACCTCCCTTCAGACCACCTCAATGAGAAAGATATTGCCGCCCTGAAGAGTGAGCTCACCGATCCGCGATTCTCTTCAGATTACTGGAAAGAACAGATCGGGCTCCAGCTCACACTCAATCTCAAGTCCGAACAGCAGGCCTTCGCGGCAAGAGGGCTCGATTTCGTAACGAAGGAGTATCTCCCGGCACGGCTCTCTGTCATGGGTGTGCTGTAAATCTTATCCTGCCACTGGTGCACCCCGAAAAAGCTTCTCATCAACAACAAGCCCAATCAATCGGTATCGATCAATAGAATTCTGGACTTTGCCCCCGATGAGCTTCTCAAGACACTGGAGTTTTAAGATACAATTTGAAGACATGGAATGAAGAGGGAGAGCTTCCTTGTGAATCCCTTCATCTGGCGGTAAAGCGTCTGGAGGAAGAGACGGATGCAAGGTCATCCACTGCATGAACAAATCCTGGTAGTGGAATGGATGACCTCGTTCCCCCGCATTCATTCTGGCGAGACGGGGGTCCTAATGATCTATGAAGTCGGAAAGAGGGGTAAAACTCGCCTCGCTTTACGAGTCGTTCATCATATACGGTCCAACCACGATTATCTTCATGCAGATGTCCCCATCACGTTCTCTTTGCCATGATAGATTGGTGGGACTTCCGTGTTCTTCGGATTTTGGTACTTATTACTTCAGATTTATTCAACACAGCACTTCTGAGGAACGCACAAATACAGGAAATTCGATGAACCTGGCCTGGCAGGAAAGAATGGAGGGCCAATGCGTGGGCCGGCAGACCGCGTGATTTACCATGGACGTGATATTCATCATGCAAAACCTGCCGGCACACCTCCTTGATGGCCAAGATTGCACTTGCACGATACACCAAAAAGATTGCTTTTTGATGTATTGAATTAATTGAATCCCTTTTATTATAAATTCTTCTATTTAACATTGTTAATTTGTAAAACATTCGTAGTTATTTATAATTCTTTCATAGTTTCACAGAAATGCGCACTAAAAAAAAGAGTATCCACGGCCGGAAGAATGAGGTGATTTTTTTATCCCTCCCTCAACTCTCAACAACAAACCCGACCCCGGTCTCACGGGACTGGCGGGATTTGGGTGTGGCCCGTATCATGCGGGGAAGACGTGGACCGCCGAGGCCTTGAAGATCACGGTTATCTCCTGTCCTGGTGCCAGCCCCAGCCGGAACAGGCTCTGCCGGGTGATGATGCCGCAGAGGGGAATCCCGACGTCAACCACAACCCTGGAAAAAGCGCCGTTTGCCTGGATCTCGCTCACCGTACCGCGGAACGTGTTTCGTGCTGTGGAATCGAATGGTCCAGGGGACAGGATCAGCTCATCAGCCCGGATACCGGCTATCACATCGCCCTCAAACGGCGTTACTGCATGCAGAACAATCGGGCCGAGATCAATTTCCACTTCATCGTCCCTCCGGACAGCCCTGCCCCGGAAGATGTTTTCCATTCCTGTGAAGTGGGCAACGAAATCCGACTTAGGGTGGTTGAAAATTTCTTCCGGTGTCCCGGTCTGGACGATTGCCCCGTCCTGCATTACGGCCAGTCGATCAGCGAGGGGAAAGAGATCCTCGAAGTAGTGGGTGATGTGGATCATGGTCGTCCCGGTATTCCGATGGATTCGCTTCAGCTCCTGGCGAAGGCGCATCCGTGATGCCGCGTCAAGGGCACTCATCGGTTCATCGAGAAGGAGGAACCTGGGGCACATCACAAGTGCTCGCGCCATTGCTGCACGCTGCTGCTCCCCCCCTGAAAGGGTCTGCGGCAATCGCTCTAGGAGGCTGGAAATCCCCATGAGATCCGCCATTGCGCTCACCCGTTCCGCGATTTCCCCCACTGACAACCTTTGCTCTTTGAGGCCGAAAGCGATGTTCTCAAAGACCGTGAGGTGGGGAAAGAGCATGACGTCCTGGTACACAATGGAGATTCCCCGTTGTTCAGGGGGGAGCCGGGTAATGTCAAGCCCGGAGAGTGTGATGGTCCCCGAATCAGGCATATGGATGCCGGCAATGGTCTCCAGGAGGATGGTCTTTCCCGCACCCGTTGGTCCAAGTATCATGAAATACTCCCCCTCCCTGATAGTGAGACTGACATTCCTGAGAGTGAATTCACCGAAGCGCTTGTTAACCGCAGTGAGCACGAGCATCACCATCACCTAGAAGAAACAGGAATCAGATGAGAAGTATTCGAGGATCAGGAGCGATGCCAGTGAGATACCGATCAGGATGATTGCCGCAGCGATGGCCAGCTCGATTTCCCCGGTTGACATGTTCAGGAAGAGGGCAATGGGGAGAGTCTCGGTCTTCATTCTCGTGGCTCCGGCAAGGATCAGGACGGCGCCGAATTCTCCGATGCATTTTGACCAGGTAATGACCAGGCCGGCACCTAGCCCATGCCTGGCAAGCGGCAGGGTAACCCTCCGGAATGCCCGCCATTCGGAACATCCAAGCGTTCGTGCGACGTGTTCAAAACGGGGATTGATATCCTCGAATGTTGAACGAAGAACCCGGATCAGGTACGGGACATTCACAAAGAACAGGGCAACGATGATACCGAGCGGTGTAAATACTACCGACACTCCTACCGCTTCAAGGAACTGCCCGATGCTCGATGGTCCGAAGAAAATGAGGAGAGCGACCCCGGCAACGAGCGGTGGGAGGGCGAGGGGGATATTCAGCAGGATGGTAGCTGCCCGTTTGCCTGGGAACGTTCCCCGGGCAAGGGAATAAGCAACCGGGATAGCGACAAGGGCACAGAGGCAGGTTGAGATGACCGATGTTACGAGCGAGAGCATGATGGCGAAGAGGATCTCCGCGGAGTGCAGACTCTGGACGAGCGCGCCGGTTGGAGGATACAGGATCATGCCAGCCAGTACAACGATAATGAAAACAAGCAGTGCCAGTGCTATAGCAGAGAATCCTGTCTGCAGGGTGGAAAGGTGTCCGGTTCTCATTCCTGGAAAGAGGCGCTCTGGTTCCTGATCTGATCAATATGTCCGGCAGTTACCCACCCGGTGGATGCACCCGGTGCCGCATCGAAAGAAGAGATGAACGGCTTGATATCAAGCAGCGGTGTCTCATCCAGCATATCCACACCTTCCACATCCAATCTGTTTCCTTCTGCCCGGATGATCCTGACCAGAGTAAGCCCCAGGTGGGCCGGTCGGTTGAAATGGCGTGTGGAAAAGATCCCGTGGGGTTCCTGGCCGTTAACCATTGGTTTTTCAGCCAGCATTACCCCAGGGGCCCGGTGAAAATGATAGATGAGCAGGCAGTGGGAGAACGTATCCAGGTGGCGGAGCCCCGGCGCATATTCCTTGTACAGTTCAATGGTTCCACGGGCGCGGGAAAAGATACCCTGGATGGGAGTTTTTGAAGGATCAGAGAATGGGGTATGGATGACCCCGATGACGGGGCATGAGACCTCGCGCCTGGAGCCTGCAGCACCCTTCATGGAGTAACACCAGCATAAAGAGGATCCGGGTAGGAGGGGAAGCCGTGCCGCACGAAGATCGCCTTCCCCCTATCGGAGGCTACGAAATCCACGAACATGCGGGCCAGTGTTTCCTGGTCTGTAAACGTGGTTGTCCCAATGGGGATAATCAGGGCGAGGTTCTCTTCAACCGGAATAGGGATGAAGTCCATTGTTTCAGGGTTTATCATATCGAGTGTGGTTATGGTGGCATCCGCTGTTCCCATGACCACCGCGGTTACGAGTTCCTGATTTGTTGCTCCCCTGGTGACCACGTTCTTTTCGACTGCCTCTGTTATCCCATGTCCCTTGAGCAGTTTAACGGTTGACTTCCCGATCGCGGTAGCGCTTGGATCACCGAGTGCAAGCCGCACACCATCCTTCGTAAAATCGTTTATCGATGTGATATTCTTCGGGTTGCCCTTTTTCATGGCGATGACCGGGATGTGGTAGGCTATATAACGCGGTTCGGTGACAAGCGACCTGTTCTGTGCTGCGGTATAGTCCGGGGTTCCACCTGGAATAAATACATCGCCTTTACGGCTGAGCTCCATCTGGCTGATGAGGGCACCAGATCCCTGGAAATTGTATTCAACACGCACGCCGGTCATGTTCTGGAACGTCTCCCCGATTTCGAGCATCGGGGCTTTCAGGCCGGCACCGGAATAGACATAGAGGGAGCCTGCTTTGGGCTGGTCAGGGACGATTTCGTGTCCTCCCGGGGTGATACAACCGGCAGCCAGGATCGCAATTATCCCAATGATAATTAAATCTGGTTTATTCATCATTATTATTGGCACCTTTATTTTACCTTCAGCGGATGAGTGTATAAGCATTATGAAATACGTCTCGCCCCGGGTAATAAAACAGGTGAGAGAACGAATAAAACCGCTTCTCTGGGTGCGAATGGCCCCCGATCGGTTTCACCAGTTGAAATGATGATCAGGGCAGGCTGGCAATCAGTTCCGAGTAGATGGCTGGTCCGAAGAGCGCAATACCTTCGCCGGGATATCGTTCTTTCATCAGGGCCAAATACCGGGTGGTCCCGGTAGAGGTGGTCATGATTCCCACCCGTTCAGCCCTGGTGACCAGGGCCTCCTGTTCCATCATAGCAAAATATGGGAGGACATAGTAGTGGGGGACATCAAGGAACTCGGCCAGTTTTCTCGTGGTGGGCAATTTAATTTTGACCCCTGATTCCGAGAAGGTGATGGATACTGCTCTTTCTTCAAAAAGGTGAATTTGGAGGGCAGACTCAAAGATAATTTCGATGGAGAGCTGGGTCATGGAATCGTTTCTACCATACGCATTGACGGGATGGCAGAAAAAAGCATCCTACGGGATAACCCTCTCCAGGAAAAAAAGGTTAGTGTTTCTGTTTTTCTTCGTCGGGAATCTCTTCGAGATAGACCACATCTGCACCGACGTCTTTTGCAATCTGTTCGATTTCGAACTTCCGGAAGTGGGTCAGGTCTATCTGCACCTGCCCGCCGGTCACTGCGACAAATCGGAACATAGGCTGCCGGACGCCTTCCCTCACCTTCACCCGCTCTCTGACATAAATCTTCATAAATTCCACCTCAGTAACTTGTAAACCCAGACTATACCAACTGGTATCGAGCATACTGTATTAACATTCTGGAATAAAAGCTTTTGGAAGATGGCTATGAAACATGCAAGGTTCGATGTGACCAGTAAATTGCGGGGGGAGTCGCTGGTCCGACGGGGTTTGCTGGAAAAGTACGAAGGAAAGCCCCAGATCCGGTTGATGCCCGACCTGAATGTCGTAAAAATCGGTGGGCACGGGATCATCGATTACGGAAAAGAGATCCTCCTTCCTCTTCTCGATGAAATTGGTGAGCTTTCTCGCCAGAACCCAATCCTGGTGGTCACTGGCGGGGGGGTCAGGGTCCGGCATGTCCTTGATGTCGGCCTCGATCTTGGTATGCCGACCGGAATCCTTGCCGAGCTTGCCGGAAAGATCAGCGAACAGAATGCAATTATGGTATCAACCCTGCTCTCGCGATGGAAGGGAATGCGGATACATACCAGCGATCTCCTCGAACTGCCCATGCTTATGGGGCTTGGCGTTCTTCCTGTAACCCATGGAACTCCCCCATATGGATTGTATGAACAACCGCCCGAGATTGGGGCCATACCTCCCAATCGGACCGATACCGGTGCATTCCTCGCCGCCGAAGTCCTCGGCGCCAGGAACCTTATCCTAGTAAAGAACGTGGATGGACTCTATACCGACAATCCCTTCACAAATCCCGAGGCAAAACTCATTCCCGATATCACGGCATCCGAACTTCTGGCCATGAACCTTGAAGATCTTGTCCTAGAGAGAAGGGTCGTTGAGCTGCTCCGGTACGCGAAAAATATCCACGAAGTGAAAATCGTGAACGGGCACAAACCAGGGAGTATCCGGAACACACTTGCCGGGGAAAAGCCCGGGACGGTCATACGGGCGCGATAGTGGGATCGGGTAAAAAGCCTGTTTAACACGGATAGTGTCCCGCAGATGGAGCCGGATGAGATGACACAGATAGAAGACAAAAACCCCCTGTGCTTCAACCTCTCCGAGCTAGCCGGCAGTTTTGGGGATTACGGGACTATCATCCCCCTCGTTCTGGCCATGGCCGCTGTATCCGACCTTGATATCAGTTACATCTTCCTCTTTTTCGGCATATGGTTCGCCATTACAGGTCTTTACTACCGCCTGCCTATACCGATCGAGCCGATGAAGGCGGTGGCAGTCATCGTGATCGCCGGCACCCTTACCACCGGAGAAATTGCGGCATCCGGCCTGATCCTCGGCCTCATCTTTCTCATGCTCGGTTTTGGGGCCGTGATGACTGTTCTCGACCGGTGGATACCGCGAAACGTTATCCGCGGAATACAGCTCGGTCTTGCCCTCCTCCTCCTTAGGTCGTCAGCAACCTTTATTACCGGCGATCCGGCTTTTTTTATCCTCGGTGTGGCCATCATCGTGTTGTTCTTCTTCCTTGCCCGGAGACTCTCGATCCCTGACATTTCAGCCCTGATCGTCATCGCCCTGGCAGCAGTCATCGGGATCGTAAAGCTGGGGCTTCCCGGGCTTCACTTCATTGGCCCCCCGCACCTCATCGTCCCAGGGCTTGAAGACTATGGTAGAGCTCTTACCGACCTGGTTGTGCCCCAGTTCGGTCTGACCATCGCCAATTCAATCCTTGCCACCGCTCTTCTCTCCATCGATCTCTTTTCACGGGAGACCTCTCCCAAGTACCTTTCCCGGACCATCGGTCTGATGAACCTGACCACCGTGCCTTTTGGAGGAATACCTATGTGCCACGGTGCTGGAGGTTATGCCGCCCAGTACCGGTTCGGGGCCAGAACGGGTGGGGCGAATATCATCGCTGGAGCAATATTTGTTGTATTCGCCCTCTTCTTTGCAAGTCCGGAGATCCTGACCCTGATTTCACCCGGTTTCTACGGTGCGCTGTTGGTCTTTGTGGCCATCGAACTGGGCCGGCACGGTCTCAGGACCGACTCATACGCCGTCACATTCCTTATTGCTGTTCTGGCGCTGATCAGCGGGATGACCATAGCCTTCCTCATTGGCCTTGTCGCAGCCTATCTTCTTCCCTGGCTGGAGAAAAAGTATCGGGGGAAGGCCGCACAGGGTCCACTTGGTCAGGATTGAAGGCATTTCTGTATATTATTCCAGGTTTTAACCATAGTCCTGCCCGGACATGGGACAAGATGAAGATAAAGACCGATATAGACCTGATCAGGGGTCTCTACCTATTCCATGTTATGAACTTTATGCCCATTGCCCGCCAGGTGGTCTTTTCCCTTTCTTCCGCTGAGCGTTGGGGGGTCGGAACCCATCCATCGAGGGGACCCGGTTGCTGTTCCGGATGTGCTGGTTCAATCGTGCTTCAAGCTCTGCGATGCGGGCTTTCAGTTGGGCATTTTTTGCCCACAACTCTGATGCGATCTTGTTCTTTGATGATGGCGAGAAGTGATTGAATATTGGATGCAAGGGTTATTTCGTTGAGATCGTTATTCTACTGGTTTTCTGTCACTAACTGTTATTATGACGTCATTTTACAAGGATCTTGCGCTTGACCCTGAACAGTTGCAAGGTTTATTTGTATAAAAGAAGGCCGGAATGAGGTTTGCCCGAACATATCTCATCCCGACCTCCGAATCATGCAGTATTGACGCGACCGCATGCCCTCATTGTTCATGCGGCACTCTTTTTTTTGGTCTCTAAATTTAAATATATTGCCATTGAAGGAAAGTCAATCCCATTTTATTGACTTTTTTGTACGCCTACCTGGACCGGTTCGTTATTCTCTTGGAAACACCGACTGGAACAACTACAACTCCAGAAATCATTGTTGCCATCAGGTTTTTCCACCTGGATCGTCATTCTGATCCAACTCCCCTGTCTGCCATTACATGAACGGTGCTTGCTTTAAACGATAGGCGTACTTCGTCTCCTATTTTAAGCTTCATCTCTTCGGCAGATCTCCAGGTTACTGTGGCCGAAAGCTTTGCACCACAATCCACGGTAACACTCAGGAGAGGGCCACGGGGGGCGAAATGAATAATGCGGCCGGAAAAAACATTCCTGGCACTGGTCTGTTTACCATGGGACAGTAGGAGTGTGATATCTTCGGGCAGGATGGATGCCCAGACCGGTGTTCCGACCGGCAAAGAAGTAACTGCATCGAGGGTGATACCATCGGCGGTCATGGTAGCAATCCCTTCCCTCTGTTCCGTGATCGTCCCGATCAGGATATTCTTGATACCTACAAAATTCGCCACTTTTTTTTCCGATGGACTGCCAAACACCTCCCGTGGTGTACCGATCTGGGCAAACTGCCCCTGCATTATTACGCCTATCCTGGTTGCCAGGCGCTGACCCTGCTGCATATCATGTGTTGACATGATAACCGTTGTACCGGATGCCCGGTTGTAGTGCCGGACCAGTTCTTCGATCTTATGGGTGGCCAGCGGGTCGAGGTTTGCCGTAGGCTCATCGAGCAGGAGGAGCTCGGGTTCGGTCACCATGGCCCGGGCCAGGGCCACCCGCTGCATCTCGCCACCCGAGAGTGATTTGGCTTTCCTTTCGTCAAACCCGACCATGTCAATCACTTCGAGGGCTTGCCCGACCTTTCTTCGTATGGTATCCCGATCGACATGCCTGAAATGCAGGCCGTAAGCGATGTTCTCATAGACCGAGGAGCTGAACACTACAGGTTTCTGGAAGACCATGGCCATCTTCCTGCGGATGGCCTGCTGTTCGCGACTCCGATGGATATCGACTCCCTCAAGGAGGATCGAGCCTGAGGTGGGGTTATCAAGCAGGTTGATCAGCCGGAGTAGCGTGGACTTCCCCTCGCCGGAAGGGCCGATAACGGTGAACACCTCACCCTGTTTGATGGTGGCATTGATACCTTTCAGGACTTTTTTTTCACCAAATTGCTTGTACACGTCCCGTATCTCAATCATGGCTTCACCGGTTCTGAACAATGCTTATGATCACGTTGATGACGAGGGCGATGAGCAGGAGAATAATCCCTAGAGCGATTGAGAGGGCTATATCTCCCTTCCCGGTTTCAAGAGTAATTGCGGTAGTAAGGGTCCTTGTTGATGTCCAGAAGTTACCCGGGCTTGCGATGTTGCCGCCGATAATGATGGCTGCTCCGACCTCTGATATGGCCCGGCCGAATGCCAGGGCAATGGCGGCGAAAATAGCAAACCTGGCCTCTTTAAGGGCCGATATCAGGAACTGTAACCTTGTTGCCCCAAGTGACGTAATGGTATCCCGGATGGTGAGATCAACCGCAACCAGCGCCGATATCGTCAAACCGGTGATGATAGGGAGCACAAGGACCGTCTGGCCGATGATCATGCCCTGCGGAGTAAAGAGTAGGTTCAGGGGTCCAAAAGGGCCGGTTTTACGGATGAAGAGGAAAACAATCAGTCCGATAACCACCGTGGGGAAAGCATAGAGGGTCTGGATTAACCAAATCAGTGTATTCCTGCCCCTGAATTTTCCATACGCGATAACTGAACCGAGAGGGATTGATATGAGGGAACCGATGATCACGGCGCTCATCGTGATGATCAGGCTGAGTGCTGTGATGCGCAGTATCTGTGCATCGAGGCTGATTAACAGGTTGAATGCCTGCAGTAATCCCTGCCAGATTGGACTGAGTCCTTCCAGAAACCCGGCCATGATTCCCTCTTAGTGCCACGAAGATATTAAATAAAAAGAATTGATCAGGGCTGGATTCACGGAATCGGATCCTGAGTCTCAGCCTGGCTCACACCAAGGAGCTCCCATTTACCGAGGGCAGGATGGAAGAGCGGTTGCCCATACGTACTGACCCCATAATTGGCGATAAGATCCTGGCCTTTTGACGAAATCAGCCAGTTAATCCAGTCTTTCGAGAGCTGGACTTTGGTATCGGGGAACTTGGCTGGATTGACGATCATCGCGCTGTAAACGTTGAGCAGCTCGTCTCCCTGATCTACCAGAGGCACGAGGGAAAGGTTCCCTTTATACGCAAGGAAGGTACCGACATCAGAAAGGGTATAAGCATTCTTCTCTTCGGCGATTAACAGCGTCGCTCCCATTCCGGTCCCAGACTCAACATACCAGGGCCCGGATACCTGGATCGCGGAGTAGTTATACCCGGCGTTCTTCCAGAGGAACTGTTCCCTGGCATGGGTGCCGGAAGCATCTCCGCGGGAGACAAAGACGACTTTGGGATTCGTCTGGGCTTTTTTGTAAATGGTGTCGAAAGCCTGGGTCGCTGTCATGTTCCTGGTGTTAGCCGGGTCCGAAGGCGGGCCAACAATAATGAAATAGTTAAAAGCAAACACGCGCCGATCAACACCATACCCGTTCTGGAGGAAAGTGTCCTCACGTACGCGGTCATGAACCATGACGACATCCACATCGCCGTTCTGTCCCAGTTCCAGGGCCTGCCCTGTTCCTTTGGCAGTTACCCGCAGGTTCGCATTATACTCCGGCCCGAAGATACCACCCAGGTGATCCAGGAGACCGGTATCATAGAGGCTTGTCGTAGTGGCGATGAGCAGATCCTGCTGTGGCGGAGTGGGAGTCGGGGGCGTCGGAGTCGTGCATCCGGAAAAAGTAATTCCAGCCACAACGATCATCACGGCGCTGATTACGAACAGAAACCTTGTGTACTGCATACGCTGCAACATCGGCACATCCCCTCTTAACTTTTTTCTCCAATCAAATCAATTGGTTATACCAGGTGACTTACTTGGCGAACACGGGCCCCGTTATCCCTGTTGGCAATGAAGGAGAATCCCGCCACCGAATGAGAATGGAAGGTGAAGAATGTCAGCCCCTTAGTTTGCCGGATGATACTCCACAAACCCGATTCTCGATACCATGTGAGAATGATACTGAAGCCTGGTCCTCTGAATTTCATTGAGGGCATCGGTCTTTCGTAACCAGATCAGAACTCGACAACCATGACCGCCTCTTCCTCCTCGCGGAGTTCCCCCTTCAAGTGGCGAGCATCGAACTGGTAACTCTCCCAGGGATCATAGTCCTCATACAGCTCGCACTTGTCGAGGACATCCATAAACTCTTTTAAGAAAATTCGCGGGATGACATCCACTCTGCCTCCGAATTTTCCCGTCACCTTCCCGATCATGGTCCGGATGAACCGGTGCGAGACCCGGTTCTGGTCAACCTCTGCGTATGCTTCAGAATAGATCCGGATGACCTTCTGGGCAACCTGTTCGAGCTTACTTGCATCGAACCGGGAGAGGACGATCTGGGGCTGGCGGGGATTTTTGAACTCACTGGTCCCGGTGATACCTATACGGTCTGCGAGGGAAGGCAGGGAGCGGACCCCCCGGGGGCCTTCAAAGAACGCCGGAGTGCCAGTGAAGACGAAGTAACAGTACGGGAGGTCGCCGCGGTCTAGCGAGTCTACCAGGAGCCGGAGAGTATTATAGGCTTTATCCCGCTGGTTTCTCGGGAGAACCTGGGTAGTCTCGAGCTCGTCAATGGCAACCGCGAGGCCGGCATAGCCCGCGTTGACGATGATCCTGACCAGCCCCTTGAGAAAGATGAGGGCGTAGGTCTCGTCCACGTCCCCCCTGATTCCCGCTTTCTGTTTGAATTCCCGGCCGATGTTTGGTTCGGCACTGATCCACCCGATTGCCGACTGTGCGGTCTGGAAGTCGCCGGCGTTATTTGCCCGGTAGTAAGTTCGAAGCGCTGCGGCAAGCGAGGAATTCATTTCGGAGATGCTGGCAAGGGCGGTCTCGATCTCCTTGAGGGTTGCCTTCTCCAGGCTCTCCTCCTCGAGGTGATGATCGCTCACCCGCAGCAGTCGTTCTTCTATTGAGAAGAGCCAGCTGTCAATGACCGCCTTGAGGGCATGCTCTTCCTCCCGGGTCCTGAGGCTTGCACAGATCTGCTGGTAGATGTTCTTTTGCCGGTAGAGCGGTGCCGAAGGGGAGATCGTCACGTGGGCGGTGACAAACCCTTTCCCCCTGGCGATTTCGAGCGATCGGGCAACAAGGAAGGTTTTTCCGCTCCCGTAGTCTCCGCGGACGAACTTGAGATCGCCACCTCCCTTTGCAACATAGTCGAACTGGGCGCCTATTACGTCCTCCTCCAGATCGACACCAACGGCTATCCGTTCAAGACCGCCGGCAGGGACCGTCCCCCGCCTGAGAGCGTTAATAATATTCAGGCTTTCGAGACGTCTCTTCTCGATTGGGTCACCCTGCGGTATAGGCATAGATTTCTCCTCCCTCACCAATTCCCCGTTTCTCGATAACTGTAATCCCCGATGCTGCCGCCTTCTGTATGATCCGGTTCATGATTCCGACCACTCTCCTCGTATTGAGAAGTTTCCGGAGCTCGATCTCGCTTGCTTCACGGTGTTCGATGAGGTATTCAAGGATGCGCCTCTCCTGATCGCTGCAACTCTCCATGAATTCCCTGAGAGCCCTATCCTGTTCATCCTCCTCATCTTCTCTTACCTGTGCGGCCATTACCGGCGGATCACATACCCCCTCCTCTTTGCAGGCCCGGATGAGCTCGAGAAAGTCATCAGGACGGATGTTGTTTGCGATTGCCGGTACGGCATCGAGCCCCCGCAGGCAGTACTCCTTGCACAGGAGATAGTCCTTTTCACGACGGGCAATCCCAGCAGACACCAGGCAGGCAACCGCGAGATACTCCAGGCCGTCAGAACTCAGGAGGGCGAAGCGCTGCCCGAGCATAGTTACCAGCCGATCAAGCAGGCGCGGTCTCCGGTACAGTTTCCACTTCTCATCGAGGATGAGCCCGGCAACGGTCTCGATCTCCCGGATCCGCCTGGCATTATTCAATACATAGAGAAGGATCTTCTCGGCTTCCCGGAATTCGTTCTGCCCGGCCAAAAACTGTGCATAAGCCATGCCTCCATGGAGGTAATCGCTCCGGAATGCGCGGTATGAGTAGGAACGTGCTTCCGAAAGGTCTCCGATATCCTCATAAAGGCGGGCGGTGGCCAGCAGCGACACAGCATGCGGGTGAGACAGGACGATCGAGAGGAAGCGGGTCTCTGCCTCCCGGACCGGGTAGTAGGTGAGGACAAATTCACGGTAGGAAGCGAGAAGACCTGAGAGGAAATCATGATTGTCCAGGTTCCTGAGAGCATCCTGCACCAGGTGCTGGTAGCATCCGGCTGCCCGCTCCTTTTCACCGAGTTCGGCATTCAGCCTGCAGGTGAGGAGCCGGACGGTATAGTCAGGGCCCATCACATTTGAGTCAAGCAGTTCCCGGCAGAGAGCAAGCGCCTCCGCCGGCCTCTTGAACGTTCGCAGTAAGAGGGCATAATCCAGGCCGATCTCGGCGTCTTTGAGAGTGGAGAAATATTCCTTATATTCTCCCAGCGCTGCTTCCGGATCATGTAAAGCCCGGGCCCGGAGATGGATCCGTGCAAACGGGAGTTTGCCGGACAACCGGTAGGTTGTCGCAGCCTCCCGAGCAGCGTCCTGGTACCGTCCGGCGCCCATCAGGGCGGCGATATAGTCGTGATCTTCCTCCCTCCGCCTGACCTCCCGTGAAAACAGGGCGAGGGCTTCGGCACTCCGACCCGATGCCGTCAGCGCCCTCGCAAGGCACCGTGCGTCATCCTCCCTGCCTGACAAAGCCACAAGTTTCCTCAGCACCGGGACGGCCATACGGTGGTCTCCTGCTGCCACGAGGTAGGCCGCGTAACCCCGGAGTGCTTCCTGATTTGTCGGGTCGAGCAGAACAGCCCTTGCATGCTCGGAAACCGCGGTGTCATCGTTCCGCTCTTCGAGAATCCTGCCGAGGAAACTGTGGAGATATGACGATTCCGGCATCGTCCGGATCATATCCCTTACGTACGCTTCCGCTTCATCAAAACGTCGCAGGTTAAACAGGTTCCGGGCAGCGAGGATGGCAAGCTGCGGATCGGGTCTGGCAGTCCCGGCTGCACGACATAGATCAAGCGATTCGGTATACTTTCCTTCTTCAAAGAGCCGGAAGGACTCACGCCGAATATTCTCCAAGGAATCGCCAGTCATAATCCTGACCCTCCGAGGCGGAGAGAGAATAGGGCAGTGAGCATCCTGAGGATGTCTGAACCTCTCACTCTCGATGCCTCCTGGTTTCCCCAGGTGATCGGAAGCTCCTTAACCTGGAATCCCTTCCGGGAAAGCCGCCAGAGGAGTTCAACGTCAAACTCAAATCCCGTCGAGACCATGTCACCTATCACAGCATCGACGGCTGATTTTTTAAATACTTTTGCACCGCATTGCGTATCTGAATACGGGAGCGAGAAGAGGATGCGGATCATGAGGTTGAACACCCTGCTCTCCAGCCGCCGTGTCAATCCCTGCCTGGCCGTAATCACAGAGCCCGGGAGCCAGCGTGAGCCGATGACTCCGTCGGCAGCGTCGATAGCGGCGATGAGATCCTCCATCTGGGAGAGCGAGGTTGAGTTGTCGGCATCCATGAAACCGACCAGCGGCCCTGGAGCACGGGCGAAGCCCTCCCGCACCGCTCCACCCTTTCCGAGCCTCCGGGAAAAAGTCAGGCAAACCAGATCAAGATCAGGGTGTTCCCGGGAAAACGAGCGTACGATCTCAGGAGTGGTATCGGTCCCATCGCAGATGATGATGAACCGGCCGGTTCTTCCGGGCATCTGGTCCAGGAGCTCACGGATCCTCTCTTCTTCATTATAGGCCGGGATAATGATCGTAAACGCGGGATTCACTTGAGACTTCCTTCCGGGTTATCGGTGTCCGAGGAGGTGGTCGCGGAGAGCGGTCGCATCACGGTACTTCTCGACGATTTCAAGTGCTTGCTTCCGAAGCCGGTTGTGATCGGCAAGACAAGATTCAGGGGGCGGACCCTGGCGGAGTATTGACGAAACGTTCTCGGTGATCTGGATGAGCTCTGTTGCAATCACTGCATTAAGCCAGATAAGGTCATGAAGCAGCTCCCTCTCTTCATCGGCATTCATGTTAGTATGGTTGGACTGCCGACAACAAAAAGAATGTCCGGCAACCTTATCCCGATATGGGCAAAACTCCCCTGCTATGAGCTACATCGAGCGAATACGAGCGCTGGGGCGGGATGCAAACCCGTTCTTTACGCTCATGGGAGTGGAACTGGGAACCATGGAAAAAGGATCGGCCAGGATACGGATGCCGGTCCGCCCGGACATGATGAACGGGGAGGACTGGCTCCAGGGAGGAATTTTCACCGCCCTTGCCGATGAAGCCATGGTCCTTGCCATCTACCCTCTCCTCGATCCGGGTGAGCGCATTGCCACCATCTCTGAAACCACTTCATTCCTTGCCGGGGCGCAGGGAGGAGTGCTCATTGCCGAAGGAACCGTTGTAAAACGGGGGAAGAGGATCATTTTTGCAGAAGGAGAGGTCTTTTCAGAGGGGGGAGACCGGGCCCTTGCCCGGTGTTCGGCCGCTTACGCCGTAATGAGGGGTTGATCTCCTTTTCCCGAGGCCCATGGAACAAAAACTATCACCCGTAGTGTAGAATACATACAATAGAAAACCAGGAGAGCCTGGAGGGGCAATCTTCGTGAAATACATCTTCGTTACCGGGGGGGTGATGAGCGGCCTTGGTAAAGGCATCACCGCCGCATCGATCGGGAGAATCCTCAAGAACCGTGGCTACAGCGTGACCGCGGTGAAGATCGATCCCTATCTCAACATCGACGCTGGAACCATGAACCCCGGTCAGCACGGGGAGGTTTTCGTCCTCTCTGATGGTGGGGAAGTAGACCTTGATCTGGGCAACTATGAGCGGTTCCTCGATATTGATCTCACATCCGATCACAATATCACCACCGGTAAGATCTATCGGAGCGTAATCGAGAAGGAGCGGAGAGGAGAGTTCCTTGGAGAGACCGTACAGATCATCCCCCACATCACCGAAGAGATCAAGTCCTGCATCAGGGCAGCTGCCCACGATGGGACCGCTGGAAACGGGCAGGCCGACATCTGCCTGGTCGAAGTAGGCGGGACTGTTGGTGATATCGAGAGCATGCCCTTCCTCGAGGCCGTCCGCCAGATGAGGGGGGAACTCCCTGAAGAAGACACGGTCCTGATCCATGTCACCCTGGTCCCGGAAGACTCAATGGGGGATCTCAAGACCAAACCAACACAGCACTCGGTCAAAGCCCTCCGCGAACTTGGGCTACACGCTGAGATCATCGTGGGAAGAGGTGAGCGCCCCATCGGGTCCCAGACCAAGCGGAAGATATCCGCCTTCTGCGATCTTGCCCAGCAGGCGGTTATCAGCGCAGCCACGGTCCCTGACATCTACCAGGTCCCGATGGAGATGGAGAAGGAAGGGATTGCCGAAATACTCTTCCAGTATCTCAGGCTCAACGCAAGGAGTCCCGATACCAGCTGGTATACCATCGTGTCAAGGGAGTATACGAGCAGGGTGCAGGTGGGCATCGTGAGCAAGTACGGGATCGAAGACGTCTATCTCAGCATCAAAGAAGCCCTCAAGCATGCGGGGCGTGCGCTTTCCACCGAAGTGAAGATCACCTGGCTCGATGCCGAGCGTTACGATAAGCCGCAGCTTGCCGAGTTCGATGGGCTCCTCGTCCCCGGGGGGTTTGGACCGCGGGGCCTTGAAGGCAAGATCGGGGCGCTTCACTATGCACGGACGTGCCGCGTTCCCCTCCTCGGTCTATGTCTGGGTTTCCAGCTTGCCATCGTGGAATTCTCCCGCAACGTGCTCGGCTGGGAGGACGCAACCAGTGCCGAGATGGGGCAGGGTCGCCACGTGATCGCCCTGCTTCCCGATCAGGAGGGAGTGACCGATCTCGGTGGGACCATGCGTCTTGGGAACTATCCCATCGCCCTGAAAGAAGATACCCTCGCCATGCAGATTTACAGGAAAAAGGAGATAGTGGAGCGTCATCGTCACCGCTATGAGGTGAACCCCGAGTATATCCCCGATCTTGAGGAGAGCGGGCTGGTATTTTCCGGCGCGTGGAAGGACCGTGTGGAGATCTGCGAGATCCCAGGCCATCCATTCTTTTTCGCCACTCAGTTCCACCCCGAATTCAGGTCACGACCTACGAGACCCTCTCCGCCATTCGTGGGATTTGTTGAAGCATGCCGGGCACGGAGGAGCAGGAGGTAGAGAGGCTATGGTCGACACAGAACGTTTCATACGCGAAGCCATTGAAGAGATCAGGGCCCAGTCCGGGGATCACCATGTCGTCATCGCTCTTTCGGGCGGCGTCGACAGTTCGGTCTGTGCGGCCCTGGCGGCGAGAGCAATCGGGAAACGGCTCATCCCCATCTATGTAGACACCGGCCTGATGAGGAAGGGTGAGACAGAAGGTATCATCCGGATGTTCGGATCTCTGGACCTCCATATCGTCTACGCAGAAGAGGAGTTCATTGCAGCTCTCTCCGGGATTGTCGATCCCGAACAGAAGCGGAAGGTAATAGGGGAGCGGTTCATCCGGGTATTTGAACGGGAGGCGGAAAGGACCGGTGCACGGTACCTGCTCCAGGGCACCATCTTCCCTGACCGGATCGAGAGCGAGGGAGGGATCAAGAGTCATCACAATGTCGGTGGTATGCCGCTGCATATGGAGTTTGAAAAAGTCATTGAACCCCTCCGCGATCTCTACAAGGACGAGGTCAGGGAGGTTGCCGGTGCACTGGGGCTTCCTCCGGAGATACAGCACCGCATGCCGTTTCCGGGCCCGGGGCTTGCTGTCCGGATAATCGGAGAAGTGACCCGGGAGAAGCTCAATGTGGTGCGCGAGGCGAATGCCATCGTTGAAGAAGAACTGGTCGACCGGTTCCTTCCCTGGCAGTGTTTTGGAGCGGTGCTCGGTCTTGGTACCGGAGTGAAAGGTGATACCCGGGTTCACGGGTGGATAATCTCCGTACGTGCAGTCAACTCGCGGGACGGGATGACCGCCACTCCGCTCGAGATTCCGTTCAGGGTGCTCGGGCACCTTGCTTCCCGGATAACAGCTGAGATTCCAAGCGTTGCAAGGGTCGTGTATGATATCACCCCAAAACCTCCCGCAACCATCGAGTATGAATAAAAATTGGAAGGAATGAACCAGATGAACTATCGTGAATTGGAGGCACGGTACTACATGCCCGCGTTCTCCCGCGAGATCATGATCGAGCGGGGCCTCGGATCGAAGGTATGGGATGCTGAAGGGAATGAGTACATCGACTGTGTTGCAGGCATTGCAGTCTGCAGTACCGGACACTGTCACCCCCTGGTGACAGAGGCGATTTGTGAACAGGCCAGGCGCCTGATCCACTGTTCGAACCTGTATTATGTTCCGGGGCAGGCCGAACTGGCCCGGGACCTGGTCGGGATCTGCGGAATGCACAAAGCATTCTTTGCAAACTCCGGTGCAGAGGCAAATGATGGGGCGATCAAGCTTGCCCGCCTGGCGACCAGACGGATGCGGTTCGTGGCCTTTACCCATGGGTTCCATGGCCGGACCCTCGGCTCGCTCTCGGTGACCCACAAACCGGCTATCCGCGAACCGTTCCAACCCCTCGAGCCAGCCTGTACATTCGTGGAATATGGCGATTCTGCCGGGCTTGAGAAGGTCATGGATGAGAGCGTCGCAGCAGTCTTCATCGAGCCGATCCAGGGTGAAGCAGGGGTGATCATCCCCCCAGTGGAGTTCATCAGGAGCATCCGCGAGCAGTGCGATGCAACAGGGGCACTGATGATTGCCGATGAGGTTCAGACTGGTATGGGACGGACCGGGAAGTGGCTCGCAATCCAGCATACCGGGGTGAAGCCTGATATCGTTACCCTGGCAAAGGGAATCGCCAGCGGGTTTCCCATGGGAGCCCTCCTCGCCCGACAGGGCCTTGAGTTCAAGATGAGCGAGCATGGCAGCACGTTTGCCGGTGGCCCGCTGGCCTGTGCAGCGGCACGCGCAACTATCGATGTCATAGGGCGGCTCCTCCCCGACGTGGAACGAAAAGGGAGGAGGTTTGCTGATCTCCTTGCCCCCTTCAAACCCCGGCAAAAAGGGCTCATGATCGGGATTTCTGTTGGGGATTCCTGTCCCTCTGTCCAGAAACGCTGCGCAGAGAACGGCGTGCTGGTCAATTGTGCAGCGGAAGGCAACCTCCGCATTGTCCCGCCGCTGGTTATCACCGATGAGGAGATCGACCGGGCCGCACACATCGTCGGCAACGCTCTTTCAGAAATTGAATGAGATCCCGAAATGAGGTCTTTTGGGATCTATTTCATTTTATTTCCCAGAAGGATCAGGGCACCAATTGTCAGCAGGATCCCTGGTGCGGTAATGAAGGAGATCTCCTGTCTGCCACTGCCTGGCTTAGTAGTTTCAAGGGCGGGGGTGAGGGAAATAGCAGGAATCGCTGTCATCGCACTTGGTTCAGTGGCTGTTTCTTCCGGTAGGGAGACTGTAGATCCTGAACTCCCAGGTCCGGTTGCCTCGGTCGTGACGGTTGCCGGAACCTGGTAAATATCCGGTGGTGCATTGCCTGTTACGGAGGTAACAGGTAATATGGTGGCCGGAATGGAAGTCTCCCCGGTTGCTACCATGAGGGAAAGCGATGAAAGGGTCGTGGCAATCTCATTTCCATCACGATCATAGAAATTGGGATCACTGAGAACCACTTTCGTGGCCCCGATTGAGAGGCCCTTCACAGAGAGCGTGGCAAGGACGAGGTTGCTTGCATCTCTCTTGACAACTCCTCTGAGATCGACGGCCTTGATACGTACATCCGGACCAGGAGCACCGGTGATGGCCGAGAGTTCAGCCCACGAGGGCAGGGTCACCCCGGAGATCTCTCCGACCTGTGGATCCTCGCTGCTGATAGTGACCTTATATCCTGAAGTGCCGGCCGGTGCCTGGTCGAGAGTGAGATTGACCGTGGCTATCTCCCCAGGCAGCAGAGTGAGTCCCGGTTGATCGAAGCCTACAACTGTCCCCGCTGCCGGCCCGGTGACTATAGCGATCGAGAGCAGGATGGACGGCATGAATAGTGAAATCGGTGCAATCAGGTTATGATCTGCCATGGATCAGGGTTATCGTTTCATCGTGTAAAGATATCTTTCCGCAGAGAACGGTCATAATTCAACCCCGCCAATGGAGTTATCTGGTCCCATGAAGCATACTATTCCGGAAACGCCATCTATGGCCGGAAACGATGAGAGCCCAGGCGCGAGCCGGTTCAACCGGCTTGTCCGGAACCTGTACCGATCCGGGGGTTATGTCTATGCCGTAAAGCCCGGCGATGTTGCCCGACAGCATGGGATCTCCCGGATCGCCCGTCTTGCAAGCAACGAAAACCCATGGCCCCCTTCTCCAGCTGCGGTGAGGGCCGGATGCGAAGCACTTCGAGAAGCTAACCGCTATCCGGATGAGTGCATTGCGGAGCTGTCCAGGATCCTTGTCAGTTTTCACGGCAATTACTCGTTTATCACCGGAGTCGGCATGGACGGGGTTATCGAGACTCTCGTCAGGGTGCTGGTCGATCCAGGAGACAAGGTCACCGTCTCGGTTCCCACCTTCTCGTTCTATCGCCTCGCGGCCCTTGCCCAGGGCGCTGATGTGGTGGAGATCCTGAGGGCGCCGGATTTCTCTGTCGATACCCGACAGTTCATCAGGAAGGCGCAGGACGCGAAGGTATCGTTTCTCTGCACTCCGAACAATCCCACCGGGACGGTTACCCCGGTTGAGGACATCAGGGAAATCCTCTCTGCGATCGATGGGGTCCTTTTTCTGGACAATGCATACGTTGAATTTTCCGATACTGATTACCGGTCCCTGATGAACGAATTTGACAACCTGGTCATCGGGAGGACGATGTCCAAAGCATTTGCCCTGGCAGGTGCCCGGGTTGGGTATGCTTTTGTTCCACGCTGGCTGGTCCCGTTCTACCAACGGGCAGCAACCCCGTTCACCCTCAATTCCGTGTCGGCGATAGCCGCGGCCGGTGCACTCGCTGACCGGGAAAGGATGGATGAGTATGTTTCCTATGTACGGAAGTGGAGAGACCGGTTCAGGAAAGAATGCCCGCTTTCCTCCCCGGCTTCGGGAGCAAACTTCATTATGTTCGATACCCGGCCGATGAGCGGGGATGAGATGGTGCGCCTCCTTGCCGGAAAGGGCGTAATCGTCCGGTCGTGTGCGAGCTTTCCCGGCCTCCCCGATCACTACATCCGGGTGAGCATCGGTGACGTGTGGGAAAACGAGACATTCCTCACCGCCATCAGCGAAATCTGCAGGTCGCAGAGGTAAGGTCAGGTCCCTTCACCGGAAAGCCGGGTTCCCTCCCGGGCAGGTTTTGATGTAGACCGCACCGACATCTACTGCCAACAGTGACATTATGCAAAAAATATCACCATTCTGAATGAGAATGCCCCGTAACCAACCCATGCATACGATTGATCTAATAATTTGCCGTTCTGTGATAGAGAGGGAATATGTAGGGGAAGCACGAAATCTTCCCGACACCAAAGCCTGAATGATCATGATGTTTGGCATCACCGGCACTCCAGGGACAGGAAAATCTTCGGTTGCAGGGGCACTTCAGGAGCAGGGTTTTTGCATCCTGCACCTTTCGGAGACAACCGGCACCTATATTGTCGGAAGGGATCCGGTCCGTGATACCCTGGTGATCGATGAAGATCGGTGGGTGGCAGAGTTTGTTCCATTCGATGGTGTTGTCGAGGGTCATCTGGCCCACCTCCTTCCCTGCGACAGGATAGCGGTGCTCCGGTGCCGCCCCGATATCCTCGCCATGCGGCTCCGGGAACGCGGATACGGTGACGAGAAGGTACGGGAGAATGCGCTGGCCGAAGCCCTGGATATCGTGCTGGTGGAAACGCTCGAGAAATTTTCTTCTGAACAGGTTTATGAACTGGACACGACAGATATGAGTATCCAGGAATGCCGGGACCGGGTCGGCAGATTCTTCAGGGGGGAGATATCAGCGCAATCCGGATTTCTCGATTGGTCGTCATACATCGGGATGATCGAATGACCCTTGACATGTTTCGTCCACACCTTGCATGGATATACCGGCCCTTTGTCGGTATTGCCGTCCGGATCGGGCTCACCCCGGATTCATTTACCATCGCTGCATTCTTCGTGGCGATCTTTGCCGGGGTTGCCTTTTATTACGGGGATGTGCTGCTCGGGACCTTCTTCATCATGTGCAATGCCGCATTCGACTCGATAGACGGGGCAGTTGCCCGGGCCCTCAATATCCAGAGCCGGAAAGGAGACTTTCTCGATCACGTGGTGGACCGTTATGCCGACATCCTCATCATAACCGGCATTTTTGCCGGTGGATTCGCATCCTGGCAGATCGGCGTCTTCGCACTCACTGGTGTGCTGATGGTCTCCTATCTTGGTACCCAGGCCCAGGCGGTCGGTGTTGGCCGCTACTATGGAGGGATTCTCGGCCGGGCCGATCGTCTGTTTCTACTAATCATCGCCGGTATCCTGACCATCCTTATCCCTGCCGGGGTGTACGGACTGCCGTATCTCGGGTGGCTCCTGCTCATCTTCGGGATTATCGGGCATTTCACCGCAATACAGCGGTTTATTTTCGTATGGAAAGAGATCGATAAAAAACAGGATTGACCCTGAAAACCTGTATCTGGATGGTTAACCGACCGTGCGGCCTGGTTGTCTGCAGATAATTCCGCAGACTAGAACCAGGAATCGAGGGTTTTCTGCCCGGTCTTAATAGTGAGGCCGTCGATCGCTTTCTCCACGCGGTCCGGGGAGAAGTCATAGGAATCGCAGAGCATTGCGAGGATACCTTCACGGTCAGGTTGGCGCCATGCAAGGGAGTAGTCCACGCTGACAGGGGGATTGAGGAAAAATTCCGAGATCGCCCCGGTATCGATGTCGGGCAGCTTTTCCGCGGTCACCCGTTCAAACTCCCCGTTCCTGACGAGTTTGAGCGCAGTTTTGGCCCCGATTCCCCGCACCCCGGTATTAAAATCGGTCCCCACCAAAATGGCTATGCGAATGAGATCTTCACGCGAGATACGAAGGCCGGAGAGGACTTCAGCAAGCGTTATCCGCTCCGGGTTGACGGAAATCGTCCTACCATGGAGTTTCCTCCGACCACTCACGGTGAGGTTGCGCATCAGCACCGGAGCTCCAAAAAGCAGCGTGTCATAATCCTGGGAGACCACATACCGGGCATCGCCACGCTTCACCATGGCTGCGGCCTGGGCCTCACCCTCGCTCGGAGCATCGATGGACGGCATACCGAGGAGAGATATCAGGCTTTTCGATGTGGCAATAACTTCATCGTCGATTCGCGAGGATGCCCGTGCATGTTTGGCAGCCTCTTCCACCTCCCCGCGCTCCAGCGCCTTCCGCCACTGCTCCCGGGCCTGCTCACGTACAGAACGGCGCTGATTGATGGTTTCCTGCTTGAATTCAGGTGGTGTACCGTCGAATACCCAGACCGGTCGTATCCCCTTCTCCATGAAGTTGACCGCCCGGAAGAGGATACCCGACAGGTGGGAAGTGACCCGTCCCGTCTGGTCCATGAGCGGGGTGCCGTCCGGCTGCCTGATGATACTTAAAAACTGGTAGAGCGCGTTGTGCGCATCGACCGCTGCCACACCGGCAAGCGCATCCCAGGCGATCGGTGTTTTATAATTCGTGATGATGTCCCGGAGCGAAACACCCATTCCCCAACCACCGAATCCATGACTCCTTACCGATACACTCTCCGGGATACCTCATTGACGATCTCTGTGATCCGGTCAACACTGCTGTCATACCGCTGCGCCATTTTGATCGATATCTCCTCGAGGTTAGCCCGGATCATCAGTTCGCGATTGCTGATGCTGCGCTCGATGAGACGGATCCTGTGGTGGACGATTACGAACAGGCCGGTTAACGACAGCAGGATCAGGAGAGCAGCGGCCGTGATATGCCACGTTGCCCGCAACAGCGAGAAGAGCCACCAGGTCGATGCAGCAAGTATGATAATGAGTATTATATCCCCCAGATACTCACGTATATCCATGTTTTTACATGATGAGGGCCGGGTAATTAAGTTACCTGTGGGTTCCGGGGTTTTTTGATGAACTGGCCGCGCCTCCTTCCCTTCATTACCATACCCGCCATGCTCGTGCTGGTGGAAGTGATTGCACTCTTCCTCTCCCTGCCCATGCAGACTGCAGGTATCGCGGCTTTTGAAGATCCTGCATCGTTCGCAAACCCACTCATCTTTATTGCAATCCTTCTCGTCTTTACTGCATTCCTCCTGCTTCTCATCAGATACCGATGGAAAAAGGTAATCAGGGCTATCATCGCGGTTTCCATCTTCTTCACGTTTATTTATATCTATGCCGGGATTGCTGTGTACTTCTTCGGCATGGTCCCCGGAACGATTGGTGTGACCCTGGCACTCTCCTTCCTTTCCACCGCACTCCTGTTCCTCTATCCGGAGTGGTACATCATCGATGCACTTGGCATTCTCATCGCTGCTGGGGCAGCTTCGATCTTTGGGATATCGCTGGACATCATCCCGGTCCTTATCCTGCTGGTCATCCTTATGGTCTACGATGCCATCTCGGTCTATAAGACCCGGCACATGGTCACCCTTGCCGAGGGCGTCATCGATATCAAGTCACCGATCCTTTTCGTTGTCCCCAAGCGATTAGGATACAGTTACATGCAGGAAGGAATCGGGGACCTTGATAGCGGTGAACGGGCCGCTTTTGTGATCGGTATGGGGGATCTTATCATGCCTTCAATCCTGGTGGTATCAGCCAATGTCTTCCTGGACACTCCCCGGCTTTTAGGGATCATCACCCTGCCGGCGTTGGGAGCCGTCATCGGCTCGGTCGTGGGGCTGATCCTGCTCCTTACAGTGGTTCAGAAAGGGAGACCCCAGGCCGGCCTTCCGCCTATCAACGGCGGAGCAATTCTCGGTTTCCTGGCAGGGTGTCTCCTAGCAGGTTATGGCCTCTCGTTCCTGTTGTGACCGGTCCCTGAGATGGAGGAGACGATCGATGACTTCGTTGACACCTTCTCCGGTTTCGGTTGACATATTGAGGTAGCCATCAAAATAGGCGAGGTCTGATTTGTTTACCACTATCACCACAGGTTTATCGACCAAAACTTCGATCCTGTGGAGGAGCCTGACCTGCTCTTCGATGGGATACCCGCAATGTTCGCTTGCATCGAGAATAAAGAGGATCACATCGGCAAGGTTGATGATGGCGGTCATCGCCTGTCGCTCGATAACGTTTCGCTCTTCGGGTGGCCGGTCAAGGAGGCCGGGAGTATCGATGAACTGCATCCGCTCATCGCCTACCATCCGGTGACCGACAATAATGCCCCTGGTGGTAAAAGGGTAGGAAGCTATCTCCGGATCCGCGGATGACACGAGACGTATGAAAGATGATTTCCCTACGTTGGGATAGCCTGCGACCACCACGGTGAATTCATCAGATACATGCGGCAGTTTCCTGATGATGTTGCGAATCTCGTTGAGGAACAGGAGATCGCCGTCGATCTGGTGGACGACAGAAGAAAGTCGTGCTACAGCCCTTTTGCGCAGAACTGCAGTATCCTCGGCCTTCCTGGTCTGGTACGCTAGGCCCGGCCCGTGGGTCCTCGCCCACCGTGCTGCCCATCCCACTGCCCCAAGAGATTTTTTCACCCGTTCAAGACCCCACATGATATCCACGATATCGCGGTAGAACGGGGGGATTTCGCTCAATTCCGGAAACGACCGCACAATCCGTACAAGCCGGTCATGGATAGCCTGGCTCACTGCCCTGACAAATTCCTCGTTTGCCCGATCCTTGTTCTGCTTGAGCCGCATCTTGGATGCTGCCCGCCGAAAGGCCCGATCGAGGATCTCATCGGCGGTAGGCACCGTGGGGATCCTCTCAAACTCCACCGGAATTCAACCCAATCAATATATATGCAAAACCATATGATAAACCATTATGGATTTATCCCTCATCCAGAAGGATATCCTGGTCACGCTCATAAGCCTCTACCACCAGCACTCCCATCCCATCAAGGGCGAGGAGATCGCCGAAGTCATCCGGAGGAATCCTGGCACGGTCCGCAACCAGATGCAGGCCCTCAAGGCAATAGGGCTGGTGGACGGAACCCCCGGCCCGAAAGGAGGATATAATCCCACGGCACGGGCCTATCGCGAGCTGAACCTCGGGCTTACCGAGGGTGAGTATGATGTGCCGATATCCCGTGAGGGTGAGGTTATCAGGGGGGTGAAGGTTGTCGAGATCGCTTTCACTACCCTCTGTCACCCGGACATCTGCCAGGCGAGCGTACGGGTGGTGGGAAGCCTCCGGGGTTTTGAGATCGGCGACAACCTCACTATCGGTCCTACCCCTGTCAACCGCCTCCTGATCCGGGGAGAAGTCTATGGGAAGGACGAAATCTCCCAAACGCTCCTCATCTCGACCTACGAAATGATCTCACTTCCCAAAAAACAGATCCGGTACTACATGAGCAGCCCCCTTCTCACCCTCCGGAAGCATGATACTCTGGTCGATGCAGCCTCTCTCTTTTCCAGACATCATATCCATGGGGCCCCGGTCATGGCGGGCGATCGCCTCGCCGGGATTGTGACCATGAGCGACATCGCCAAGGCCATTGGTGAGGGAAAAGCCCTCACGGACCACGTCTCTTCGGTTATGACCGCTGATGTCGAAAAAGCCCCATCGACTATACACCTCTTCGAAGTAATCCGCCGGTTCAAGGAACGGGAGATCGGGAGGCTGGTAGTTATGGAAGGGGATCGGCCGGTGGGAATCCTCACCCAGTCAGATATTATCCGCCAGTTCCCGTCGCTATAGTGGCTGTTGCATGTAGTAACTCACTATTAGTTAACCAAATTCTATAACATGCCGATACGATGTTGGATTCCGGGTAACCAGCAGGAACCTCACCCCGGATCATACAACCATCTCCCGATTCCTCAAGCGATTTAAAGACCAGATCCCGCCTGTAAACACTCCCTTTTCATCCTTCTTCCGGCGGAGTCAGGTTATGTTATATCTTTACGCCCTTCCCATTCTCTTCCTTCCGGTTACGACGGAACCAGAAAATACCCATTACAGCCACGATGATCGATCCCCCCAGAACGAACATCATGTCGAGCATGGTGTCTTCAAGCCCGTTCTGCATCGGCCCGGCAAGGCTCCCTCCGAAAAAAAAGTCGATCAGGAATTCGTACATCTCCCAGAATGCTCCGAGTGCAACCCCGAAGATGATGGTAAAGAAAATGATGAATGCCGGCTGCAGGTTCATCTTCAGGTATTTGTCGAGTAAGATGACCCCGAGGAACCCGAGCAGGGCGACCGCCGTACCGGACACGAGATGGGCGATCTTGTCGTAGTAGGGGTAGAACCTCTCATAGTATCCCTGGACATAGCCTGCGGTGTGAAACCAGAGGGCCAGGGCGATCAGGAAGAAGACGAACCACGGGAACTCGACGTTTATCCGCTTTGCAACAATATAGGGAACGATCGTCAGGACAAACATGAGAATGGCGGTAAACATGGCCTGGCATTCCCCGATGAGGAAAGCATGCACTGCATTCAGGGCAATCAGCGCCTGGAAAAAGTAGGCGAGGTATATCCCATAGCTCGTTTTCATGCAGACAACTTGGAATGCCAATATTTGAAGATTTCTCAATCATATGGGTATGACAGGCCATCACACCCTGGACCAGAACCTTTTTTGGGGAGGACAGGGGATTGGAATGCAGTGAAATCCCCGAAGGTACTGAACAACTGATGAAACAGACGAACCATGACCGTTTTGGTCGGATGCTTGTTCCACAGAAGGTATGCCGGTGAACCATGGGGAGCACCGGGACCCGGTGATATCGGTGCTCGAAGTCTACAATAATGTACTGTACCGGCCCGTGGTGAGTGCGGCATTCGGCTTCTCCTGCCTTCTCCAGGAGGAAAACCTCCTCTTCGATACCGGAAGTGACGGCCGGATCCTGTTCCAGAACCTCCTGGCATTGCACGAAGACCCAAGGGACATACGGGCAATTGTCCTGTCTCATGAACATATCGACCATACAGGGGGTCTCGAAGCATTGCTGGTCGCGAATCCGGGATGTGCTGTGTACATCCATGAAGGGTTTGGCACACGGACAAGGGAACTGATCCGGAAGCACGGAGCACTCCGCATAATCAAGGGGTGGGAGGAGATAACCAGGGGAGTATTTTCTACGGGACCGCTGTCTGATGGCATTCCTGAACAATCCCTTGTGGTTTCCGTGAAAGGTGGGTTTCTCATCATCTGCGGCTGTGCCCATCCCCATATCGGAAGAATCATCTCGCACGTCTCCCGGTTTGGCCCTGTACAGGGTGCGATGGGGGGCTTTCATACCGTTTCTGAAGAGGACATCAGGGCGCTCGGAGAACTCAGATACGTCTCGCCTTCTCACTGTACGAAGAACCTGGATCTGATCCGGCGGCGGTGCAGTAAATCCTTTGTGCAGGGAGGTGCAGGGAAGATCCACCGGTTTGCACGGTAATGGGTTCCTGGACAACGATATTGCCAGGGGGCTGCGGCCTGTCCTGAAGTTAAGAGAGGATGCCGATAAGTCCCATGGCCCCAGCAGCCACGAGCGAGCTTGCAATCAGCCACCCGGTAATCATGCAGGAGATGGCCTGGATTTTGTCCCACTGGAATATCCAAGCGATAATCGGGCTGCCGTAAAGGGCGATTCCCGGTATCCAGATGACTGTGACCAGCATGATCACCCCGTAACGGTGGAGGAAGGCATACTTCCCGGTCCTCCTTGCCACCCGATCTAGCCACCCGGCGACACGGGACGAGGATTCGGCAAAGAGGTCGCAAAGCTGGAGGACAGTGATCATCACCCCGATGGCAACCGATGTGGATATCCCTATTGCCACCACCGGATTCGTCCCAAGCCCAATCCCCACCGCCACTGCAATGGCCTGGAATGCGAGTGTTGAGGTGATGAGCGCAACTACGGTCTGTTGCGGGATTTCAAAGAACCCGCCAACGCTGAGCGGGATGAGTATGACAAAGGAGAGCACCATGAAAATCGCGAGAAAAAACCTGAATGTTGCGGTGTGCCTGCCGATAATCTTCCTGCAGCTTATGATCATGCAATCCCTTTTATTTATACTGGGCCCGGAACACTCTTCAATGCTTGCAGCAGGACATTTCGCCTTGAAGGCAGGAAATGCCCGGGGATTTGCCAGTCGGGAACGGGCGTCCGGAGCGGGATGGGGCTGGAATGATCCAGCCGGGAAACCAGGTATTCCGCTCCCCGTTCCTCCTTTCAAGAATGGGGCCCGGGGCAGGTGCCCGATCCAACGCGTCTTATCAGACAGCTTACCGATAGCAGTCATAATCGGATCGATCCGCTCACGGTTTTCCCATCAGAGGTCTGTTGATCCAGCAATTTTACTCTCCCGCTTATTTTTCCGATAGAGCAGACCGCCAAGTATCATCATGAAGACCACCCCGAATACGGCAATCACCAGAACCATGAACAGGATCTGGAGCTCTTTGAAATTTGCCGAGACCACCACCAGGGCTGCGGAGACATTACGAAATGCGGTCCCGAAAGCCAGCACTTCGCGGTTCCGGAGCTCCGGTCCTCCGGTCAGATAACCGATTGCAAATGACCCGAGGATAAACAGGACGGCCACGAGAGTTCCTTCGAGACCAAGGAGAGCCCCTGCCTTAACCGAGAAGTCGCTCGTGAAGAGGCCGAAGGTATAGATGAGGAACACCGCCACAATCGAGAGGTCCGATACCCGGTCGACAACCAGGTACATTCTCCGGGCGAGCGTCGGGACCAGTGCTCGCACTGCCATAGCGGTGATGAGCGGGAAGAGCATGAATACGAAGAGGTAGAGGACAGTGCCGCTCTGGTCAACAGACACTCCTTCGATCAGGTACGGGAGCATGACTGGCATGTAGAAGAGCGTCACCAGGGTCAGGATCATGGTCAACCCTACCGCATAGGCAACGTTGCCGCCGATAATATCCATTGCCTTTGGCAGAGATGGAGCACCTGCAGCTGCGGCTACGATAATGAGGCCAGTCGCGAGGTGGGAATCGATGTGAATGAAAGTGAGGATAAGGAGGGCAAATAGCGGAACTACCACGAAATTGACGATAAGAGAGATAGAAAGGAGCCATTTCTTCTTCCAGGGGGCAAGAATTTCCTTCACGGTAAGGTTCAGCCCCATGGCCGCAATGCTGGTGACCACAAAGAACCAGATTGCGTAGTTCCCGATCTCTATCAGCAACGGATTCATTCCAATACCATCACCTATGCATGGATCGGTAAGAAAACCTCGAATAAGGTTGCATGGCGGGACTCAAGAATGGTACTGATCTGAATTACAACGGCAATAAAAAAATCGGAGAGGTTTTCAGGTCGATTTCTGTGCTGATTGGATCATGAAGGAGCCCACAATTGCGGCAAAGCCGAACACGATGCCAGGAATATCCAGCACGAACGGAAGGGCAAGTGTCGCGATGTAGGGCTGAACATGATCAACCCAAATACGGCCAAAATAAGGCCGAGAATACCGTTCGCCCAGCCACGCATATGCTATGAATGCATATGCTATGAATGCCTGCCGCAGGCAGTTCCTGATGGCGCAGATACAGAGGGGCCGTGGTGAGAGGAGGTGCAGGTTCAGGTGTGTGGGATCGGAGAGGGCCTTGTGGAATTTCACCTGGCCGGCCAGAAAAGATACACTGGGAATTGAGACTGCAGGGCCAAGGAAGACCGCCCGCTTCTCTGGAGGCCGCCGCAACTTCTTTTAGTACCTTATCGATGGTCCCTTGTTGTAAGCCCTCCCGGGAGTTTATTGTGGGATCCGTGGCAGTTCAACCAGGTGGGAGATACTTTGGAGGAGTTGTATAAACCCCTTAACGCCATTTCCCGCCCCAAAACTTTTTTGGGCCAGGGACGTTACTTCACCATGGAGATAAAGGAACCAACTGGGAAAAGATCACCCTCAATCCGGTAGCCACCAAAGTAATCGTTGCACCCTGCATTGATGCTGACCTGGGTTTTCATCTCCGAAGGCTGTGATGGTCCGGGTTTCAGGATGAAGGAGAATCAGGTCGTCGTTCCCACCGTTGTATGTGACGGAAACCCAGGACCGGAAAGATCGGAGCAGACAGGTTCTGGACGGGTGGTGCATCAACCTGAAAGAGTACCGAAGACCACCAGGGGGGGGACGAGAACCGTTTAGGTATAGTTCCTCTGCACCAACCTTCAGAACAGTTTCCGGATTCACATGCTGTGCGGCCTTTTTCACGCGGACCGTCCATATTAGGGTGCAGGAGATCGTCCATGGTACGAATGTTGCTCGGGATTGGAAACCCCCTCCGCGGTGACGATGGCGCTGGCAACTACGTGGCAGATCGGTTCAGGGCTCCAGGGTGGATTACCCTCGATTGCGGCACCATCCCGGAGAACTTCACGGGTGTGGTCAGGCGAGAGCGCCCCGATCTTCTGGTACTTGTTGATGCTGCGGACATGGGGATTGCACCGGGGGAGTTTCGCATTGTGCAACCGGATGATATCGGTGCAGTGACCTTCGGGACTCATGCCCTTCCCCTCAACATCCTGATCGAATTTCTCTCCCATGATGCGGAGCGGACACTCTTCATCGGCATCCAGCCCGGCAGGACGGGGATGAACCAGGCACTCTCGGATGCGGTACGGGTCGGTGCCGAGAAACTGATCCGGGTCCTTGAGAGGGGGGACCTGGAGAAGATTGAGAAATACCGGGGGTAATGCTTTTTTGGACTTTTTTTTTTCATTACAATTTGACTGGCAGAACGGACGAACCCGGGGAAGATCGCGCCCGGTATATTTTCAACGCTACCGGGCTCTGCCCCCTCACCGTTGGCTTGCTGTGTTGAAAAACCGGTAAGGACTTCAGAGGGCCTCTGTAACAACGATAGATTATGCACGGGAAGCCTCCTTTGGCATGAGAGAAATGGAACCAGGCCTCCCCAGCGAGGGCCAGGTCCGAAAATGGGTATGTTGCCTCAGCGATATGGCGAGAATCGGTCTCCAGAAAAAGAATCAACCACCTTACTCAACAATCAGGTTCTCATCATATCGGTCTTCAGTAGCGAGAAGGAAGATATCGCTCATATAAAGGCCGCCTTTGGGGCAGACATCGGTGCATTGACCGCAGAAGATACATTGGTCCACCCAGATGCGGATTCGTTTCGTTTCTTGTATGAGCTGGATGGCGTTGGAGGGGCAGACCTTGACGCACAGGTTGCATCCGATGCACCCGTCCCGCTGATACTCTATCTTTCCCCGGAACTTCGGTGGTGTCGGCACCGGGGGAACCAGGGTTGCCTGGCCGGCTCCGACCTTCTCCAGGAACGCGGTGACCGATGGTGGTAGGTACTTGGCCGGAAACTTGTTCGTAGCAGGAGTGCGGAAGAGCTGCTTCAAGAGCTCAGGGAACATGGGGAGGAGCGCCATGCTAGAACACCCCCGCGAGGATAGAATCGGCCATCAGCAGCAGGAGCCCGGCCAGCCCGATTAGGGCGAAGGTGATCCAGTACACCCTGACCACCTGGTTGATCCGGAAGCGGGCCATGCCCACCCGCACGAGAGTCACGGCAATGGACATCACCAGGATCACCTTGAAGAGAAAGAAGGCCAGGTCGGCGATCTGGGCAATTCCTGCCGGCATAGCCACAAATGAGGAAAGGTTCCATGGGAAAAAGACTGCGACGATGAGGGCTCCCAGCACCAGGGTTTTTACCGCGGTGGCGAGGGAAAAGAGCGCAAGGTTCCGGCCGGAGTACTCGACCAGCAGTCCACCGGCAAGCTCGGTTTCTGCTTCCTGGGTGTCGAATGGGATCCTGGAGAGTTCAGCGGGCGTAACCACTGCAAGAACGATGAGAAGGAGGATCACCCCAATAAAACCGAGCGGTCCGACAAGTCCCCAGACCGGGTTCCCTGCTATCGTCGAGAGCAGGAATGGGTAGGCAACGCCCGCTGCCCAAAGACGCCAAGCGATGGCAATCACCACGATCGCCAGCGGGAACTCGTACCCGATCATGGTCACCATTTCACGCTGCGCCCCGACGGTAGCGTATGGTGATCCTGAAGCAAACCCTCCGGCAACCATGGCGAGCGCCGGGATGGTGAGCAGGTACATTACCAAGATCAGATCGCCATACATCCCCAGTGGTGAGTTGAGGCTCCCAAGCGGTATGTAGAGCAGGATGACCAGGCTCGAGACGAGCGCGATGATCGGGGCAAGGTTGAAGATCCAGGGGATGGCGTTCTCCGGGACGATGTTCTCTTTCACAAGCAGCTTCCGGATATCGATGAACGGCTGCCGGAGGGGAGGGCCGATACGGGCCTGCATGTGGGCAGCGATCTTCCGGTCGATGCCGAGCAGGACCAGGCCGGCGATGAGGCCAAAGAGTGATACACCAACCGTCCAGAGGACAATTACACCGATAGTAGTGGGAAGGGTCATTGTTGCAGCCTCCTGGTCTTTTCAACTGACAACCGGTGCAGGTCTTCCTTGGAGAGAATCGACCGCGACCCCATTTTCACCACCGCAACCCGATCGGTGCAGGAGAGGCAGGGGTCGATTGAGGCTACAATGATGGGGATATCGGCGATCTGCTCGCCCCGTAGCATGGGGATCCAGGACATCAGGTTCGAGTACGAGGAAGCCTTGACCTTCCAGGCATGCGGGGCCTCCTTGCCTTCCATCAGCACGTAGTGAAAGCATTCTCCACGGGGGGCTTCCACCCTCCCTATAGCTTCCCCCCTGGCCTTCTTGCAGATGGCCAGGAGCTTGGCAAGCTTCGGTTCTGCGGTGATCTCACCAGCCGGCATCTCGGAGATGCACTGACGGATGATCCCGCAGGACTGGCCTACCTCGAGCAGCCTGACCACGATCCGGTCGTATACGTCTCCCCGGGTCTCGCCCGCATACTGGTCGGGGAGGATGGCCCGGACTTCGAGGTCGCCATAGGCACAGTACGGGTAATCCTGCCGGAGGTCGACATTCACCCCGGACGCACGGGCAGTGGGGCCGACAGTGCAGAGCTTCAGGGCATCGTCCTTCGAGAGCACCCCCACATCCCGGCACCGCATGGCGATGGTCTTGTCATGCAGGAAGAGATCGAGGAGCTTTGTTAGTACTCCCTCGTATGCGGAGAGGCAGTCCTCGATGACCTTGTGCTGCTCCGGGACGATGTCCCGCCGCACCCCTCCCACCTGCACGAGCCCGTAGTTGACGCGGTTCCCGGTGAGGTTCTCAATCACGTCCATCGCCTGTTCCCGAACCCTCCAGGTCAGGTGCAGCAGCGAGTCGAACCCGAGCTCATGGGCAGCCACTCCTGCCCAGAGCAGGTGGGACTGGATTCGCTCGAATTCAGCGATGATGGTGCGGATGTAATCGGCCCGCTCCGGGACCTCAATCCCTGCTACCTGCTCCACCGCACGGGAAAAAGCCAGGGTGTGGGAAACCCCGCAGATCCCGCAGATACGGTCAGTGAGGTGAACGATCTGTACCGGGTTTCTGCGCATGCCCATCCACTCGATACCCCGGTGGACGTGACCGGGTGCAAAGTCCACCTCCCTGATCCGTTCCCCTTCCATTTCGAAGGTAAACATCACTGGTTCCTTCAGCGCCGGGTGAGTCGGCCCGATGGGGACGATGTAGGGGACTTTCTTCTCCCCGCTCATGAGGATCCCTCCCCTGCAGGTGAATCTTCTGATGGAAGTTCGCACAGTTCCTTTTTTTCGGCCGGGGGAGCCGGGCGGTCGACCGGGCGCTTTGAACGCCAGAGCTCATTGATCATGCCTTCGGGAACACCGGTCTCATCCTTTCTCCACGGAAAGACACCGTCAGGGAAGTCATCGGGAAGAAAGAGCCGGCGCCCGTCCGGGATGTCTGTGACCCTGACCCCGAGGAATTCCTGTTTCTCCCGCTCGGAGAATACGGCTCCGGGGATGAGGCCTGAAATGGTGGGTACAGAGAGATCGTCCTTTGGAAGGTTGACGGAGAAGCTCACCGTGCATTCCGCTCCCCGATGCCCATAGAATACAGTGAAGTGGTAGATCAACCTGACCGCATCGCCGGTATCCACTCCGGAGATAACCGAAAGGTGGGGGAAGTGGATATCGATCAGGGTGGCAATGGCAGAGCAAAGGCTCGATCGGTCGATATCGATCCAGATGTTGAAGTTGGGGTTCTTCCGGACACCCACCCTCTGTTCGGTAATCCTGATATCGGTGACCGCCGCACCGAATCGCTCCCGGAAGACCTGGGCAACCTGGTCTGGTGTGAGTACCTTTTCTGTCATACACTGCCTCCTTCAAGCCTCTCGAGTTTCGCAAGCGCCGTGACGACTCCGTGAATTATAGCTTCAGGTCGCGGCGGGCACCCGGGCACGTAGACATCCACCGGGATGATCTCGTCCACCGGGCCCTCGAGGTTGTAGGAGTCGTAGAAGACACCACCTGAGATCCCGCAGGTCCCGATACACATTACCACTTTTGGATCCGGTATCTGGTTGTATACCCGGATCAGACGGTCCTTCATCTTTTTTACCACCGGGCCGGTGACCACCAGCACATCAGCGTGTCGTGGTGATCCTACCAGCTTGATACCAAAACGTTCGGGGTCGTACCGGGGTGTAATGGCAGCCACGATCTCGATCTCGCACCCGTTGCAGGACCCTGAATTGAAGTGGAATGCCCACAGCGACCGGTTGAAATATGGTGTAGGCTTCATATGAACATCACCACAACAAAGAGCGCTGCCATGATGCCGAGATACCAGAGCATGTAGTCGTTCAGGACACCGGTATGGGCAGGCACGATGAGGTCATAGTATCCCTTCAGGGCATCGAGATATCCCCAGTACAGGTTGGATGCTCGGACATGGACCATCTCTTTATCCGGCTCGGGGTTCCCCGAAATGAAAGGTACGGTCTGGATCGTTCCTTTCTTGTATCCCGGCTCGCCCCGATGCCGGATGAGATACACGATCACTGCTGCAACCACAACGGCGATCAGCCAGGCGAGGGGGTTCCAGAACCCGGTGCCCGTGGAGAGGGATTCAATGAGGGTCATCTCAGGCACCTCCGAGAACGGTAGCAATATACCCGCTCTGGTCTGCAAGGGCATGGGCGGCAGGGGCGATGAGGGCATCCACCACCGCTTGGGGAAAGAGGCCGAAGATGATCACGATCACCGCAAGAACCCCCATCCCTATCAGCATCGGCACCGGTGCCTCCTGCACCGTATCAAAGTCAGGGAGCTTGGGTCCCATAAATATTGAGTGAAAGACCTTGACAAAGGAGGCAAGTGTGAGGATGCTCACCACCATGGCGATCACCGCAAGAACTGGATTGAAGGCAAACACGGACTCGTATATCATTAGTTTCGAGGCAAATCCATTAAAGGGGGGTATCCCGGCAATGGCCAGGGCGCCTATGATGAAGAATACCATGGTGTATTTCATCGAGTGGCCAAGACCCCCCATCCTGTTGAGATTGTAGGTCCCGATCCTGAAGAAGATGGCCCCGGCAGTGAGGAAGAGGAGTCCCTTGTACATGGCATGGTTGATGATGTGGAATATCCCGCCTTCCATGGCGATGTACCCGAAGGATTCCATGAGCGGCTGGTTGCCGAGCACCGCGAGCCCAACGCCGACCCCGAGCAGCATGTAGCCTGTCTGGGAGATGGCATGGTAGGCCATCAACCGCTTCACATTCTTCTGGGGAATGGCCATGGTCACTCCGATTACCATGGAAAGTATCCCGAGAATGATGATGATCCATCCGACGGTCATCGCATTGAGGGTTACGTTGTAGAGGGTGAAGACCACCCGGAAGAGCCCATACAGGCTGGCCTGGCTTGCCACCACCAGCATGGCAGTTATCGATGAGGGGGCCATAGAGTAAGCGTCAGGAGTCCAGAAATGCAGGGGGACAGCCCCGCACTTCATGGCCAGGGCGGTGATGATCAGCACCAGGGCTACCTGGTCGAGTAAGGTGAGCTGCATCCGGGACGCGATCATGGCGATATTGAGGGCATTGTATTCCCCGTAGTAGATCCCGATGGCAACGAGGATTGCCATAGCCCCGATGGTCGAGAGGACGAAGTACTTGAGCGCGGCTTCCACGGCAAGACCCCCGTCAATGCGGTACGCGATCAGGCCAGCCGAGGCGATAGAGAGGATCTCGAGAAAGACAAAGAAATTGAAGAGATCCCCGGTTGAGACCATACCCATAATCCCGGTGATCATCAGGAGGAACAGGGTGTAAAAACTCTCGAGTCCTGAATGGATGCGGTCGGCCGAGAGGGAGTAGACGAGGACGGCAAACCCGCAGACCGCTGCGATCACCTGCATCAACGCGCTCATGGCATCGACGGTGAAGATGATCCGGATGGGAATACCGCCTGAATCGAGCGGGACGACAAGGTTGGGAGATGTTGCTCCGAATACATAGATCCGCGTGCCGTGCAAAAGGACGTCGGAAGCGAGCAGGAGCGCGACCAGGGTGGTCAGGGTCATGATCAGGATAATCCATGCTGACCGGACTTTTGGGGAAACCCTGCCGATGAACGGCGCCGCAAAGGCTCCGAGAAGGGGAAGCATGATCAGGAGCGCCGGTGAATGCGTGATAACGAATCCGTTCATTCGCGGAGCCTCCTGATCTGATCGGTATCGATTGTCCCGTACTTCTTCCAGATGACCACGGCGAAGGAGAGAAGGAGCGCACTCGTGGCAACCCCGATAACGATCGAAGTGAGGGTCAACGCCTGCGGAGTGGCCATGACCATATCGATTGACGGAGCTGTCGTATAGATAGGAGCGATCCCTCCCTCGCGGTATCCGAGGCTGATCAGGAAGAGGTTTACCGCGGATTCAAAGATGGTTATGCCGAGGAAGATCTTGATCAGGTTCTTCTTCATTACGATCGTTGCAAGCCCGATCAGGCACAGCACCACCACGGCTATGAAGGGGAGGTTCCAGAACATGTCAGGTTCCCTCCTCGCTCTTCAGGCCCGAGAGAAGGTACAGGAGAATGATCGTCAGGCCGCCCCATACCTCGATGCCGACAGCGATGTTCATGATCGGGATGACCCCGGCGGTATCAAGCTCACCGGGGTTTGGCCCGAAGGCAACAGGCAGGCCGAACAGGCCGCCCGAGTTGGCAAGGACGTTATAGAAGAAGGCGTATCCACAACCGAGGGCAAGGGCCGCTGCACCGATGAAGAGCAACAACCCTGCCGATTCCTGGGCCTTCATGGTCACCTTCCGGATCATCTCCGCGACATCCTCGTATGCCCAGGCTGCGATCACGATTGCCGCCCCTGTGGCTACTATTGCGCCGCCCTGGAACCCGCCTCCCGGGGTAAGGTGACCATGCATGATGATATAGAGCCCGAAGATCAGTGCAAAGGGGTAGAGCAGGTCTGCCCCGGTCCGCACAAGTTTACTCATCCTCATACTCTTCCCCCTTGAACATGCGCCGGAACATCAGCCCGGTTCCCACCACGGCAGTGAAAAGGACGACCGATTCGCCGAGGGTGTCGAACCCGCGGTAATCGAAGACCACAGAGGTGACGATGTTGTTTGCAGCCGTCTGTTCCTGGCCGTGTTCCAGGAAATAATCATCCATGTCGCTTGCTGCCGGCATCCCGAACTCCAGCAGTCCGGGAATCAGCAGGAGAGCTCCGGAGAGGATAATGAAGGTGACCACAATGAGGGCTCGTTTCATGGTCCACCTCCTTCATACCGGCTGGTTGCCCGGATAGCGACGATGAAGATGGCCGTGGTGAGCCCAGCACCGATTGCTGCCTGGGAGATGGCTACATCCGGGGCCTGGAGTATGTAGAACTCGAGAGATATCAGGAAACTGAAAACCCCTGCAGCCAGGGTTGCAGCCAGCAGGTCCCGGAACCAGTACACCATCAGCGCAGAGATGGCGAGTCCGGCGAGAACCAGCACATGGGCCAGCACTTCAATCATGGCCGAACCTCCTCCAGCCGGTCAACGACCGCCTGGGCCGGTTTGATACCGCTCCGGTGGGCTCCCCGTGCGATTGCATGCGATCCCAGCGCGTTCGTGAAGGCAAGGGCCACGGCAGCGATCAGGGTATGGATGGCGAGCACTGCATACTGGGACTCGGCACTTCCCAGGTATGAAGCGATCCCGTAGATGATCACTGCCAGTGCGGTGAAGACCGACCCAAAAGTGGTCATCTTGGTGGTGGCATGCATCCTGGTATAGACATCCGGGAACCGGAGGAGACCGATGATGCCCAGCGTGTTGAAGAAGCTCCCGATCGCAAGGCAGGCAACGATGATAAATTCCGCAATCATCTCACAGGTCACCCCCGATATACTTGGCGATGAAGAGGGTGCTGACAAAGGAGAGGAGAGCATAAACGATAGCCACATCGATGAAGATGATCTGCCTGTAGACGACGCCGAACAGGATCAGTACCGCGACCGTGAGCGTATTCACCGTGTCAACGGCGACCGCCCGGTCTGCAGGGGTGGGTCCGTGGAACAGCCGCACCATGGCCAGGAAGACCAGGGCGATCAGGATAAATGCGACGGGAGGGAAATATTCCATCATTCGGCAATCCTCCGTATCCAGGCAGGGATGTCGGCAAAGGAGAAGAGTTCACGCGCCGGAGTCACCGTCTTCTCTTCACCACCGGGTTCGATATTGATGTTATGGACGAACAGGTCGTTGGTCTTCTCATCAATATCGACCGTGATTGTCCCAGGGGTGAGGGTAATCGAGTTTGCCAGCATGAAGATTCCGAGATCGGTTTTCAGGCCAGAAGATACCCTGATGATCCCTGGACGAATCCTGCCGGTAATCACACGCACTGCTACATCTATGTTTGCCATGGTGACCTCGATGAGGAAGGGTCCGAGGATATAGACCGGTATGAGCAGGAGGCGCAATGGGTGTACCATCCGGTAGTTTTCAGAGCGGCACAGGAACTTCCTGGTTATTCCTGCCACGACGATACCCAGCCCTGCACCCGCGATGAGTTCAGAAGCTGACCAGAACCCGATTGATCCGCTCCCCGCAGTCAGAAGAAGGTAGATGAAAAAGGCGAGGAGGAATGTGACAAGAAAGGCGATCATCGGATCACCCCGGGCCCCTGGATTGGTCGGTCTGGTGTTCCATATCCCACATGACGATCACATGCACTCAGAACATGACAGGCACCTGGCCACCCGGCCACGGTGGTTTGGGGAATTGTTACTCCGGTCATATCTGGTAATATACGGAAAGGTAGCTATCTGAGGCCTGATAAACAATACTATTTGGGGTGTAAAAGAACCTCGAATTGACGACCGTTTAAATAAAATTTGGAAAATTCAACATCGTATGGCGGCAGCCACAGCATCTAGGGCTGGACTGGGCATATCATGTTCCTATTTATTGTTCAATCACCCACGTCTGATTACCAATCATGCGGCCGGCTTACCTTGGAAAGATGCATCTCCACTGGTGCGATATCTGCCACGTACCGGTTCTTTCCCCTTTCTGCGGGTGCGGGGCTGCCACGCGGAAGGTCGCGCTCACACCACCGGGTGACGCCCGCCCCGCTTTCCCGGCCGACTGCGCACTGGTCAACCGAATTTACGAGGATCATTTCGGGGCACCGCTCATCCCGGAAGGGACACTTGCTCTCTTAAACAAGGTCCCTGATACCGACCGGATGGAAGAGATCATCATCGGCGGATGCGTTGTCGGTGCTATCCGGTATGTAACCACCGGGAAGCGGTGGGAACCTCTACCCCGTCCCGAAGCGGTCCGATTACTGAGACCTGCACGCAGGTTCGTCGAGGTCGATGAAGGGGCGGTACCTTCGATACGTGACAAGGGTGCCAGTGTCCTTGCGCCTGGTCTTCGGACCATCGATCCATATGTCCGCGCTGGAGAGGAGGTCTTTATCCTCGCACCTGATGGGAGTTGCGCCGGTGTGGGGAGGGCAAAGGTCGATGCCGATGAAGCCATGGCCATGGACCACGGGGCGGTGGTCAGGACCAGAAAAAATGCCCCCTCAGTCTGTATTCCTGGGCGCTCGACATGGGAGGATGCGGTGGTTGCAAACTCGCTGGTCATCGAAGAAGCGGAGGCAGAAGCAGTCCGTTTCGTGCAGGAGGTTGCCGGGAATACCGCCCGGCCGGCGAACATCTCGTATTCGGGAGGCAAGGACAGTCTCGCCACGCTGCTCGTGGTAAAAAAGGCGCTTGGAACAGTGCCCCTCATCTTTATCGATACCGGCCTTGAATTTCCTGAAACGCTCGAGAATGTTACGGTTGCGGCCAGGAAGTACGGGCTCGAAGTGATCCGGGTGAGCGGAAAGGATGCCTTCTGGGAATCTTTCGAACGGCTGGGTCCTCCTGCCATGGACTATCGCTGGTGCTGCAGCGCCTGCAAGCTCCGGCCGGTCCGGAATCTTATTCAGGAACGATGGGGGGAATGTCTCTCCTTTATCGGTCAGCGGAGGTATGAATCGATGCGCCGGAATGAGAGCAAGCGGATCTTCAGAAACGGGATCGTGAAGAACCAGATCTCGGCAGCCCCTATTCATAACTGGACTGCGCTGCATGTATGGCTCTACCTGTTCCGCGAACAGGCCCCCTGGAACCCCCTCTATGAGCGGGGGCTCGACCGGATCGGGTGTTTCATGTGCCCTTCCAGCGATGTAGCGGTTATCGAAGAGATACGGGAACAGTACCCGGATTTGTGGCGCGGGTGGAGCGACCGGCTCGATGACTGGCAGGAGGTTCATGGACTGCCGCCGGATTGGGTGACCACAGGCGGTTGGAGGATCAGGGGGGAGACGTGCGATGAAGCGTATCGTTATAGTTGATTACGGTCTTGGAAACCTCCGGAGCGTCTCCCGTGGCCTGGAAAAATCGGGAGCAGTACCGCTTATAACCTCCGAGATCGAGGAGATCTCGGCTGCTGAAGGGATAGTGCTCCCCGGTGTGGGGGCATTCCGGGTCGGTATGGAGCAGCTTGCTGCCATGCGGCAGGGCATCACCGATGCCGCCAGATCGGTCCCCGTGCTCGGGATATGCCTCGGCATGCAGATGCTTTTTGAGTGGAGCGAAGAGGAAGGCCATCATGCCGGTCTTGGCCTCATCCCGGGAACCGTGCGAAAATTCCCAAGAACCCCGGGCTACAAGATCCCCCACGTGGGCTGGAACACTCTGCATATCGTGCTCCCCGACCATCCCCTCATGGACGGCATCCCCGAAGGATCGTACGTTTATTTCGTCCATTCATTCTATGCGGGCACGCAGTTTCCCAATACCGTCGCCACCACCCGCTTCATATGTCCGTTTGCCTCCGCAGTCGCATCCGGAACCATTCACGGCGTCCAGTTTCACCCTGAAAAGAGCGGGGCAGTAGGGCTGCAGATCCTCAAAAATTTCATCGGTCTCGTCTAGGTGGCTCCCGGAAACATATTATCGTGCCCGGGGAAACAGAGGGATATGAGACGCATTCTTTTTTTCCTGCTGTCAACCGTCCTCTTCTGCGGGGCTGTCCAGGGATATGTCATATTCATCGATGCCCCGGACGAGCTCCGTGCCGGTGCCCCGCTCCTGGTCACCGGGAATACCACGTTCCCGACAGGAGCCCAGTTTGACATCATCCTGTACAGGACGCAATTCACCACTCCCGAAGAAATCGCGAGGAGGATGATCGTTGTCGATGAATCGAAAGAATTCGATGCCACATTTCCGACCACCGGGCTGCAAGCCGGGAAGTACAAGGTGGAGGTCCGGTTCCTGCAGGATCCCGGGTCGAAACTTGGCTCAGACTCGGTTACCCTGCAGCTCGTGAATATCATCGACCGCTCCGGGGAGATTGTCCTCACCACTCCCCGCGAACAGGTTCTGCCCGAGGCGCTCCTCATCGAAGGTTACATCCCCAACCTCGGTGTGGCGACCATTACCCTGAAGATCAGTGGCCCGGGGGGTTTCTCGCTTCCAGACCAGTATGTCAGGACGACTACCAAGCCCGGAAAAATCGACGGATGGTTTTCCTACCGGGTCCCGGTGACCGAACCGGGAAATTACTACGTGGAGATCTATGACCGGGGCGGGTTCATGGCGACTATCAGGTATGCCGTTGAAGCGCCGGCCCCCGTGACCACCCCGGCAGGTACGGATAGCTCTTCGGAAGAGCCATCACCTACATCCCCGACGACAACCCCGTTTCCGCTCGCCGCCCTGGCAGCGGGAATTGCCGGTGTGGCCATCATATGTGCCGGGAGACAGGAATAATTCGTCAATTTATCCTTAATTTTTGGGCTGTCGAAAGGTAAGCGCTTTCACGGCACCCTGTGTGCACTCCACCGGAGCGTTTTCCGGAACGAGGAGGGGGGTGCCAGGCACAGGAGTTTTCTTCTTACCATAGAAGGACAGGGTATAATCGCTCATTCGGGGGTTGAACTGGTATCAGATGAGCAGCGATCCTGAAATTATGAAGAGCGGCCTTTCGGCCGTATACCGCTAGATCTTGCCCTTCTGCAATTTGTAGGCCTCATGCAAAAAGAGCAGGAGAGCAACCATGCATCCACCGAGGAAGAAGGCCAGGGCCAGGTTAACAACCCGGTCTGCCGCGACCGGTTCAGCCCCGGGAGCCTTCTCGGCCAGCATCCCCGCTCCGCCCCTTCCGTCCTGAGAGAAAGTAGGTGTTCCCGCCATGTCCTGAGGGAACCGGAACAGGGAGAGTATGGCCAGCACCGCGAGAGATGCCAGGACAACGATGACGAAAAGCGATGCATATTTCAGGAGGATGGAGCGGATGCTGGTTACTTTCGGAGCAACGATGACCAGCTGGTCCTTTAGCCGGTAGACCTTCACCTCTCTTCCCTTGACGCTATATCGGGTCTCGGAGATCTCAATGAGACCTGCTTCGAGCAGGTTGTCGATGTGGTACTTGAGTGTACCCATCGGGATGCTGAGCAGCCCGGTCAGATCCGATGCCGTCTTTGGCCCCTGCGAGAGGATGGTGAGGATATCACCTGCTGTCTGGCTGGATATCGCCTTGCCTATCTTCTGGGCCCGTTCGTCCCCTGGCTGGAGAACAATCACATCGTCAGTCATGCAATGCCGAAAATATCCGTTCCTTCCCAATCTTGAGTGCGAGCTCGATATTGTCGATATCCGGCCCGCCGCCCTGGGCCAGGGTCGGGGACCCGCCGCCTTTCCCTCCGAGGAGGCCGCAGACCTGCCCGATGATCCCCCCGGCGTTCACCTTGCTGCTCCCGGACATCAACACCACGTGGGCTCGTTCGATGCCGCTGACTAAGAGGGCAACGCCCCCCTGGTCAGATACCCGCGATGCGATGGACGCAAGATCCCGCGGCGCAAGGTCGATCCTGCGGACAACCACCGGCACTCCACCCACCGTCTCGGGAACGAGCCTTTCGATCTCCATCTCCACCATGCGCTGAGCCATTCGCTCGATCTCCTTTTTCTGGTCTTTCCACTCGGTAAAGAACCGCTGGACAGAGGATGGAAGGTTCTCCTGCTGTACAGAAAGGACAGCCGCGGAGTCGTTGATGATCTTTTCCAGCTGGTGGACATACTCCACTGCCGCCATGCCGACAGCGTACTCGAGCCGCTCGATCCCGTCCTGGATATGCTCAACCCTGATGATCTTGATCATCCCGATCTCTCCCGTAGACCGGCAATGGGTACCTGCGCAGGCCTCGATGTCTCCGGCGACCTGGACAATCCGGATCTCCCTGCCCGGAGGCACGCCTCCCTGGTAGAGCGCAAACCCGTACATTTGTTCCGCCTTTGTTCGGTCCTCGTGTTTGATATCCACCGGCTGGTCGCTCATCACCATCCGGTTGGCAATAACCTCGATCCGGTGCAGTTCTTCGGAAGTGATATGCTTGAAGTGACGGATATCGAGCCTGGCGCTCTCCTCCCCTTTCTGCGCCCCGGCCTGGTGAATGTGTGCCCCGAGAACCTCCTTTGCCGCCCGGAGGAGAAGATGGGTCGCGGTGTGATGGCGCATGAGGGACCAGCGGCGCTCTTCATCAACGATCCCCTTCACCCGGTCGCCCCTGCGGAGCAGGCCGCCTGAAGTATGGTGCACGATGACGTCCCCGATCTTGTGGACGTCATCCACCCGCACCATGCTCTCGGCACTGATCAACATGCCGGTATCTGCAGGCTGTCCGCCCCCTTCGGGATAAAAGAGGGTCTGATCGAGCACCGCATACCCCTCGAAGCAATCGAGCACCATGGCATCGAACTCCATATCGCAGGGCTGCTCGTAAAAGAGCTTCCGGGTCTGGGGCAGGCCGCCGATACGGTCGCGGAAACGGGCAAACGGGTCCTGTTCCTCCTCCTCCCCGGACTGGGAGTGCATATCGGCGATCAGTGAGTAGAAGTTGTCCGGGAGATCGATGACAGCCCCTTCCGCAACAGCGATATCCCGGGTGATCTCGGGCGGTATCCCATGGGAATCGTAGAGGGTGATGATCTCCTTGAGTGGAACCCTTTCCCGCCGGTTCTTGTAGGTCTTTGCCACTTTCTGGACGATCTTCGATCCCCGGGATAGGGTTGCATGGTATTTTTCCACCTCCCGGTCGACAATCTCCCGCACGACAACGATGTCCTGTTCAAACGATCGGGTGCCCACGATCCGTAACTGCTGCTCGATCAGGTCGGCGAGATGGTCCGGGATGCCGAGCTCGTTCATCATCCGAAGCGTTCTCCTGATGACCAGCCTGGCGAGATAGCCTTCCCTGACATTCGAGGGGACGATGCAGTCCCCCAGCATATAAGCCAGGCAGCGGGTATGATCCACGATGGCATACACTTTCTCTACTGGGGTGATCATCCGGTCAAGCTTCTCGATGGGGACATCGATTGCCGCAGCTACCTTCTTGCGGAGTTGGAAAAGGTTGGCACCGGAGATATCCATCACGCCGGCGAACCTGGCATTTAAAGAGAGAATCTTGGTATACTCATGGTTATCGAGGAAGTGATCGAGCCCTGCCGATTCCATCACCCTGCTGACCATTTCTGGAAACACGGCATCGTAGATGGTTGGCGAACCGCGTGATGCCCATACAAAACGCTCCAGGCCATAACCGGTATCCACTATCCAGTTCTTCATGGGATAATAGAGCTCGCCATGGAGATCCACGGGGGGCTTGTCAGTCTTCTGCCGTCCGAGGTTCATGAAGACCAGGGTGGCGACTTCGAGGCCGCCAATGAGAACTTCAAGGCTTGGTCCGGCGTTACCGCCACCAATCCAGGGATGCTCCTTGTAGGTGACCTGCTCGAGATTGCCACCGATAGAAGAGAGAAACTGTTCGCACAGTTCAAGCGTCCGCTCCTTCCAATAGATCTCTTTGGAATCAGAATTGAAGGCGTGGTGGGCCATCATCTCGAAGAGCGTCAGGTGCCTTCCCGACCTTCCTACCGAGTCGAGATCGTTCAACCGGATGCAGGGCTGGGAGATGGCCAGCGGGTTTGCCGGAGGGGGCACTATTCCACCGGTTACCCATGGCTGGAAGTCGGCGATAGAGGCGATCGTCAGGTAGATATCGTCCCGCCAGCGGGCCACTACCGGGTAGCGTTCGATCCGGGTGTGGTTGTTCTTCTCGAAGAACGAGAGGAAAGCCTCCCGCATCCCATCGACGGTATGTTGCCGGAAGACAGGGTTTCCGATGAAATTGTAGGTCTCGCAGGGCGCGTCACCGCAGATCTCCTGGTCCAGTTTCCTTGTCCAGAACGCCGCTCCACATTTCCGGCAGATCTTTCGGGTCAGCCCATGGGTGGTAAAATATTCGAGCTGGTATTCTTCCTCGAGCATGGAAAACCACGTGGTATGACTAATTTTGGATTTGCTACGATAAATATTGTTTGCAGGTCGGAGAACCGGCGTTCCAGCAGTCCTGGTACCAGAGGTCATATGACTCGTAGTCCCCTGAGAGTGCAGCGATCTTTACCGCAAGGACATGCCAGCAACCGCCACCCCGGTAAAAATAAACCGGGCAGGTGCAGAACTCGTCTTCGACGATATATTCGCCCGATGTGCCGACTACGATATAGAAGTCCAGGTATTTCTTGATCCGGTGCTCATCGATGGCCTTGAGGGCCTTTCGTCCCCGGTCCCCGAACATGCGGATGATCTCCTCCCGGAGTGCAGGGGTAAGTTCTCCTTTATTCCGGAGCCGGGTGAAAAAGTCCTCTACGTCCATACCGTTGTTACCGGGGGATCATCGATAAATCCCCATCCCATCTTCCCGGCAAGCGCCCGCATCCCCGGTGCTTCGAGAGCATAGTGGCTGCTCTGGAGGAGAGGGAGCGGCGAAGCCCGGGCCGTGGCATGTTTCAGGTCGGCAGAGAGAAACGCTTCTGCGCCAAGAGATGCAGCTTCCTCGATCAAATCGAGATCAAACCCGCTCCCTCCCACTACACCGAGCCTGCAGGGGAGGGGCGGTTGGCCCCAGGCAATGAGCGGTGCCCTGAGCCGGCGGGCGATCTCGGGCAGGGTGAGGTGGCAGTCCCCGCAGACACCGAGGCTCATGGGGCTTGTCCCGGAGAGGTCCAGGATCGAGGCAAGGGTATCGTTGATCCCGCCAGTGGCATGGTCGAAATTGGTATGCATCACATACACGTTCATTCCCGCGGTAAAGATCTCCCGCAGGAGTGCGGCAAGAAGGCCGGAGATCGTCGTCACGGGCACCCAGAGCGGGGTGTGGTGCACAACCAGGAGATCGGCATCCATCCTGATCGCTGCCCTGACGACCGGGAGGGTGACATCGAGTGAGCATGCCACCTGCCGGACTTCCCTTTTTCCTTCGATGACGAGCCCGATCTTCCCCGTATCCATCTCCTCAGCCAGGTCCGGCGGAGCGATCCGCTCGAGTTCCTGTATGATCTCTCCTATATCCATGGGAGAGTATCAGTTACCCTGCGTTTAAAACTAGCAATTACTGGTAGTAATATACCACATCATTAAATATTCTAAAAGATGAAGATCAGTGCCATGGAAAAGACCATCGACCTGATCAGGGAACGGATCAGGGACGGAAATGCACGGGTGGTCACGGCAGAGGAGATGCCCGTAATCGTCGAAGAACTGGGTGAGGAAGGCGCACTCCGCGAAGTCGACGTAGTCACCACCGGGACATTCGGGGCCATGTGCTCGTCCGGGGCCTTCCTGAATTTCGGACATGCCGATCCTCCTATCAAGATGGAGCGGGTATGGCTCAATGATGTCGAGGCATATGGGGGAATTGCTGCAGTCGACGCGTACATCGGTGCAACCCAGAAATCGACCACGCGGGAGGAATATTACGGTGGCGCCCATGTCATTGAAGACTTCGTATCGGGTAAAACAGTCGAGCTGCGGGCACTCTCGACCGGGACGGACTGCTATCCCCGGCGGACCATCACCACCGAGATCCTGCTCGAGAACCTCAACGAAGCCACCATGGTCAATCCCCGGAATGGGTACCAGCGGTACAACGCAGCAACCAATTCCACTGACCGGACACTAAGCACCTACATGGGGATGCTCCTTCCGAACTGTGGAAATATCAGCTTCTCGGGATCCGGGCTCCTCAATCCCATCACGAACGATCCGGCATTCCGCGTAATCGGGAGCGGTGTGCCGGCATTTCTCTGCGGGGCGCCGGGGATGATCGTTGGCGAGGGGACCCAGCACTCCCCTGCCGGAGGTTTCGGGACACTGATGGTCACTGCCGATATGAAAAGGATGTCCCCGGATTTTCTCAGGGCGGCCACCATGACCGGGTACGGCGTCACCCTCTATGTGGGCCTGGGCATACCGCTGCCGGTTCTGGATCTGGACATGGTCCGCTCGACTGCGGTTCGGGATGAGGATATAATCGTGGATATCATCGACTATGGGATTCCATCCCGGGATCGGCCCTCCCTGCGGAAGGTCAGTTACGCAGAGCTGAAGAGCGGGGGCATCGAGCTGAATGGTGAAGAGGTTCGAACGTCTCCGCTCTCCAGTTACCGGCGCGCCCGGGAGGTCGCACTCACCCTGAAGTCCTGGGTGGAGGAGGGGAAGCTCGACCTTGCCCTGCCGACCCGGAAGATCGATGCCACCAGGAAAGCCCATCCCCTTCGAGAGACCGTCCAGGGCCCGCGAGTCCTCGATATCATGGACCGGAAGGTGTTCTCCATCGGCCAGGACGAGGAGATACGCTCGGCGGCCCAGAAGCTCCTGAAGGGCGAAACAAACCACCTGCCTGTGATAGATTCCAGCGGGAGGCTGGTGGGGATCGTGACCACCTACGACATTTCGAAAGCGGTGGTCAATCCTGGCAAAGCGAAGAGGGTCAGAGACATCATGAAGAAACGGGTGATCACTACCACGATGGAAGAACCGGTGGACATCGCGGTCAGGAAGCTTGAGAAGCATAACATCAGTGCACTCCCGGTTGTCGACCGCGAAGAGCGGGTGATAGGGATGCTTACGGCAATGAACCTCGGCAAGCTCTTCGGCGGACGGTGGCTGAAATGAAGCTGATCGTGACCTTTTCCCGGAAAGCAGGGAAGAAACCGATAATCGCCCAGGTGGTCCGCGATACAGGTGTCCTGATCAACGTGGAGCGGGCGCAGATCGATTCATCCGAGGGCGAGGCGCTCATCGACATTCCTGACGATGCCTGCAGCGTGGTGAAGGAGGGGTTGTCCCGCCTCGGGGCATCGGTCCGCGTGCTAGAAGATGTCATCTCGCTTGACGAGAGCCGTTGCATTGATTGCGGAGCCTGTATCAGTATCTGCCCCCAGGAAGTATTCTCGTTCGATGAGGACTGGAAGCTCGTGGTCAGCGGGGAACGCTGCGTTCTGTGTGGTCGCTGCATCGAGATCTGTCCGCAACGGGCGCTTTCGCAGAAAGGGGAGGGGTAAGGAAGAGGTCGGCCCTTCAAGTGTGTCCGGGACGGCCTTTTTTTGGCATAAGTGTAGCGATTCCAGCGATCCAGGACCGGCGTTCGGCAGGCAACCGCTTTTTTTGCCGGAACCGGCCGTGAATGTCCTGGTTCGCGGTTTTGCCGGTCTCTGTTCCACCCTGGTGCTCCAGCCCTCACGCCGGAGGCATGAGTTATCCGGGCCGGGAGTCCCGCAGTCTCCGGGCCTCATCGAGAGTAGCCGCCTTCTCCCCGGGGCGGATGGCGCGGACAAAGGAAGCAATCTCATCGAGGCTTACGGGGGCATACTTCACGAGCTCGGCGCTTACATTGATTGTCCGCTGCTCACCGTTGATGAAAGGATAACGTTCCAGATCATTGTTATGGATGTGCCCGTGAATCACCCATCCATGGGAGTCCTCCGGCACCTCACCGGGATTGTGGATACAGAGAAAGGGGATGTCCTGGCAGGTGACCATGAGGGAGGGGACAGCGCCGGGTAGCGGGTCGTCATGGTTCCCTATGATAGAAGTGATGTTTCCTTGCAGCCGGTTCAGAAAGTGATCGGCAGGCGGAGCGCCCCTGCCATACCGGAGATCGCCCAGGTAAATGACCAGGTCGTCCGGCCGCACGGTGAAGTTCCAGTTGTCAAGGAGCACGGTATCCATCTCGATGACTGATGAGAATGGCCGGTGGCAGTAGCGGATGATGTTGGTATGACCAAAGTGGAGGTCTGAGATCACGAAAATACCCGGCGTTGTCCGGTATACCGGCCCGGTGAGCTGTAATCCCTGTGAAATTCTATACTCACGGCGGGTAATAACCCAGAGATCTGGGTTGAAAGCCTCTGCCCGGGAAAGCCAGGTTCCACGGACAAGGTCTAATTCCTTCCAGAGACTTCCCCGCCGCAGTAGTGCCATCCGGAACAGTGTCAGCGGAGAGCTGCATCCATCGGCATGGATGGCCGGGGCCACCCCGCCCTCCCTGTATTCCCGGCCGGTTTGCAACGCCTCCCGGACCCTGCTTCGAACCGCATGGATCTCGCTCCGCGAGATTGAGACCCGGAGTGAGATGTGGAAGATCCGGGAGCCGGGAGGCCGGTCGATCCAGGTACACCATGCTGTCTCAGGGGACAGGGCGGTGACGAGTTTGCGGTAGAGACCAACCATGTTAGTATCCGGAGCAAGAGAGAGGGTGATAGCCATCCCTTTCCGTCCTCTCAACCAGAGCGGGTCGCCGATCATGCAGGTGACGGCCTCAGTCCCGGACGCTGCCTCCCTGATGCGGTCCAAAAGGATGGAATCGGGAGATCCGGCAGGAAGCCCAAATGGGCCAAACAGGGTGACATGGGGCGCCCTAGTCTCTCCTGAGCGGGCCGGGGTTATCTCGGTAAAGCGCGATGCCAGGGTTGCGATGCCGTGGTCGTGAATGCGTGCCAGGATGAGATACGTGGCCGGTCTACGGGTGCCACGTCGTCTCGCTCTCCGTCGCCTGGAACAGACGCTTCTCATGCTTCTCTGTAAGCCTCATCCCGGTCTCATAAATACCTGCAGGAAGCCGGTTACTGTTGCCGATCCGTGCGGCGGGTATATGCACACCGAGCAATAGACTGTACCGGTAATGATCCGGTGCCGGTTCCACCTCAGGGAGACCATCGCGACCATTCTTGCCGATGAGCAGGGGCATATCGCCGCTGCACGGGAAGGGATCATCTCCGCCCGCCAGGAGCTTGAACGCTATGCTATCGGCGATCCCTTTTTTCTCTCGACTCTCGAACCCTATCCGGTTAGAACCGGGATTGGTGTCGTGGATCGTATGGCAGAAGCGGGAGAGTCCGCAGGAGTCGGCCCGATGGCCGCGGTTGCCGGGGCTATTGCGTGGGCAGGGGTTGAGGCGATGCAGGAGGCCGGTGCGCTCTTTGGGGTGGTCGATAACGGTGGAGATATCGTCCTTGTCACAGACCGGGAGGTTACCATCGGAATCCATGCGGGGGCTTCACCCCTGTCTGACAAGCTGGGCTTCGTCATCGGCCCGGACCCTGTCATTCGCGGCATCTGCACCTCATCAGCAACAGTTGGGCATTCCCTCTCGTTCGGGATTGCCGATTCGGTCACGGTCTTTTCCCGGAACCCTGCCCGTGCCGATGCATGGGCCACTGCCGTCTGCAACCGGATCAGACCCGGCGACACTTCGGTTTTCAGCACTCTCGATCCCGATCAGGTAGACGGAGTCTTCGCAATCATTGGCGAACAGGCCTTCCGGTGGGGACGGATTCCGGATCCGGTACGGGTGCGTGACCGCCGCGATCTCATATCCGGGGGCCTGCTCTGACCCGCATCGAGGAGTCAGAGATGTTCATCGATAAAGGATAGAGCCTTCAGATATGCATCCTGGCCGGTAAAGCTGGCAAGAACGGTTTGCCCGTCACCAACTGAAATGACCGGCGATCCACCTGCAACCAGGAAGATAACCTCGCAGGACTCGCGTTCGGCAACCACCACCCCGGTCACGAGGGCAGATCCAGGCTGGAGCATCAGCCGTTCGGCTTCGAGGTCACCGGGATTCTCGCGGAAATAGAAATAGAAGATCTGGAAGGCGTTCAGGAGGTCGGACGCAAAGAGATCTTCCCGTATCCGCGGGTCGAGCCGTTCAAGGCTCACGGCAAGGACTTCAGGGTCGTCCTCCCCCTTCTCAAGTAAAGCATCGGCGATACCGGTCAGCACGGGGTAGGGGAGGGGCTCTTCATCATTCACTTCCCTAGAGCTCGACACTCTGTGGAGAAAATGATATCCTACCTGAATCTCTAAAAAACGACTCTGTAGAAATCCTAAACAACAAGGCACGTAACGACGACCAAAAGATCTGAAGATAAGATCTGAAATTAGCGTCTCCATAATTTGATATGTCAATTAATGAGACAAACAAGAAATCAGGGAGCTCGATTATCAGGTTTATCCAGGTCGCGATTTGCGTTATAGAATCAACTCACCTCAAGGATCTTCCTCACTCGGGTAAAAGAAATCTCAGGAAAATTGATTGTCTTTAACATCCACAGACACTTACAATTTCCTTCCTGAAGGTTTTCCACAGGGCAAAAAAAACTATATTCTGGTATTCGTGGAATGAGTATACGTGAAAGATGAAGACCTGGACTGGGGGGTCTACCATCTCCTCATCGAGGATCCCTGCCAGAACAAGGAGGCCCTCGCCAACAGGATTGGATGCAGGACCGAGGAAATCGAGCAATCGCTCGGGCGGCTCGAGCAGTCGATGCTGATCTCGCAGGAGACCGGAGGATGCCGGGTTCTCTCGGTCCAGGAGATGTTCCTCAAGTGCCAATCCAGATATGACCTCCAATCACCGATAACGTTCGAGGGCGGGGTTATCCGGTTGAAAAAAGGGCATGAGTGAATGGCGCACCTGGCAGTCCTCAGGATTGGACACCGGCCGGAACGCGACCAGCGGGTCACCACCCATGTCGGGCTCGCCGCCCGGGCATTCGGCGCAGACGGGATGTACCTTGCCGCCAACGACCGAGGAGTGGTAGAGAGCATTACCGATGTCGTCAATCGTTGGGGCGGTGGTTTTTTCGTCAGGGACCACATCTCCTGGAAAAGGTGCATCCGGGAATGGAAAGAAGCCGGTGGCGTGGTTGTCCACCTGACCATGTACGGCGAACGTATCCAGGACCGTGAAGAGGAGATCCGTTCCCATAACCGCGTTCTCGTTGTTGTCGGGGCGGAAAAGGTGCCCGGTGAGATCTACGGTCTTGCCGATTACAACATCGCGGTAACCGGCCAGCCTCATTCTGAGATATCGAGCCTTGCGGTTTTTCTGGACCGGTTCTTCCAGGGAACGGAACTCTGTTCAGAATTCCCGGGTGCACGGATCCGGGTTGTCCCGAGCAGGGACATGAAGTGTACCGAGGAACGATGGGATTGAAGGTGCTGGTGGCCGGGTTTTCCACCCGCCATGTGGCCCAGTCCGCGTTTGCTGCCGGTTACGAAGTATACGCCGTCGATCATTTCTCCGACCGGGACCTCTCTTTATATACCAGGGAGAGCGTCCGTTTTGACGAAATCGATGGGATATTGCCTGCAGTCGAAGAGATGGCCCGGCGACACGCACCCGACATCGTGATTGCCACATCAGGCGCCGAGCTGCTGCCATCCCGGAACCTCTATGGAACAGCTCCTGAAAAGGTGCAAAGGTTCCTCGATAAATTGACAACCCACCAATTCTTCGATGAAATCGGGGTCCGCACGCCCATGCTGCTCTCCCCTCACCGTTTTCCCGCGATGCTGAAGCCCCGGCGCGGTTCGGGCGGCTGGAGGAACCGGATTGTCAGTTCCGCCACCGAGCTTGAAGCCTGGCGGGCGGAGTTCAACGACCCCCCGGCGCTTGCCGAGGAAGTAGTCTCCGGGGCACCCTGTTCGGTCTGCTGCATTGCGGACGGCACCCGTGCGGTTGCCATCGCAGCGAACCGCCAGATGCTCAGGGGATCGGGTAGTGCTTCATATGGCTACTGCGGGTCGGTCACCCCTTTTCTCGACCCCCGCCACAATGCGCTGATCCAGGTTGCAGAACGAATTGCTTCGGCAAGCGGTTGTGTCGGGACGCTGGGCATAGATTTTATCGCCGGGGACGAGCTGTATGCCATCGAGATAAACCCCCGGTTCCAGGCAACGCTCGACACGGTCGAGATGGCTACCGGTATCAATCTCTTCTCTCTCCACCTTGCGGCATGCAGGGGGAGTCTTCCGGCAAAAAAACCATCCTGCCTGCAGGTATCAGCACGCAAGATACTCTTCGCAGATCGCTCCTTCACCATGCATAGGGACCTCTCCCGGCTCGCACCCATTGTCTCGGACATTCCCTGGCCTGGAACCGCATTTGAGGAGGGGCAGGCTGTCATTAGCGTCTACGGTTGGGGGTCGACCGAAGGGGAGGCGATGCGTCTCCTGCACAAGCATTTTCAGACAGTCCGTCAATATACAGATGGAAGGCTTTATGGATGAGATCCTGGAAAATCCGGCTATAAAAGCATATCTGCTCAGGTTGATCGGCGAGGAGGGGATCAACCTCCTGGAAAAATTCCCACAGGAGGGCGAGTGGAGCGATGAACAGCTCGCTGCCCAGACCGGCATCAATCTCAATTCCGTCCGACACTCCCTCTATACACTATACGAGAAACGCCTTGCAGAATACCGGAGAATCAAGAACAACGAAACCGGATGGCTCACCTATCTCTGGCACCTGCGGATGGACATGATCTATGAGGTCATACAGGACGATCTCGAGACCATTCTCGAGAAACTCGAGGCGCGGGAGCGGTTTGAGGAAGAGAACGATTTTTACATTTGCAAGGCCTGCAGCATGCACTATACCTTCAACCAGGCCTTCGACTTCGAATTTATCTGCCCATCATGCGATCAGACGCTGGAGCACTTCGATAATGAGATCCTGCTGCGTGCCCTCAAGAAACGTATCGAGGCGATAAAAGAGACGCTCGGGCATGCCTGACGGGGATGCGTACTATGACGAGATGCTCCGTGCGGCCGGGTGCAGCTTACGGGTGATTGCACACTGCCACGAGGTCAGAGATCTTGCGCTCGAGTTCTGTGACCAGTCACAGGTAGCCGACAGGGCCCTTGTCAATGCTGGGGCGCTGCTCCATGATATCGGCAGGGGCATTTCCCCTGCCATCTCCCATGCACAGGACGGGGCGGTCTGGTGCCGGGATAACGGGATCCCCGAAGAGATCGTGCGGATCGTCGAGCGGCACACCGGCGCCGGGCTTACCGCTGATGAATGTACCCTGCTTCGGCTCCTTCCGGTGGACTGCATGCCAGAGACTATCGAGGAGAAGATCGTGGCCAGTGCTGATAACCTGGTCAAGGGAGGGCAAAGGATATCCATCCACGACAGGCTCGCGGCATCGCTGTACCTTGACAAAATGGTCAGGTACCGTATCTACCGGTTATGGCTTGAGACGGAGCAGTTCAGGCGTTCGTGAGTGGTTAGAGGATAACCTGCTTTACCTGGGGTAGCTTCCGGATGGCTTCGATTACTTCTCCCGGTATCTCACCCTCGACAATGATGACCAGGCGCGGCTCCTCTGAGAGCTGGGGGTCGGTCACGAAGATCTGCCGGATGGTGAGGTTCTTGCCAGACACCACCCCTACCGCCGCGCTGACGATGCCCTTTTCCCGGGCATCCTGCGGGAGTATGGTGATGGATGAGAGCCCCAGGGGGACGGTGAGCTGCGAAAGGTCCGGGGTGGCACGGATGTTGGTGAAGACCTCCCGGAGAGGCGGTGCATTGAGGATCCGCCGGGCCGTCGCATCGACCACTCTCCGGTCTGTCCCGATGGCTTTGGCGATATGAGTGGCAGGGATCTCGATGCTGTTGCAGGTGATCCTGCCCTTCCCGTTCACCCCGAAACCATTCTCGAGCAGGAACCGTGCCACTCGGCCCTGCGAGGGGGAGTCTGAAAATTCCCTGATGATATCCGACCACATAAAGGGATAACTCTTGGCACCGGCCATATTTATACATCGCTGTCAGTAAAACGACATTCTCCTGGCACCATCCCTTCACATTCTCATGCATAACTGGCATCGTATCCCTGTTCCTTCGGATGGATACATTATTTTAGATCAACGCCCTCCATATTATGGCAAACATGCGAGGGTTGCCGAGCCAGGTCAAAGGCGCGGGCTTGAGGGGTCCGTCTCGTAGGAGTTCTAGGGTTCAAATCCCTTCCCTCGCATTCTAACCTAGGTTCAATGCCCCCGGGCTTTGTTTTTCTTCCACACCTCAAACGACCGTCTGGAGGTTTTTTTTATAACTCAATTAAAAGGATATTTTATTTCTTTCACGTGGGAAACGTGGACGGAGTAAATGATTTTCCATTCTGTTTTTTTCAGCCTGATTATGAGAGCGCAGCATGGTGATGAACATGGTTTCCCAGAAATATCGGTAGTTGTATGATCCTTTCCCTCCTCCTCGCCTGTTGCCACGTATTGGTTACCAGAATCTTTCGCAAAGCTTTTTCTGAAGACGGGAATCCTTCAAAGAAAAGAGCCGTGTTACACTTTCTTAGATCTTAATTTTTCAAGGGCTTTTTCTGACTCTTTCCGCACATCGGTTTTTTCATCTTTCAGCAACGGGGTAATGGATTCAATCGCCCGCGGGTCCCCGAGCTCACCCAGTGCCCAGGCAGCATGCGCACGGACATCGTGGTAACGGTCCTTGAGGAGAGGGATGAGTGCATCAACCGCCTTGGGATCACCGATCAATCCAAGAGCTTTTGCAGCACCATGGCGAACCCATTTGTCCTCGGAGGTCAGAACATGGATGAGAGGATCTACTGCGCGTTTATCCTTCAGCTTTCCAAGAGATTTGGTTGCCAGGTATCGGATCTCGGCTGATTCATCGTCCAGCGCTTCAATAAGAGCAGGAACTGCACTGACATCCCCGATCTCACCGAGTGCATCAGCAGACTTTGTACGTTCAAGGAGATCGCCATGCTGAAGTAGTTTAATGTAATCCGGGACTACATCCAGCCTCGATTTCATGAATTCCAGGACTTTTTCAAGATCTTCATCGATGTTTTTTGATATTTCCTTATTCTCCTCAGCCATACTGCATCATCCGATTTCTATGATGCTATCATGCACGCTACCCTAAAATGTGTATCGGAAACCAAGATCCCTGACTTCCGGGTAGTTTAAGCACATAGTCCGAGTGCATCCAGGATAGTTCTCTGTTTCTTTGAAATTTCAGTTATAATCGTCTCTCCCGTCACCAATCGAATCTTCTTGATCTTGGAAAGTTCGAGGAGAAGACCATCGAGGGTATAATCTTCCAGGAGTCCAGCGTCCTTCATCTGTTTCAGCAGTTTCATCCTCAAAATGAGGCTGATAAATGTGACAAAAAGAAACCCCTTCATTGTAGACTCCTTTTTCACATTCAGAGGGAGAACCTGGAGATCCTGTTTCAAAGTTCGGAATGTTTTCTCGATATAATCGCGTTCCCGATAGACGGTGAGACACTCCTTCCAATCGAGTGGTCCATGGGACAGAATGATCTGTTTGCCCATTCTGTTAACCCTCTGTGACACGGCATTATTCCGGATTTCGACCACAAACTGGTTACCCTGCACATGCCAGGAGAAATAATTCGAGAACTTTCCTGCGCACTCCTTAAAGATATCATCGGGCTTCCGCCACCGTGGTATTTTGAGACGCTCAAGTTTCTGTTTCAGGTCATGGAGGCGAACATAGAAGAGATTTCGTTCATCCTGCTCCCGCTTCATGTCATAATAGCAAAATGCTTTGATATCATTCCCGTGCACGTCGAATGAGATAGGCTTGACAAAGATCGGATTCTTCTGGTATTTCTGCAGGTATTGCGGGCTTTCAAGGTCACGTTGAAGCTCGGTGAGAACCTCTTTGACTTGTTTGAGCGTGAGGGACGCAGGTATTACGAATGAGAATCCTTCCTGGACCAGCTCTTCCAGGTTCCCCTGGCTGAAAAAACCACGGTCGAGCACCAATGTGTAATTGTTGACCCCTATGGCTCCGATTTTCTTGATGGTATTTTTTAAGGTTACGACATCGACAATGCTCCCCTGGTAGATGTCATACATAACGGGAATGGCCTGATGCGTGTCGAGAATAAGGAGAAATTGACTTGTGGAAGGTCCAAGCCATCACGATTATGCCCCATATTCCAGGAGAGATATGAAGCTGAATAACTTGAGAGACTGGTGATGTCATAGATGAGTGTTGCATCGGTGCCGAGGTTTCGAATGAGGAGATGCATGAATTCCTCGGGAACACCGCTGTTGCCAATGGTGGAAAGAAGTTCGCTGATAGATTGGCTGCTCAGATGGAGGTTCGGATTGGTGAGGAAGAGCGAGCTCTCTTCGTACCAGGTCGATACAAGGTGCATCGCGACGGGATGTAGGATCCGGTTGATGGCTATGGCGAGAATGGTCTCTTTCTCACTCTTGCTGGCAAGTGTGGAGAGATATTCATCAATGTGCAGGTCCTGGATGATTTGCTGAAGTGGGAGGAGATTTCCATGAGTGAATGCTTCCTTTGGGATTGCAGAGATGCTTGGGCCTGGAATACCTTCAGTTCTTACTTTTACTGGAACTCCATTGATATTTTCCCTAAATAATGTGAGGTGTGGCGGGTTTGTTTCTTCACCGGATCGTAGTAGGGAACATCCTCATACCAGTATTCTATCCCATTGATCTTCTTGATTCGGCGAATGGGTTTCATATGCTTATAATGTAAGCACATTATATTATTTAGATCTTGCGGTTGAGGGTCGCATTATAGAATTGGACCGATATTTGATGGAATCATGTGCCTAAAACTCGGGAGGTCAGGAAGATCGGCAGCTTTCGGATTAAATAATAAACGAAATCTTTCGGAAGCAAATGATGGTCGAAGAAGAGGGCAGTCTGGAACACGGATAAACCCGGTCGGTCCACCCATACCAAGATAAGGGGATAACAACTTACGCTCTCTCGCTGGTTGGAAAAAAATGATGAGGGAATTAACTGTTGAAGAGCTCAGGAACCGTTACGATTCCAAGCTGGTGGAATGCAAGACTACTGCAGAGTTACAACCGCTCAGCGAGATCATCGGGCAGAAGAGAGCCATCAAGGCGCTCGACTTCGGTCTGAACATCCCAGAGAAATGGTTCAACGTTTTCGTATCCGGAATCCATGGAACCGGGCGGAAAACAGCGGTGTTAAAATTTCTCGATGAACTGGCGAAGACAAAACCGAAGGGAAATGACTGGGTATATGTCAACAATTTCGGGAATCCCTACGTACCAAACGCCATCTCTCTTCCTCCCGGGAAAGGAAAAGAGTTCCAGGAGGATATGGCAATTTTCATCTCCGAGGCAAAGCGGATTATCCCAAAAATCTTCGAGAGCGAGGATTACTCGGCAAAACGAGAAGCCGTCATCCATGGGATCGAAGAAGAGAGAGCCCAGTTGTTTGCATGGATAAATGAAAGTGCGAACACAAAGGGCTTCATCGTCAAACCCGGTCCTGAGGGACTTCTGACCATCCCTGTCAAGAATGGAAAACCGCTCCAGCAGGAGGAATTTCAGGCCCTTCCTGGAGAGGAGCAGGCAGAATTTCAGGAGAAGCGACAGGAACTCCTGGCAGACTTACGAACCATGTACCGGAAGGTCCGTGACCTTGACGAGAAAGAGCAAGAGGCTGTTGATTCCTTAAACCAGGAGGTCGCCCTCAATGCCACCGGCCATCGTGTCGCGGTGCTCAAGGACAAGTACCACGGCATTGATCCCCTCCTCACTTACATCGAATCAGTCCAGAAGGATATCGTGGACAATCTGCCCCAGTTCATACCTGAATCCCCGCAGCAACATCCAGCTGGGCAGGTCCAGCAACAGTTACAGCACCCTCTCGTAAGGGAACTCGTATTCAGGAAATACGAGGTGAACGTGATTGTCGATAACTCCGGACTAATGGGAGCACCGGTTGTGTTTGAGCAGAACCCGACCTACCAGAACCTCTTTGGAAAAATTGAAAAGGAGGTCGAGTTCGGGGTGGTTACCACGGATTTTACCATGATCCGGCCTGGGGCCATTCACATGGCCAATGGAGGGTACCTGGTGATAATGGCCGAAGACCTCCTGAGGAACCAGTTCTCATGGGATGGCCTGAAAACAGCACTCAAGACAGGGAAGGTTATCATTGAAGAGCCAGGGGAGCGGATGGGGTTCATCGCCGCCAAGGGGATCAAACCCGACCCCATCCCTCTCAGTGTAAAGGTCGTGCTCATAGGAACCCCTCTGATAAACCAGATGCTGTATACCCAGGATCCGGATTTTTCAGAACTGTTCAAGGTCAAGGCCGAGTTTGACACGGTCATGGACCGCACCGAAGAGAATGCCAGACAGTACGCTTCGTTCATTTGCACCCTGTGCCGGGAATCCAACCTGAAACATCTCGACAGTCCTGCGGTCGCGCAAATCATTGAATACGGATCCCGCCTGGCCAATGATCAGCAGAAGCTTTCCACCCGGTTCTCGCTTGTTTCGGACATCATCCGGGAGGCAGGTTACTATGCCACGATGGAGCATGCAGAAAACACAACGAAAGAACATGTTGAAAAAGCAATCGAAGAGAAACTGTACCGTTCCGCATTGATCCAGGAGAAAATACAGGAATTCATCACGAGGGGATTCTTCCTCATCGATACCGAGGGAGAGAGGGTAGGACAGATCAACGGTCTCTCGGTGATGAGCGGCGGGGACATCGAGTTCGGCCGCCCGTCGCGGGTGACGGCCAGCATCGGGGTCGGCCGGAGCGGCATTATGGATATCGAGCGCGAAGCAGCTCTGGGAGGGCCGACACATACCAAAGGAGTCCTTATCCTGGCAGGCTACATGAATAACAAATATGCGCAGGACAAGCCGCTCAGTCTTTCCGCACGCCTGGTTTTCGAGCAGAGCTACGAAGGGGTGGATGGAGATAGCGCCTCGAGCACGGAGCTTTATTCAATCCTTTCTGCGCTCTCTGGACTTCCAGTCAACCAGGCAATCGCTGTCACAGGGTCGGTGAACCAGAAAGGCGATATTCAAGCCATCGGCGGGGTAAATGAAAAGATAGAAGGTTATTTCGAGGTTTGCAAGGCAAGAGGCCTGACGGGAAAGCAGGGTGTCATGATTCCGGCAAGCAACGTCCAGAACCTCATGCGCAAAGAGGAGATCCTGGAAGCGGCGAAAAATAAGAAATTTGCCATATACACCGTGAACACCATCGATGAAGGAATCGAAGTGCTAACCGGGGTGAAAGCAGGAACACGCCAGCAAGACGGGACCTTTGAGAAAGATACCGTGAATTATATGGTCAACCAGCGGCTCGAGGAAATGGCAGAAACGATCAAGGAATATCCTGCCGCTTTGAAATAAATTTCACATCACTTTTTTCATTCTGGCACCCTTTCCTGTTACCTGGATTAAATCTCATGGTAACCAGGCAACCTTGAGACAGAAATCCACATTATCCTGATGTATTCCTGGAACAAAGTGACCTGTCAATTCCCGAGTTAAAACGTATGCTGGGTATGTGTTCGGTCACTGCAGCGAGTACCGGGGCAATTATCGGGGCTGGTGCATTTGTCCCCTGGTTGGTGCGGCGGCAGAGGTTGCCGGACCGGCTGTCAACGCTCTAACTGTCAACGAATTTGATGAGCACGAAACATGGAGATCCTGGGGGAAATCCAGTGAATCCCCGGTCTTCATTGAAAATCCGAGAGGAATGATCTAAGTTGCACTGCTCCCGGATCACCCTGTCCGATGTGGCGGCGGTGACATTGGTGAACGAATGATATTCCAGGGGGGATAACCAGGCCATCTCCGGACTGACCAGGAGATTCACCTCGCCGTACACCGGGTTCACCCGGATAATCGGGCAGGAACCGGTTATCGGTTTCACGGGCCTCGAGAAAATAAGATATATACGGGCTCAGTTGGCCGTGAAACCTTGGCTTCCGGAGTCGCCCTTCAATTATCCTGGTATTACCATTCCAAACGTTCCGGATACATGTGGCTCTCACACGGGTGTTCATGGGCAAAGTATTGAAACAGGCAAAATGCAACCAGCTATTCTGTAATCAAACCATGGTCTCCCTAGCCCTGCTCAGGCGGAATGCGGCTCTCCAGTTAATCATCCTCATGGGGGTAGTCAGCCTCCTTGGTGACATCGTCTATGAAGGCGGCAGGAGCGTGACCGGTCCGTTCCTTCTCTCCCTTGGCGCCTCGGCGTTTATGGTAGCCCTTGTCTCGGGGGTTGGGGAATTCCTGGGGTATACGTCACGGATCGTATCCGGATTTTTCTCCGACCGGGCCCGATCATATTGGGCATTTGTCACCACCGGCTACCTCATGATCGGGGCAATACCGCTCCTTGTTTTTGCCAACTCATGGGAAGTCGCAGCCCTGCTCCTTGTCCTCGAGCGATTGGGAAAAGGCATCCGTTCTCCTGCGAAAGATACGATCCTCTCGTATGCCGCACATAACATCGGCCGGGGCTGGGGATTCGGTATCCACGAAGCAATGGACCAGATCGGCGCGGTGGCAGGACCTCTTATCTTTGCCGCATCGATCGCGGTATATGGAGGATATAAAACCGGTTTTGCCCTCCTCGTGGTTCCCTTTCTACTGCTCGTTGCAACCCTTGCTATCGCATTCCGGAAGGTTCCTGACCCAGAATCGTTTGAAGGGTCTTCTTCTCGAATGGTAATCAAGGAACAGCACCGTATACCCCGTCTCCTGCTCCCCTACGGGACGTTCACGGCTTTCACAATGGCAGGGTTTGCGGTCTTCCCACTGATTGCATTCCATTACAAGGCGGCATCGATTGTCCCGGAGGCGCAAATCCCGGTTTTCTATGCGATCGCGATGGCTGCAGATGCCCTTTTTGCCCTTCTTATCGGCAGGTTCTATGACCGGCGAGGCATGGGGGGTCTTCTTGTGATCCCGCTCGCGAATATCTTCGTGGTGTTGCTTGCATTTTCCAGCAGTTATTCTCTCGCCCTTGCGGGAGCGGTACTATGGGGCATATCGATGGGGGGGCAGGAGACGATCCTGCGGGCTGCCCTTGCAGATCTCACCTCAGTAAAGAGACGGGGAACGGTATACGGGATCTTCAATACCCTGTATGGCGCGGCATGGTTCACCGGTAGCCTGGTGCTCGGATGGCTCTATGAAATGGATATCCGTATCCTCGTTGGGTATTCAGTCCTCATGCAGGTTACAGCCCTGGGGGCATTTGTCTGGCTCACAAATACCCTCAAGCATGAGACGGAGACCCATTGACAGCGGTCTACGAATACCCCCTGGCATCGGATTCATCTTCTCTGACTCGAAGAGAGCCACTTCGATCCCTATCGGTCAGGTATGTGGCAGGCAGCGGTACCGGTACCTGATGAGCTGGACCGGACCTTCCATTCCATCCCAATGAAAGATCTGTAAAACTTCGCAGGGTGCAGGAATTCGTCTTCCATTCCATGATCCGGGAGCGGTCTTACCATTTGAAACGGAACCTTCTGGCAACGGTGCAGTTGGGGTTTCCCATTCCCATCTTTATCAATACCGAACTCTCCGGCCGGAATAAGGAGTCATGAATCGAATATTATAAATCACCGGCACGGAAAATTTGCGATTCACTCGTTAAACTTCGTGAACAACCAGTGGGCTATAACCTGGAATAGAATGAAAAAGAAAATAAGTATGGCTATATTAAAAAAAGGGTTGAAATAGGTGGGATGCCCGTACGATCCCTGGATGAGGTCGTTTCCATACGTGAGCGGTGAGAGGTATGAGATCGCCTTTCCAACCGGTGGCATGGTGTCAAGTGGGATGAATGTCCCGGAAACAAAGATGAGGGGGAGACGGACCAGGTTCAGCATCGACATGATATCACCGGGGTTTTCAGTCGGATAAGCAGCGAAAAGGGTGCCCAACGTCGAAAAACATAACGCAGTCAGGAGCATTCCCGCGATGAGATGTAAAGGGAAGGGGATTCCTGTACCAAACGCAAAGATTCCAATGAGAAGGGGGGCGAGCGCTATCCCGATGCTGTACATGAACCCCGAGAGGCTCTCCCCAAACACGATTGCATGGAGAGAAACCGGTGCTGATATGAGCCGCTCAAAGGTCTTTGTCCGCCGTTCTATTGGAATTGACACCGGTTCAATGGTCGACGAGGAGAAGAGCAGGGTAATTGAGATCAGTCCCGGGATGAGAGTACCCAGGGGAACGTTTTTCCCTGATGCGAATGCCAGGAACATAAAAAGGGGAAAGAGCAGGCCGGAAACTATGATGCTGGGCCTGAGGTAATAGATAAACATGTCCTTTTTTGCAATCGCCCATGAGGCCCTTACCTCTGCCATCACCTGACTTCCGTCCGGGTCATCGATCACCGCTGTCCCCTCCCCTGCCCTGTGCTGCCAGGCCGGTCAGGTGTATGAATACATCCTCAAGAGTCGGCCCCCTGGTGGTCGCACTCACTATCCGGTTGCGATGGACCCGGGCATATTCCATAATTTCCTCGAGGAGAGTCGTCGGGTCATCGGTGTAGATCCTGACCTTGTCCCCTTCCTTTCGTATCTCGTTCACCGTGGGTAGGTTGGGGAGATCGGGAAGAACCGCGGTAATTCCTTTCTCGAAGGCGACCTCGACAGATTGAACACTCTGAATGGTCTTTTTCAATCGCTCCGGAGAATCAATGGCCGCAATACGGCCTTTGTTGATGATGGCAACACGGTCGCAGGTGACATTTGCCTCTTCGATGTTATGGGTGGTGAGAAAGACGGTCACTCCCCGGCTGGTAAGGTCGTGAAGTACGTCGCGTATAATCAGGTTGCTCTGCACATCGAGACCGGAAGTTGGTTCGTCGAGAAAGAGGAGCTTTGGATCATTGATGAGTCCCATCGCCAGGGTGAGCCGTCGTTTCATTCCCTTTGAAAATCCATGAACCCGACCTGCCCTCCTCTCCCATAACCCGAAGATCTCAAGAAGTTCCTTCCCCCTCTTCTCCCGTTCCTGCTTTCCTACGTTGTAGAGTTCTCCGGCAAACATTATGTTCTGCCACGCAGTCAGATCATCATAGACATTCGAGGTCTCGTAAACAATACCCATCTGCCGGCGTGCCCTGATGGTATCACTGACAATATCGAGTCCGAAGATACTGGCAGATCCTCCGGTGGGAGCCGTTATCCCGGTAAGGATGCGGATAGTGGTGGTCTTCCCGGCGCCGTTCGGACCAAGGTACCCAAAGACCTCTCCAGGACGCACGGTAAAACTCACGTTATCGACCGCTACGAGATCAGAAAACCTTTTTGTCAGATTCTTTACCGAAATGGCATCCATGACAGGGACCTGGGGATTCCGATCCGTAGTATTGGGATGAAAAGATGATAATCGTTTTTCACGCAATCATCGAGGTATGCTTCACCGTGATTAAACCCAGTCGAACCATCACAGCCCGGCAAAGGATTGACAGTCATTCTCATTGTATGTCTCCTGGGGATCATGCCTGTCCTGGTCCGGATGACAATCCCTGAAACAAGCACCTATACCTCGATTAGCACGGCATCGGCACTTGTCCAGGCTGCTTCGGCCGCTGCAGGACTCCAGATCTGTTCATACGGCGCGGTGAATCCTGCCGTCCCCGGGGGCACAGGATGCTGTCCTCTGCCAGCTCTCTCCGGTGTGCAACGATATGGACCCTGCAACAGCGGCCCAGATCCTTGTTATCGGGTTTACCAGCACTGATGCCCGCGATGCAGCAATTGCAAGGGCCCGGAACACCCAAAGGAACTGGCAGACAATTAATACCGAGGCCTGCATCAGCGGCTACAATATCATGTTGGCCCAGGGCGCACCGGCAAACCAGGCTGTCCGGGAGATAGGAGTTTCGCTCATCGAACATGGCGCGGTCCGTATTATCTGAATAAGATCTTCCGGCATCCTGCAAGGGATCCTTTTTCACCGGCACATCACGAATAAGGACCAGTTCTGCCACACCTCTCAGGACGCACACCCGCTGATCGTCAAAGGCCATACACCGCAATCATCTGCCAGAACCTCTCCATCTTGCCCATTCGTTTAAATAGCACGTTTCATACTGATTGATCATGAGAACCACGTATCCGAAAGTCCTTGCCTGTACATTCCGCCCGATGGATAACTTACCTCGAACAGTACATCCTTCCTCTACAGGGTTCCACCCAGCCGGGAAGAGGGTGCATCCCAAGGTGGCAACGGTAGTAACGACGCTTGCGGAGTGACAGGTACAATGCGGATAGTAGTGGCCCTTGGAGGAAATGCCCTCCTGAAACGGGGGGAGCCCATGACCGCTGAGCGGCAGCGGGAGAATGTTCAGTCTGCTGCTCTCGCCCTGGCCCCCCTGGCAGCAGACCATGAGCTTGTCCTCTCGCATGGCAACGGGCCGCAGGTCGGTCTCCTTGCCCTGCAGGCTGCCTGTTACTCGGAGGTAGAACCATACCCCCTTGATGTGCTCGATGCTCAGACCGAAGGAATGATCGGATACCTGATCGAACAGGAACTGGGAAACCTTCTCCCCTTTGAAGTCCCATTGGCCACGCTCCTGACAATGGTCGAGGTGGACCCCGCAGATCCTGCACTCAGGCATCCATCCAAGTTCGTCGGCCCGGGGTATTCAAGGATCGATGCCGACAGCATGGCCCGCGAGAAGGGATGGACCTTCAGGCAGGATGGAGATGCATGGCGCAGAGTGGTACCCTCTCCGCGTCCACAGCGAATCTTCGAGACACGGCCAATCCGGTGGCTGCTTGAAAAGGGGAGTGTTGTCATCTGTGCCGGTGGAGGGGGAATCCCGGTGATGTACCTCCCAGGCAGGGAACGGGTTCTCGGAGGAGTGGAAGCGGTCATCGACAAAGATCTTGCAAGTGCCCTTCTTGCAAAGGATGTCGGTGCCGATGTCCTCGTATTGGCTACCGATGTAAATGGAGTCTATCTCGACTGGAATACCCCCTCGGCCCGGTTGATTCGCGATACAACTCCGGCCGAACTGAAGAACCGTTCCTTTGCGCCTGGTTCGATGGGGCCAAAGGTGGAAGCTGCCTGCCAGTTTGTGGAGGAGGCCGGAAAGCGGGCAGCAATCGGAGCACTGGGGGATATCCTGGCACTCGTTGCCGGGGATGCAGGAACCCAGGTTCGTTCAGAACGGGCATGAGAAATGACTGATTATGGAGCATTTTCGGAAGTGGGCCGGCTTCGAAAGGTAATGGTCCACCGGCCCGATCTCAGCCTGCGGAGGCTTACTCCGGGCAACCATGACGACTTCCTGTTTGACGATGTCCTGTGGGTCGACCGTGCAATTGAAGAGCACGATGCCTTTGTCCGGCTCATGAAGGACGAAGGGGTGAAGGTCTATTACCTGCAGGAACTGCTTGCCGAAGCACTGTCATCGGACCTGGAGGTGCGCAAAGGTTTGTTATCACGGGTCGTGAACGAGATGACGGTTGGGATTTCAGCAGTTGATGCGGTCAGGATCTGCCTGATGGACATGGAACCTGCTCTCCTTGCAAGTCACCTCATCGGGGGGCTTACCGTCCGAGAGCTCGAGTGCATCTACATGGAGGGGCTTTCCCGGTTCTCGCTCACCGCGGCGGCTGCCGGTCCGGATACGTTCATCCTCCCGCCGCTGCCCAATACCATTTTTACCCGTGACTCTTCCAGCTGGATCTACAGCGGGGTCACCCTCAACCCGATGTTCTGGCCGGTGCGGAGACTCGAAGTGTTGAACGTCGCTGCCATTTACCGTGGCCATCCGATGTTCCGGGATGGGGTCTTCGAGTACTGGTACCCCCCGGCCGGGGACTACAGAAAATACGATATCGAAAATTTCGGCTTGTCATCGCTGGAAGGGGGAGATGTCATGCCCATCGGAAACGGTACCGTCCTGATCGGCATGAGCGAACGGACCCAGGCCCGCATGATCGAACAGGTGGCGCGAGGGCTCTTTGCGAAGAACGCGGCCGACCGGATAATCGTTGCGCAGATGAGCCAGCACCGGGCCCACATGCACCTTGATACCGTGTTTACCATGCTTGATGTAGATACCGTCACCGTGTTCCCGAAGGTAGTGGGCGAGCTGCAGGCCTACAGTATCAGGCCGGGGGATGAACGCGCTCTCTTCAACGTGAAGAAAGAAGAGAGTTTCATTGCTGCAGTCACCGATGCACTCGGAGTTGACAGGCTTGAGGTAATCCCTACCGGAGGCGATGAGTACCAGGCTGCACGGGAGCAGTGGGATGACGGTAACAATGTGGTCGCGCTGCGTCCGGGCGTTGTCATTGCGTATAACCGGAACACCTGCACCAACCGGAATTTCAGGAATGCTGGAATCGAGGTACTTGAAATCGAGGGATCGGAGCTCGGGCGCGGGCGTGGTGGCGGGCATTGCATGACCTGCCCGCTGCTCCGCGATCCGGCCTAGGGTAATGGAAATGATTCCGGAGAAATACATCAACAAGTGCCGGGTCATCCCCGGAAAAAAAGTGGACCTGAACCGATTCGGTACGGGGTGGTCCCAGGATGAAGAGCTCAAGTCAGCTGGCAAAGAAGTGGTGAAGGAACGGGCGCTGGAAATTCTTGAAAAGAACCGCAGGGAGCTCGATTCCGCCCAGGAACTCCTCTGGGCAAGTAATAGCTACTCGGTGCTCATCATCCTCCAGGGTATGGACACCTCTGGCAAGGACGGGATAATCAGGCACGTGATGTCGGGTGTGAATCCCCAGGGGTGCCGGGTGACCAGCTTCAAAGCCCCGAGTGATGAGGAGCTCGACCACGATTTCCTCTGGCGATACTGGAGGCACCTGCCGGCCCGTGGCGAAATCGGGGTATTCAACCGGTCCTATTATGAAGAGGTCCTGGTGGTGAAAGTCCACCCGGATCTCATCGAAAGGCAACGGATTCCCGGGAATAAACCGGACAGAAAGTTCTGGAGAGCGCGGTACGAGGATATCAACGCGTACGAGCGTCACCTGACCCAGAACGGCACACGGGTCCTGAAATTCTATCTGCACATCTCGAAAGGCGAGCAGAAGGAGCGGCTGATCGACCGCATGAAAAATGATGAGAAATTATGGAAGCTAACGGTCTCGGACATAAAAGAGCGCTTGTACTGGGATGAATATATCAAAGCATACGAGGATATGCTGCATGCCACGAGCACCGATTGGGCTCCGTGGTACGTGATTCCCGCTGATCACAAGTGGGTGGCCAGAACTCTCATCGCGGATATCATCTCGACCGCCATCCAGTCCCTTGATCTCCGGTATCCGAAGGTTACGGAAGAGCAGCGGGCAGCAATCAGGGATGCCCGGAAGTGGCTTGAACAGGAATAGTCCGGGAAAACCACGCTCCCGCGTGTAACCAGGCCTTCCAATCCGCTCCACTCCGGAGATCCAGACGGTCCTCACCACCTTTTCTGCTCCATGAGTGAACGCTGGGCTTCCCATGAGTCATGCCAGAACCCCGTGACATCTTCACAAATACTGGAGCATCCTCATCCATTAGGGACTGCATTCTTTCAAATGAGGATTGTCCAGTCGCTCCAGAAGGCAGGCAGCCTACACCAGCGGACCTGGCAGCGTATCACCGGTAAAGGGAAGTCTCGCCCCTGTCACCAGGAACTGGCCGCCGGCCTCCCCGACCTTTTCGAGGATGAGTCTCTTTGCCTCGGGTGTCATGGCAAATACCGGGATTGATGAACCGGCCTGGATGAGTGCCCGGGGACCGGCCACTTCGCGGACTGCCCGGGATGCACAGGCGGTAACGATATCGCAGGTTCCAGCGTACGAGGCCGCATCTTCGGTGGAAATTCCCGTGGTATGCACGGCGATGATGAATGCGTTGGGACAGATGTCCCGTACTTCCCGGGCATCGCTTGGAAGGACTACGGTAACGGCAATCTTTTCATAACCGGATGCGCAGGCAACCCGGACTCCGCCGGGTTGATCGAGGGCAGCGGTATCCCGGAAGGGGATGATACCACCGTTGAGTTCAATCGATGCGATCACGCCTGGTATGGGGCTGGTTCGCACCAGCCCGGACATCCTACCCCCAATCCCCTGGACCAGTTCCGGGGTGGAAGCGATGACCGTTCCTGCCCCTTCGCAGGCGATAACCGCGGCATCAAAGCGGTGGGAGGAAAGCCCATAGCTGATCAGCTCGGAGGCCCCGAACCCAACGTATTCACCCGATGAGAGCACCTGCCGCTCGGCCGAGCACATCCCGAAGGACCGGATCCGGTGTTCGATGTTCTCTTTCACCGCTTCGGGAGTAATAGGGTGGACCGGGCGGGCGAACCTCCGGGCAAGCGGGCATTCGCGGATAATGGGAGGGCCAACTTCCAACACCACGCCATCGCGGACCACGATCCTGCACCGCCCGATGGCCTCGATCACATGGATATCAGGGTCGCCAGTCATCTCCGATCCTGTTGTTCACCGTTTCCGGAAGAAGGCAGCGATCCAGGCCGCGGCACAAAGCGACGTCACGACGATGGCCGCCCATGCCGGGGATTTGGTCGGCGTGGGGGTTGGCACCGTGCTCGGAATGGTTGTCGGGGCGGTAGTCGGCAATGTGGTCACCACCGTAGTCGGGGTGATCGGGACGTAGGTATACAGGACGATGTTGTCGATGTATCCCTCCGCGGTGTTACCGACCAGGTAGTCTCCCTTGGTGGTAATTGCCAGCCGGTTCAGGTAGTGGAGTTCGGTTCCGATCGGAACAAAATATCCCCACAGGAGTTCTCCGGTATCCTTGTTCGTGACCTCGATGTCTGCCTGGGTCAGTTCTTCGTTATAGCGGATGGCTACCCGGTAGGTGATGTTCTCTTCATACTGCTTGGTCACGCAATTCGGCTGATTGCCACAGTAGGAATTGTGTTGGCTCGTCTTTTCGTGGAGATGGTTATTCTGGTCGATGACCCGGATTGCCATGATCCTGCCGTATTGCCCATAGGAAAAGACTCCGAACACGTTCGCGCCCTTCGAGAGATCCATATCCGCACTGGTCATCCCGAACCGCACAGCACCATTTTTACTGATGGAACATATAAGCAGATCATATTCGAGCGTGAATGAACCATGCTGGTATCCCACGGGGACGAAGCTGTAACCATTCGTCCCTCCCTCGGTCTGGAAGTGGTAAGCTTCCTTCTGGACATCCCAATAGTAGTGGGAGGGGTTATTCGTTATCCAGCCGGGATCGGTGGAAAAATCGGTCTCGTAAATGGTAACCCTTACATCCGCCGCCACTGATGGCTGCAGGAGGAGAAGGAGAGAGAAAATCCCCATGAAAAAGCAGAAAGCCACTCTCTTCTGCATGGCAAAACCCCGTAAAACGATACAGCTATGCAGGAGGTGGGATAAAGTCTTTCCCTTCTGGCTTCAGGCGGAAAAAACAAGAGGGTTTACCCTGCCCTGAAAGATTCAGCGCCCCCCCGGAAGGTGAGATCCTGGATTTTTTTGGACAGGTACATCTTCCCATCAGGACCAGGTCCGAGGTTGGAGATTGTAATCGATCCCGGTCCGGAAGTGGCTTTTTTCTCTCCATCGACAAACAGGACGCTTGCCGTATCGCGGGGTGGAACGATGATGGTCAGGGTAGACTTGAGTGCGGCGAACTCAGGCACCGAGATCCTGGATACGATACCGTTCCGGACCAGATCACCGTTCACGAACATCCTGACCCCGGAAAAGGAGAACGCCGTTATGCCGGCTTCGTTGACATCGACCGTCCCGATGCTGACATCGCCCGGAAAGAGCTGGACAAGGTCGCCTTCCCCGAACTGGTAATCACTGCCAGCAATCCTAATCCATGCCCCAGGACCGGTCACCACGAATTCCAGGTATGGATCGGGAAGGAGCGAACCATACTGGCTCCTCGAGAGAAAGACCTCATTTCTCTCGGTTGTGACAACCCTGATGAACGATGTCTGGATCCTGGTATTCGATCCATGGCTGTTGGTGGCGGTCAGGGACACGGAATACTCTCCGGGCTCCAGATAGAGGTGAGCAGGGTTTTTCTCCATGGATCCGGTCCCATCACCGAAGTTCCATAGCCAGCTGTCCGGTGAACCGGTCGAGAGATCGCTGAACTGGACCCGGAGAGGCGAGGGCCCCTCGCGGGGGGTGCTGGTAAACTGGGCAGAGGGAAGCAGTCCGGCAGTTATAAACGCGGGTTCGGTCCTGCTGTTGCTTCCATAGGGATTGGTGACCGTCAGGGTGACCGTGTATTCTCCCGGCGTGCTGTAGGTGTGCATTGTCTCCCGTTCTACCGAGGTACCGCCATCACCAAAGTTCCAGAGCCACGAGGAAGGCGACCCGGTCGAGAGGTCGGTGAACCGGACCGTGAGGGGAACCTCGCCTAAACGCCGGTCCGCCTGGAATGTTGCGACCGGAGGGCGGGGGACTGGTTCTCCGGGCAGGGCCGTATCTGGAGCAGCGGGAAGGGTGACAGTTGGGGTCGCCGTTGTCGGCACCGTTGTGATTGGTGTCGCGGGTGCAGGTGGTTCTTCCGGGGCGGGGGTCACCGGCACGGTCAATGGCGCGAGGTTTGTTGAATAGATTGTCGCAACCGTATCCCGGGACACGTATTGCACTTCGACGGTTTCCGGGTCTCCTCCACCGATGTGTTCCATGCGTATTGTCTCTCCCGTGGTCCAGGGCCAGTCCTGACCGTGCAGGAAGGTGACGGACCGGATGGGAACCTCAATGCCGTTGATCAGGATGCGGGTTGCCCGTTCCTGCAGGGGGTCCCCGCCATCGTGGTAGAGATACACGGTGGTCCCGGAACGCTCCGCATTAGCCCGAAACGACGGCATCGTGTCTGGCACCGGCGGGAAGACCAAAAAAACGACTACGATTACCACAACGATGATGATCACCACAAGTATCAGGGCAAGGAGAATATTTCGTGCTAGAGCTGTCTCGTTCTCCATCATATCACCTGCGGGAGCCCTGCAGCTTTTCCGGGAACGACCGGGAAAGGCATGAAATCCCTATTATGTTTGAGATCATCCTGAGTTTATATCAAGCTATTCCCCATTCGTCTGGTACCATGCGAGTGCTACTCACCTGTTCTGCCTGATTCATGCGAAAGATCCAGGATTCTCGTCAGGGGAGATTTCCGGGAAAGGAACCGGGAGATGAACGGGGCGAATTCCGGGGACCAGCAGGCAGTACCGGAATGAACGTCCCAGCGGGTGCTCATGGACTGCCGGACATGCTTTCCCAGTCCTACATCAAGCACATCGGGTGACCCGAGCAGGTCTTCGACATGGATATACTTCCGCGGTATCTCCACAATGTAGCGCCCGTTCTCAATGAACGGTCCAGCAAAGAGCCCCCCTTGATCGCAGGCCCGGTACTTCCCGGCAAATCGGCTGGCATTTACACGGTTCCAGAGCGGGGGACCGATATGCCTGCGCACCCGGGGAGTCTGGGTGTTCATCAGTTCAAAAAGGAGCATGCTCCGCTCCTCGAGCATCTCGCAATCTGCTGCATTGACCAAGAACCCGTTCCGCTCCAGTAGCGCACACAGGGAATCCAGGCTCCTCCGCAGCTGTGGGACGATAACCTCCGGGATGAAGGGGGGGGTCGCAAATGTTATCGCGACCAGGCCGGTTCCCTTGGCACGGATGACTGACCCCAGGTCGGCGCGTGAGAGCACGTCCGGTGGCGGGGCAAAGAAAAATGTTTCATCCGGTTTCTCGCGGTAACCCCGGGCAAGCTCCACAAACTCGTACATCCGGTCAAGCGACACTGATGCTGCGACATTCCTGGCAGGATCAACAGGGTCGACAACGACCAGGGGCTCCTGGAACTCCTTGGCCCGGTGCCTGCCCGGGTCGATCAGGGTACCGGGCTTCCATTCTGCCGCTGCAGTAAGAAGTGTGGGGAATCCGCCATAGGAAAGGATGAGCAGTTCGCAGAGGTATCCAGAGAATCCCTCGGTCATCTGGTCCGAACCGTATACCTCGCCCGCCTTGGCAAACTGCTTGAGCAGGAGGACGTCATCGGTAAAAGGCCCTATCCGCTCCTCGATGTACCGGGTGTGGAACGGTGTCCGATCCACCGCTGAGCGGATTGCCGCGGCTGATTCCACCCGGTAGCAGGGGACCAAATCCACATCGAGGCCATCCACTCGGGCATTGATATATGGGTGTTCGGCGTATTTCTCGTGGTATGGAGCGTTCAGTCGTTCTGCAATGGTCCGCGCAAGGGAAAGACCCTCGCGCTCAAGATCTTCTCGGGAAAGGTCAGGCTCAAAGAGGAGAAAGAGGTCGAGATCGCGGTCTCCCCGGATGAACGTCCCCCGGGCTACCGACCCCACGATGAGCGGTTCGGCCCTGCCAATCTCGGAGGCTATCGCGATGAGCCGCGCTGCCACTCCATGGACATGCTCCTGCTCCTGGGCAGTGGGCCTGATCCGTGAAAGGACCGACTCCTCGAGGGGGGTTCTCATATGCAGGGAACCTCCAGCAGTGTCTCGTATATGGGCCCCTGGGGAGTGAGGGTGCTCTTCTTGAGTTGCCATGACCGGACCGTGAAGGATCCGTAATCTTCCGGGGGAATATCCCGTAACCGTGCTGTCAGGGACGGGTCATACTGCTTTACGCGGGCGATGGTTGCATGGGCCCTGAATGGCCGGCCTTCCCGGGGGATACCAAGGGGTTCGAGGACTGTTTCGATCCGGTCATGGAGAGCAGCCGACCTGCCGCCATCGTCCATGGTACACCAGATAACCCGTGGCTGCCGGGGATTATTGCTCCCGATCCCGGTGATAATCAGGTCGAAGGGCTCGAACCTGACCGTCTTGAGCGCACGCATTATCCGTTCCACGCGTTCAGGAGGAGCCTCCCCGATGAACTTGAGGGTCATGTGGATGATTGCCGGATCGACAACAGAAAGGCGCGCCCTGCTCTGTTTCAGGATCTCCTGGGGTTTTTTCAGCCGTTCACGAATTTCCGGAGGGAGATCTACAGCCACAAACAGGCGGACCATGTCCTTTCCTCCCCAGTGTTTCCCGCACCGTCTACCGGGACCGAAATCATGTGCATGAAGTAGAGCAAAAAATTACCCTTTTTTATGTATAATCATGCACGATAGACAAATATTTTTTCACCAAAAACAAGTAATGGGTTGAGAAAGAACTACGGGGGGAAAAAATTGGCAGAAAGACCGAAGCTGATTGTTTATTCGCTTGAATACTGTCCCAACTGCGAGGAACTGAAGGAATATCTTACCAGGAATCAGATATCCTACCAGGAGAGAGATATGTCCAGCGCCGCCGCCCTTACCGAGCTGAGGATTAACGGTATTTTTGTACAAGAAGCCCCGGTGCTCCAGTCGGGTTCCGCATTTCTCGTGCCGCGGGATCTCTTTTCTGCCGGCACTCTCAACGAAGACCGGGTTTTACAGCTGATTGAGGGTTCCTGATGGCAGAGAAACAGACCCGGCAGACCACGCTATCCGGCCTTTACATCCCCCAGATGCCATCTGTCAGGACCAGTGACGGGCATATCATCGAATACGATCGAAAACGGATCATTAACCAGATCATCGAGGAGACCCGGTTGGTCGAGACCTTTTACGGATACGAGAGCGCCAGCGAAGAAACCGCCATCGAGGTCGCCCGGATGGTCGAGCAGCGGATCCGGTCGCTTGGACTTAAGGCACTCTCCGGCCCTCTCATCCGCGAGATCGTGAACATGACCCTGTTAGAGAAGGGCATGGTTCAGTACCGCAACGTCTGTACACGGGTGGGCACCCCGGTCTTTGACGCCCACCTGATCGATGTGGGGAGGGGGTTTGAGGCGCGGGACAATGCAAACCTGCAGGAGAATGCCGAGACATCGCACAAGAAGAAAGCCGACAAGATCAGCAAGGAACAGTACCTCCTCCAGCTCCCACCGCATCTTGCCGATCACCATCTCTCCGGTGATATCCATATCCATGACCTTGAATACTTCGGCACGCGGCCCTTCTGCCAGGACTGGGATCTCCGTTACTTCTTCTATTATGGCCTGATGCCCGATGGGAACGGCACCAAGGCATCGGTCGCCGGACCGGCAAAGCGGGCAGAGGTTGCGGTCCTGCACGCGGTAAAGGCGCTGGGAAGTGCCCAGACCAACTTTGCCGGTGGCCAGGGCTACTACAATTTCCTGACCTTTCTTGCACCGTTTTTCGAGGGTATGCGCTACGAAGAGATCAAGCAGCTCATGCAGATGTTTGTCTACGAGATGACCCAGATGATGGTGGCCCGCGGTGGACAGTTGGTCTTTTCTTCGGTCCAGCTCAGTCCCGGCGTGCCGAACCTCTGGAAGGACAAGCCCTGCGTCTTCAAGGGAAAGGTCTGGGATGGCAGGCAGGCTCCTGCACGATGCTATGGTGAGTTCGAAGGCGAGGTGCGGCTGCTCTTCAAGGCGCTGATGGAGGTGATGCTTGAGGGTGACAATTGGGGCAAACCCTTCAGCTTCCCCAAACCGGAGATCAGCATCGAGCCCGATTTCATGACCGAGGATGAAGAGTTCAACCGTGCACACCCCGACCTCCCGACCTACCATGACCTCTACCTCCTCACCTTCGAGCTGGCCTCAAAATTCGGCACCCCGTACTATGACAACCAGATGCCGGATTACCGCGGGGCGGGGAAGGGGATCTCCTGCTACCAGTGCTGTGCCTATCAGTTCTCCGCAATAGCTGATGAGGATGGCGAATTCGAGGACAAGCTTCTTTTCACCGATGCAAAACATTTCTCGATGGGGTCCTGGCAGGTGGTCTCCCTGAACTGTCCCCGCGCCGGCTACCGTGCTGAAGGCGATGATGAGCGCCTCTTCTCCGAGCTCCGGGCCCTGATGGATGTCTGCGTGGAAGTCTTCAAGATCAAGCGACGCTGGCTCGAGATCATCCGGACCAACGGCCGCATGCCGTTTGCAATGCAACGGCCCAAGGATCCCCATACCGGTGAACGGGGCACGGTTGCCGTTGATCTGGACGGGCTCGTATACACCATCGGGGTTGTCGGGGTGAACGAGATGGTGCAACACCATACCGGCAGCCAGCTGCACGAGTCACGGGAAGCATTCATCCTTGCAGTCAGGGCAATGACGGAGATGGAGCTCTATGCCGAGGAACTCTCGGCACGGAATGGGATGACCATCGCGCTTGCCCGCACCCCGGCCGAGACTACCGGGCAGCGGTTCGCGGTTGCTGACCTGCTTACCATGGAGTACCGCGAACAGGCCGGTAAGGTGGTGAAAGGCGACCTTCTGCAGGGACTCGAGATGCTCGGGACCACACGTGATCTTCCCGTCTACTATACCAACGGGACCCACGTGGCGCCAGGCGCGAACATCCCCCTTGGAAAACGGATGGAGATCGAGCATGTCTTCTTCCCGATCGTTGACGGCGGCAACATATTCCATATCTGGCTGGGGGAGCAGCGGCCCGATCCCCGTGGCCTGATGGAGATGGCCATGAAACTGTGCCGGACCACCCAGATCGGCTACTTTGCTTTCACCCGTGACCTCACCGTCTCGCTCCGCCAGTTCCGCGAGTATCGTCCGGATAAAAAAGAGCTTTCTGGGTGGGTTGCCGGAGACACCCTGATCAGGGCCTGATCGGATCAGGCGCCTTAACCGATCGAGGATTTCTTCTTCTTTTTCAGCACGATGTCGATGACCCCGTGCCTGACCTGGTAGAAACTGTGAATGATATCGATCGGCGAATCGAGGGGGATGGTTGCCTTTTTCTCACCGACCACAATAGTCACGGAATCGGTCGATATATCCGCGTAGGCAGCCGATTTCGACTGGGGCGGGAGTCTCCCGGTCACAAAGATATGGGTTTCGTCCTGGATAACCTCGAACTGGATATCTTCGGCCTGAGTGCCCATGGGGATAATCCGGGGGAGGTCTCCCGGGCTTCCGGCAATGATGGTATACCCGATGAAATGGGTACCTTCGTTCTCGGGCATGTTCCTGATCATATCCTCTACCATGCGGGCGAGGTTTTTCAGGAAGTCATCGTACGGGTTACTCTGTGCCATTGGGCCCCCTCAGCCGGAATGTCCGGCCGTCCATCTTCACGAACCGTTTCATGGTAAGGTTCTTCAACCCCACGGATAAGGCCTGCTCGGGCAGGCCGGTCAGTTCGGCGAGCTCCGGTGCAGTCAGATCGCAATGGGCAAGCGCGATCAGGAGGTTGATTTCATCGTCGGAATCGAGCAGGTCTCTCCCGTACTGGACGACATCCCGGATCTGTAAATCGATATTCTTTTCGATGGTCCGAAGGTTCTCGCTCGTCTCTTCGCGGGCATCTACCAGCCTTCTCAGGGTGGCAAGTGTCTGCCGGAACCTGATATCGCGGTCAGCAAGACCACCACGAGCGTCTTCTTTCCTGGTGAGGTTGACGACAACGCTTATGTCATTGGCCAGGAAGTAGTATTTCCGGCGCCGTTCATCGAGACGAAAGGAGAGTATATCCTCGCGTTCCATCAGCTGGAGGTGTTCGATCACCGCTTTGGGCGAGAGCATCAGGCGGTCCGAGATCTCGGTTACAAAACAGGGCTTCTGACGCAACAGCTCGATTATGCGCCTGCGGTTCCTGTTCCCGAGGATGTCAAGAATGCGGGCGACTTCTGCCTGATCCAGCATGTTAATTACTTTATGTTAGGGTTCTTACTATATATGGACATATGGTTTGAGGAACCATCGTGCACGGATGAATCCGGCGAGGGCCCTCTCCCGAAATACCCGCCAGCGATGCACCAGCGTGCCGAGAACCGGCGTTCATGCCTGGACAGGCAGCAGAGTGGGTGTAGGAAAACCGCCCACGGTTCCTGCAGGTGTTCATGGAACTGTATCGCAGAGGCGTTATACCTGAAAAAAAGGTTATTCCGAGAGCCGGTAATTGGGCGCTTCGTCAGTGATCAGGATGTTATGAGGATGACTCTCGATCCGCCCTGCAGCAGTGATCATGACGAACGCGGCTTTTTCATGCATCTCGGGAATGGTGCGTGAACCGGTGTATCCCATGGCGGATTTGAGTCCTCCACATAACTGGTAGATAACCTCGGATACGGTGCCCACGTAGGGAGTGACGCCCTCTACGCCCTCGGGGACAAACTTGGTTGCCCCGATCTCCTTCTTCTGGAAGTAGCGGTCAGTCGATAACCCGCCACTCATGACTCCCAGGGACCCCATACCGCGGTACTGTTTATAGCGCCTTCCTTTCATGGTGATGACCCGACCAGGGGACTCATCGGTCCCGGCAAACAGGCTCCCCATCATCACGCAGTCGGCGCCGGCAGCAATGGCTTTGGCCACATCGCCCGAGAACCGGACCCCGCCGTCAGCGATGACCGGAATTTCCGAGCCCTTTACCGTATCGGCAACACTGGCAATAGCGGTGATCTGGGGGACGCCTACCCCGGCCACGATCCGGGTGGTGCAGATGGAACCCGGACCGATCCCCACCTTGAGGCCATCGACAGTGTCCATAAGGTCGGTAGCGGCCTGTGCGGTGGCGATGTTGCCCGCGACGATATCGGCACGTGCACTCCCCTTAATGTTCCTGACGGCAGCAACAACGTTCATGTTATGGCCGTGGGCGCAGTCGACTACCAGGGCGTCTGCCCCGGCCTCGTCAAGCAACATGGCCCGCTCGAAGTCAAAGGGGCCAACCGCGGCTGCCACCCTCAGTCTCCGGCTCCGGTCGCGGCTGGCGCTAGGGTACTGGCGTTTCTCAAGCACGTCCTGCATGGTGATGATTCCGACCAGCCTCCCTTCGTGGTCCAGGACCGGGAGCCGTTCGACCTTGTTGGTGTACATGACCTCAAGGGCTTCATCAGGAGAGATATCCTCGGTTGCGGTAATGGGCTCCCTGGTCATGATCGTCCGGATACTCTCGCTACCGCGCCGACGGGCGATTCCCCGCACGTCCCGGCGGCTGACGATTCCCACCACCATGCCCTCTTCGAGGACCGGGACGCCACCAATCCGATGCTCGTTCATGAGCCGCTCGACATCGGCAACGCTGGTGTCCGGGTCAACGGATACCACCTGACGCTCGATCAGTTCCTCGGCCTGCTTGACCATCCGGATCGCTGCAGCCTCCTGGTCGGCCGTCATATTCCGGTGAAGGACCCCGATTCCCCCTTCCCTGGCAAGGGCAATGGCCATGGAGGACTCAGTCACCGTGTCCATTGCAGAGGATACCAGCGGGATGTTGAGGGGAATGTTCCTTGAAAAGCGGCTCCTGATATCGGTCTCGTTCGGTTCAATGTATGATTCTGCAGGCACGAGGAGCACGTCGTCAAAGGTGAGGGCAACCGGGACCTGAAGTTTCTCACGAAACATAGGTCACCCTACCATCCTTGCGAGCCGGTCGACAAGATCTTCCCGGATTGAGGAGTCACGGTTACCACCACAGACCATGCTCCGCACGCCAATGATATCGGGATCGATCCGTTTCAGGGCAGGCAGGTGTTCAAACCCAAGTGACCCTGCTACTGCAGTCATCAGCCCGGCATCGCGGTTCATCTCCGTGAATTTGGACAGCGACTCCTCGCTCATGAACTCAAACGTACTTCTCCCGTCTTTAACCCCGGTATCTACCATGGCGACATCCGCCCCTGCGGATGCCGCGAGTGGGGCCATGGCAAAGGGTGAGATCGTTCCCAGCCGCTCATAGTCGGAATAGGAGGCGATGACCACACTCTTCTCCGGGAACTCCTCCTTCACTGCCCTGACCACGGCATTGATGAACTCGCTGGCCCGTTCGGTTCCGTCGAACATCAGGCCCACCTTAACAAAATCGGCACCGGCATGTGCAGCCCCGTATGCGGTAAGTGAAGCTCCCCCGGGCTTAAAACCAAAATCCCCTATAGCGGCACTGACCGGCTTGGGGGAAAGTTCCGCAATCGCGCGGATTATCCAGGGAAAATTGGCTCCAAGAGAGCCCTCGGCAGGGCGCTTCACATCGATGATATCGGCGGCAAGTGATCGCTTCGCCTCTTCAATATCCCTCGGGCTGACCAGCAATCGCATAGGATTTAATGATTGTTCAGACTAATAGTGATTACGCTTACAATGGATTTGGTTCTGGCAATGGACCTGAAAGGGGGACTTGTTGTCCACGGAAAACGGGGGCAGCGCAGGACCTATCGCCCTCTGACATGGGGCATCTCTCCCAATGCACACCCTGTCTCCTACCTCGGCATCGTCCGGCCGGCCTTGCTCTATATTGCAGATCTGGACAGGATCGCGGGAACCGGATCCCATGACCAGGAGGTCCGGGGCAGTGCCAGGATGGTGCAACGATGCTACGTCGACCGGGGGTGCAGGGCTCCCGATGACCTCCTCCCGGGCGAAAACATCGTAAATGTCATCGGGACTGAAACCGCAGGGGCTGATCTCTCCCGGTATCGTTCCGGGATACTCTCTCTCGATGTCCGGAACGGCTGCGTCATACCCCATGGCCGGGACCCCTGCGATGTCCTCCGCGAAGTTGCAGACCTCCCGCTCGATGGATGCCTGATCCTCGATCTGGGGGCGGTCGGGACCGAGGAAGGACTCTCTGCAGCACCGCTCGCAAAATACCGTGCCGCCTATCCGGGGTACCTGATGTTCGGAGGAGGTATTGCTGGCGAGCCTGACCTCGATCTCCTCTTCACGGAAGGATTCGATGGTGCGGTGGTGGCGACAGCAGTGCACCGGGGGCTTATTCCCCTCGATGCCGTACGGAGGGGATCATGGTCCTGATTACCATCGAGGGTATTGACGGGAGCGGCAAGAGCTCGCTGGTCTCATCGCTTGCTCGGTTGCTTGAAGATGAATGTCCTGTTATCACCCGGGAACCGGGTTCGACCTGGGTGGGGGATGCGGTCCGCCGGGCAATTGCTGACGAAGTTGACCCTGTCACCGAGGCGCTCCTGTTTGTCGCAGACCATGCCGCCCATATCACCACGGTTATCCGGCCGGCCCTCTCGGCCGGAATGCTGGTCATATCAGACCGGTACTCGGACAGCCGTTATGCCTACCAGCAGGTTATGCTCGAGGGAATCATCGATGAACCGCTGGCATGGCTCCGGGCCGTCCACAACGGGTGGACCATTCCCCCGGATCTAACGTTCCTGATTGTGCTCCCAGTCGGGGTTGCCCTCTCCCGCATGGGGGACGGACGGACCCGGGAACACTTCGAGGAAGCAGGATTCCTCGCCCGTGTTCAGGAGAATTACCTCTCCCTGGCGGCAGAAGAACCCTCGCGTTTTGTACTGGTCGATGGCCTGAAAAATGAAGAGGAGATCGCAGAGTTCGTTACAGGGAGCATCAGGGATTTTTCCGGATCGTCACGATCACATCATCGACGGTAATAATGTCTACCTCCTCTCCTCCGATCAGGTAGTTGTAGGTGAGCGTGAATGCACCTTCCGGGACGGCGATTTCTTTTCCTCCGGCATTAATTGCGACCGGCGGGGCAATCAACCGCTTATGGGGGAGGGCCCGGACAGCATCCATGAAGGTTTTTGCATCCCTGCGGAGAGCCGGGCCGATCACGGCCATGTTGAACTGCACCGGCCCCGGTTTCTTCTCCAGTATCGACCGGTCGTGCTCCCATGTTACCGGGCCGTTCAGTGCCCGGGCCATATCCCCTGAGTCATCGGAGATACGGGAGGTGAAGATGGTGATCTGGCCCATGGGGGCGTTCAGTGCCAGTCCGTGCTCATGCTTGTAGTTGCGTACTGCCGCCACCAGGCTGCTCAGCAGGTCGCCGTTTGCACGAGCTTCCTGGTCTACGGGTCCGGGTACTGGCCATGTTTTTTTGTGCACGCTCCCCTCCCCGAGATAGAACGAGACCTCTTCGGAGAAATGGGGGGCGAATGGTGCCATGAGCCGGCATAGGGTATCCAGGGTTTCCCAGAGCACACGGCAGGCGCTGTCCCGTCCGGGGTCGTCCGAGTAGAGCCGCCCTTTCACAAGCTCGATGTAGTTGTCGGCAAGAACGTTCCATGAAAATTCCCGGATGGCCTTCAGCGCCCGGTCGAACTGGTAGAGCTCCATGGCCTCTGTGACCTCGGTCGTCATCTCCGTGAGCCGGGATAGGAGCCACCGGTCGGCGAGTGGTCCCGGTGTGGTCGTGCGGTCGAATGAGTGTTTCCCGATCTGGAGCAGGACAAAGCGGGCGATGTTCCAGAGCTTGGTCTGGAAACGCGATGCGGCAACCACATCGTTCCAGTTGAACATGATGTCCGAGCCGGTCGTGGCGCCGGCCGCAGCCCACTGGCGGAAGGCGTCCGACCCGTGCTGCTCGACAATCTCTTCAGGCGAGATGATGTTTCCCCGGCTTTTGCTCATCTTGAACCCATCTTCTCCGAGCACCATGCCGTTGATCAGGATCTCGTCCCAGGGTCTGGAACCGGTCAAGGCCATGGAGCGGAGGATGGTATAAAACGCCCAGGTCCGGATGATATCATGCCCCTGGGGCCGTAGCTGCGCCGGGAAGATCTCGGGGACGGATGTTCCGTTCCACCCTGTAACATTCAGGACCGAGATGGAGGAGTCCATCCAGGTATCGAGCACGTCTTCCTCCCCGATAAACTCGGACGACCCGCAGGTGCTGCAGGGTTTTGCGGGCCGGGAGACTGTCGGGTCGATGGGAAGGTCTTCCTCGTCAGGGAGAACCATCGCTCCGCATGTCGCGCAGAACCATACCGGGATCGGCGTGGCAAAGATACGCTGGCGGGAGATACACCAGTCCCATTCCATCTGGTTGATCCAGTTCTCTATCCGGAGAAACATATGTTCCGGGGTCCACCGGACCTGCTGTGCGGCCGACATGATCTCATCCGGAATGATCTTCACGAACCATTGCCGCTCACTCATGATCTCGAGCGGGGTCTTGCACCGCCAGCAGGTTCCGACCCGTTGCTCGAGCGGTTCCTGTTGCAGCAGGATTCCTCTCTCTTTCATATCGGCGAGGATGGCATCCCGGCACTCTCCAGATTTCATGCCCTGGTATTTCCCGGCCACACCGGTCATTTTCCCCTGCCGATCGATTGCCTTACGGAGGTCCAGATTGTGCTGTTTCCACCAGTGGACATCCTGCTTGTCGCCAAAGGTACAGATCATCACTGCTCCCGAACCGAACGCGGGATCGACTGCACAATCTGCAATGACAGGTACCTCGTGCCCGAAGATCGGGACGGTCAGACGACGGCCGCGGAGACTTATGTATCGTTCATCGTCAGGATGAACAGCGACGGCAACGCAGGCAGCGAGCAGTTCCGGGCGGGTGGTAGCGATCTCCACGCCGTCAAAATCGAAGTAGTTGAGCCGCGTCTCCCTCGGCTCGTAGGCTACCTCGGCAAACGCGATTGCCGTTTCGCACCGGGTGCAGAAGTTGACCGGGTGTTCGCTCTGGTAGATATAGCCATCGGCAAGCATCCTGAGAAACGAGAGCTGGGTCTTGCTGTAGTACTCCGGGAGCATCGTGATATACTCGTTGCTCCAGTCCACAGAAAATCCGAGCCTGCGGAGGGTTTGGCGCATCTTCTCGATATTCTTCAGCGTGAGATCCCGGCACATTTTCCGGAATTCTTCGCGGGGAACATCGTTCTTGGTAATGCCGTGGATCTCCTCCACCTTCACCTCGGTCGGCAGACCGTGGCAGTCCCACCCCTGGGGAAACATCACATTGTATCCCTGCATCCTCCGGTAGCGGGCAATGAAATCGATGTAGCACCAGTTGAAGGCATTGCCGATATGGAAGTTCCCGGTAGGGTAGGGGGGAGGAGTGTCGATCACGAACTGGGGACGATCCGATGACCGGTTAAAAAAGTTATCTTCATCCCGCCAGATTCCCTGCCAGCGGCGCTCCACTTCACTGAAATCGTAGGTCTTCGGGAGATCCTGTGGGAGAGACATTTTTCACATATTTGTGCTGGTAAGAAATATAGTGTTCGAACAACGGAGGACTGGTACCATCTGTGTCGCGCGTGACCGGGCTTGAATGCCGTCAGGAGGATGGCTTTTTCACAATAAACCTCTTCTGCCCTCCCGCCAAACCATTCAGGAAATGTCGAGCGAGCTCGGGGACAGGCTTGCGGCCATACTCGCCCTCTCGTTTGTACTGATTGCTCCAGCTGTCCAACCCCCCTGGGTTCTCTCCATCATGATCCTCCTCTTCTCATCGCTCCTTTTCCTCATAAAGAAGACCAGGTTCCTGGCCCTTGCCCTGGTCCCCATCGCTATCCTTTACGGGCTCTCCCTCCTCCCCCTTCTCGTTTTTTCCTGCACGTTCACCATCATGGTCACGGGAGAGCTGGCCTTCAGGTGGGGGGCCGGCAGGCTCCAGTCCTACGTTGCCTACAGCGTTTCAGCGTTTATCGGGTGCCTGTTGGTGATGGTCTACCTGGAAGAGTACGTACCGCTGGTTATCCTGTTCGGCGTGGTGGTGGCCCTCCTCCTGAAAGCTATTGTCAGGGAGCGGGAGGATGCCCTGCTGATCGAGGCGCTCGGGATTGCAATGACCATGGGCCTGATATACGACCTGAACTACCAGGCGGACATGATGCTGATTGCCGCCGCGGTCATTGTAGCCTTTGCCTTCGGGTACTTCTCCTACCGTACCAAAACTGCTGATGTAAGCGGTCTCTTCTCCGGTGCGCTGGTGGGGATGATCCTGATCGTTTTCGCTGATATCAGGTGGTTCCTGGTCATGCTTGCCTTCTTCATCATGGGCTCGGTCAGCACCCGCTACCGGTTTTACGAGAAAGAGCTGATGGGCGTCGAGCAGACAAAAGGAGGGGCACGGGGTTACCTCAACGTGTTTTCGAACGGGATTGTGGCGGCGGCCTCCGCCGTCCTCTGGGGGATCTCCGGCAACCCCCTGTTTGCCGCCCTGTTTGTTGGTAGCGTGGCAACCGCCGCAGCAGATACACTTGCCAGCGAGATCGGCGTCATCGCTGGTGAGCCCTACCTGATTACCGACTTCTCGCGGGTGCCTCCCGGGACGAACGGCGGCGTGACAGTTCTTGGCGAGACCGTTGCCTTCTTCGGCGCACTTATCCTGTCCCTCCTTGCCTGTATCATGGGGGTGATCCCGATGGCGTTTGTTGCCGCAGTGACTGCTGGCGGATTCCTGGGAACCAACATCGACAGCGTAATCGGGGCGGTATTCGAGAACCGGGGGGTAATTGGAAACGCCGGAACTAACTTTGTCGCAACAGCAGGAGGAGGGCTTTGTGCACTCCTCCTTTCCCTCCCGGTTGCCGGTTAATACTTGAACCAGCGTCCTTTCTCGTCATACTCTCCCTGGAGGGTTACGGCGGTCGGTGTCCCGGCATGGTCACGGAAGAAACAGGCCTTGAAGCTGTAAATAAGGGAGACAGCCATGGTCACAGCGATAAATGCGAGGAATGCGGTGACCAGGATACCATTGTATCCGAGGAGTTCATTGAACCGTGAAGGGGAAAACGATTGTATCTCGACGGCACTCATAGTTGCCAAGGGCTCGAGGCGCTCGTAGAGCGCCGCGGTCCATGCCAGCAGGGTGAGGAAGAACGCGGAAAAGAAGATAGCGAGCGCGATGAGGTAGAAGACCATGCAGGCCCGGGTCTGCTGAAGGACGAATTCTGCGCTCCTCCGGATCGCGTCAAAGACCTTCCGTTCTTCGATAATTGCCGCGGCATCGTAGAAGAACGTGAAAAGGAGCACGGTGAAACTTGTTGACATCACCACGAACACGAACGCGGTCTCGGCAACCCCGAGGAGGGCAAGCGGGATGAACAGCAGGATCAGAGTGAGGATCAGCCAAAAAAATATGATGAGCGACGGGAGAAGTACCCGGAAATATTTTCCTGTCCCCCCGGATATAAATGCTGATAGTGACCGCTCCCCGGTCTTTACCAGGTGCATCAACCCGGCAACAAAGAACGGAAAGACCAGCATCTCCAGTATCCAGAGCCGCTCGGCGATAAAGATGCCTGAGAAGAACTGGAGAAAGATGAAGGATGCACAGAAAAACCCGCTGGCGATCCCCGGGAGCCAGGCTGCAGGAGTGCGGAGCAGTTCCAGTGCTGAGCGAAAGGATTCTGTTACCATGGCTACCGGACCCGCGGCATGGCAACGATTTCCCTCACCTGGAGATCGAAGAAGGATGCGGTGTGCGATGGCCGGATGACACAGACCGTATCGGCACCACTGGCCGTGCCGCCAACGGCGATAACTTCTTCTTCTATTCCAATTGCGCCCTGGTCAGCGGCGATAAGCACGCATTCCACAGCCACTTTCAGCCCGATGGCAATAACTCTCCGGAAGGCCTCGGCAACGGCTTCGGTCCGGGACCCTCCACCTACCTTTGGAGAGCGGGAGAACGACCGCTCTAGCCCGGAGAGGGCATGGGTACCTGTCACGATCAGCACACCGGCGTCGCAGAGCTTCTGCGCTGTGCCGGCATCAAACTCCCAGATCCCGGGTTTCGAAAACCCGACCACGTGGGTGACCACGACCAATCGGATACCGGTTCCTTTTGTGGCTTCATGGAATGCGAGAGCCGTTTTACCCGATGTGCTCGCGACAACGATGTGCGAGAGGCCGAGCTCGCGAGCACGCTCGACTGCAAACCGGGCACAATCGGCGGTGTTCTCCGGGCCGGGTGCTTCGAAATAATAGGTATTCCGGGCGACAAATGACATAATAACAGTTTAATTAGGTTGCATCACTTAAAGGGAATTGCTATGATCACGCTAGCCCTTGCGGGGAAGCCGAATTGCGGGAAGTCCACCTTTTTCCGGGCAGCCACCATGGCTCCCGCGGAGATCGCCAACTACCCGTTCACCACCATCAACGCCAACTTCGGGGTGGCCTATTTCAGGGCGGTCTGTCCGTGCAGGAGCCTCTCGCTCACCTGCGAAAGCTGCCAGGATGGCGTCAGGTTCGTCCCTGTCAATCTCGTTGATGTGGCCGGGCTGGTTCCTGACGCCCACAAGGGGCGGGGGCTCGGTAACCAGTTCCTGGACAATCTCAGGCAGGCAGATGCCATCCTCCACATCCTCGATGCCAGCGGTTCGACCGATAGTGAAGGGAACCCTGTCGATATGGGAAGCCACGACCCCATGGAGGATATCATGTTTTTAGAATTCGAGATGGCGATGTGGGTTTACGGTATCATCGACAAGCACTGGACAAGGCTGCAGCGGCAGGCGCAGTCGAAGTCGCACTCCATCCACCGGGCACTCTCGGAAGTGCTGACCGGGCTGAAGATATCCCCCGAGGATGTACGCGATGCTGAAGGTGCGGCCGGAATCGACCTTGCCCATACCGATTCCGAAGGGCTCAAGGGATTCTGCCGGGAAATTGTCCGTATCAGTAAGCCCATGGTCGCGGTTGGAAACAAGGTTGACCAGGCCCCGGGAGCGATGATCGATCACCTGAAGAAGAGCCGGTTGATCTTTGCAACAGCTGCCGGGGAGCTAGCGCTCCGGAACGCTGCGGCTGCACACCTCATCCGCTATCTCCCCGGCGACCCCGCCTTCACCATCCTGGACGAGAAAGCACTCTCCCCCCAGCAAAAGGCCGGTCTGGCCATGATAGAAAGAGTCATGGAGGCGTTCGGCGGGACAGGGGTCCAGCAGGCCATCGACCATGCCATCCGGGAAATTCTCGGCCTGATTGTCGTCTATCCGGTCGAGGATGAGCACAAGTTCTCCGATAGCAGGGGCCGTGTCCTGCCGGATGCCTTCCTGATGAAGCGCGGCTCAACTCCCCGGGATCTTGCGTTCATGGTCCATACCGACATCGGGAAAGGATTCCTCTATGCCGTCGATGCCCGGACGTCAATGCGGGTCAAGGATACCCACGAGCTCAAAGACAGTGACATCATCCGGATTGTCAGCACCGCGAAATAACCTTTTTTTCCTTGATCCAGGGCTGTTTTACCTTGTTTCATACAAAAGTTATAAATAGTCGTATTGAATAATTTGAGTTATCATGGGTGGAGAGGTCTTCCAGGCCCAGATCATACGGAATTTCTTTGAGACCATTACGGGAACGGATCGGAATCTTACCCGTATCTCCATGTGCGTCATCAGCCTTGCAAAGCTGCGCATGGAGAGGCCGGAAAAGATCTCGTCCCTGCTCGACCAGATCAGGAAGAGCAAGCAGCAGCGGGAACTCTCAATCGATATCCTCGATTACATGTGCGATGCGGCAATCGCGCTTGACCTGAACGTGGTCCAGACTGCCTTCGGGGTCAAGACCATCGGCGAGGTCATGCAGGACTTCAACGCGATCAGCCTGGATACCCTGTAGACCAGGCCCTTTTTCCCTGGGCATAATTTTTTTCGGATTACCTCGCCAACCAGTGGTCTCTTCATGAAAGGCAGCACGCTACCCGCATCTTGAATTCCGCTCGCCCGTTCTTTTGGGAAGATGAAAATTACCCGGTGGCGGGCTTCGGAAAATTTCCTCTATTGGAAAATGGATGATTTTAGCGTCCCATCTGTTCCTTGTAGGACGACAGGATCTGGATGATGAAGTTCTGGTGCTCATCGAGCATCTGGCCGTCGTCAGGAGAACAGAGGTAGGCTATCCCATAGGCAAGAACGATGGCATTATCAAGGACATAGTCGTCCCTGTTCATGATCTGGTCGGCGGGAATGATGATGGCCAGATACTGCTCCTCTCCGGGGCCAAAGGCAAGGGCCGAGTATGCCTTGACATCCGACTGGTCAAGTTTTACTGCCCGGTCCCGGATGATGGTCACTGCCTTTCGGGCTACCGCTATTGCACCTTCCCCGGAGAGCCGGGAAATGGCGGTTCCTGCACTCGCGACTACTTTTGGGTAGAGCTCGAACTTGTAGGACAGGACGACCGATGCAATACTGTGGGCAGTTTCGCGATCGATTCCCCGGAAGAACGGGGTGATACGGTGCAAATAATCATACAGGTACTTTTCCATGGGATCCTCTTCCTGTTCTTTGACTGGCGGGGTACTAAACCTTCTGTTCAGCCGGACAACGAGGACGGTTAGGCTGATACCAAACAGGAGCTGAAGGATGACCGTCGGTTTCATCTCCCATGTGGCAAAGAAGATGATGAACGCATACATGGGCGCCAGAAGGGAGACGATATCCTTTCGAGGCTTGCCCCAGGCAAGGTAGGCGAGGAGAAAGGCACCAACAAGGCATCCCCAGAAAAAGAGGCCGGCATCCTCAATGTATCCGAGGTCTTCGAGCAGGATGCCGAGCGCAGTTCCGCCGAAACAAAACATTGGGATAGCGATGGAGAGGACGATCTCCTCCCTGCTATACGACGTACGGGTCTGACCAGTCATGCTGAATGAGGTATGGATTAAGAAGAAATCGCATAAATCTTTTTCATTCCGATCCTGCTGCAACCGGTGTCGTCACCGTTAAAAGCCCAGCCGGACAACATTCCCGCATGAAGGTCTGCATCATGTGCGGGGGTGAGGGCACCCGGTTGCGCCCCCTCACCTTTGAGCGGCCAAAACCCTGCATCCCCATCGTTAACCGGCCGTCAATCCAGCACCTGGTCTCGCATCTCTCTGACCTCGGATTCACCGACGTGGTTATCACGCTAGGCTACCTTGGCGCTGCGATTGAGGAAGCACTTGGTGACGGATCCCTCTTTGGCGTGGAAATCACCTATGTCCATGAGAAAACCAAGCTTGGTACTGCCGGAAGCGTCCGGAACGCCCGTGAATTCCTTGACGGCCAGGATTTCCTGGTGGTTGGCGGGGACCACGTGACCGATATCGACCTGCTCGAATTCTACCGGGAGCACCGGAGGGAGCGGCCGATGGTGTCCATCGGTTTGATCAGTATCGACGATCCCTCCGAGTACGGCATCGCCGAGATCGATGTCAGCTACACGATCAGGAGGTTCAAAGAGAAGCCGGGTCCCGGCGAGATATTCAGCAACCTTGCCAGTACCGGCATCTATGTCTGCAGCCCGGATATCTTCTCGTTCATCCCGCCCGATACAAAGTTCGATTTCGCCCGCGACCTCTTCCCGCTGCTTATGGCAGAAGGTCACCGGCTCCAGGCCTGGCTTGCACGGGGCAACTGGACCGATGTCGGCAGCCCGGCGTCCCTGCGCCAGGCCCAGCGATGGAAGCTTGATGAGCTGTCATTTTCCAGTTTCATGGGGGACATCTCGATCACTGGTGGCCAGATCACCGGACCGGTGATGTTTGGAACTGCAGTTACCATCGGCAGGAACTGCCGGATCACCGGACCGGTGGCCATTGGATCAGGGACCAGCATCGAGAACGATGTCCTGATCGGGCCATATACAAGTATCGGCGAGAACTGCACCATCCGGAGCCGTGCAAAGATATTCTCCTCACACATCCATAACGGGGTCACCCTCGGCCGGGACAGCACGGCGAGCGGGAGCATCATCGACAATGGCACGAGAATCGGCGAATTCTGTTCTGTCGAGAACGATACGGTAATCGGCCCCCGGGTGGAGATAAGGGACCGGTCGGTGATTCACTCAAAGACCAGGATCTGGCCGGATGTTGTGGTTCCCAAGGAAAGCGTTGTCAGTGAACACCTCCTGAACGATAACTACGATACCCGGACTGCCGGCTCCTGAACTGGAAAGCCGGTCAGGACCGCTTGACCAGCCGGTGGGTGATTGCCACCAGCGGGTGGCGTGCATAATCAAGTACCTGGATATCGTCGAGACTGTGAAGGTTCATGGCTTTTGCCGTCCGTTCCAGGCCAAGTTCGATAGACTCGTTTACCTCGATCACATAGGAATCAAGCGCCTGTATGCCCAGTTTTTTCGCGGCAATCGCCCGGTGATGGCCGTCTACCAGGATGAGTCTTCCTGGGCGCCGGATCACGATCAACGGCTCGGCAAGCCCTTTCCTGATCTCGTAGATACGACCTTCGAGCTCATCTTCATAAATCCGTGACTGTGTGGGTATGAGCTGATCGATATCGACCACTTCGCGTTTAAGCTCGGGGTTTATCCCATGGAGCTTGTTCAGGGTGGCAATGAAGGAGAAGACTTTTTCAGGAGAGACATGCTCGATCTGGGACCGGATGACATCGGAATTGGAGATGATCCCGATCAGGCGGTTATCCTGGTCAACGACCGGGAGTTTCTGGATACCGGACCGGAAGATGACTCGTGCGGCATCGTTGATGCTCATATCGGGGTCGGCAACGATGAGGTGGCGCGACATCATATCCTTGACAGGGGTATCAGGAGGCCTGAAGAGGAAGTCCCGGGCGGCGATATATCCAACAACCTCTCTCCCTTTCACCACCGGAAATCCGTCGTGCCCGGAGTCCCGGATCTTGTCCATGACATCCCGGACCGTTCCATGGACATCAACCGTCACGACTTCATAGGTCATGTAGTCCCTGACCTTTTTTTTATCCATTGCATATCACGTCCGGTCCAGAAGCTCTTCAAGACATCGCAAAAAGAGGGGAGGTGATTGTTCCTAATCCACCTTGATGGATGATCCGCGCCGTATCTCGATCTTTTTCAGGCGGACTTCAAGGACGCCATTTTTGAAGGATGCTGTAGCGCCTGAATCGGTGACGTCATGGGGGAGGGCGACGGTACGGCAGAGTGAGCCGGAGACCCGCTCCCGCATATAGTAACCTTCCTCTTTTTCCTCCTTTTCAGCCTTTCGTTCCGATGAGATCTCGAGAGTTGACGGGTTGACCAGCGTGACGGTAACATCCTCTTTCTCGACCCCAGGGAGGTCAGCGACCACGATTATCTCATCATCATGCTCACGGACATCGACCCGGAATTCGCCGCGGAGTGCGGGCAACATACGATCGGCGATACCTCCGGCTGGGAGGAGCCTGCCGGACGGGCCCCAGAACCGGTTCTCCATCTCGGTCATGAGTTCATCGAAATCCCGCCATGTCCACCAGAACGGGTATCTTCTCCGATATACCATATCTTTCAAACCTCCAAGTACCACCTCATTGGGATGGACTATCTTTAGGTTAGTGTTTATGCTATATCAAGATTGTTATCACTCCTTCAAAGCCCTGAATGGAATGTTTATGTCCCAACACGGAGAATATACCGGGAATGACATCCAGGAAAAAGGGGAAGAATACTTCAGGTTCAAGGAAGCCGGGAAGCGGGCTCAACTGGACCAAGGCGGCCATGATCATCGGCGGCATCGCTTTCGTGGTGATTATGATTGTTTCCTCGCTTGGCAGCCACTGGCTGGTCGGGATGAAGCCGGCCGGAGATGGCGATGTCGCCTACTGCGATGTGACACTCAAGGACTCCGAAGGAAGAACGGTCTTTACCACCAGCGAGCGGATCTTCAATGCCGCGCTCGAGCAGGGTAGCATGGTCTGGCTTACCAACCCCATGATCATCGGCGTCAATGTTACGACCGATAACCTGGTGGAACCGGTCACTGCATATTTCCCGGGTGCTGACCAGGCCTCCTTTGCATTCCTCGGTCCCGAATACAACCAAGTCGCCGAAAGCCTGGTCGGGATGAAGGAAGGGCAGAGCAAGCGCTTCGCGTTTGAACAGAATACCGCGTTCCAGCGGGAGATGACCAGCGAGGAGTTTGCCGGGATCGGCGGTAACTTTTCCGAGATACAGGTAGGGGACCAGCTGATCTTCGGGTTCACCACCGCACCGATGATCAGTGCTGAGGACAATACCACCCCGGGCTATGCGCTCCGTACTGTTACCGTTACCAGCAAGACCGGGGATATTATTAACGTCATATACGGGTATTCTGCCGCTGATGTGACCATCCTCAAGCTATCCCGGGCTTAATAGATCAGAGTGTATTTATATCCCCATTTCCGTTTTTCTTTCTATGATTCGCATACTCTCATTCTTCCAGGAAGGATGCATGGCCTGCCACGAGCAGGAGCCGATCAACCGCGAAGTGGAGAAAGCGCTTTCCGTGCCTATCGAACCGCTCAATCCCCTGAAGGAACGGTCCTATATAGAGAAGTATTCCCTCCGCGTGACCCCCACGACGCTCATCCTCAAAGACGGGCAGGTGGTTGAGCGGTTCGAAGGAGTCGTCCATCGCGAGCAGCTCGAGGACGCAATTAAAAAATACTTATAGCTGGTATCCGTACATCCGCTTCAAACGCCGGGCAATCGCCTTCTGCCCTTCTTTCCGGAGCGTTGCGCCGTCCCGGAGCTTCATGTGCGCGATCCGGAACCTCCGGTTCCCCTGCCGGTACACCTCACCGACCACGAACGGTTCCTCGCCCGAGACCTCCAGCACGAGGGGGATGGTCTTTCTCCCGTCATGGACCGAGACCCTGACCAGCACCTCCTCGATCTTCCGGGTCCAGAGCGTGGTGATATCCTGCGCCCGGGCCCTACGCACCCGCTGAACTCCCCGATCAATGGCAGATATCTCCACCCCGATGTAGTCTTCCCCGCACTCCGCAATGTGGCGGTCGCCGATCCCGCAGATCTCACCGTGCACAAGCTCGATAGCGCAGGTCCGGGAAACCCTCTCTTCACTGACGATGGCCTTGACCCGGATCGGAGGCTTCTCCTTCGCAGGTTCGACCAGGTGGACGTTCCCGCACACGTCACATCTGACCCGCAGTTGCCGTGCGTTCGAGAGTATCGTATGCTCAACATCGCGCCCGCACTCCGGGCAATAGAGGAATCTTTCCATCACCGCAACCTGGTTACAGGTGATTCGTTCTCTGATATGATGATTGGGGCTACGAATGCTGGTTATAGGGAGCGCTGGAGTTATCTTCTTTCCTGACGCCATATGTTATCTGAACCGGCAATGCGAGAGACTCGTGCAACAATACGGTGCCGGGGACACTCAAACGTGACTGCCCGGCATCCGACAACATTCGAAATAACCTGTGAGGGGCACCTCTCCTGCAGGGGGGACTGCATCATCGGGATCGGTGCCGAGACGGGTGCATCCGGCCTCCCGCCCGCCTTCGCCCAAACCCTTGCCAACGATGGCGCGGTCCTGATCACCCGCCTCTGCTGCAGGGAGTACTGCGTCACGATTACGTCTCAGGGGAGCGGGGCTATAACTCTTGACCACCCGACCGACCTCGTCTGGCGCAAGAGCAGTTACGTCTGCGGGAGAACGGTCGGCATCCGCTCCGATACAGCAGCCCAGGACTTGCCAAGGGGGCTCATAGAATATCTGCAGGACGGGGCGGACCTGGTAGTGGAGATGACTGCCCGGTTAACGTGACCTGTCACTTTCGTTCGTGGCCGTTGCCACCGTCCCGTTACCGGAGGGGTGCCGGGAACCATGATCACGCCACCGCACCTGGCCGCCATGTGGTTGTTCAGTCGCGTCCCAGCATGGATATCTTGAGTTCGGCCGATGCGAGGAGCTCCTCGCACTGGTTGATGATAAGCGCTCCCCGCTCATAGAGAGCAATACTCTCATCAAGGCCGGTCTCGTTGTCCTCGATCTTCCTTATGATCTCTTTCAGCTCGCTGATCAGCTCTTCATAGGTTTTTGTCATGTGTTACTCCCCGCACCTGTACCTCAAGCCTGCCGTCTCTCATCCGTATCCCAAGGATATCGCCCCCGGATAACCCGTGCACGCTCCGGACTGTCTTTCCTTCTTTTTCAAGGATGCAGTAGCCGCGTTCCAGCAGGGCGAGGGGATTTCTTCCCGAGAGCCGGGCTGAGAGCCCGGACAGGATGAGTTGCTCACGTTCAATCCTGGTCAGGGCCGTCCGCGCGAGGCGTTCGGCCATCATGGCGCAGTCCTGGCGCCGATCGGCGATCCACCGTTCCATCCGGCCGGGGGCGATTCGTGAACGGAGATCGGAGATCTCCCTGACAGCCTGGTCGAGCCGCGAGACAAGGGACGAACCCAGGCGTTTCCGGAACAGCCCGAGCCCCTCCATGAGGGCCGCCCGGTCCTGCACCACCAGCTCTGCAGCAGCGGACGGGGTTGGAGCCCGGACATCGGCAGCAAAATCGGCGAGAGTGAAATCGGTCTCGTGGCCGATAGCGCTCACCACGGGTGTCGTGCAGCAGGCGATTGCCCGGACAACAAGGGGATGGCTGAAGGGGAAGAGATCCTCGAAACTCCCGCCGCCCCGCCCGATGATGATTACATCGACATGGCCGTCAATTTTTTCCAGGGCACGGGCGATTTCAAGGTGCGCATGATCACCCTGTACCGCTGTCGGAGAAACCACAATCTCAAGTGGGAACCGTCGCGCTATCACATTCCTGATATCCTGGAGCACGGCACCGGTCTCCGAAGTCACCACACCGATACGGGCGGGAAAGCGGGGCAGCTCTTTCTTCCGACCTGCATCAAAAATCCCCTCCGCCGCAAGCTCGGCTTTCCATTTTTCGACCAGGAGGTGTTTCTCACCTTCCCCGGCATGGCGAAGGTCGCGGGCGTAGAACTGGTACCGCCCCTGTGGTGCATAGTGGCCGATTGAGCCAAAGGCGATAACATCGATACCGTCCTTCAGCGGGAAACCGAGCCGTTCTGCATCGGATCGCCACATCACGCACTGGATGAGGGCGGAAGTGCCTGCGTCCTTCCGCTCACCGAGCGAAAAGTAGCGGTGGCCGGAGGCATGGGGCTTGAAATTGGTGACCTCGCCCCGTATCCAGATATCCTGCAGCCGGCCGTCATCGAGAACAGAGGATATGATCGATGAGATCTCCGAGACACGGTAGATCTCGATGCCGTGCTCCCTCCGTTCCTGGCTGATTCGCTGCTGGTACCATTCCATGCAACAACAATTATGACGGGGGCAGTTATGAATTAGGATCATGGTACGGCTTGCAGTCTCGAGCATGTTCTTTCACGAGTACCCGCTCGGCGAGATATTCGATTTTGTGGCCGAGGCGGGGCTGGATACACTCGAATTCTGGATTGAGACACCCCATTTCTGGCTCCGGGAGCAGCCGGTCGACGAACTTACCAACTGCATGCAGGCCCATCCCGGTTTTTCACCTCTTGTCATACACGCACCTGTTCTTGATCTCAACCCCTGCTCGATCAACCCCAGGGTGGCCGAGGTATCAGTGCGGTATACCCTTGCCGCAGTGGAGATGGCCGAGCTGGTCGGTGCCGATGTGCTTACCGTGCATCCCGGCAGGCGCACGGCAAAGCGGCAGCCAAGTGCTCCCGATTTCCGGAGGTTCGAATACTATATCAGGAGCCTCCGTGGTGCCGTGCAGGGAAAACGGGTCAGGATTGCCATCGAGAATATGGAGCGGAAGGTCAATTCTCTCCTCTGCTCACCGGAAATGGTCCGGGAGGTCCTCGACCGGGAACCCTGGCTCTGGTTCACCCTCGATGTCTCCCATGCCCTGGGACAATCGGTGGAGGAGGTCTTCTCCTACATCGACCTCTGCAGCGACCGGCTGGCAACCGTGCACCTGGGAAACGCACGTGGGACAACCATGCACCTCCCGGTCAGCGGGAGTCATCGGATCGCCGCAGTCCTTCACCGGCTTGACGATGCCGGCTTTTCCGGCACCATTACTCTTGAAATCGAAGACCTGAACTTCGACCATGACCTCTCGCCCGAAGAAAAGATCCTTTTTCTCCGGGAACAGGCAGCATACATCCGCTCGCTCGTTTCGTGAAACGCTGGGTTTATAAAACGTGAACGCGAAACGTTAGGTGAATCCCTCGGAATATGAACCATAGAGCATCATCGGCCGTTACTGCGGCGTGGATCCAATGATTGAGGATTTTCTGCTGCTCCTGCTCTTCATTGTCTGCCTTGCTCTCTCCGCATTCTTCTCAAGCTCTGAAGTCGCCCTGATCTCGATTACCCGGGCCAAGGTGCGAACCCTCATAAACGAAGGTAAGAAAGGATCTGAATCGCTGGCGGCCCTCAAGGAGACGCCCAACAGGTTCCTGATTGCCATCCTCATTGGCAACAATATCGTAAACGTTGCTGCAGCAGCGATCGCCACGGCAGTAACCATCAGCATTTTTGGCAGTGTCGGAGTCGGTATTGCTACCGGTTTCGTGGTCATCCTACTCCTCATCTTCGGAGAGATTGGCCCGAAGACCTATGCAGCGAGGCATACTGAGAGACTTGCACTGTCGGTCTCAAAACCGGTACTCATCCTCACCAGGATTTTTTCACCAATAATATGGATTATCGAAAAGGTCACCGGACACTTTGGCACGACCGCCGCGGTGGGGGAGGCCCTGGTGACCGAAGAGGAGATCAAGGAATGGATCGAGGTTGGTAAGGAAGAAGGGACAATCGAGCAGGAAGAGCGGGAGATGCTTTACTCGGTTCTTGAGTTCAGTGATACACTCACCCGGGAGATCATGACCCCCCGTGTCGATGTGGCACTGATCGAGGATACAAAAACCCTCGATGAGGCAATGCAGTTCTTCAACGAGATGGGGTTCTCCCGGATCCCGGTTTTCCACGACTCGGTCGACAATATCATAGGGATCCTTAACATCAAGGATGTCTTTTCAACTGTCTTCTCCGGGAAGCGGCAGACTCCCATCAGGGACCTGATGTACGATCCCTTCTTTGTCCCGGAGACCAAGAAAATCGACGATCTGCTCAAGGAACTGCAGGTCAGGAAGGTCCAGATCGCCATTGTTCTCGATGAGTACGGCAGCTTTGTCGGGATCGTAACCGTCGAGGATATCCTCGAGGAACTGGTCGGTGATATCCTTGACGAGTTCGACCACGAGGAACCGGTGATCCAGAAGATGGGCGAAGGAACCTATCTCGTGGACGCAAAGATCTGGGTGGAGGATCTCAACGAAGCGCTCAACATCAACCTCCCGGTCCATGAATCCTATGAGACTATCGGAGGCCTGCTCATCGATCGCCTCGGGCACATCCCTCACCCCGGAGAAAGCGCCCACATCCCCGAGAGCCACGTATCGCTGGTTGTCATGCAGATGCTCTCCCGGCGAATCGTCAAGATCAAGCTGATCCTGCACACCCCGGCCGAACCATCCGAGAATCGCGGTGAACGGTGAACCAGATGAAGCGGATTGCAGTCTTGGCATCGGGACGGGGATCGAACTTTCAGGCGGTTATCGATGCCATGGCGGACAACACGCTCCCGGCACGCTGCTGCGGGCTTGTCACCGACAACCCGTCAGCCTATGCCATTGTCCGGGCAAACGAGGCCGGCATTCCGGTATTCATTGTTGATTTTGCAGCCTATCCCTCGAAAGAGAGCTACGAACGGGCTCTGCTCGAGGTCCTGAAGGATCTCTCGGCCGACTTGTATATTCTCGCCGGGTACATGCGGATCGTCGGGCCTTTAATAATTCAGGAACTGAGAGGGAAAATGATCAACATCCACCCCGCTCTCCTCCCCAGTTTTCCCGGCCTTCATGCCCAGCGGCAGGCAATCGAGTACGGGGTCAAAATATCAGGATGTACCGTCCACATTGTTGACGAAGGGATGGATACCGGCCCCATCATCCTTCAGGCTGCAGTCCCTGTCCTTGAGGGAGACGATGAAGACCGGCTCGCAGGCCGGATTCTCCAGGAGGAGCATCGGTGTCTTCCTCTTGCCGCCCGGCTCTTCTGCGAAGGGAAGCTGGAGATCCGCGGCCGGCGCGTCGTCATCCACCCGGAACAGGAAAAAACCCCCCGGAACAGCGGGGAGATCCTCTAACCGCCCGCTATATCACCCCGGAACGCAAATACTCTGGAGCGACAGCCAGGTGAGCATATGCGTTCCCCGTCACCCCACGCCAGGAAGATCACACGGGAGAGGATTGCAATCCTCTTTGTCCGGGCGCGTGAATTCTTCGATGAATATCCTGCAGCCAGCCACCGCTGTGTCGCCCTGGCCAGAAGAATCGCCATGCGGCAGAGGGTGCGGATTGATCGGGAATTCAGGCGCCAGTTCTGCCGCCACTGCCATGCATTCCTGGTCGTGGGGAGGAACATGCGGGTGCGAATTCACCGTGGCAAGGTGATCGTCACCTGCCGGGAGTGCGGGAGACAGATGCGGTATCCTCTGGAGGTGCGACATGGAACGCGTAAAATATGAGCATGCCATGCAGGATCTCCGCCCGACAGTCTGGATCGGGAAACAGGGATGCAGCCAGACGGTGGTCGATGAGATTATCCATCAACTCGAGCGGCGGAAGTTGGTGAAGGTGAAGGTCCTTCCTGGCGTCGAGATCGATATCGGGGACGTGGCTGCCCGGACCTGTTCCGACCTGATCGGAATCCGCGGCAGGACATTCGTGCTTGCCCACCGGCAGAAACCATGAACCGGGCAGCGTTTTCCTGCGGCGGCGGAATGCTCGAAATATATAAAAGTATTATGAACCAATATGTAAAGACTGTTACATCATTTCGATGACACTGAGGTAATAGAGGATGACAACGGTATATGATATCCCGGCCGATCGCTTTATCCCGGCCCTTGCCGAGGAGCTGAAAAAGCGGCCGGAGATACGGCCCCCCGACTGGGCTATGTTTGCAAAGACCGGGGTGCACAAAGAGATGCCTCCGGAAGACCCCGCGTGGTGGTTTACACGGGTCGCATCGATCCTGCGCCGGGTATACATCGACGGACCAATCGGCGTTGAGCGGATGAGGACTTTCTACGGCGGCAGGATGGACCGCGGCTCAAAACCCAACAAGTTCCGGAAAGGAAGCGGCTCTATCCTTCGCAAGTCGCTCCAGCAACTCGAAGCTGCGGGACTGGTTGTCCATGACAAGACCGGGCGGAAAGTCTCTGCCCAGGGAATGTCTTTCATGGACAATCTTGCCCATACGATCGTTTCCAGGAGCGCACCGGTCCCGGCAGGACAAACCGGCTGAACGAGGTATGGTCAATGGGTGACGACGAGCTTGCTGAACTGCGGAGGAGACGCATTGCGCAGATGCAACAGCAGGCAGCGGAACAGCAACAGATGCAGGAGGAGATCGAGCGGCAGAAACAGGCCGAAGCCCAGATCCACTTGATCCTCATGCAGATCCTCGAGCCCGAAGCACGGGAACGGCTCAATACCATCAAGCTCACCAAACCGGAATTTGTCCGGGCGGTTGAACAGCAGCTCGTCCTCCTGGCCCAGAGCGGCCGTTTGAGAGAGAAGATAACCGACGATCAGCTGAAGACCCTGCTCACGCAGCTCCAGCCGGCGAAACGGGATTTCACAATAAGAAGAAAAGGATGAAGGCCGGGGTGCTGTTCAGCGGAGGGAAAGACAGTGCGCTTGCGGCCGTGCTGCTTTCCCGCGACTTCGAGGTTGAGCTGAATACCTTTGTCTTTTCTGCCGGACAGGATTCTGCATCCGCCAGGAAGGCGGCGGATATCCTGGGATTTCCATGGAAGAAACGGATTTTTGAACAAGGGTTCCTGGAAAGAATTGCAAACATGGTGGTTGCCTGCGGTTACCCAAACGAGGCCATCCTTGAAGTACCGCCATGCGCTTACCATGCTCTGCCGGGAATATTCGGTCGTTGCCGATGGTACCAGGCTGGATGACCAGGTGCCAGTCCTCTCCCGTGACGAAGTCCGGAGCCTGCAGGACCGGATCGGCTGTGCCTATGTCCGGCCGCTCCTGGGATATGGCTGGCACGAGGTGAACCGGCTCGCAGAACGGTATTTCGTGACTGCTACTGGCGAGACCGGCGAAATCGAAAGCAGCGACTATGAACGATGGATACGGGAGGCACTCCGGGACCGGGGTCTTGATATCCTTTCGTTCTTTCCCCCGGGTCACCGGCAGTCGGTTGTGCTGGAAAGAGGTCCCGGGTTTGGGGTGAATGCATATGAGTAAGTCCACCAAAGGATTCAAAATGAGACTGGCAAAGGCATGTGAACAGAACAGGAGGGTTCCGCAATGGGTGATCCTGCGCACGAAGCGGCAGGTTGTCTCCCATCCCAGGCGCCGTCATTGGAGAAGGAGCAATCTGAAGGTGTGAAATGGCAGAGATTGAAAACGAACAGATCTACATCATCGCTCTCCGGGACGCAAGGAAAGCGCCGCGGTGGAAGAGGAGCAACACCGCGATAAGGGATATCCGGAAGTACCTTTCAAAGCATATGAAGAGCACGGATGTGAAGCTCGACCGCACCATCAACGAGAAGGTATGGGATCGGGGATCTGGGAATCCACCCTCGCGTATCCGCGTCCGGGCCATGAAGTTCGCCGACGGACAGGTCCAGGCAGAACTTGCCGAGGAATAAATGGAGAAGACGATCTCGTTTGGCGGGGATGCAAATATCGGCGTGTTCTCACGGGTATTTGACGACATCGCCGTTGTTCCCCCGACCGCCCCTGAAGAGTTCCGGAGTGCACTCACCGATGTCCTAGACGTGGACCTGGTGATCACGACCATCCAGGGGAGCGAGATCATCGGGTCGCTCCTGGGCGGCAATAACCGCGGTTTCGTGGTGAGCGGCCTTGCCAGCGAAGATGAAATCTCCCTCCTGCGTGACTACCGGGAAGTATGCCTTCTGGAAAAAGGGATGAATGCCGCGGGAAACATTATCCTTGCCAACGACTCGCTGGCCTGTATCCATCCTGACATGCCTACGGTGGTAGCGCAGGAAATCGGGGAACTGCTAAGGACACCGGTCATCCGGATTTCGCTGGCTGGCATCAAGACGGTTGGAATGGCCGGAGCTGCCACCAACCAGGGAATCCTGGTGCATCCCCGGACAACGCGGCAGGAGCTTGCGCAGCTTGAAGGGGTTACCGACCTCCCCATCGGGGTAGGTTCGGTGAACATGGGAAGCGGCCTTGTCGGCACCGGCCTTGTCGCCAACCGGGCAGGATACCTTGCAGGTACTGAAACGAGTGGGTTTGAGCTCGGAAGAATTGAGGATGTATTTGGATTTCTGGAGTGAAAAGTATGCAAGACAGACAGTTCGAAGTGAAAGGGACCTTCGCCATTGGCGGCGAGTGGCACCCGTATACCAAGATTATCAAAGCGCCGAACGAAGCCCAGGCACGGGAGCGTACATTTGCCATCTTTGGGAGCAAGCACCGGTTGAAACGCAGGTATATTATTGTGAGTACGATCACGCCCCTGAATGGTGAGTAGGGTGGACCGAGTCGATCCTCGGGAGATCCAGTCCCTACAGCTCTACCTGAACGAGTATCGCCAGCAGGCAGAGATCTTCTCCCAGCAGCTCGCGCTTCTCGAAGACGGCAGGATGGAATCCCTGGCTGCGATCGAGACCCTGCAAGCCCTCTCCGCATCACCGGATAGCACGGTCCTCCTCCAGATCGGCGGCGGAGCCAGCGTGAGGGTGAAAGTCCCTGAGCCGGACCGGATCCTGGTCAATATCGGCGCTGAAGTGGTGGTCGAGAAACAGAATGCAGCGGCCCAGGAGTACCTGAAAGACCGGGTCATGGAGATGGAGGCTTCGTCAAAGAAAGTTGCTGAAACCCTGGAACGCATCCGGGGCCAGGTGAACGAGATCGCAAAACGAATCGATCTCGCGTACCAGCAGGCGCAGGCCCAAGCCTCCCCCCTGCCGCCGGTTTCTCAGAAGAGACCCACGAAGAGAGAAGAAGACTGACGGATTCTTTATATGTTTGAAGGGCTCCGTGAAAAGCTGAAGAAGGTAACCTCCGGACTTGAAAAGAATATAGCTACCGCTTCAGCGGAGCATTCTCCTGTTCCTGCTGACCAGGAGAAGAAAGATACGTCCCTCCTTGGTAAGGTCAGGGTGCTGGTCGTCGAGCGGGAGTTTGTCATCTCCGAGAAGGAAATCGAAGAACCGCTCTCCGAACTCGAGATGATCCTGCTCGAGAACGATGTTGCACTTCCGGTTGCCGAAGCGATCATCGCGCATGTCCGGGACGACCTGACCGGAAAACATAGAAAGATTGGGGAGGGAATCGACACCATAGTCCTCTCGGCCCTGCGATCGGCTCTCCTGGACGTCCTTGGGGAAGGCCTCGATCTCGTCTCGTATATTGCTGCCCATGAACGGCCGGTGAAGATCCTGTTTACCGGGGTAAATGGGACGGGAAAGACCACTACCGTGGCAAAGATCGGCGCATTCCTTAAAAAACAGGGTTTTTCGGTGGTTATCGGGGCCGGGGATACCTTCCGGGCCGGGGCGATCGAGCAGATCGATGTCCATGCCGCCCGGCTCGGGATAAGGATTATCCAGCACCAGCAGGGAGCCGATCCATCAGCCGTCCTTTTCGATGCCGTCCAGCATGCCCAGGCACACCATATCGATGTGGTGCTCGCAGACACCGCCGGCAGGTTTCATAACCGGGCGAACCTGATGAACCAGCTAGAGAAAATCCGTCGCATTATGAAACCAGACCTGATCGTATACGTGGACGAAGCGGTGGCCGGGAACGATGCGGTGGTCCGGGCCTACGAGTTCGAAAAGTCTGTGGGCGCCGATGCCGTGGTGCTGACCAAGGTTGACATGGATCCCCGGGGCGGGGCGGCGATCTCGATTGCCCATACCATTGGAAAACCCCTGATGTTTCTCGGCACAGGCCAGGGGTATGACGATATCGTCCCGTTCTCACCGGGCAGGATGGTCGATGAACTTCTCTCGGAGGCGGCCTGATGCTCGACCGGCTGGGAAGCTCACTCAAGGATGCCCTCAAGAAGCTCGCCGGAAAGACGGTTGTCGACCGTGCCGCAGTCGAGGATCTGGTAAAGGACCTGCAGCGGGCCTTGATCCAGGCTGATGTGAACGTCAGACTGGTGATGCAGCTCTCCCAGGCTATCAAGACCCGTGCCCTCGAAGAAGAACCACCAAAGGGCATGGGTGTCCGGGAGCATGTGCTCCGTATCGTGTACCAGGAACTGGTTAAGCTGATGGGGTCTGCCGGAGAGGTGACACTCGGCTCACAGACCATCCTTATGGCCGGGCTCCAGGGGAGCGGTAAGACCACTACCACGGCAAAACTTGCCCGGTTTTTTCAGCGGAAAGGATTGAAAACGGCCGTAATCTGCGCCGATACGTTCCGCCCCGGCGCCTATGACCAGCTTTCCACGCTCTGCTCGCGGATCAATATCCCATGTTTTGGAAACCCCTTGGAGAAAGATGCCGGGGTCATTGTGCGCGACGGGCTGAAATCTGCCGGCTCCGCCGAGGTCATCATTATCGACACCCAGGGGAGGCATGCCCTGGAAGATGACCTCATCCAGGAGATCATCGACCTCAACACCCTGGCCGGCGCGACCCACCGGTGGCTGGTCCTTGATGCAGCCATCGGGCAGAAGGCAAGTGAGCAAGCCCGCCGGTTCCACGAAGCGATCAACATTGACGGGGTCATCATCACAAAGATGGACGGGACGGCCAAGGGGGGTGGAGCGCTCTCTGCTGTCACGGAGACCGGTTCCGGGATCGTCTTCATCGGCAGCGGCGAGACCATCGAGGATCTCGAGAGGTTCGATCCCGATGGGTTTATATCCCGTCTCCTCGGGATGGGGGACCTAAGGGCTCTGATTGAGCGGGCACAGGAATCGGTTGCCGAAAGCGAGATCGATGTCAATGCCATGATGCGGGGCAAGTTCTCGCTTCGGGATATGTATAAGCAGCTTGAAGCGGTCAACCGCATGGGCCCTCTCAAGCAGATCATGAGCATGATGCCGCTTGGGAACATCGATCTTCCCGGCGATGCTGCCGAGATGACCAGCGCCAAATTGTTGCGCTTCCGGATCATCATGGACTCCATGACCGGCAGGGAGCTCGATGAACCTTCTCTTATAGGGGGCTCCCGGATCCACCGGATAGCGCTCGGCTCGGGCTCGCGTCCTGAAGAGGTCCGGGAACTGCTCAAATATTATAAGAACATGAAACGGGCTCTCAAAGGGGTGCGGGGCGGTGCCGGGAAGTTCAACATGCAACGCCTCATGAAGAGATTCGGCGGGATGTAGCCGGATGAAACGGATCTGCGTGATTGGCCACCACGCCCCAAGCTCAAGCGATTTCTCAGTGAACGACCTGGCCGGCGGGGCAGGGAGGCTGGATATCCTTTGCCGGTGTCTTGGTTCCGCGTTCTTTCTCTCCCATGGGATCAGGCGTGACATCGAGGTCTTTCTCGTCCTGCTCGGTCCCCCCAGGCCTCCGGTCACCATCCGGTTTTCCGGAGCGGAGATACGGTCTTTCAACCCTGACGAGCGGAGCACCGGTTCGCTGATCAAGAAGGCCCTCTCCATCCCCCGGGGCGACACCTTCCGCGAATCAGGTCCGGGCGTGGCGGTACGGAAAGGGGGGCTCGCAAAGCTCCTTACCGAACACCCCTTTGCGGTGCTTAACGAAAACGGCGCCGATATCCGGCAGACCGCGATGCTTCCCGGAAATGTCATCCTCTCCGATCACCTGAACCTTACCGCCGAAGAGGAAGAGATGGTCTCCGGTTGCCCGGCCTACTCGGTCGGCCCGCTCTCGCTTCATGCGAATGCTGCGATAACCCTTCTGCTCAACGAGCATGACAGGAGGAGTGCCGGGTGGACCTGACGGAACTGACAGGAGCAATCCTGGCCTATGGGGAGATCTGCGATCACTGCCTGGGGAGGATGTTCGGGAAGAGGTCATTCTCTCTAACCAATGACAACCGCGGGGTGGCCCTCAGAATCACCTACTTTATCGCCCGAAACGAGCCTTACACGCCGCATGAGGGTACATGCTGGATCTGCCAGGGGTTCTTTGAGGAGATCGGCGTGTGGGCGGACCGGGTTGTGACGGCAATCAACGATACCGAGTTTTCGACCTTTCTTATCGGAACCCGGATCCCGCCCCTCATGGCCGAGGCCGAAGAGATGGTCTGGAGCGACCTCTCCCTCACGCATGCGGAACCAATCAAGTCCGAGATCAACCGCGAGGTGGGAAAAGCGGTCGCCCTGCGGACCGGGAAGGAGGCAGATCTCTTGCACCCGGATGTGGTGGCAATTCTTGACCCTCTCTCTGGGACTGTAGAGGTGCAGGTCAAACCCGTGTTCTTTTCCGGAAGATACAGGAAGCTCGAGCGCGGGATTCCCCAGACACACTGGGACTGCCGGGTCTGCCGGGGGAATGGGTGTGAGCGGTGCGGGTTTACCGGCAAGCAGTATCCTGATTCGGTAGAGGAGCTGATGGGAAGGCCGGTCATCGATCTGTTCAAAGCCGAGGGGGCGGTCCTGCATGGGGCAGGCCGGGAGGATATCGATGCCAGGATGATCGGGACCGGCCGGCCGTTCGTCATGGAGGTCGTCACACCGCGCACGCGGACTGTCGATCTCCGGACCGTTGAGCAGGCCATCAATACACAGGCGGCAGGCAGAGTTGAAGTGTCCCTCACGGGCTGGTCACGGCGGGAAGACGTGGAAACCATTAAATCAGACAAAGCGTATAAAAAATACAGGATCCTGGTCGAGATAGACGGCCTGTTATCCCTCTCCGAGCTCAAATCCGCCGTTGCATCCCTGAAAGGGGTCACAATAGAGCAGCGCACCCCGCAGCGGGTGTCCCACCGGAGAGCCGATAAAATTCGGGAACGGAAGGTTCTCGACATCGAAGCGGTCGGTGAGGGAAAAGACGGCTTCGTCATTGAGGTCACCGGTGAAGCAGGCCTCTACATCAAGGAGCTTATTTCCGGAGATTCCGGGAGGACCCGGCCGAGCCTCGCCGGGGTTCTCAACCGACCTGCCCGGGTGACAGAGCTCGATGTCATTGCAGTACGTGGCAGCGAAGAGGAGTGAAGGAATATGGCACACCACAATGGACCAAGAAAGAAGACACGGTACAAATTAAAGAAAGACATAAGACGACGGGGAATCCTCCCGGTCACATCCCTTATCCAGAGGTTTGAGCCCGGCCAGAAGGTCCATGTCGTCTGCGAACCGAGTACCCAGAAGGGCATGCCTCACCACCGGTTCCACGGTAAGACCGGGACGGTGCTTGGACAGCGGGGCCGTGCCTGGATACTCCGGGTCCGCGATGGCGATAAGGATAAGATCGTCATCGCCAGACCGCAACATCTAAAAGCACAAAAGTAACACGTTGCAGAAAGGTGACCGGCATGAAGGTGAAGGCGATACGGAGCGAAGAAAAGGTAACCCTCTCCGAGGTACGAAAAATATTGGCAGAGGTGGAAGCCGAACGACTCGCCGCCGGAAAGGAAATGTCATACGAGCTTCGCAGGAGCATCGAGCATGCCAACACGCTCGCAAAAATGCCGCCGGAGGATTCCAGGGTTCTTGTCGATGAACTCCAGAAGCTCGAGAAGATGAAACCGGATATCGCGTTCCGGATCGCCAATATCGCTCCCCGGACAAGGGACGAGCTGCGGGCCGTCTATGCCAAGGAAAAATTCTCCCTGACCGGGGAGGAACTGGACAGGATCCTCGAGCTGGTTGCTTCACATCTCTGAGAGGATCGCCATGAAAACAGACAGTAAAGAGGTCAACGCCATAGTGCTCGATGTCCTCCAGAAGGGCCATCCCGACGATCCCCGTCCGGTATTCAAGCGCGAACCGATCGTCCAGGCAATCGGGGTCAGCCAGTTCAAGCTGCTGGAACTGGTGCCGAAATCGATGGACATCCAGATCCACGATAATGTCTATATCGGGGACGGCGAGCGAGACAAAATCGAGCGGGTCAAGCGCCGTATCTCCTACGAGGAGCTGACCCATACGGCGAAGGTGGAGCTGCCGTTCGTGATCGAGAAGCTCGTTGCCGAGAAGGAACAGGAATTCGTGCAGTTTTTCAATAAATCAATATCGATAACCCCTAAACTCCACATGCTCCACCTCCTCCCGGGCATTGGCAAGAAGCTGATGTGGGAGATTCTCGCTGAGCGGGAGAAGAAGCCGTTTACTTCATTTGCCGAAATCAGCCAGAGGATCAAATCGATTCCACACCCCAACAAGATGGTGGTGAACCGGATCCTCGAGGAGCTGGAAGATCCGAATACCAAGTACCATGTCTTCACATCACGATGACTGTCCCGAAGGACCAGCATTTCCTGGTCAATGAGCATGCCATCAGGAAGATTGCCGATATCATCAAGCCTGAAGACCGGGTGATGCTGGAGATCGGCCCGGGGAGGGGAGCGCTTACGCGGGCGCTTCTCGACAGGGGTGGCAGCGTTAACGCCGTGGAGATCGATTCTGCGCTCATCGAAGAGCTGGAACTCATCTTTTCTGATGAGATACAGGGTGGACGGCTGACGCTCACCCATGGCGATGCTGCCCGCTGCGCCCTCCCGCCTTTTCAGGTGGTGGTCTCAAACCTCCCGTACTCAGCGTCTTCGAAGATAACCTTCCGGCTGCTCGATATCGGGTTTGAAGAGGCGGTCCTGATGTACCAGGCCGAGTTCGCCCGCCGCATGATCGCTCCGGCCGGGACCCCGGAGTGCGGCCGCCTCTCCATCATGGTCCAGACCTACTGCTGCGTGGAACGCTGCTTCGACCTCCCGCCCCAGTACTTCTCCCCCAAACCCCAGGTTCGGTCTACCGTGGTCAAGCTCATTCCCCGTGGCCCGATCTTTCCCATATCCGATAAAAAACGCTATGCGGATGTGGTCCGTGCCCTGTTTGCCCACAGGAGAAAGACGGTCAGGAACTGTCTCCGGAATTCCCGGGGGCTGCTTGCCCCGGATGTCGCGGCGCTGATGCTCGAGCGGCTCCCCGAAGAGATCCTTTCCTCCCGTCCCGAGGCGCTCTTCCTGGAGGATTTCGCCACCATCACCAATGTGGTGTCAGAATGAATTGTTCCCTGAAGGTCTCCGGTACAGCCATGTCTCGCCACAGGAATGGCCGCTCCTGAGCAAATCACCACCGGACGGAAACCAGGAATGCGGCCTGGGGCTTTTCCATGACCACCTCCCAGGTGTATCCTGTGAAAGAGGATACGCTCCTTCTCCTCGAGGCAGCCATTTCCGAGTGCCGGCCGGGTGAGCGTGTCCTCGAGCTTGGATGCGGCAGCGGGCATATCGCCTGCCACCTCTCCCGGATCGCAGATGTCATTGCCACGGATATAAATCCGTTTGCCGTCCGGGCAGCCCATGCGCTCGGCATAGAAGTGGTCCGGGCCGATCTCTTTGCAGGAATTTGCGGGCAGTTCAATCTCGTCATCTTCAACCCCCCCTACCTCCCCACCGCTCCCGAGGATCGAATAGACGACTGGATGGAGTTTGCACTCGATGGGGGTCCTGACGGGAAGGTGGTAATTGCCCGGTTCATCCAGGATGCCGGGAGGGTGCTGGCTCCAGGTGGCCGGTTCCTGGTGCTGGTCTCATCCCTGACCGGGATTACCGAAACCTGTGCTCTCATCGAAAAAGAGGGCTTCAGCAGGGAAGTGGTTGCACGGATGCGGATCGAAGGTGAGGACCTGGTTGTGGTGAAGGGATACAAGGTAAAAAACGAGGGAGGTTTTGTGTGGTGACGCTTTCTCCCGGGTTCTTCCCTGATCGCCACATGATACGCGGTTTCCAGAGAGCCATGGCTTTTAACCTAACTTCGCCACTTTTCAGTACTTCCATCAAATTTAAACGACTTAACCCAATTCGCCAGAAGCAATTTACCAGTGATTTGGCGCCTCCAGGCTACCATATCTCTTGATAAAATCTCCAAGAATTGGGCGTATTTCTGGGGAGAAGTTGGAAATGATCTTGACAGGATACCCAAAAGAAGGGTATATCCCACCTTTCGCACGTGGCCCCACGATTTCTGGAAATAAAATACTTAGGGTTATATCCCACCTTTCGCACGTGGCCCCACGATTTCTGGAAATAAAATACTTAGGGTTATATCTTAGCGCAGCAATACATATTCTGTGGAGCCTGTATCTCAATTCACGGCGAAGAATTTCAGTTCTAAGCAGATTGCCCATCTCGGTCTGGTGGCCGGCATGATCGATGAACTCGGAATATCAGCAGTAATCGATGACGCCCTGCCCAAGACACGGAACCATATCCTCCCCCATTCAGCGATTGTCAAGGCCATGCTCCTGAACGGTCTAGGCTTCAATGAACGCCGGCTCTATTTCTTCTCGCGATTTTTCACCAACCTCTCGACAGAACAGTTATTCGGCCCTGGTGTTACCCCGGACCACCTGAACGACGATGTTCTCCTCCGGACACTCGACCGTATCTACGAGTATGGAAGCACCGACCTGTTCAATGATATCGTAGTGGCAGTCATGGAAAACTCTCGTTTGGCACCCACCTCCTCCATGCTGACACAACCAGTTTCAGTGTTCACGGTGACTATGACACCGATGACGATGACGACTTCCGGACCATCAAGATCACCTACGGTCACAATAAAGATCACCGCTGGGACCTCAAGCAGTTCGTCCTTGCGATGGTAACCAACCATCACGGCATCCCGCTGTTCACCTCAGCTTACCCCGGCAATGAGTCAGACAAGAAGATCCTCCTTGAGACCATTCGTAAGGCACAGCAGAACCTGAATCTCGAAGACTAGGCCTACTATATCGCCGACAGTGCGTTCTATACCGCCCCCTGCTACCATCGATGAAGTCAAGTCGCTGCTGTTTGCCGATATTCCCATGGTCCCGGGGAAGGAGGAAGGATACTCGTTTCATGAGCGTCTCGTTACCTACGCCGGAATTGACCAGAAATGGACCGTGGTACATTCCGAGAAGAGGCGGATGGCAGGTGAGAATAACTATGTGAGGAACCTGGCCAAGCGGCTGGATAAAGCGCGTAAATCATGGAAGAAGCTCTGTGCCAAGGAATTTGCCTGTGAGCCCGATGCACGCATGGCTGCACGGTTGTGGTTTGATGCGCACTTACCTGTCCGCTGATAGGGTCCAAGTATTCTCAAAGACGAAAAAGAAGAACGGAAGAAAAGGGCGCCCGGGCAAGGATGAGGCTGTTGAGACAGTTTTCTTCGTCGATTCACCGCTTGAGATCGTTCCGGATGTGATCGAGCAGGAGAAAGCACGTCTCGGACGGTTCATCCTGGCAACAAATGATCTTGACCTGGATCCGGACACTATCCTGAAATATTATAAGGGGCAGCAATCGGTTGAGCGGGGGTTCCGGTTTCTGAAGGATAAGAGTTTCCGGGTTGCCGAAGTTTTCCTGAAGAAAGAGACCAGGATTGAAGCGCTTTCCATGGTTATGGTGCTCTGCCTATTCGTCTATGCAGTAGCCGAGTGGCATATCCGGTCCCAACTCAAAAAGACAGGGAAAACGGTGAAAAACCAGCCGAAAAAGCCAATCCAGAACCCGACCATGAAATGGATCTTTACTCTGTTCATGAGACCGGCGGAAGTCACAGTCACCCTAAATTCGCAGATACAGCGGTTTATCGTGAATCTGGACGAGGAAGTGATTCAAATTCTTGATGTCATGGGGCCAGCGTTCGGAAAATATTATTTTGTGAGGTCGACCTGCGAAATGTAGGGTATATGATCGTAAGTGTCAAATTCGTGAGATAATTTTTGAGGACTTTCAGATTTTTCACGACGGGATCTTTACAGAAAAGTTGTGTCAAACTCACCAGGACTTTGGTGAGGAAAACGATCAACACGCACCTGATCACCGCGTGTTTGGACCAGTGCCGGATCGGCCGGAGCTCGGCTCCTTCTTTGAGGTCCCGGATGAACTTCTCTGCACGGTCACGATTCTTGTAGGCATTCAGGATGTTTTCGGGATCATCATCGATGGTTGATTCAAGCACGAAGAAACCTTCAAGACCGGTTACATAGGGGTTGGGGATATCGCCAATGATCTTCTGGAGATGACCACGGGCGATGATCCAACCCTCAGGAGCGATATACTGGCCGAGATCTTTTCCGCGTTCAACCTTCTTTGTGAGAACCTTCCCCTTCTCCAGGTCTTTCTCAAGTTTCCTTGCTTTCTTCGTCAACTGGTCACAGGCCAGGTCGTCACAGAAAAATATGTACCGGACTTCTTCGCCATCCCGATATTTGACACATGAATAGACCCGGTTGCCAGAAACGAATGAAACCTGGCTTTCTTTCCTGGCATGGTAGATCGTTATCTCGTTCCGGTATGGTCCTTTCTTCTTTGCTTTCAGGGTCAAATAATGGAACTTCAGATCGCGGATCCTTCGTTTGTTATCCTGGGTATTCCCTCCACAGTCAAACACCAGAAGACTGCCTTCAGGAAGAACGCTCGAGCATAACCGGATCAGCATCTGCATATGCTTTTTATCCTGAACATTTCCTTTCTGGATGGTCAGCATCGTCGGTATGTTATTGAGGCCGACACTGATCCCAAATGCGATCTGGAGTTTCCCTGGCTGATTGTCCCGGGAATACCCTAACTCCCCCAGCGGACATTTTGTCCCCTCAAAGTAACTCGAACTGAAGTCCACGAACTGGGTTGGATCCACGAGGCTCTGCTGGGAGATCCAGCGTTGAAACTGGTCAAGAACAATCGACTTTCTTTCTCCCAGTCGTTCCAGAGTCCGATACAAACTCCGGTCTGAAATTGTATCTTCAAACCCCAGTGTCTTGAGAAGTTCGTCGGGGTAAAGTCCAGAATCTTATTGATCGATACCGATTGATTGAGTTTGTTGCTGATGAGAGCTTTTACGGATGGTATGAATGACTTGCTTCGACCACCAACTCCGCCAAGAACTGATGCGAAAAAGTTGGTCTCCGAATCAATTTTATCGATTAATGCTATATTACCTAATGAGAAGGCTGTGTTTTTTTGCATGAAATTATATAAACACTACCTTCTCATCCTTCTTCTGGCGAAGTCAGGCAGATGGGTGATTTTTCCAGGCCGGGGACCATCCATGAGCCTGAGTAACCGATTACCCGCTTTTTCTCCATTTATCCCGTGCAAGGATACCCATTGGGGTGATTAAGAACTGGATCGATACGAGAGTGTACCCGTCAGCCGCGATGAACGGCAGGATGAAACCTCAAACCGTCCAGCCGCGATGTCCATCGATGGCTGGTATTAAAACCGTGTCCGCGGTTTTTATCAGGGGGGATGTGCCCCGACAGTCTCATGGGGGTTTCATTCGAAAAAAAAAACAGGGTTCAGGGTGGCTTTGCGACCGGCAACCCTGCGCTCTTCCAAGCCGTTATACCACCGAGGATATTGGCAATGTCCTTGTACCCGTTCCGGGCAAGGATGCTTGCTCCCAGCGACCCTTTGAACCCCACATCGCAGTACACGGTAACCTGGCCGCTTTCCGGCACCTCGGATATCTTTTGGGGAAGCTCTCCGATATAAATATGGTGCGCTCCCGGAATGATCCCGGTGCGGTTGACGTTTTTGATGTCCCTCACATCGAGAAGGAAGATGTCAGATGTCTCCCGTCTTCTGGCCAGTTCATGGACTGTCCAGGCAGCAATCTTTCCGATTGGTGCAGCCGAACTCAGCCATGCCGGAAATCCACCGGCAAGGTATCCTGCAAAGTTATCGTAGCCAAGCCGCATGAAGTGCCTGGTTATTTCTCCAAGATTGCAGTTGAAATCATCAACAAGGATTATTGGATCCCCATAATTCAGGAACCAGCCCATGAACTCCGGGAGACCTTCTCTCCAGATTGAGAGGGATCCAGGGATGTGTCCTGTGGCAAAGGATGTCGGGGACCGGATATCCACGATCTGCGCACTGCTCTGGCTTTCCCGAAGCTCCTCAACCCCGAATGGCTTCGGGTCAGGCAGATGGTGGACGACGGGCGCGCCCTCCTGGTTATACTTCTCCATCATCCTGAAGTAGGGAGGGAGGTAGTGGTGCTCGGTCACCTTTCTCCTGATGAACTCCTCGCGGGAAAGTGCCAGGAGAGGGTTGGCCTTCTTCTCATAGCCAATGGTGGAGAACTCGCGGTCGCTGATCTCCGATCCGCAGATCGAGCCGGCTCCATGGGCAGGGAAGATGACGGTCTGGTCGCCAAGCGGAAGGAGTTTTTGTGTGATACTATCGTAGAGCATCGCTGATACCTGGGGCCGTTTCTTCTCGCCAAAGAAATCGGTCCTCCCCGCATCTCCGGCAAAAAGCGTATCGCCGGTAAAGACCCCGGAGGGGAGCTGGGAGACATCGTGGTCGGTCAGCACCACAGATATGCTTTCCATGGTATGTCCGGGTGTTTCGAGTACCTTCAGTTCGATCGGACCAAGGCGGAAACAGTCCCCCTCCTTCACCGGTTTGCCATAGGCAAAGTCCATCTGGTGCCCATGGAGGATCAAAGCACCGCTCCGGGCGGCAAGTTCGAGCGAGCCGATGACGTAGTCCTCGTTCCGGTGGGTCTCGAAGATATATTCGATCCGCGCTTCTTCTTTTCGTGCGAGATCCAGGTACTCATCGACATCGCGCCTTGGATCGACAACGGCAGCATGCCCCCCGGCACTGATGAAGTAGGAGTTGTGAGAGAGCCCTTCCGAAGTAATCTTTTTCAGAATCATGTGTAAATCCCGATCGGCAATAGCGTTTCCGTGAGCGAAATACCTTTGTTCCTGTTGCCGGGGGGAATAGAACTATGATGTTGTCTGCAAGAGATCATGCCGTATATGCCGGGGGATGGAATCTCGTCGCTCATTTTTGACATGGATAATACCCTTTTTGACCTGGTGGGGGCGAAGATGCGGGCCTGTGGCCGGGTTTCGGAGCACTGCAGGGTGGGTTCTGCCGGAGAACTCTTTTCCTTCTTTCTCCGCAAGGCAGGAGGCTTCGAAGACCCGGAAAACATCAGGGACTTTTTAGACCACCACGGGTGCTATAGCGAAGATGTTTTCCAGCATTGCACGGAAATTTATAAGAGAGAGAAGCTTCGTGATCTCGCCCCCTACCCCGGGGTCAGGGAGACGCTCCGGCTGCTTGCAGATGCCGGGTTCCGGATGGCCCTTGTGACCGATGCTCATCTCCCGGACACGTGTGCCCGGCTGAGTCATACCGGTCTTGCAGAATTTTTCGATCCGGTCGTGACCTACGAAGTTACCCGTGCCCATAAACCAAGCACGCTCCCATTTCTCTCCGCGCTCCTGCAGTTGAGGGCAACTGCACGGGAGACTGTTCTCATCGGTGACAGTCCGGTCCGGGACATCGCCCCGGGGGTGATACTCGGGATGACCACGGTCTATGCCCGGTATGGCGACCGGTTCCCCCGCACCGGGCAGGATGGCGGTGCCCACTATGCTATCGATGACTTCCGGGACCTTGCCGGTATCCTGGGCCTTCCCCTTTATGACACCGGGCATGGCCAGGTCGGGTGATACCTACGTGCGGACGCTTCACCATCACTGTGACCATCGGGCTCCCGGAGCGGTTCGGGGTTGCTGGAACAGAGGTCCAGATTGAGCCCCGTTACAACATCGCTCCCTCACAATCGGTCCCGGTCATTTTTTTTGAGGAGGAGGGCGGGCGGCTCATGGCGGAAATGGTCTGGGGTCTTGTCCCCCACTGGGCGCGTGAACCGGCCGTTGTCCGACGCTCCATCAATGCCCGGTGCGAGAGCCTGGCAGAGCGGCCATCGTTCCGGGATCCATTGAAGTATACCCGCTGCCTGGTCCCGGTAAACGGGTTCTATGAGTGGAAAAAGGCCGGAAAAACGGCGTATCCCTATTACATCCACCGGAAGGACAACCGACTCATGGCGATTGCCGGACTGTACGACATCTGGAAGGCCCACGATGGAAGGACGCTTCGGACCTTCACGATTATCACCACAGAGCCAAACAGTCTTGTCTCCTGTTACCATGATCGGATGCCTGCGCTGCTTCGGGAAGAGGATGAGAGCCGGTGGCTTGAACCCGGCCGAATCCCTGCCGGAACACTCCGGGAACTCCTCAAACCCTATCCCGCAGAGTTGCTTGAAGCTTACCGGGTCTCCGGCAGGGTGAACGACCCGTCAGCTGAAGGTGAAGACCTGGTAAGGAGGATCCCTGACGGCACCCTGCTGGTCTGATCTCATCCTGCCAGCTCTCCCAATCGCCTGCGAGCTACTTCGACCTGCCGGTAAAGATGAATCTTTTCCAGTCAACGGCGGTAATTCCCTTTGAACCGAAGAGAAAAGTGCTTCGCCTGGGTTCCAGTCATAATCAAAGTGCCCTCTTTTCCATGCGCCGTGAGAACTTAGTACATCATGTTTCGGATTGGATCCTGAACCTGGTATCCCAGGTCATCGTCAAATTTTCTATTGTTGTCCACAGTATCCACGCTCGCACTGAGGAACTCTGCTCCAGGTACGGAGAATTCGTCACCGCATCCGAGAAACCATAGGCTTCGCCGGTACAGCCGGGAGTGTTATCCTATTGATAGAAGATAGAGAATAACCCCCTCCTGAAAACAGTCTCTCAGGCATACCCTTTTTCCATGTTGGCATGAGGAATCCAGATTTCAGCCCCCTGAATCCGTAAAAATCCTTCCAAGGGCGACTGCGAGCCGGTGCCATCCGTCAGGTTACGGCGAGGTGGAATCCTACCCGGAGCACTTGCGGTAGAAAAGAAACGGCTCAACCATTGCGGCCCGGTCCTCTCAGGGTTCTCCATACAATGGCGTTTTTCAGTTCCGCGCTGTCATTTTATGGGATGAGTCTGACTATCAAAGAAATTTTTACCGCTAACAATAAGTTTTAATTATTTTGATTTCAATTAAAAACCAAATCTTCCGGGTTCCACAACGGCCATCAAGGGACAAGGACAGCTTCTTCGACAATCCAAACTCTGGCCGGACAGGAACCAGGAGCACCTTTCACAGAGGAGCCAGCCATGAAGAATCCAAAGTATCTTATCAGTCTTGATCAGCTCAAACGGCTTGCGCTCAAAGAACGTATCCGCCTTGAAGAGGTTACCCGGAAATTTGCCTTCAGAACGAATGAATACTATGCATCCCTGATCGATTGGGACGAACCTGAGGATCCTATCAGAAAGATCGTGATCCCGGATACCAGGGAGCTGGAAGAGTGGGGAGCCCTTGATGCTTCATCGGAAAAGACCTATACCGTCGCGCCGGGAGTACAACACAAATACCCGCAGACCGCCCTTTTCCTCGTTGTTGATGCGTGCGGCTCGTTCTGCCGGTTCTGCTTCAGGAAACGACTATTTATGAACAGGGCCGATGAAACTGTCCGCGATTATTCCCAGGGAATCGAGTATGTCAGGAAGCATCCCGAAATCACCAATATCCTGCTCACCGGAGGGGACCCGCTTATCCTTGCAACAAGCCGGCTTTCGTCGCTCATTGGACGTCTCCGGTCGATAAAACACGTGAAAATAATCAGAATCGGGAGCAAGATGGTCGCATTCAACCCGTTCCGGATCCTGAATGACCCTCCTCTCCTTGATATGGTACGGACATATTCCACAAAGGAGAAACGAATCTACATCATGGCCCACTTCAACCATCCCCGGGAACTCACCTCCCAGGCAATCGAAGCACTTGACCGCCTCCGTGACGCCGGGGCTATCATCGTCAACCAGACCCCACTCATCCGGGGGATTAACAGCGATCCGAAAGTCCTCACCGAACTTTTCCGCAAGCTTTCATTCATCGGCGTCCCGCCATACTACGTTTTCCAATGCCGGCCGACACTTGGAAACCGGCATTTCGAGCTGCCACTCGAAAAAGCATACGAAATATTCGAACGGGCAAAGATCGGCTGTTCGGGGTTGGCCAAGCGTGCCCGCTTTGTGATGTCGCATGCATCCGGCAAGATCGAGGTTGTCGGTAAATCGTCCGACGCCGTCTACTTCAAGTATCACCAGGCGGCATACCCCCCGGATGCGGGACGATTCATGGTTTTCCGGAGCAATCCATCAGCATTCTGGTTCGATGACTACGAAGAGCTCATCGATGATTTCCGGATCTCCGGCAACGAGGATGAGGACTTACCGGCCTTCCCGTTCGGGGGAAAAATCTCCGATAACTCCCGCGTGACAGGGTAGCTTGGAATCCCCGCTGTTCTATTTACCCTTCCTGAAGTAACCGAAAGGATCGCGGTAACCAAAAAGGAGGAGAGCCGATCGTTGCTCCGGGAAGATCCCTTCAGCGACTGACTTAACATCTTCAACGGAGTAAAATGCTTTCGGGAGATAATGTCTCACGCCAGTGACAACTTCTTCGAGATCCTGGCGCTTTATCACCGAGAGAATAATCTTTACCTTTCCCTTCGATCCCTCTCCGTCTGCGATCGTGACCCCGAAGCTCCGCTGACGCAGGTAAGCGACCAGCGGGGTGACATCCTCTGGGGATATCACCCGGACTATTACGGTCCCCAGGCGAAGGCGCTCCTCGACCTTCATGCCTATGAACGTCCCTGCGGCAAATCCTCCACCGTAGGCAATGTAGGAGGCGATATTGCTGATATTGGACATCACCTGGCCGATGGCGACCAGCCAGATGATCACTTCGAAAAAGCCAATAACGGGGGCGATGTATTTGAAGCCCCGCGCGATAAAGATGACCCGCAATGTCCCAAGGCTAACATCGCAGATTCGGAAAAAAAAGATCATGGAAGGGAGTACCACCCATGCGAAGATGTCAGCAGACACTGGCGGTGCCGTCATAGTATCCTCTTATACATCGTATTGTATGTAAAATCTCTCAATGAAGTTTCTTTTTCCGCCATTACCCGGGCGGAACAGAGGGGATCCGGCCCCATGCCGCACCAGACCCCCGGTGGTGCATCACCTGGGTCAACCGGCTAACAGTGATTGAAAAGTCCGCCTGGCGCACCGGAACTTGGCCCCAGGATGAGAGTCCCTGCACCGATTGGTAAAAGTCTGTCACCCTCTTTTTGAGCCGGTAAAAGACCTCTTCCTCGTCCCGGTGTTCGAAATTGGCATTCAAATATCGTCTTCTCGGCGATCCGGGAATACGCGTCCATCATCCAGGCCATGGTCCGGGCTTTGGTATACATGTCAGGAGCCGGGACGACACCAACTCTCCATGCTCACCTCTTCTTGTCAAGGATGGCCCGGATTGCCTTCTCACGGTCCGTCCGGGTCAGGCCTTGATGGGGATACTGCTCTTCAAAGACTGGTTTTTCCTGCCTGAAGAAGAGGCCGAATGGAATCGGGGCGTCCCTGTTGTAGTCCCATTCCTGCGCCTTGTGGCATGCAGCTTCAAAATCCGTCGGATCGTGACCGGAAAGAGCATACCCCTGCCGGTCGTAGAGCTCGCTTGCGTTGAAGTAGCTTGCACAGACCTGGAGCACATCGATAAATGCGAATCCCCGGTGCCGCAACCCCTGAGAGATGAGGCCCTCCAGTTCCTTCATCCTCCTGCTGGTACCTCGTGCGATGAAGCCTGCCCCGCTGATCAGCATCAGCGATAAAGGGTTGAAGGGAAGTTCCACGGTCCCTCCCGGAGTGGAACGCCCCTTGAAACCGAGCGGCGAGGTGGGAGTATACTGGCCTGTGGTCAGTCCGTATACGCGGTTGTTATGGACGATGACGGTTATATGGGAATTCCGCTTTGCGGCAAAAACGAGGTGATCCAGTCCTTCGGCATAGGCGTCGCCGTCCCCGGCACAGCAGAGAACGGTGAGCTCGGGGTTGGCAAGTTTGATTCCGGTAGCGACAGGGATGGTCCGCCCATGTATGGAGTAGAAGCTGTTGATGTTCAGGTAATCGGCCATCTTGGCATGACACCCGATCCCGGTCACGAGCACGATGGTCTCGAGCGGGACACCATCGTCCACGAGGCCCTGGATGGCGTTGCGGAGGGCAAACTGGATGGTGAAGTTGCCGCACCCCGGGCACCAGGTGTTCTGTGCATCGGTTATCAGCGTCTGGTTCATTATCAGGTCACCTCCGAAAGCCTGCGCTCCAGCTCTTCTATGGCAAATGGCCGGCCATCATACTTCAGGACGGTCGCGTCAACTCCAATCCCGTTCCGGGCGCAGAGCATTACCAGCTGGCCGAGCGCATTCTCCTCAACCGCGATGATTCGCTCTGATCCGGAAAGGGATTCCCTCAGCTGCTCGCCGGGAAAGGGGGAGAGCACTACCGGTTGGACAACACGGAAGCCCAGGGTTCCGGCAACTTCACGACAGCCAGATAGCGTGGAGCCCCAGCACAGGAGGGTGACAGGATTACGATCGCCGCCGAATACTTCCACGGGCGATAGGGTTGCGGTCCGGGCACGAAGAGTCTCTTCCTTTAAAAGCCGCTTCTCGGTCATCCTGGCGGTGAGATCGGCCCGCTCGGTGGTTATTCCTGCTTCATCGTGAACGTAGCTGTTTACCTTAACCATGGAGCCGGGGACCGGGGGATGAAGCATCGGGGAGATCCCGTTTCCGGTAAAGGAATAGCGGCGATAGGGGCTTCCGGCAGGAACATCCGGATCTTCTTCGGCAGGGAGGGGTGGAAATGCCCCATCCAGGAGAGGGGCTGTCCCTTCGCAGAGCGTCTTGTCTGTCAGGATAATGGCCGGGACCTGGCATGTCCAGGCAAGAGAGAGCGCCCGGGCTGACCAGACACAAGCCTGGTTAATATCACCGGGAGCTACCACCAGCCGGGGGAACTCTCCCTGGCCTGCATGGAGCATGAAATGAAGATCGGTCTGACCGGTGTAGGTGGGAAGCCCGGTGCTCGGGCCGGTCCGCTGCCCCATGACCACCACAACCGGTACCTCGTTTGTCCCGGCCATGGAGAAGCTCTCGGTCATCAGGCAAAACCCTCCGCCGGAAGTCCCGACCGCTGCTTTTTTTCCAGCATAGGCTAGACCATGGGCCATCAGGATGACCGCTATCTCGTTCTCCGGATGTACCACGGTCAGGTGATGCTCTCCTGCCATCCCTGCCAGGAAGTGGAGGAGGTTTGAGGTCGGTGTCATCGGGTAGGCAACAAATGCATCGAGGCCTCCGTGCAGGAGACCGAGGCCGATCGCTTCGTTCCCCGAGACAAGGGGGAGGGGCTCTCCAGCCCCCGGCTCTATGGTATGCACCTGTTTCACCGTATCGTATCCTCTCCGGGCAACCGCGATATTTTTGTCAAGCCCCCGCGGGATCTGTCGCGAAAACACCTCCTCCACCACGGTGAACGGTATACCGGTAACACCGGAAAATGCCCCAATCATGCATGAATTTCCCATTACTGCGGGAGCCTGCTCCTCGCGGAGGATGTCCTGCACCGGAACGCCCTGCCCGTCCGCGGTCGCTCTTCCACTATCGAATACCACCACTGTTTCGTCATGCATGAGATCACGATGGAAATTGATGGTGTCCTGGTTCAGGGCAAGCACAATATCGATCCGTTCCCGGCATGCACCGATCGGCATATCGGCCGCCCGCGTGATGGTAAAGTTGTGCCCTCCCTTGATAAGTGACGGGTAATCGAAATACATGTACGAGAAATATCCCATCCGGTTGAGAAGATGAGAGACGAGCAGCCCGGCACTGTTGATGCCATCCCCGGCCCTGCCCCCTGTGAGAACCGACAGGTCAGCCATAACCTCCTCCTGATCCTCTGGTGTCCGGGAAAGCTGATATATATTCCGGGAAATCGGGATATTTCAGAAAAAAAAGTAAATTAATGGTTTATTTTTTCTTAGCAGGAGCGGTGCGCCTGATCAGGTCTGCCTCACCGGGATCTCGTACCTGCACAAGAAAGGTCCCGTAACATGGCTTGGTATAGGGGAATGTGATTGTGTCCCCGTCAAGGCCGATCGAGATGGGAGGAACACCGATTACCGCTTTTCCAAAGATGCGGAAGCCGGGATCAACATCATAGTGTTCCTTGCAGCGGGTCCTGACATATTCCCTGCACTCCTTGAAGCTGGCGCCCTGCAGGATGACTTCGTATTTCAGAGATTCGAGACAACCCATGGGAGCACCTCGTCTATCTTTTTCTTCAGCGGCATTGGGTTATGCACCGCATGTGCCGCGATCTTTTCGCAGGGGAATTCGATGGCATCCGCCATTTCCTGGAAATGTTCTCCGTAGATTAGCCCGACAACCATGGCGCCGGTCAAGGATTGTACTGTTGCCGCATAGCTGATCCCCGCATCGTTATGAATAAAGATAAAATAGTAGTCAAACCGGCTCTTACCGTCAGCAAGGTCTTCAATGAACCGGTCCAGGTCGATATAAGCCCCGGTATAGCGGCGGTCAGGGTCGGATACCTCTGCATTAAGCCGTGCGGCTCGGTTCCCGGCAATAATTGGGACAATCCCTTTTTTCCGGAGGCTGGCTGCAAGGTAGAGGGAGATACTTGTCTGCACCGGTACCTGCGGACAACCGAGGACAAGGACGGCCTGCTTTCCTCCCGCCACGTTCTCTATGCTCATACCGGTATTCTATTGGACATCGGCCTTCAAGTGTTTTTCCGAAGGTGTTTTGCTCTTACGGGCTATCGGTGGCGACTCCACGGACCCTCCAGGGATGGGTGTAGACCGTAAACCGTTCCTCCCGGGAGAAACAGATCAGGGTGATCCCGAGCTCATCGGCGGTCGCAATACCTCGGTCGGTTGACGCCGCCCGGGAGATAACGATCGGGACCCCGGCATTGGCATACTTGATCACCATGTCCCGGGGCTGCCTCCCGGTGCAGCCGATAACGCATTCAGAGAGATCGATCCCGTTCAGCACGCCGTAGCCGATTACTTTGTCGACGGTGTTATGCCTGCCGACATCACTCGCCCGGAAAAGGATCTCGCCGCCGCGGGCCAGGACCGAGCAGTGGACACCTCCTGTCCTTCGCCAGAGGTCGGTCACGATCTCCCGGGTGATGGAAAAGACCTCGGGGATGGTAATACAACAGGGGGACAGGACCGGTTCTGGAGGCCGGCAGATGAATCCCACGGTCCCGGTTGTCTCGATCTCCCGCTCACAGGACACCTCAAGCGGAGCGGATACCCGGATCTCATTTCCCTCGACCGTTACGGCATCGACCGATCGCGAGAGCCCCTGGCAGAGGACGAACCCTGCCCCAAGCTCGCGCAGGTGTTCACCGCTTGCCACCATGTCCAGAAGCCGGGTCCCGTTCAACACGAAGATGAAGTGTTCTTCCCGCACGATGGTATCGTCAATCCCGGCAACCTGTTCGCCCCTGACCTGGAAACCGGTATGCCGCACTGTTCTCATCGCCGAACCTCATCGCAGAACCATTGGAGATAGGGAAGGTAACCCCCAACCACCGGCAGCAGGATCATCTCCGGAAGATCGTAGGAATGAAGCTCGCGTACCCGGCTTATCGTCGCATCACTCTGGTCCCGGGTGGTCTTGATGATGAGAAGCTGCTCAGGATCCTCGCACAGCTCCCCTTTCCACCTGTAGAATGAAGTGACATCAATGATGTTCACGCAGGCTGCGCAGCCTTCCGAGACAAGGGTCCGTGCGATGGCTGCAGCTTCCTCTCTCCCGGCGGTGACAAGGATAACGACCGGTTCCTGCTGCATACTCCCCATACCGTTTCCATTCCACCATTGTGAGGCCGGAGATTTTATTCCTTCGGTCCCGGGGTTTTACGGCAGGTCACCTTAATGTGTGCCGGAAAAGAATACGTACCCGCATGTACGCGAAACGGATGGGGGAGCTCCCCCCCTACCTCTTTGCGCGAATCGATGAACTCAAAGCCGCACAGATAGCCCGGGGCGTTGACGTGATCGACTTCGGTGTCGGGGACCCTGATCTCCCCACCCCCCCACACATCGTTGATGCCCTGTGCCAGGCGGCACAGGATCCCCGTAATCACCACTATCCATCGTATGCCGGGTTGGAGCGATACCGGGTCGCCGTCTCCGGCTGGTATGCCGCACGGTTCGGCGTGAAGCTTGACCCGAAGAAAGAAGTCCTGGCCCTGATGGGCTCAAAGGACGGCATCGCCCACATTCCCGAGGCATTCATCAATCCCGGAGACTATGTCCTTGCCCCAAGCCCAGGATACCCGGTGTACCGGACCTCGACCCTGTTTGCTGAAGGAAAGATCCATGAGATGCGCCTTTTACCGGAACGGAATTTCCTCCCTGACTTCTCTGCGGTCCCGGGGGATATTGTAAGGAAGGCCCGGCTGGTATTCCTCAACTACCCGAACAACCCCACTTCGGCAATCACCCTCCCGGGCTTTTTTGAGGAGGCGGTCGATTTTGCCCTGGACAAAGACCTGATCATCATCCACGACAACGCATATTCCGAGATCGCCTACGATGGCTACCAGGCACCGTCATTCCTTTCGACCCGTGGAGCCATGGAAGTGTCTGTGGAGATGCACTCCCTTTCCAAGACTTACAACATGACCGGGTGGCGGATCGGGATGGCCTGCGGGAATGCCGAGATTGTCGCCGGTCTCTCCAGGGTCAAGACCAATGTGGATTCCGGTGTGTTTGATGCCGTCCAGCACGCTGCTATTGCAGCGCTCTCCGGCCCGCAGGACTGTGTCCGGGAGGCCTGTCGGATCTATGAAGAACGGCGGGATGCCCTGGTTTCCGGGCTCCGGTCGCTCGGGTATATTGTCAGTCCGCCGAAAGCGACCTTCTATGTCTGGATGCCTGTTGATGATTGCATGCAGTTTGCCGCCAGGCTGCTGAACGAGGCCGGGATCGTGGTCACCCCTGGTATCGGATTCGGGAACGGCGGTGACGGTTATGTGCGGTTCGCCCTTACACGGTCAACTGAGCGGATCCGGGAAGCGATTGAACGGCTGGAGAGGCTTTCCCCATGAACCTTCCACCGCACCTAGCCATCCGGGACGATCATCTCTGGATCGGGGAGCACGATACCGTGGAACTTGCCCGGGAATGGGGCACCCCGCTATTCGTTACCGACCAGGACCGGATTGAAGCCTGCTACTCGGCGTACCGCGATGCGGTTTCTGCAGAATATTCCCGGATGAGGATCCTCTATGCAGCCAAGGCAAACGGCAACCTCGCGGTACTCCGGACCCTGGCGGCACTCGGGGCCGGGGCCGATGTCTTCTCGTCCGGAGAACTCCTCCTGGCACTCGCTGCTGGAATGCAGCCGGGAACCCTCCTCTTCAACGGGAGCTCAAAGAGCCGGTCCGACCTCGCCCTGGCTGTTGAGAGAGGAGTCCCTGTCTCGGTGGACTCTCTCGACGAGCTCAGGCAACTCGAAACCGTTGCCGCAGCAGCAGGGAAAACAGCCCGTATCGCGTTCAGGGTCAATCCTGCAATCGATGTTCCCACCCACCCAAAGATAGCTACCGGCCTTGCCACAAGCAAGTTCGGGATAGCCCATCACCTCATCCCCTCCGCGTACATGGAAGCCCTTGCCTGCGCCCATATCGACCCGGTCGGGATCCACTGCCATATCGGATCCCAGATCCTCGATGTGGAACCGTTTGCACGTGCCTGCGAGGTGATGATGGTGATCGTCGGGGAGATCACCGCGTTGGGGGTCCGGCTGGAATTCGTCAACCTTGGCGGGGGGCTCGGCATCCCCTACCACCGCGGGGAGGGGGAGCGATCTCCCAGCCCTGCAGATTATGCCAGTGCTGTTGTACCGCTGTTCAGGCAGGGCATCCGCGAGGCAGGAATAAGCCCGGAGCTCTGGATCGAGCCTGGCAGGTCGCTTGTAGCCGACTCAACCATCCTCCTTACCGGAGTCAACTCGGTCAAACCGGCACACCGGAATTTTGTTAACGTTGATGCAGGGTTCAACCTGCTCGTGAGGCCGGTTATGTACGATTCCTGGCACGAAGTGATTGCGGCAAACAGGGCCGGACAGGAAAGGACGACCATCTGCACCATTGCCGGGCCTATCTGCGAGACCGGTGATATCCTTGCTCATGATCGGCTGCTCCCAAAACTCGCCGCAGGAGATCTTGTCGCTGTGCTCGATGCCGGCGCCTACGGGTTTGCCATGTCCTCCCAGTATAACAGCAGGCCACGATGCCCGGAGCTCATCCTGAAAGGCCGCTCGGCCGCCCTCATGCGGAGGGGAGAGGATATCGGCGACCTGACCCGGACCATGGAGACCCCCCCCTGGCAGGAGCGGGGTTGCTAGCAGGGGACCACTGGCAGTGCAGTTCCACTACGCGCTCGTGGATGACCTGGTAAGCAGGGAAGAGTTCGAGAGGCGTGTCGAAGAAAAGATGCAGGAATGCGGCGACCTCCTTGACGAGGTCACAGCTGCAATGGTCGTGGTATACGATCTCGGCAGAGAGCATGTCAAGGTCCGGGACCTATCGACCGGATCCACCCTCTCGTCATTTTTTGGCAAGGTTATCACCATCTCCCCTCCACGGGAATTTACCCGTAAAGATGGTGATAAGGGGTGGGTAGCTCACATTATCGTCGGCGATGAGACCGGTCAGGCACGGGCGGTCCTCTGGGATGAGAAGGCTGCCGCGGTCGCAGAGATAGAGATCGGTGACGTGCTTGAAATCATCGGAAAACAAGGAGGGCGTCCAGGGGATATCGTGGTGCTTGCCCTCCGGAAATCACCCATCGAGATATCGTGCGGGACTGCAGTCCAGCCCCAGTATCGCCCTGCGGAGCGGACCGATGTTGAGGGGATTGTTCTTCTCCTTGGCGAGCCTCGTACCATCGTCCGCAGGGACGGGTCAACCGGAGGGATAATCGAGGGCTGCTTTTATGACGGTACCAGCACGGCCAGGATCGTGTCCTGGGACCCTGCCCTCCTGGCCGGCGTGCAGGAAGGGGTATGCATCAGAATTGGGGGAGTGTTGCTGAAGCAGCGGACAACGGGAACTGAGTATGTCATCGATGAACGAAGTACGATCTCCCCCGCGTCCTGTACGTATTCCTTCAGGTTCAGTATCCCGGGTGATGTCCGGGAGGGGGGGGTGTTCTCAATCGAGGGGGTTGTTGCATCCGTCCAGCCGCCCCGGGCATTCACCACCCGGGATGGCCGGCCGGGCCATGTCCGGAACCTCGTGATCACCGTATCGGCCACCGATCTCAGGGTGGTCTTCTGGGGTGACCGGGCCCTCATCCCTATCGTTGCTGGTGACCGCATCACCATCTACCAGGGATCCGGCAGGACCGGCCGGGATGGCGGACTCGAACTGCATGTCGGGGCAGGCGGATTTGTCAGGGTGCAGCCCCCTTCCGCAGGCCAGGAGTTCGAGATGGATGGAACCATCATTGTTACCCGGGAAGGCACATTCATCGATGATGGAAGTGAGAGGTTCCTTCTTTCCGGAGAGCACCCCCATGGGCATGAGGTCCGGGTCCGCGGGTTCCGCTCGGGTGATCGGATCACTGCGGTCGTTGTCGAAGAACGGGAGCCGGATCCTGCAGCGGTCCGGGATCGGATATGCACGGTTGCCGGTATGTCCGCAGACAATACTTTCACGCTGCATGGCCGCCAAGATATATGACAGGGAACACCATGCTCTCTCTGTCAGAGGTGACTATACGATGACCAATGGACCGCTGGACCTTGAAGATCTCCCTGGAGTCGGGCCAACGACCGCGGAGAAGCTCCGCGAAGCCGGGTTCGTTACCGTGGAGAGCATTGCTACAGCCTCTCCCGTCGAACTGGCCGAGACTGTCGAGATCGGAGAAACGGTTGCAAAGAAGATGATCAAGTCCGCCCGCGAACTGGTGAATATAGGCGGCTTTCGGACAGGGAAGGACGTGTTCGAGCAGCGAAAGGAGGTCCGGAAGCTCAAGACCCTCGTCCCCGAGCTCGATGAGCTTCTGGGTGGGGGGATGGAGACCCAGGCCATCACTGAACTCTACGGAGAATTTGGCTCGGGGAAGAGCCAGATCGTCCACCAGATGGCGGTCAACGTCCAACTCCCCGAAGAGGAAGGAGGACTCAACGGGAGCGCTATCTATATCGATACCGAGAACACCTTCCGGCCTGAGCGTATCGAGCAGATGGTACTCGGTCTCGGGATCGATGCCGACCCACAGGACTACCTTGCAAACATCCACGTGGCCAGGGCACACACTTCCGATCACCAGATGCTGATGGTTGAGACTGCGCGGGAACGGGCCGCGGAGCTGCGGACCACCGACAAGCCTATCAAGCTCTTCATCATCGACTCACTCACATCGCACTTCCGTGCCGAGTATGCCGGGAGGGGGACGCTTGCCACACGGCAGCAGAAGCTGAACCGCCATCTGCATGATCTCTTCAAGCCTGTGCGATGAGAATAACGCGGTCGGCCTGGTCACCAACCAGGTACTCTCCAATCCAGCGGTATTTTTCGGAGACCCAACCAAGCCCATCGGTGGAAACATCGTCGGTCATACCGCAACGTTCCGTATCTACCTGCGGAAGAGCAAGGGTGGGAAACGGATCGCACGCCTGGTGGACAGCCCGAACCTCCCCGAGGGCGAGGCGCCGTTCATGGTAGAGGAGGCAGGACTCAGATCGTGCTGAAGGGGATCGTAACCGATATCGATGGAACAATAACCGACCGGCACCGGAGGATCCATACCGGTGCCATCTCTGCTTTGCGGGAGTTGTGTGATTACGGTGTAGAAGTGGTGCTTGCCAGCGGCAATACACCCTGCTTTATGGATGCAATTTCGAGAATGATCGGGACCCAGGGAAGCTTCATCGCAGAGAACGGTGGGGTCTACCGTGCTGGATACACCGGAGACCTTTGCATTCTCGGTGACCAATCCGTGGTCAGAGAGGCGCTTGAAACCGTTATCACGTTCTACCAGAAAAAAGACATCAACCTCGATATGTACAGCCCTACCTACCGGTTTGCCGACTGTGCTTTCGCCCGGACAGTCCATCCCGGTGAGGTACGGGAGATCGTGCAGGGTTTCCCGGTGGAAGTCATTGATACCGGTTTTGCAATCCATATCCAGGCCCGTGGTATCAGTAAAGGCCGTGCGTTTCTTTCGCTTACGCGTGATCTCGGGCTCAGCCCTGCTGATTTTCTGGCGGTTGGTGACGCCGAAAACGATATCGAACTTATCAAAAATGCAGGGATTGGAGTGGCTGTCGGGAATGCCCCGGAGGTGTTAGCCGCAGCCGCCACATGGGTCTCGGAGAATAAATATGGCGAAGGATTTATCGAGGCCCTCACCCGGTATAAACCCTATTTTCTTGAGAGATAACGGTCGACGATAATATAGTCCTTGATATCCTTGACCGCCTCAAAGGTGATGAACAGGCGGTCGCCTTCCATCCGGTAACCGGTGGTGTCAAACGACGGGTCGGGATAAATGATGAGATCAACCACCTGACCGGTATCAAAATCGACAACGAGGTTTCGGAGGGTCCCAATCATCTTCCCCTCGTTAGTAACGATCTTCTTCTTGGAAAGGCTGCGGGCTAACACTCTGGCCATGAGAAAACTGTTGAGTTCTAAATATTTAAATATGTTACAAAACGTCCGGATGGTTTGGCAATAACTTTTATCGAAAGCATACATGCGTCACTGAATTGAACGCGAAAGTTTGATAAAATGGCTGATATATCAATGCTGTCAACATCCGAGGATCTAAATTACCACATCTCGGGTTATAAGCCAATACTGTTTCCTTCAACAACATCCACCTCACTGATATCGATAGTCCTCCCCGATCCCACAATCCGGTATGGTCCCCGCGTATGGACCGGATACTCCCCATCAATCGTTGAATAGGGAAGAATGAATGAACCATTCTCACTTTCCTGCCGGTAGGTAAATACCCTCCCGATATTTGTCTCCACGGTTGCTTCGATGATTCCTTCTCCCTTCAGCTGTGCTCCTTTCACATATTCAAATACCTTTACTGTATTGGAAAAATCCGGAGCTGCTCCCTCATCCCGGTTAAAGCCTTCGTATACCAGGCGGAAATGCCGGAGAGCACTCACCTTCTCGACTGGAGAGGATAGCTGTACACTGTGAAGGGCAGCCTCTCTACCTTCGGTAGGTACGGCATTGAATTGAAGGACTTGTTCGTATGCTTTACCAGAATCCATCTGTTCAAGGACAAAAATGACAGGGACCGCCTGCCTGGCTGAAGCTGGAGAATACTCGATATAGAGAACCTTGGCAGGATTGGCCAAAGATCCATCTGAATTATACAGCCGCGATAGCATGGTTCGATAGTAGGGTTGACTGATCAGGGTAACCGGAAGTAGTTCTGATGTCCCATTGGGATCGGGTAGCAGGTAATTCTCAAAATAGTAATGTTTTGTGAGGGATTTATTATATAGAGGGATGGTGGGCTGGAATTTTGTATCAACCATCTTTCTGTCAATAATAATATAGCGGATACCTGTGTTTTCTGCAATCTCGCTGGCTATACTTTCATATTCTGCAAAGAAAAATGCATATGCGACCGGGGTATTGTCCTGGAACGGGTTGGTGACCGGGATCCGTTTACCCAGGAACGTTATCCAGTGCCCACAATCCCACGATGACAGGATTCCATACGCCTCTGGAGGATATTTCCATCCATCGGCAGAATAGGGACCAAGATATGGAACTCCGGGATCCGGTGTGGCCTGTTCGATCCATCCAAGCGTATCAACCCACGGGGAGGGGATCTGCATTTTCTGGGTGTAATCCGTAGCAAGAGAATAATCACTGATAAGAGACATTCCGCAGAACACGATGATGCACACCACTACGATTGATATCCCCCTTCCTTGCCCTGAGAGGTAATTGATCCATCCCCCGGTTGGTGCTATGCTTGATTTTTCATCTTTGTTTCTGCTCCCGACCGATTTTGCTTTCCTTCCGGGCGAGGGGAGATTGTTCCAAGCAAGGGCAGCATCAAGAGCGCAGGCGGAGAAAACGAGAACTACCACCGCACCATAATATGAGAACCGCATATATTGGAACATGAGGAGGCTAACCACTGCTCCCCAGACAAGGGCGAAAAGATGGATCTCGGATTTCCTCTTCCAGGCGGCACGAATGAAGATGACGAAACCGGCCAGTGCCAGAATGATACCGATATTAAAATCTTTCCATGCGTCTGCAAGAGACCATGGTTCCAGCTCGATAATTGAGAACTGTTCACTGGTGCTTCCAAGGAATAAACCCACCGCGGAGGAGGCCATCGGAACGACATCACTTTCTACGGCAACAGCACCAGCAAACCCTATGATTACGGAGAGTATTACAAGTCCGAGAAACCGGATGGGCTTTTTTTCGGATACCAGGGAATAGAGGTAGAGGAGAATGGTTCCTGCCAGCAATATGAGGAACACGTGCACCTGCGCCATTGAATAGGTGGAGAGAGAATATTTTGGAGACGGAATTCCCGTAAGAGCCAGGGACGCAAGTAAACAGAGCATGACGATGCCGTTGATCAGCATAAGATGCTCAGACGATCTTCCCCTGACGGTGTCCAAAATAAACAGGATGAATGAAAAGACGATCAGGATACCAGCAAATATCAATATGGTCGGAACAACAAGGAGACCGGCAGCCAGTGAAAGACCGGCAAGGATTGATGGTATGATCACAGGAACATATGTTCCCGGATCGTGGAAATCAAACCTGGATGTCCCTCGTCCTTTGATTGCATACAAGAGAAACAGGCAGAATAGGGAAGTAAAGAGGATCTCGGCAATATGGTGATCGGCAACCCCAAACGATGATGCATAATAATACTGGCCAGAGATAACCGTGATAAAAATCGCTGCAATGATTCCTGCTTTCCAGCTGGATAGTATCCGGGAGATGCAGAAAACAACGGGTATCATCACCAAACCGATCAGGATCGTAGTCAGCGAAGAGGTGAAGATCAGATCACATCGGTCTGACACCCCTGTGATGAGATACAGGACTGATGCAAGAAATGGAAACATTGGTCCCCAATCGACATGTTTTCCGGTCGGATAGGCGGTCATGGGATCAAACCACGAATAGAGGGGAAAATCGGATGTCATCACCTCAATCTGACGGTAGGTATACCAGACATCAGGATCGCCGGGAATCCTGTAT